>NZ_JBLXIK010000015.1:0-12665 GCF_048269565.1 Maricaulis sp. | reverse complement strand
CCACGTGCGGGACGTTTCGAATGTCTCACTTATCTATTGCGCTAAACGGCATTCGCCGCGTCCCGCACACCTCCCAACACGGGGAGGGCCACTCAAACCTCCAGCGGCGAGCCGCGTGGAGATTTCGGTGTGCCGCAATACCGCCATCGCAGCTTCGAAATTTCGCCCCTTGCTGCCAACACACTCTTGCGAAGGACCACGCCACAGGCTTTGATGGGAACATATTCGAGATATGCCGGACCAAACGATGGAATTTCACCGCACCAAGCGCCTTCCGCCTTATGTTTTCGAAGAAGTCAATCGCCTGAAGGCCCAGTTGCGGGCCACGGGGACGGACATCATCGATTTCGGCATGGGCAATCCGGATCTGCCGACGCCGCCGCATGTCCTCGAAAAGCTCAAGAACACGGCCGACAAGCCGCACACCAATGGCTATTCCGCCTCGCGCGGCATTGCCGGCCTGCGCAAGGCCCAGGCGCGCTATTACAAGCGGCGCTTCGATGTCGATCTCGATCCCGACAATGAGGTCATCGTCACGCTCGGCTCGAAGGAAGGCTTTGCCAATCTGGCCCAGGCGATCACGGCGCCCGGCGATGTCATCCTGGCGCCCAGCCCCTCCTATCCGATCCACACATTCGGATTCCTGATTGCCGGAGGCACGATCCGGCATGTGCACGCGCCCTCCCCGGAGGAATATCTGCGCGGGCTCAAGCATGCAGTGAGGCATACGGTTCCCAAACCGATCGCCGTGGTGGTGTGTTATCCCTCCAACCCCACCGCGCAGACCGCCTCACTGGATTTCTACCGCCAGGTGGTCGAGTTCGCGACCGAGCACGATCTCTTCATCCTGTCGGACCTGGCCTATGCCGAGGTCTATTTCGGCGATACGCCAACCCCGTCCATGCTGCAGATTGACGGGGCAAGGGAGCGGACGATCGAATTCACCTCGATGTCCAAGACCTATTCCATGGCCGGATTCCGGGTCGGCTTTGCCGCCGGCTCGGAACGCCTGGTCAGCGCCCTGGCGCGGGTCAAGTCCTATCTCGACTACGGCGCCTATACGCCGGTCCAGGTCGCCGCCTGTGCGGCGCTGGACGGTCCGCAGGACTGCGTCGACGAAATGCGGTCCATCTACAGGCATCGCCGCGATGTGCTGGTGGAAAGCTTTGGCCGTGCCGGTTGGGAAATCCCCGTGCCGGACGCCTCGATGTTCGCCTGGGCGCCCTTGCCGGCCGGGTGCGAGGCGATGGGCTCGCTGGAATTTGCCAAGCAATTGATGGAAGAGGCCGGCGTCGCCGTCGCGCCGGGGATCGGCTTTGGCGAGCATGGCGAGGGCTTTGTACGCCTGGCCCTGGTCGAGAACGAGCAGCGCATCCGGCAGGCGGCACGCGCGGTTGGCGAGTTCCTGAAAACCCGCCAACCGGCCATTCGCGCAGTCTGATTGATCTAGAAGTAGTGCGAGACGCTGGTCGAATGCGACCAGGAACCACCGGCCCGCGAGCGCGAACGGCGGCGGCGCATGCGTGACTGCATCACCGCACGCGCATCGTCGAGCGAGGGCAGGTCCTCGGCGCCCGAAGCGAGTTCCTCGCGGTGGGCGACGAAATCATCATAGGCCTCGAGTTCCGGTGCCAGGGCCGTGGCAACCAGCTCGATCATGATCGCATCATCGATATAGCCGATGCCCGGCGTTGAATCGGGGATGAGGTCATCGGGGTCGGCGAAATAGGCCAGGGCATCGAGGACGCGCTTGCGGTCTTCACCGGCGAGGCGCCAGTCGGCATCGCGCAGCATGGCGACCAAGGGGCCGAGCTGGTCGAGGCGGTCGCGGACGAAGGCGGGCGGGTTGGCGGCCAGGGCCTGCTTGCTCATTGCTGCCACGCCCTCAAGGATGACGGCTTCGTCATCGGCGACGCGCGCATCGCGGGCCTTGGCGAGACGGGCCCGGAAGAAATCCAGATCGGCCTCGCTCAGCTCGAACTCGACCTTGAGCGCGGATTGGGTGGGAGCGGACATCAATAAAACCTCATCATAAGCCGACCTGGAAATCGGGCCGGTCGGCAAGGGCCCGGTGAAGAATTTCGTCCCCTCACAGGGCACAACATTCCACATCGCGAAATTCAGGCAAGCGGTATTGGTTTTCGGTCAATCCCCTGCAAACCAGCCGAAGCGGAGGTTTTCGTGGACGACGCCGTCAATCGTCAGATTACCCTCGAGCACGACCTCGTCTGTGTTGCCGGTCGCCTCGGCGGCCAGAATGAGGTCACGGCGGTAATGACCCTGGAAGCTGACCGGGCCGAGGGCTTCGGACATGCCTTCGAAAGCAATGGTATCGACGGTGACAGTCAAGCTGTCGGGCCAGACGCGCAACTGGCGATCATAGCCGCCACCGGCTTCGCCCTGTATCCATTCACTGCTCGGATCCGAAAAGTCGAAGCCCGCCGGCGGGTAGTCGCTGGAGCCGGCATCTGCCACCCAAGGGTCGACCTCCCAGTCCGAGCCAACATAAAACCAGTCCAGCACCCACTCGCCAACTTGCAGCGGCGGGTCCTGCAAGGGTCTGTAATAGCCGAACAGCGCGGTGCCGGGTTGATGCGCGAGGCTCGTCTCTGCCGCGGCTGCTTGTGACGAAGCCTGACCATTTCCGGCCGCCGGTTCGTCATGCGGAACATCCGCCGCCGAACCCCGCCAGACCAGACCACCAACAACCAGCGCGCCGAGCGCAAAAATGATGGCTATCAAACGCATGATATATCGCATAAACGCCCCCGAATTCGACTGGTGGACATTGTGGAGCAATCGCGCGCCGGGTCAATCATCGGTTAAGCCACGGCTAACCTTGCTGCCGGATTCGCATCGCCGCACCCGCGCCCGGCTGCTAGCGTGGCTGCATGAATATTGCCTTCAATACTGCCGTCACCGGCCTGTTGTCCGCCCAGGCGCAAACCGGTGCGGCCTCCGAAAGCCTCGTTACTGCGGCGGTCAGGGGTGAGGGCATTATTCAGGCCGTGGTCGCGGTGAAACGGGCGGAAACCGCCCAGCATGCCACCGCGAACCTGGTCAAGGTCGCTGACGACATGACACGGACCATGCTCGACATCATCGCCTGAGCCCGTGCCGGTCGACGGGTGGCCGGTGGGGGTCATCCTCCGCGCCTGCTGTCTCCATTGGCGTGTTGCGGCATGCGGAGGATGACCGACCGGTCGCCCTCGCAATCGGCGGCGAACTATCCTATCTGGGGGGCATGACCCATCCTGTTTCCATCGACATCGTCGCCGATCTCGTCTGCCCCTGGTGCTGGCTCGGCAAACGCAACTGGGATGCTGCCCGCAAGCTGGTCCCGGACATTCCGGTCGACACCGTCTGGCGCCCCTATCAGCTCGACCCGGACCTGCCCCGCGAGGGCCGGCCCTATCGCGAGTATATGAAAGCCAAATTCTCTGGCTCGAATACCGAGCGCTGGACCCAGATGCGGACCTATCTCGAACAGGCCGCCCCGGCTGCCGGCATCGAGTTCCATTTCGATTCCATCCCCGTCCGGCCCAATACACTCAATGCCCACCGCGTCTTGCGCTGGGCCGCCGGCCAGGGCGTCGCCGATGCCGCCGCCGAGGGCCTGTTCCGCGCCTTCTTCGCCGAAAGCGAGGATATCGGTGACCCGGCCGTGCTCGCCCGCATCGCCGGCGAAGCCGGGCTCGACGCCGCACTGACCGCCGAATTGCTCGCATCTGATCGCGACGAGGCCGAAATCCGCGATGAGGAGGCCTTCTTCCGCAAGCTGGGTGTCACCGGCGTGCCGACCTATATCTTCAATGGCCGCTTCGCCGTTTCCGGCGCCCAGGAGCCGCAAGTCCTCGCCGACGCCATCCGCCAGGCATCACTTGAGCCGGCGGAGACGGATTAGCGCTTTGCGTCTGCTGTCGCGGCTTCTAGGTTTCAGTCATCACATCGGAGACCCTCATCATGACCGCCATGCAAGCCGTCGCCCTCTATGCCGGGCTCAATATTCTTCTGCTGCTCTATCTGGCCCTCAATGTCAGCCTGCACCGCCGGCGGGCGAAGGTCAGTCTCGGAACCGGCACCGACAAGTCGCTGGAACAGGCCTGCCGCGCCCATGGAAATGGCACGGAAAACCTGCCGCCAGCCCTGATCGCCCTGGTGCTTCTGGGCCAGTTGGGCAGTGGCACACTGATCATCCACGGCCTCGGCATGGCCCTCACCCTGGGCCGCGGGCTGCACGCCTATGGCTTGCTCACCGATCCCGGCCGCAGCTTCGGCCGCGTTGCCGGCACCGCCCTGAGCTGGCTGGTCCTGCTGGTCAGCGCACTGCTTCTGCTCGGCAAGGCCATCAGTTGAGCCATTGCAGCGCACCACCCTCGGGAGCTATAGCCGCAGCATGAGCAATCCCAACACTGCCCCCGACCCGCAAAAGCTGCAGGATATCGCAGCCGATCTGATCGCCCGCGCCGTGCGCGCCGGTGCCGACACGGCCGAAGCCACGGTCAGCGAATCGCGCACCACCGAGCTGTCCGTCCGTGACGGCGCGCTCGAGGATATCGAACGCTCCGAGTCGCTCGATGCCGGCGTGCGCGTCTTCGTCGGCGCCCGCCAGGCCGGCGTCGCCTTCTCGGACCTGTCCGAACATGGCCGCGTCCTGACGATTGAACGCGCCGTGGCGATGGCACGGCTGTCACCGGAAGATCCGTTCTCGGCCCTGGCCGAAGCGGAACGCCTTTGCACCAACCCGCCCGAAATCGCCATGTTCGACGAGAGCCAGTGGTCGCCCGACGAGCTGGAAGCCCGCTCGATCGAGGTCGAGAAAGCCGCACGCGCCGTTGAGGGCGTGTCCAAGACCGACGCCGCCTTCGCCAGTTTCGGCCAGGGCGCAGCGGCCTATGCCACCACGACCGGCTTCAACCGGGGCTGGCGCAAGAGCATGTTCAGCTATGGCGCCAGCGTCATCGCCGAGCACAATGGCGCCATGGAGCGCGACTATGCCGCCACCGCGGCACGCCGTCCGGGCGAGCTGCGCAGCACGGCCGATATCGGCACCGAGGCCGGCGAACGCACGGCGCGGCGCGTCAATCCGCAGAAGATCGCCAGCGGGATCCAGCCGGTTGTGTTCGACCGCCGCGTCGCCACCACCTTCCTCTCGGCGCTGTGCGGCGCGATCAGTGGTCCGGCCGTGGCGCGCGGGATTTCCTTCCTGCGCGACAAGCTCGGCCAGCCGGTCTTCGCCGACGGCATCAATATCGTCGACGACCCGCATCGCGACTGGGGTCACAGTTCCTGCGCCTTTGATGGCGAGGGCACGGTCAATCGCCGGATGAACCTGATCGAGGATGGCCGCCTGACGACCTGGCTGCTCAACAGCGCCGCCTCGCGCCAGCTGGACCTGGCGCCGACCGGCCATGCCCGCCGCTCCATGGGCGGCGCACCGGGGGCCGGGCCCACCAATCTGCATCTGGAAGCCGGTATGCAGAGCCGTGAGGCGATGATCGGCGGTATCCAGTCCGGCGTACTGGTGATGGAGATGTTCGGACCTTCGCTCAATTCCAATACCGGCGACTGGTCGGTCGGCGTGTCCGGCTATCGCATCAGCAAGGGCGTGATCGACCATCCGGTCAGCGAGATCACCGTCGCCGGCAATCTGATTGATATTTTCGGGCGCTTGATCCCGGCCAGCGATCTGGAATTTCGCGGCTCGGTCAATTCGCCCAGCGTCCTGGTCGACGCCCTCTCCGTCGGCGGGCTCTAGGCCGGCGCAACGTCCAAGCTCAAGGAAAATGAATCATGGACAGCACCAAGATCAACCAACAGCTCCTGCACCTCGTCATCGGCGGCGAGCTGCTTTGCGTCGACCCGCATAATTGCGAGTTCAAGGACCTGAAGGAGGTCGATTTCGTCGGCGCCTATGGCAGCTATGAAGATGCCCGCAAGGCTTGGAAAGACGCGGCGCAACGTACGGTCGACAATGCGCACATGCGTTATTTCATCATTCATGCGCACCAGTTGCTCGAGCCCAAATCAGATCACCACTAGGCGCGGCGGACCAGCTATTTGACCGATCACCCCCACCCATCCACCGCCGCACTCGGACGCCGGCTCTGGCGTGACTGGGTCTCGAAGCGGCCGGGGCTGTGGATCGGTGCTGCCCTGCTCTCGGTGATCACCGCTGCCGCCGCCGCGAGCTATGCAGGGCTGGTCGGCTGGACGTTCAACCTGCTGGAACAGCGCGATCCGGGCTTCTTCCCGATCGCACCGCTGGCCGCGATCAGCCTGGCCGCCGTGCGCGGCGCCAGCCTGTATTTCCAGACGCTGCAGACCAATCGCCTCGCCCTGACGGTGATGCAGGATCTGCAAAACGCCATGTTTGCCAAGCTGGTGCATGCCGATTTCGCACGCCTGCAATCAGAACCGGTCGGCAGTCTGGTCTCGCGTTTCACCAATGATATCACCCTGCTGCGCGAGACCCTGGTGCGGCTGTCGAACAATCTGCTGCGCGATACGATGACCGTGATCTGGGCGGTGGCCTGGATGCTGTATCTCGACTGGATGCTGACCCTGCTGGTGCTGGTGGTCTACCCGCTCGCCGCCTGGCCCGTGATCAGGATCGGCCAGCGCCTGCGCAAGACCTCGGCCCAGGCCCAGTCGCACATGGGTGAGGTCACCAGCCAGCTCGAGGAAAGCTTCTCCGGCACCCGCATGGTGAAGACCTATGGCCTGGAGGATTACGAGGCAGAGCGCGCCGACAAGTCCTTCTTTGAACGTCTGAAATTCCTGTTTCGCATCACCGAGAACAAGGCCCGCGTCGACCCGATTCTCGAACTGGTCGGCGGTATCGCCTTTGCCGGCCTGGTCGGTTTTGCCGGCTGGCGCCTGCTGGCCGGTGAAACCTCGGTCGGCAATATTCTCGGCGTACTGACCGGTATCGGCGTGATGTCGCCGGCGGTCCGCGCCATCGGCACATTGAGTGCGGTCGTCCAGGAAGGCTTTGCCGTTCTGGACCGCGTCTTCCATCTGCTCGATGAGGACAACCAGGTCGCTGCGGCACTCGAGGCACCGGAGCTGACGGTGAAAGCCGGCAGCGTCGAGGTCGATGGCGTCAGCTTCCATTATGCCGATGGCACCGCCGCGCTCGATGATGTCAGCCTGCACGCCGATGCCGGCAAGACAATCGCCTTGGTCGGGCCGTCCGGATCGGGCAAGTCGACCATTCTCAACCTGATCCCGCGCCTCTATGATCCGCAGGCCGGGCGCGTCACCATTGATGGCACCGATATCCGCTCGGTCTCGCTCGCCTCGCTGCGGCGGCATATCGCGCTGGTGAGCCAGGATGTGACCCTGTTCGACGACAGCGTTGCTGCCAATATCGGCTTTGGCCGACTCGACGCCGACCGCGAGGCCATCATGGCTGCCGCCAGGGCCGCCGACGCCCATGATTTCATCATCAACCTGCCCGACGGCTATGACAGCCCGGTCGGCCCTCGCGGCAGCAATCTGTCAGGCGGACAGCGTCAGCGCCTGTCGATCGCCCGAGCGATCCTGAAGGACGCGCCGATCCTGCTGCTCGACGAGGCCACAAGCGCCCTCGACACCGAGTCGGAGCAACGCGTCCAGGCGGCGCTGGAACGGCTCTCGGCCGGCCGCACCACCCTGGTGATCGCGCACCGCCTGTCCACAGTGCGCAAGGCGGACTGGATCTATGTGCTGCAGGACGGCCGCGTCCACGAGCAGGGCCGGCATGACGAACTGATCGCCCAGGACGGGCTGTATGCGAAACTGTGCCGGCTGCAATTCGGTGAGGAGAGCCGCTAGCGCGTGGAGGCCAGACTCAGGACGCTCGGTTGCAAATGCACCATCGGCAGGCGGACCGAGAAGACCGAGCCGGCCCCGGGAACGCTTTCGACCTCGATATCGCCATCCATCAGTTCAGCCAGTTTCTTGGAGATCGCCAGGCCAAGGCCGGTGCCCCCATTCTTGCGGGACATGGCCGACTCGCCCTGGCTGAACGGCATGAAAACCCGCTCGATCAGCGCCGGCTCCATGCCGATCCCGGTATCGCTGACCTCGAAATTCACCTGATGCCGGCCATCCCCCGTCTGGGTCGCCAGGCAACGGACCCGGATCTCGCCACGATCGGTGAACTTGACGGCGTTGGACAGAAGATTGGACAGGATCTGGCGGATACGCGCCGGGTCGCCACTGGCCTCGCCCTCGATGCAGGGATCGATTTCGACATGCATGTTGAGCCCCTTCTCCATCGCCTTCATCCGGTAGGGGCCGATGACACTGCGGGTCAGCTCGGCCGGACGATAGCTGGCGGCCTCGACTTCGAAACGCCCGGACTCGATATGCGCCAGGTCGAGGATATCATTGAGAATATCGAGCAGGGCGTGGCCCGAACTCTGGATCAGCTCCACCATTTCACGCTGCGAGGGCTGCAGATCCGTATTCATCAGCAGGCTGGACATGCCGAGCACGCCGTTCATGGGCGTGCGGATCTCATGGCTCATCGTCGCCAGAAACTTGGACTTGGCCCGGCTGGACTCGGTGGCCTGTTGCCGGGCCTCGAGCAGGTCGTGGATATCGGTCAGCGCCCCGACCAGGCGCGTTGGCTCGCCGTCCGGGCTGCGGACGGCTTCGGCGCGGAACCGGAACCAGCGATGGGTCCCGCCATCCACTTCGATCCGTATGGACAGGTCGAGCGGACGGCCGGCCTGGTAGTGTGCGGCAAGCGCTGAGCGGATCCGTGAGACATCATCACGATGCAGCAGGCCTGCCAGGGATGCGGACGGCGCGGTGTGGTCCCGCGCCGGATGCCCCAGCAACTCCCGGCAGCGCCCCGACAGATAGACCTGGTCGGTTTCCAGACACCAGTCGACAATCCCGTCGGACATGCCGCGAATGGCCAGACCGGCCCGTTCACCGGTCTCGACCGCGAGTATTTCCGCGGTCAGGCGGCGGCGGTAGTGATGCAGGATTTTCAGGATACCGTCGGGGTCCTCGATGCGCCGCTTGAACAGCGCCGCCACCACGCCGATGGACTGGGCACCCTGGTAAAGCGGCGTGCCGGCGTAACCGCGAATACCCATCTCCTCGAGCATGAAGTCTCGGGGAAAGCTTTGCGCCACGCCGTCCTCGAACACCTGTGCGCCAGACTGGATCACACTCGCACACGGTGTGCCCTCAAGCGGATAACAGAAATTGCCGCTGACAGCGCCCTGCGAAGCGACATGCAGGGTGCGCATCTGGCGATGACCAGCGTCAACGCGGCCAAGATAGACACAATCGGCACCGCAATGGTCGGCCAGGAGGCTGACAAAGGCGCTGAGAAATGCGGGACCGGTTTCGCGCGACAGCCGGGCGTGCAAGCCGGCCAGCCGGTCATCGCCGCGCTCTATCGCCCTGACCATCTCGTGCATTTTCGCTCTCCCGCCCTTGCATCAGCGCCCGGCCTGACCGGATGCCAACGTGGTTAACGGGAGTTAATCTGCCGCAAAGCCGGGGAAAGAGTCGTCATATCTGATGAATCGGGCAGGCATAAAGAATCAACCGGGGGTTATTCGCGCCGCAAAAGCCGCTCGGTCAGCAGGTTGCCCCACCAGCTCGACATGAAGCCTGCCTGCACCGCATCGCGGTCATAGACGGTCTCGACCCAGTCCATGAAATCGATCGGATTGGCCTCGTTATAGGCCCGGTAAGTCTCGAAGAAATAGTCGAGCACGCCGGTCTTTCCGGCCTTCACATGCAGATACTTCAACGACAAATGCGCAATCGCTTCGTCATAGGGCAATTTGAGATGGGTCAGCGCAAACAGGACCGAAACCAGGCCGGCCCGGTCAGCTCCGGATTTGCAATGCACCAGGGCCGGGTATTCGATGCTCTCGAAAATCTTCACCGCGCGCTGGATGCGGTCGACATAGGGCGCCTCGCGCGAACCAAACGGCATGTCGTGCAAGGCAAGCCCGTGCAGCTCGCAGGCCTCGCGTTCGAAATCGTAATAGCAGACACCCGGCTGCGGGCCGCGAATATTCAGGATCGTCTTGAATCCTTCCGCCGCCAGCCATTCCAGCCGGTCCGGCGAGGGTTGGTTGGCCCGCCACAGACCGCCGCCGACCTCGTGCATATTGTGAAAACGCAGGCGCAGGACACCGTGGTCCTTCCAGAGATAATCGCTCCAGGCGCGCTTGCGATCGATCGGATCAGTGAGATCATAGGCCATGCGGTTTCTTTCTTGCTGCAACGGGATTTAGGATGCCTGCGACGGTGAGGCAACCGCGCGCCGTGCTTGACCTTTCAGCCGGTGAAGGCGAGCAAGGATACACGATGTTGAAACGCTTGCTGTCAAAGCCCTGGGCCCAGGAAATCGGTGCCTTCCTCGCGCTGCTCTATGTGGAGTCGGTGCGCCGCTCGATTCGCTGGGAAGTTCGCAATGGCGATTATGTCCAGCGGGTCTGGGACGAGAACCTGCCGATTCTCGGCTGCGTCTGGCATGGCCGTGTCCTGATGGCCCTGCAGGGCTGGAACCGGCATTATGACCGCATGCTGGCTCTGGCCTCTCGATCGCGCGAAGGCGATATCGGTGCCCGTTTTGCCCGCTGGTACAAGGTCGGCCTGGTGCGCGGCTCGTCTCGCAATACCAGCAAGCCCGGCGCCAACAAGGGCGGCGAAGCGGCCTACCGGGCCATGGTCAACCATCTCAGCCAGGGCGGCAGCGGCGCTGTCACCCCGGACGGGCCCCGCGGCCCCCGCATGCGCGCCGGCTATGGCGCCATCCGCATGGCCCGCGATACGGGTGTTCCCATCATCCCCTTCACCTGGTCGACCCGGCGCAAGACCGTGTTGCACCGGGCCTGGGACAAGCATTGCCTGCCCCATTATTTCAGCCGCGGCGTCATCATCTGGGGTGATCCGATCCATGTCGCCAAGACCGCGACGCCCGAAGAGCTCGAGGCGGCCCGGCTGCTGCTGGAAACCCGGCTCAATGAGCTCACCCGCGAGGCCGACGAGGCCGTTGGCGGCGAGGTCATCGAGCCCGACGAGCGTCTGCGGCCCGGCACCGGTGCCAATGCGAAGACCAGGAGCGGAGGGGCCAAACGGTGAGCCTCCCCCTCTCACTTTCGGCCTATCGCCTGTTGATGCGCTGCGCCGCACCGCTGGCGGTGCCGTTGCTGCAGCACCGTGCCCGCGCCGGCAAGGAAGACCCCGACCGCCGCAATGAACGTCTCGGCCATCCGACCTTTCCGCGCCCGCCCGGACGGCTGGTGTGGCTGCATGGTGCCAGTGTCGGCGAGAGCCTCGTCCTGGCCAGCCTGGTCGAGGCCTTTGCCGCAGACCGGCCCGATCTGCGCTTCCTGGTCACCACGGGCACCATGACCTCGGCGCGGCTGATGGCGAAACGCCTGCCGCCGGTGGCCAAGCACCAGTATCTGCCGATCGACACCGGCTCGGCCGTGCGCGGTTTTCTCGATTACTGGAAACCCGATCTCGCCGTGTTCGCCGAATCGGAGCTCTGGCCCAATCTGGTGATCGAGACCGCCGCGCGCGATATCCCGATGGCACTGGTCAATGCGCGCATGAATGACCGCTCGCTGGCCAGCTGGAACAAGCGGCCGGATTCGGCGCGCTATCTGCTCGGCTGTTTCGACTGGATCGGTGCCGCCGACAGCCGCACCCGCGACGGGCTGGAAAACCTCACCGGCAAGGCCATCACCCTAGCCGGCAATCTCAAGCTGGAAGCGCGCGCCGAAGCGGCCGATCCCAAGGCGCTGGCGCAGATCCGCGACACGATCGGTGATCGCCCGGTCTGGCTGGCCGCCTCGACCCATCCTGGCGAGGAAGCCATCGTGCTGCATGCCCACGCCCTGACCCTGAAAACCCATCCCGACGCCCTGCTGATTCTCGCCCCGCGCCATCCCGAGCGCGGCGATGAAGTTGCGCGCCTGATCGACAAGCAGGGCTTTCGCGGCGTGCGCCGCTCGGCGGGCGAAACGCCGGCACCGGCGGACCAGATCTGGCTCGCCGACACGCTCGGTGAAATGCCGCTCTGGTATGCCTGCGCGCCCGCCGCCCTGATCGCCGGCAGCCTGGTGCCCGATATCGGTGGTCACAATCCGATCGAGGCCAGCCAGGCCGGGACGGCCGTGTTGAGCGGCGAGCATACGGCCAGTTTCGACGATCTCTACGCCGTCTATCGCCAGCACAAGGCGATGATCACGGTCAGCACTGCCGCCAGCATCGCGGCAGCGCTGGACCGCGTTTGGGCCCATCGCGGCCCCTCGATCAAGGCCGCCAGGGCAGCGATTGCCGAAGCCTCCGGTGGCGCGATGGCGACCAGCCTCGCGGCGCTCGATGCCTTGCTTGAAGGCGGCAAGGGTACGGAGATCGAACCATGAGGGAACCGGCTTTCTGGCGTACCGATGGCGGACGCGGTTCGGGCAGCCTGGTGCGCGCCCTGCTGACCCCGCTGAGCTGGATCTATCGCTGGGCGACCGCGCGGCGGATCCGCAACACCCAGCCGCTCGATCCGGGCATTCCTGTGATCTGTGTCGGCAATCTCACCCTGGGCGGCACCGGCAAGACCCCGGTTGCCCAGACCATTCTCGAACGTCTGGCGGACATGGGCTACCGCGCCGATGCCCTGTCGCGCGGCTATGGCGGCC
>NZ_JBLXIK010000014.1:0-24205 GCF_048269565.1 Maricaulis sp. | reverse complement strand
TGGTCATGCCTGGCGATAATGTCGAGCTGAACGTCGAACTGATCGTTCCGATCGCGATGGAAGAGAAGCTCCGCTTCGCCATCCGCGAAGGCGGCCGCACCGTCGGTGCCGGCGTCGTCTCGAAAATCGTCGAATAGCCTGACAGACAGTGTCTGAGTGAGAGGGGCGATCCGCGATGCGGGTCGCCCTTTTTGCTGGCGCGCCGGGCGGTCTGCAGGCGGGCATTCACCCGTGTGGCTGAACGCGGTAAGTGTGACAGCTGGAACCAGCCGGAAGCGGGGCCTGACGGGCATGGCAAACACAGCGGACACCGGGCAGGGCGGCGCGATCGCGCGCCTTCTGGAGCAGGCGAACCGGCAGCGGTTGAGCGACCAGTTCGATGCGGCTCGGCTGAGCTGTCACGACGTATTCGCGCTCGACCCGGCCAATGCGGCTGCGATGTGCCTGCTGGGGGTCTGTGACCTGGAGAGCGGCGCGGTCGAGGCGGGCCGCGCCTGGCTCGACAAGGCCGAGGCCGCCAATCCTGCCTTGCCGCAATTGCACCTTTACCGTTCGATCCAGTGGGAATTGCTCGGCGATCCCGATCGTGCGCTGGCCGCGGCCACCGAAGCGACGCGGCTGGCGCCGGACATGTTTGACGCCTGGGGCCGGCTGGGGGATCTGGCCGGGCGCGCCGGTGATTTCGCCGTCGCGGCCCGGGCGCTGCAACGGGCGCTCGAGACAGGCGCGGAGCATCCGGCGCGGCCACAGATCGCGCTTCGTCTCGCCGGGGCGTGTATCGAACTCTCTGACATCGCGGCGACCCGCCATGCCCTTGATGTCGCCGAGCAGACCGGTCTGGCCGGCCATCCCGAGGTGTTGCGGCTGCGCACGGCGCTGGCGCGCCAGTCCGGCGACTGGGCCGCGATGGAGCGGTTGGCCAAGAGCTGGGTCGATGCCGCGCCCGGCGAGCATGAGGCCCTGAGCGCGCAGGCGCTGGCGCTGGGGCAGCTCGGTTTTTACGCGCGAGCGGCCCGGATCTATCAACCCGTTGCCGAAGCCGACCCTGAAGTCGCGGACAATTGGGCGGCGCTGGGACGGCTGGTGCTGGGCGCTCGCGATATCCCGGCAGCCCGGGCCCTGTTCGAGAAGGCGCTGGCGCTTGAACCGGGCAATGCCGAGGCGGCGTTCGGCCTGGCGCGGGTGCATACCTTTCTGGGTGCATTCGCGGAGGCCGAGGCGCTGTGCCGCCGGGCGCTGGAAAGCGATCCGGGGCATCTGGAAGCCTATGGGCAATTGTGTGAGGTTGCGTCGGGGCGTCTGACCGATGCGGAGCTGGAAGCGCTGCAGGCGGGGGTGGAGGAGCCCGGCCTCGCTGCCGACCGCCAGGCGATCGGACTGTTTGCCCTCGGCGATGCGCTGCACCGGCGCCAGCAGCCGCAGTCGGCCTTCCAGGCCTGGACGCGCGCCAATGCGACCAAGAAAATCCAGCATGGTCACGCGGCATCGGGCGGCTATGATCGCAGCGCCCAGGCGGCGCGAACGGACGCGCTGATGGCGATGTTCCCGGCGGAGGCCGAATGCGCAGCCCTGCCGGCGATCACGCAGGCCCGGCCGATCTTCATTGTCGGCATGCCGCGGTCGGGCACGACGCTGATCGAGGCGGCGATCGCCGCCCATGACGATGTGACGGCCGGCGGTGAGTTGAGCGCGATGCCCTTCATTCTGGAGGAGTTCCTCGGCTGGGCCCGGAGTACCGGCTGGTCAGGCGGAGAGATTCCGGTGATGCAGCGCATGGCCTGGCGCACCCGCTACTTCTCGCAGCATGCAGAGCTGGGCCTCGACCAGGCGCAATGGGTGACGGACAAGCAGCCGTCCAATTTCCTCGCTGTCGGGCTGATCCGCCAGCTTTTCCCGGAAGCGCCGGTCATCCATATCCGTCGGCGGCCGGTGGAGACGGCGTTCTCGATCTATCGCCGCAATTTCTCGCGGCAATGGCCCTTCGCCCATGATCTCGATGATATTGCTCACTATTATGCCGAACATGCGCGGCTGTGTGCCCATTGGGCGGCCAATCTGCCGCGGCGCTATACGACGTTGCAGTATGAGGCGCTGGTCGCCGATTTCGAGGCCCGGCTGCGTTATGTGATCGCCCGCACCGGGCTTGGCTGGAGCCGGAAATGTCTCGATTTCCACCTGCAGGAACGCTCGGTGATGACCTTCAGCTCGGTGCAGGTGCGCAAGCCCGCCTCCACGGATCATCTCAACTCAACGGCGGCCTATGCCGGGTTCCTGGACGGGTTTGATGACCGCATCGCCGCGCTGGGCGTCGATCCGGTCACCGGCGAATGGACCGGCGAGGGGCCGCAGGACGGCGCGGGCGCCGGGACGCAAGCGGGCGCTCGGGACAGCAAGCGCGGGCTGGGCGCCATTCTTGGCGGCCTGTTTGGCGGCGCAGCGCGAGGCGAATAGATGGCGGCGAGCCTGCAGGAGATCGTACAATGGCTGCAACGCGGCGAGGCGGCGCGGGCCGAGGCCGAGCTGAGCGCGATCCTGCAACGCAATCCCGGCGATGTTGAAGCCCTGCACCTGCGAGGCCTGGCGCGCGGCAAGACCGGCGCCTTCGAGGCGGGAGCCGCGGATCTGCAAGCGGCAGCCCTGCGTCACCCGCAACCCCATGCGGTACTGAATAATCTCGGCAATCTCTATCGCAGGTCCGGCCAGCCTGATTTGGCCGCTGCGAGTTACCGGCGCGCCACCGAGCTGGCGCCCGCTTTCGCCGATGCCTGGTATAATCTGGGCATTGCCCTGGGCGAAACCGGAGAACTGGACGCGGCAGCGGAGGCCTACCGGACCGGGCTGGGTCTACGCCCCGGACACGCGGCCAGTCTCAACGGCCTGGGCAATATTGCCGTGAAGCAGGAGGCATTCGAGGCGGCTCTGGACTGGTTTGACCAGGCCGTGGCGGCGCAACCCCAGGCGGCCTATATCCGGGTCAACCGGGGCTGCCTCTACCGCACGCTTGGCCGGGTGGACGACGCGCTGGGCGATCTCGATCTTGCGGTCCGGCTGGCACCGGACTTTGCCGACGCCCACTACCAGCGCGCCAACAGCCTGCGCAATCGCGGCCGCCTCGACGCGGCACGGCAAGGCTATCTGGCGGCGCTGCGGCTTGCGCCGACGCGGGCCGATATCCATCGCGACCAGGCCAGTCTGGCCTGGGAACTGGGCGAGGGCGCGGCGGCAACAAGCCTGCTCGATCAGGTGCTGCAACAGCGGGCCGATGCCGGCCTGCAGCTGGTGCGGGCGGAGATCCTGATGCGGTCGGGACAGCCGGAGGAAGCCGAGCGCGCCGCCGGACTGGCGCTGGCGCTGGAGCCGGCCAATCTGCAGGCGCTGTCCCTGCGGGGTGAATTGCGCGGCCGGCTGGGCCGGCGCGATGCCGGGCTGGATGATCTGCGCGCGGCCTATAGAGCAGCGGTGGCGTCAAGCAGCGAGGCGGCGGCCGATTTCACGATCCGCCACCAGCTGGTGGAGGCGCTGTTGCCGGCGGGGGAGGTTGATGAGGCGCTGGCGCTGCTCGGGGCCGAGCCGCCCGCAGAGCACTTGCAGAAGCATGTGGCGCTGCAATCGCTGGCCTGGCGGCTGCAGGGCGATGACCGCTATCGGCGATTTTATGACTACGACCGCTTCACGGCCAAGCGGATGATCGAGACCCCGCCCGGCTATGCCTCGCTGGCGGAGTTCAACGCGGCGCTGGCAGACGAGATCGAGCGCCTGCATGGCAGCGGCGCGCAACCGCTTGATCAGACCCTGTTCGGTGGCACCCAGTCATCCGGGCGGCTCTGGGACCAGGACAGTGCGGTGATCCAGGCGCTCGCCCACGCCCTGCAGGCGGCAGCCGGCGCCTTTGTTGCCGGCCTGCCCGACGATCCGGACCATCCCTTTTTGCGGCGCAAGAGTGAGGCTCTCAAGCTGACGGGCGCCTGGTCAGTGCGGCTGCGGTCCGGGGGCGGTCATGTCGACCATATCCACCCGGCCGGATGGATCAGCGCGTCATATTATGTCGCCGTGCCCGACAGCGTGATGGACGGCGAGCGCGCCGGCTGGCTTCGCCTCGGGGCATCCGGCGTGGCCGGGCTCGACCTGCCGGCCGAGCGCTATATCCAGCCGGAACCCGGCGCGGCGATTTTCTTTCCGTCCTATCTCTGGCACGGGGTCGAACCCTTTGTTTCAGAGGAGGTTCGTGTCACGGCGCCGTTCGACCTGATCCCGGCCTGAGACGCCAGTGCGAGCTGCGTGCCGGGGCCCGCAATTCCCCTCCCGCGTGTGCGGATGCCACACAAATGCCCCAATTCCGCACCGAATGAGGCAATTGCGCCACACTACCACCTAAATGCCCGGCGCACGGCTTCGTGACAGAGGTGTGTCATTGACCCTTTGCGAGCGCCGCGCCTATTTTGGCACCAAGGCGGGGAATCGTGTGCCCCGTTGAGAGGGGGGAGTCCTGCCTGATGATCATAATTCAGGGTGTGCTTCCCAATTCAGAATCCTTACTCGGAGGGATATAGAGTGAGACGCACTTCTTTGAAGGCTTGCCTGATGGCAAGCACGCTTATTTCCGGCCTGGCTGTAGCGGCCCCGGCAATGGCACAAGACCAGGACGTGGTGACGGTCACCGGTTCGCGCATTCAGCGTACCGACACGATCGCCCCAAGCCCGGTGACGAATGTTACCGCTGAACAGCTTGCTGTCGTGAACACCGTCAACACCGAAGACTTCATCAACACCCTGCCACAGGTTGTCCCTGCGTTTGACTCCACGTCGAACAACCCGGGCGACGGTACGGCAACGGTCAGCCTTCGTGGCCTCGGCACCACCCGGACCCTGGTCCTGGTTGATGGCCAGCGCTTCGTCGGTTCCAGCGTCAACAACGTCGTTGACCTGAACAACATCCCGGCTGCCATGGTTGCCAGCATCGATATCGTGACCGGTGGTGCTTCCGCTGTTTACGGTTCCGACGCTGTTGCCGGTGTTGTCAACTTCATCATGAAGGACGATTTCGAAGGCGTTGAAATCAATGCTTCGACCGAAACGTCCCTCGGCGATCTCGACGGTACGATCACCAACGTGTCGGTCACCATGGGTGGCAATTTCGACAATGGCCGCGGTAACGCAGTCATCTCGCTGGGCTACACCAATCGTGAAGCGCTGTTTAACGCCGACCGTGACTTCTCCTCGGTCGTCCTGTGGGATCCAGGTCCAGGCAATGAAGCCGACGGCTGGATCTATGGTGGTTCGTCCAACATCCCGGGTACCCGTATCCGTGGTGGCACGACCAACAGCTTCGGTCTCGACCAGGCTGCCCTGACCGCGTTCGACCCGAACTGCGTGGGTAACTGCTCCGGGTTCCGTGTTGACGAGGGCGGTAATGTCCGCGGTTACCGTTCTGGCGGCAATCCGAACGACACCTATAACTACGGCCCGAGCAACTACCTGCAACTGCCGCAGGAACGCTACAACATCTCGGCGTTCGCAACCTATGAAGTCAATGAGCACCTTGAGCTCTACGGCCGTGGCGTGTTTGCCAACAACGTTGTCGACTCTCAGCTGGCCCCGACGCCTGCTGGTGTGACCCTGACGGTCAACCTCGACAACCCGAACCTGCCAGCTGACCTGCTGGGCCTGATCGTTGCCGATCCGGGTTCGAACAATGGCGACGGCACCGGTACTGTCCGGATCAGCCGCCGTTTCGAAGAGTTCGGCACGCGTAATTCTCTGCGTGACACGAGCTCCTTCCAGGCTGTGTTCGGCGCCCGTGGCGCTCTGAACGCTGACTGGAGTTACGACGCGTTCATGAACTATTCGCGTTCGGCTGTCTCGCAAATCCAGACCGGCAACCTGTCCGTCTCGGCTCTGCAGGCCGGTGTGCTCTGCGATGGTGGTCCGACCGCGATCGCCAGCGGTTGTACCGCGTCGTACGCCAACGTCTTCGGTGGCCCTGGTGCCATGTCGGCCGCTTCGGTTGCCGAAATTTCGAAGACCGGTGCCCAGATCGACACCATGGAATCCTTCCAGGCCCTGGCTACCCTGTCCGGTACGGTTCCGTTCCTGCAGTCGCCAGCAGCCAATGACCCGCTCGCACTCGTTATGGGTGTCGAGTATCGTGAATCCAGTGCGGAATCCCGTCCTGACTCGGTCCTCGGCCCTGACGTTCGCGGCTTCAACCAGGCGCTTCCAGTCGGCGGTTCCTTCGACGTCTACGAATTCTTCGCAGAAGTCGAAATGCCACTGATCGAAGATCGTCCGATGATCCAGTCTCTGGCTCTGAATGCTGCTTTCCGTTCGTCGGATTACAGCACGGTTGGTCAAACGGAAGCATTCGCTGTCGGCCTCGGCTGGGAGCTGAATGACCAGATCCGTATTCGTGGTAACTTCAACCGCGCTGTGCGGGCACCAAATGTCGGTGACCTGTTCCAGCCACTGGTCAATGGTTTCCCGGGTGCCCAGGATCCATGCGCCGGCGGTGCCAACGGCTCCTATAGCGCAGCCACCATCGATGCCACCTGTACGGCTGCCGGCGTTCCTGCCGCTCAGCTTGGTGCAGACTTCCAGGGCAATGCCCAGATGGAAGCCCTGTTCGGTGGCAACCCGAACCTCGATGCTGAAACGGCTGATACCTACACCATCGGTGTGGTCCTGACGCCTGCTGCAATCGAAGGTCTGACTGTCACGCTCGATTACTACAACATCTCGATCGAAGACGTGATCACGACCCTGCCACTCCAGACCCTGCTCGACGAATGCCACCTGTCCGGCATTGCCTCGTCCTGTGCGGCTCTGGCCGGAAGCCGTAACCCGGGTACCGGTGAAATGGGTGCCAATGGCTACCTGCCATCGCTCACCAACATCAACGCCGCCGTCCTCGACGCCGAAGGCGTCGATCTCCGGATCGATTACGGCTTTGATGCAGGTGTGATGGGTCTGCCAGGCGATATGGCTGTCACCTATTACGGCGGCTACACCATGACGTCTGACCTGACCAACTCGGCGACGTCGCCGGTTACCGCTTGCGCCGGCCTCTACGGCCTGAGCTGCGGTGAGCCGACACCTGAGTACAAGCACACGATGCAAACCTCGTGGTATACGGGTCCGTTCACGACCTCGCTGCGCTGGCGCTACATCGGTGCTGTGGAAGCTGATTCTTCCACGCTGCCGTACCTCAGCACCTTCTCTGATCACATCGATGGCACGAGCTATTTCGACGTGACCTTCCAGTACGACATCAACGACACGTTCACCGTGAACCTTGGTGTTACCAACTTCACCGACACCGACGTTCCAGCCATTGGTTCGACGGCTTCGGAACAGGCCAACACCTGGCCTGCAACGTACGAAACACTGGGGCGTCGCCTCTTTGTTGGCGGTACGATGCGCTTCTAATCAACGCGTCAGCGTTTGATGGGGAAAGGGCGGTCCTTCGGGGCCGCCCTTTTTCTTTGCGCATTGACTGTCCTGTCCAGCCTGGGGCCAGGCGCTGTCCGCCGAATTTGCCCCGGCGCGCAAGGCGCGACATGATCGTCGGCGATGGAAGCTGTTGGCAAAAACGGCCGGGCCAGTCAGGCTTGGGCAGACTATTGGGACCGGCACGGTGCCGACAGCAATCGCCTGGTGGGCGGTGCACGGCATGGCGGCTTGTTTGACGCCTTCTGGCGCGAGACCCTCTCCGGGGAGTTCGAGGCCCGCAGCCGCGTGCGTGTGCTCGATGCCGCTTGCGGCGATGGCGCCGTCGCGCGGCTTTGCGCGCAACTCGCCGGCGATGCCGACGGATGCGCGGCCGATCTGCATGCATCCGACTTTTCCCCGGGAGCGTTGACGGCGCTTGAGCAGCGCCAGGGCGCGGCCGGCATCAAGCTGGTCGCTGCCGATGCCTGCAGACTTCCCTATGCGGATGGCAGCTTCGATATGGTGACCAGTCAGTGCGGGCTTGAGTATGCCGGTCACGAGGCTTTCAGCGATGCCGCCCGCCTTGTTGCACCGGCCGGGCGGATGCTCGCCGTCATTCATCGCACGGACGGGGTAATCTTCGACGAATGCACAGCCAATCTCGCCATTCTCGACCGTCTCGACAATAGCGGGGTCATGTCGAGTTGCCGGCGGCTGTTCGAGCTCCAGCGCAAGCTGCTGGCCGGCCAGGTCGTGCCTCGCGTGGTCGCTCGGGCCTCGGGCAAGCTTGGTTTGGCATTGACGCGCCTGACCGATGCCGTGCAGCGGGCCGCGGACGGCGCCGCCCGGAGCCACGCCTTGAGGCTGCTCGCCGATCTGGGGACCCTGCAGGTCCGGCATGCGGCCTATCCGCCCGATCAGATTGAACCCTGGCTTGATACCCAGGCAGGTGAGCTGATCGCCTTCCGGCAACGGATGCAATCAATGTTGGATGCGGCGGCCGACGAGCCCGGTCTGTCCCGGATCCTGGAGCGGCTCGATGCCGCCGGTCTTGGCCGGGCCGAGATCGGAGAAATCCGCGCAACGGGCATTGATCCGCCGCTTGCCTGGACCTTGAGCGCGGCTGCGGCTTGACATCGGGCGCGGGCAGGCCGATACCGCCGCTCTTGTCAGCAAGGCATGGGAAGAATGCGCTCGTTTCTGCGTTTTAGCTGTTTTCTTATGGCGCCGCAGGATGTAGAGAGCTGCGCTTCGGGTGTGGTGGCGGCGACGTCTCCATGCTAGTTCGCGTGCGCGATATAGGGGTGTAGCTCAGTTGGTAGAGCATCGGTCTCCAAAACCGAGGGTCGTGGGTTCGAGTCCCTCCGCCCCTGCCATGCCGCGCTGACGGATAATAGTCCTTACCGGGCGATTGAAATGACGGTCCTGACGGGCCAGATGGAAGTTTATGACGCGGAACAGGAACGATAAGGTGCCAGCCAAGCCCAAACAGGACGGTGCAGCCGCCAAGAAGCGCGGTGTCAATCCGTTCCAGTATCTCGCCCAGGTGCGCCAGGAAGCCCGCAAGGTAACCTGGACGAGCCGTCAGGAGACAATCGTCTCCACTGTGCTGGTGCTGATTTTGAGCACGATCGCAATTCTGTTTTTCTGGATGGTCGACCTCGGCATCCAGTTCACGGTCCAGAGCCTGCTGGCTCTTGGCTCCGGCGCTTAGGAGGAGGCTGTATGTCTGCCAAATGGTATATCGTGCACGCCTATTCGAACTTCGAGAAGAAGGTCGCCGAGGCCATCAGCACTGAAGCCAAGATCCAGGGGCTTGAGGACAAGTTCGAAGAAATCCTCGTCCCGACCGAAGAGGTGGTGGAAGTTCGCAAGGGTCGCAAGATCAATGCGGAGCGCAAGTATTTTCCCGGCTATGTCCTCGTCAAGATGGACATGTCCGACGACGCCTATCACCTCGTGAAGAATACGCCGAAGGTCACCGGTTTCCTGGGCTCTGGCAACAAGCCGATGCCGGTTACCGAGAACGAGGTGAAGCGCATTCTGGGGCAAATGGTCGAAGACGCCGAGCGTCCGCATCCGACCGTGTCCTACCAGATCGGCGAAACCGTCAATGTCATCGACGGTCACTTTGCCAGCTTCAACGGTGTCGTCGAGGAAGACGATCACGAAAATGGCCGCCTGAAGGTGGCAATCAATATTTTCGGCCGTGCTACGCCGGTCGAACTCGAATACGGACAGGTCGAGAAAATCGCCTGATCCGTAACATTGCGGGAGGTGCCGGCAGCAAGTCCATGCCGGGCCGTACCGCGAAACCACGGGGCGCAGATTGTGCCCTTTAAAGGAGTGGGAACATGGCCAAGAAGATTACCGGCTATATCAAGCTGCAAGTGCCTGCCGGGGCAGCCAACCCGTCGCCGCCGATCGGGCCGGCGCTGGGTCAGCGCGGCGTCAACATCATGGAATTCTGTAAAGCCTTCAATGCGAAGACCCAGGAGATGGAAAAAGGGATGCCAATCCCGACAATCATCACCGTGTTTTCGGACAAGTCCTTCACTTTCGTCACCAAATCGCCGCCGGCGAGCTTCTTCCTGAAGAAGGCTGCCAAGCTTTCCAAGGGTGGCACCACGCCCGGCCTGGCGATTGCCGGTTCCGTTTCAATGTCCCAGTGCCGTGACATTGCCGAACAGAAAATGAAAGACCTCAACGCGAACGACCTCGACCAGGCGACCAAGATCATCGCCGGTTCTGCCCGTTCCATGGGTCTGCAGGTTACGGAGTAGAACGATGGCGAAACTGGGAAAACGTATGGCTGCCGCCCGCGAAGGTATTTCGCGCGAAGAAGCCTATTCGGTCGACGCGGCTGTCAAGCACGTCAAGTCCAAGGCTACGGCCAAATTCGATGAGACCATCGAAGTGGCCATCAATCTGGGTGTCGATCCACGCCATGCTGACCAGATGGTCCGCGGCGTCTGTAATCTGCCGCACGGCACCGGGCGTACCGTCCGCGTCGCCGTGTTCGCGCGCGGCCCGAAGGCCGATGAAGCGACCAAGGCCGGTGCCGATGTCGTTGGCGCCGAGGATCTGATGGAACAGATTCTGGCCGGCAATATCAATTTCGACAAGGTCATCGCGACCCCCGACATGATGCCGATCGTCGGCCGTCTCGGTAAGGTGCTCGGCCCGCGCGGCATGATGCCGAACCCGAAGGTTGGCACCGTCACCATGGACGTCACCAAGGCGATCGAGGCCTCCAAGGGCGGCGCTGTCGAATTCCGTGCTGAGAAGGCCGGGATCGTTCACGCCGGTGTTGGCAAGGCGAGCTTCACCGAAGCGGCGCTGGCTGAAAATGTCCGCGCCCTGGTGGATGCGGTCGTGAAGGCAAAGCCGACCGGTGCCAAGGGGACTTATGTCCGCCGCATCGGCATCAGTTCGACGATGGGCCCTGGCGTCCGCATCGACTCGAGTGACGCTGTTTCAGCGTAACGGTATTGAAATTCGGTCCGACTGGCTGTAGCCGGTCGGACCATTCGGGTCTCCACCATGCGTGTTGTGCATGGGTTGGCCCACCTGTCCGAGATCACAAGGGGGGCGGCGTCCGCGTCGTGCCTTAATCCAGTCCAGGCCTTGTGTGAGACAGAGCGAGATACCTTCGGCCTTGTTCAAGGCCGTCGGTTCGAGCCCTGGGACAGGAATGCGCCGCGGCGTTGCCGCTCCCGTGACGGGAGTTGCCGCACCGGGGCGTCTTCAACGGGTCTCCCATGGTGGGAGACTCAGACTAGGGAGTCCGCATATGGATCGCACGCAAAAAGAAGCATCCGTTGAAGAGCTGAAGAGCATCTTCGCCGGTAGCGGATCCGTGGTCATGGCCCATTACTCGGGTATGACCGTTGCGGAAATGACGAACCTGCGCATCAAACTTCGTGAAGTTGGTGGCACGTTCAAGGTGGTGCGTAACCGCCTCGCCAAAATCGCTCTGCAAGGCCAGCCGGGTGAGGGCGCTGCCGATCTGTTTACAGGTCCGGTCGCTGTCGCTTACTCGGAAGACTTTGTTTCGGCGCCGAAGGTCGTGGTCGATTTCGCCAAGTCCAATGAGAAATTCGTCATTCTCGGCGGGTTCATGGAAGAGAATGTGTTCGATGCCGCCGGCATCACCGCACTCTCCAAAATGCCGTCGCGCGAAGAACTCATCGGTACCATTGCCGCCCGTCTCACGGGTCAAGCCTCTCAGGTGGTCCAGCGGCTCATGTCGCCGGGGCAAGGTCTCTCGGGAGCCATCGAGGCGATCCGCGAACAAGCCGCCGCATAACGTCATTCTCCGCATTCGAACCGACAAACCAACGTTTTACAAGGAATTGAACAAATGGCTGATGTAGCTAAACTCTGTGACGAACTCCTGGCCCTGACCATTCTGGAAGCCAAGGAACTCAACGATCTTCTCGAAGAAAAAGGCATCAAGGCTGCTGCGGTCGCCGTTGCTTCCGGCCCTGCCGCTGGTGGCGCCGCCGAGGCTGCTGAAGAGCAGACCGAATTTGACGTCATGCTGGTTTCGGCCGGCGACAAGAAGATCAACGTCATCAAGGAAGTCCGCGGTATCACGGGTCTCGGCCTGAAAGAAGCCAAGGACCTCGTCGAAGCCGCACCGAAGGCCGTCAAGGAAGGCGCGAGCAAGGCTGAAGCCGACGATATCAAGGCCAAGCTTGAAGCTGCCGGCGCGACCGTCGAGCTGAAATAATCACGCTTCGGCGTGACAGGTACGGTGCTCTCGGGCGCGTGGGGTGATCCTGCGCGTCCGTTAGCCCGTCTTTGAGAATTGGCGTTCCCCCGCTGTCGCTCCAGGGGGAGGCGCATAACCGGTCCCGGTATCTGTCGGGATCATGGAGCGGCACGGAGCGGGGATTTCCCCGCATCAGATGCGCAGTGCTGTCTGCGAAGGGAGCCGACATGGGTCTATCGTTCACCGGCAAGAAGCGGATTCGCAAGTCATTCGGTCGTATTCCGGAAACTGTTGCGATGCCGAATCTGATCGAAGTTCAGAAGAGCTCGTACGAGCAGTTTCTGATGAAGGATGTGCGCGCCAGCGAGCGCCCTGACACCGGATTGCAGACCGTTTTCAAATCGGTCTTCCCGGTCAAGGACTTTGCCGATCGCGCCGTGCTCGACTTCGTGTCCTACGAATTCGAAACGCCGAAGTTCGATACTGAAGAATGCCAGCAGCGTGACATGACCTATGCCGCACCGCTGAAGGTGAAGATGCGTCTCATCGTGTTTGATGTCGACGAGGAAACGGGCGCACGCTCGGTCAAGGACATCAAGGAACAGGATGTCTATATGGGCGATATCCCGCTCATGACCGACAAGGGCACCTTTATCGTCAACGGCACCGAGCGCGTCATCGTCTCCCAGATGCACCGTTCGCCGGGCGTCTTCTTCGACCATGACCGTGGCAAGACCCACACCTCCGGCAAATTCCTGTTTGCCGCCCGTATCATTCCCTATCGCGGTTCCTGGCTCGACTTCGAATTCGATGCCAAGGACGTGGTTCACATGCGCCTCGATCGTCGCCGCAAACTGCCGGCGACGACGCTGCTCTATGCGCTGGGTCTGGACAAGGAAGAGATCCTTGCGACCTTCTACAGCACGATCAGCTACAAG
Organism: Maricaulis sp.; assembly: GCF_048269565.1. Lineage (GTDB taxonomy): Bacteria > Pseudomonadota > Alphaproteobacteria > Caulobacterales > Maricaulaceae > Maricaulis. Next base: position 11,125 of record NZ_JBLXIK010000014.1, on the reverse strand, counting down.
AGCACCAAGAAGGGCTGGACCGTTCCTTACGTGAAGGAACGCTGGCGCGGCGCCAAGCCGGCGCGCGACCTGGTCGATGCCAAGACTGGCGATGTTGTTGCCGAAGCCGGCAAGAAGATCTCTGCCCGCGCTGCCAACAAGCTGGCCGAGGAAGGCCTCGAGCTGCTTCTGGTCTCCGATGCCGATATCCTGGGCAGCTATATTGCCGAGGACATGGTCAATACCGAAACCGGCGAGATCTTCGTCGAAGCCGGTGACGAACTGACCGAGGAAGTGCTGGAAATCCTCAAGACGACCGGCGTCAAGGAACTGAACATCCTCGACATCGATCCCGCGACGGGCATCGGTCCCTACATGCGCAACACGCTGGCCGTCGACAAGAATGACAGCCGCGAGCAGGCGCTGGTGGACATCTACCGGGTCATGCGCCCGGGCGAGCCGCCGACGGCCGATACCGCCGAGGCCATGTTCCAGGGCCTGTTCTTCGACAGCGAGCGCTATGACCTCTCCGCCGTTGGCCGGGTCAAGATGAACATGCGTCTCGACCTCGATGCGCCGGACGATATGCGCACCCTGCGCAAGGAAGACATCCTGGCCGTGCTCAAGACCCTGGTGGGTCTGCGCGACGGTCGCGGCGAAATCGACGATATCGACAATCTCGGCAATCGCCGGGTGCGTTCGGTCGGCGAGCTGATGGAAAACCAGTACCGCATCGGCCTGCTCCGCATGGAGCGCGCGATCAAGGAACGCATGTCCTCGGTCGATATCGAGACCGTCATGCCGCACGATCTCGTCAACGCCAAACCGGCGGCCGCCGCGGTGCGTGAATTCTTCGGCTCCTCGCAGCTGTCGCAATTCATGGACCAGACCAACCCGCTCTCCGAAGTGACGCACAAGCGTCGCCTTTCGGCGCTTGGGCCTGGCGGTCTGACCCGCGAACGTGCCGGCTTCGAAGTCCGCGACGTGCACCCGACCCATTATGGCCGGATCTGCCCGATTGAAACGCCTGAAGGTCCGAATATCGGCCTGATCAACTCGCTGTCGACTTTCGCCCGCGTCAACAAGTACGGCTTTATCGAGAGCCCTTATCGCCGCGTCGAGAACGGCAAGCTGCTCGACCAGGTCGACTATCTCTCGGCGATGCAGGAATCCCGCTACGCGATCGCCCAGGCGAACGCACATGTCACCGAGAGCGGCATGCTCGACAATGAGTTCGTCAACTGCCGTGTGGCCGGCGACGTGACCCTGGTTCCGCGTGACGAGGTCCAGTATATCGACGTGTCGCCGAAACAGGTTGTTTCGGTCGCTGCGGCCCTGATCCCCTTCCTCGAAAACGATGACGCCAACCGCGCCCTGATGGGCTCGAACATGCAGCGTCAGGCCGTGCCGCTGGTGAAGGCGGAAGCGCCGCTGGTCGGTACCGGCATGGAAGCGACCGTGGCCCGCGATTCCGGGGCTGCCGTTGCGGCGCGCCGTTCCGGTGTTGTCGAGCAGGTCGATGCCACGCGTATCGTTATCCGCGCGACCGAAGATCTCGACGCCGCCAAGTCGGGCGTCGATATCTATCGTCTGTCCAAATTCCAGCGGTCCAACCAGTCGACCTGTATCAACCAGCGCCCGATCGTGCGTGTGGGTGATGAAGTGATCACGGGCGACATCATCGCCGATGGTCCGTCGACGGATCTGGGTGAGCTGGCGCTCGGCCGCAATGTGGTCGTCGCCTTCATGCCCTGGAATGGCTACAACTTCGAGGATTCGATCCTGATCTCCGAGCGCATCGTGCGCGACGACGTCTTCACCTCGATCCACCTCGAAGAGTTTGAGGTCGCAGCCCGCGATACCAAGCTGGGGCCGGAAGAAATCACGCGTGACATCCCCAATGTCGGCGAGGAAGCCCTGCGCAATCTCGACGAAGCCGGTATTGTCGCCGTGGGTGCTGAAGTTGCTGCCGGCGATATCCTCGTCGGCAAGGTGACGCCGAAGGGCGAAAGCCCGATGACGCCGGAAGAAAAGCTTCTGCGCGCCATCTTCGGTGAAAAGGCGTCTGACGTCCGTGACACCTCCCTGCGCATGCCATCGGGTGCCACCGGCACCGTGGTGGAAGTGCGGGTGTTCAACCGTCACGGCGTCGACAAGGATGAGCGCGCGATCTCGATCGAGCGTGAAGAGATCGAACGTCTCGGCACCGACCGTGATGACGAGCTCACCATTCTCGAGCGCAATATCTATCAGCGTTTCGGCGACCTGCTGGTCGGCAAGACCTCGGTCTCCGGGCCGCGCGGCTTCCCGAAGGGCAAGATCACCCAGGAATCCCTTGACGAGACCCCGCGCTCCCAGTGGTGGCGGATCGGTCTCGACGACGAAAAGGCGATGGCCGAAGTCGAAGCGCTGCAAAAGCAGTTCGACGACAGCCGGGCGCGCCTGGACCGTCGCTTCGAGGACAAGGTCGACAAGCTGCAGCGTGGCGATGAAATGCCGCCGGGCGTGATGAAAATGGTCAAGGTCTTCGTCGCCGTGAAGCGCAAGCTTCAGCCTGGTGACAAGATGGCCGGTCGTCACGGCAACAAGGGTGTTATCTCCAAGATCAACCCGATCGAGGACATGCCCTTCCTGGAAAACGGTGATGCGGTCGATATCGTGCTCAACCCGCTCGGCGTGCCAAGCCGGATGAATGTCGGTCAGATCCTGGAAACCCACCTTGGCTGGGCCAGCCGTGGTCTGGGCGCCCAGATCGGCGAGGCCTATGAAGCCTACAAGCGCGACGGCAAGATCGAAGCGCTCAAGGACGAGCTCAAGCGGGCCTATGGCGATGATGCCGAACTCCCCGAGACCGATGAGGGCCTTGCCGAGCTGAGCCAGAATCTCAAGCTGGGCGTTCCCTTCGCAACACCGGTCTTCGACGGTGCCCGTGAAGCCGATGTGACGGCGATGCTGGTCAAGGCGGGTCTCGATCCGTCCGGGCAGGTGACGCTGCATGACGGCCGCACCGGCGAGCGTTTCCGCCGCAAGGTGACCGTGGGCGTCAAGCATCTGCTCAAGCTGCACCACCTGGTCGACGACAAGATCCATGCCCGTTCCATCGGCCCCTACAGCCTCGTGACCCAGCAGCCGCTGGGCGGCAAGGCCCAGTTCGGCGGTCAGCGCTTCGGCGAGATGGAAGTGTGGGCGCTGGAAGCTTACGGCGCAGCCTACACGCTGCAGGAAATGCTGACGGTGAAGTCGGATGACGTGGCAGGCCGGACCAAGGTCTATGAAGCCATTGTCCGCGGCGACGACACCTTCGAAGCCGGCATTCCTGAAAGCTTCAACGTGCTGGTCAAGGAAATGCGTTCGCTTGGCCTCAACGTCGAACTGAAGAACGGCTAAGGCTGCAATCTATACGCGGGGCGGGCTCTGGGCCCGTCCCGTTTACCCTTTTGGGAGACGCCGACATGAACCATGATGTCATGAACATCTTCAATCCGGCAGCCGAAGGCCCCGCCTTCGACCGGATCCGGATTGCGCTCGCCAGCCCGGAGAAAATTCACTCCTGGTCCTTTGGCGAAGTCAAAAAGCCGGAAACCATCAATTACCGGACCTTCAAGCCGGAGCGCGACGGTCTGTTCTGCGCCCGCATCTTCGGGCCCGTGAAGGATTACGAATGCCTGTGCGGCAAGTACAAGCGCATCAAGTACAAAGGTATCGTCTGCGAGAAGTGCGGCGTTGAAGTGACCCTGGCGCGCGTCCGGCGCGAGCGCATGGGCCATATCGAGCTGGCTGCCCCCGTGGCGCATATCTGGTTCCTGAAATCCCTGCCATCGCGGATCTCGATGATCCTCGACATGGCGCTCAAGGATGTCGAGCGGGTTCTCTACTTCGAGAATTACGTCGTCATCGAGCCCGGCCTGACGCCGCTCCAGCCCTTCCAGCTTCTTTCCGAAGAAGAATACATGGAAGCCCAGGACGAGTATGGCGAAGATGCCTTCACCGCCGGCATCGGCGCCGAAGCCGTGCGCGAAATCCTGATCAATATGGACCTGGCTGCCGAATGCGAAAAAGTTCGCGTCGACATGAAGGAAACCGGTTCCGAGCTGAAGCTCAAGAAGTACGCCAAACGCCTCAAGCTGATGGAAAGCTTCATGACCTCCGGCAATCGTCCCGAGTGGATGATCATGACCGTGATCCCGGTCATCCCGCCCGAGCTGCGCCCGCTGGTGCCTCTGGATGGTGGCCGTTTCGCGACCTCGGATCTGAATGATCTCTATCGCCGGGTCATCAACCGCAATAACCGCCTGAAGCGCCTGATCGAGCTGCGCGCGCCGGACATCATCATCCGCAATGAAAAGCGGATGCTGCAGGAATCCGTCGACGCCCTGTTCGACAATGGCCGTCGCGGCCGGGTCATCACCGGTGCCAACAAGCGCCCGCTGAAATCCCTGTCCGATATGCTCAAGGGCAAGCAGGGCCGTTTCCGCCAGAACCTGCTCGGCAAGCGCGTCGACTATTCCGGCCGTTCGGTCATCGTGGTTGGTCCGGATCTCAAACTGCACGAGTGCGGCCTGCCGAAGAAAATGGCGCTCGAGCTGTTCAAGCCCTTCATCTATGCGCGTCTTGACGCCAAGGGTCTGTCCGGCACGGTCAAACAGTCGAAGAAGCTGGTCGAGAAAGAACGTCCGGAAGTCTGGGACGTGCTTGACGAGGTCATTCGCGAACACCCGGTCATGCTCAACCGTGCGCCGACCCTGCACCGTCTTGGCATCCAGGCGTTTGAACCGAAGCTGATCGAGGGCAAGGCCATCCAGCTGCACCCGCTGGTCTGCGCCGCGTTCAACGCTGACTTCGACGGTGACCAGATGGCCGTGCACGTGCCGCTTTCGCTGGAAGCCCAGCTCGAAGCGCGCACGCTGATGATGTCGACCAACAACATCCTCTCGCCCGCCAATGGCAAGCCGATCATCGTGCCGTCGCAGGATATCGTCCTGGGTCTGTACTATCTGTCGATCGCCAATGACGCCGAGCCGGGTGAGGGCATGGCCTTCGCGACCCGCGCCGAAATGGAAGCGGCGCTCGACGCCGGTTTCGTGAGCCTTCACTCCAAGATCAAGGCGCGCTGGGAAGGCATTGATGCCGACGGCAATGAAGTGACCCGCGTGATTGAAACCACGCCGGGCCGCAAGATGGTCATCGACCTTCTGCCCAAGCACGAGAAAATGCAGCCCGACCTGCTCGGTGAGATCCTCACCAAGAAGGCGATCGGTGCGCTGATCGATCACGTCTATCGTCACTGCGGCCAGAAGGCGACGGTCATCTTCTGCGACCAGATCATGGCGCTCGGCTTCCGCGAAGCGGCGCGCGCCGGCATTTCCTTCGGCAAGGACGACATGCTCGTTCCCGACGCCAAGGCGACGCTGGTCGGCAATACCCGTACGCTGGTTTCCGACTACGAGCAGCAATATGTCGACGGTCTGATCACCAAGGGTGAGAAGTACAACAAGGTCGTTGATGCCTGGGCGAAGTGTACCGACGCCGTGGCTGACGCGATGATGGACGAGATCTCCAAGACCTATGTCGGGGACGATGGCCGGACGTCGGAAGTCAATTCCGTCTACATGATGGCCCACTCCGGTGCGCGTGGTTCGAAGAACCAGATGAAGCAGCTCGCCGGCATGCGCGGCCTGATGGCCAAGCCGTCGGGCGAGATCATCGAGACGCCGATTATCTCGAACTTCAAGGAAGGCCTGACCGTCCTTGAATACTTCAACTCCACCCACGGCGCCCGCAAGGGCCTGGCGGATACGGCACTGAAGACGGCCAACTCGGGTTACCTGACCCGCCGTCTGGTCGATGTCGCCCAGGATTGTATCGTCACGGAAGAGGATTGCGGCACCTCGCAAGGCTTCCAGATCGCTGCGGTTGTCGATGGCGGCGATATCGTCGTTTCGCTCGAGCAGCGCATTCTCGGCCGCACCACGGCCGAGGCGGTCATCCATCCGGTGACCGGCGAGACGATCTGTCCGGCCGACAGCTATGTCGATGAAGACCTTGCGGTCGAGATCGACCGGGCCGGCGTCCAGAGCGTGTTCGCGCGCTCGCCGCTGACCTGCGAAACCCGCATTGGCGTCTGCGCCACCTGTTATGGCCGTGACCTCGCCCGCGGTACGCGCGTCAATATCGGTGAGGCCGTCGGCGTCATCGCGGCACAGTCGATCGGTGAGCCTGGAACCCAGCTGACGATGCGGACCTTCCACATCGGCGGTACGGCCCAGGTCTCCGAACAGTCCTTCATCGAGGCGACTCACCCGGGCAAGGTCGTGTTCAAGAACACGGCGATCGTGGCCAATGCGGAAGGCGACCTGATCGTCATGAGCCGCAACATGCAAGTCGCCATTGCCGATACCGAGGGCAAGGAGCGCGAATCCTACAAGCTGACCTACGGCACCAAGCTGAAGGTCAAGGAGGGCGACAAGGCCGAGCGCGGCCAGCGTCTGGCCGAGTGGGACCCGTACACCGCGCCGATCGTTTCGGAAGTTGGCGGTACGGTTCGCCTCGTCGACATCGCCGAGGGTGTCTCGGTCAAGGAAGAAACCGACGAAGCCACCGGTATCGCCTCCAAGGTGATCATCGACTGGCGCGGCAGTGCCAAGGCCAATGCGCTGCAGCCTGCTATCGTCATCCAGGACGAGGCCGGTGAGCCGATCAAGCTGCCGACAGGTTCGATGGCCAGCTATATGCTCGCCGTCGGGGCCATTCTTTCGGTCAATTCCGGCGATACGGTTCGCCCGGGTGATATCGTCGCCCGGATCCCGACCGAAGGTGCCAAGACACGCGACATCACCGGCGGTCTGCCGCGGGTTGCCGAGCTGTTCGAGGCCCGCCGTCCGAAGGATCACGCGGTCATCGCCGAAATCAGCGGCCGGGTCGAGTTCGGCCGCGACTACAAGAACAAGCGCCGCATCGCCATCGTTCCCGAAGGTGATGATCAGGAGAAGGTCGAATACCTGGTACCGAAGGGCAAACACCTCACGGTCCAGGAAAACGACTTCATCCAGAAGGGCGAATATCTGCTCGACGGTCACCCGGCGCCGCACGATATTCTCGCCATCCTGGGCGTCTCGGCCCTGGCCGAATACCTGATCGACGAGATCCAGGAAGTCTATCGCCTGCAAGGCGTGCCGATTAATGACAAGCACATCGAGGTCATTGTCCGGCAGATGCTGCAGAAGATCGAAGTCAGGGATCCCGGCGAGAGCTCCTACCTGGCGGCCGAACAGGTCGACAAGATCGAGTTCATCGAGACCAATGAGCGTCTTGAGGCCGAGGGCAAACGTCTTGCCACCGGTGAGCCCGTCCTGCTCGGCATCACAAAGGCGTCGCTGCAGACCCGCTCCTTCATCTCGGCAGCCTCCTTCCAGGAGACCACCCGCGTCCTCACTGAGGCGGCGGTCCAGGGCAAGGAAGACACGCTTGAGGGCCTGAAGGAGAATGTCATCGTCGGGCGTCTGATTCCGGCCGGTACCGGTGCGATGATGCGCCTGTATCAGCGCGTGGCCGACGAGCGTGACGATGTCATGCTGGCCGAACGTCAGACTGCTGTTGAAGCTGAGGGGCTGCCGAGCGAAATCGTCGAGGCAGCGGCGGCCGAGAAGGCTGCGGCAACCGACGCCGAGACCAACCCTGGCTAGGTTTTTGACGCCAATCCATGCGGAAAGGGTCGCCGGTATTCCGGCGGCCCTTTTTTGTTACTGCCGGTTTACCGTACGGCGTTCACAAAAAGTGTGAACCACGGCTTGACGTATCCGAGTCGCGTGCGTAGTTTCCGGCCTCGTTTTGAGGATGAGCTGTAACCCACGCGGTTAGACGTCATCCACGGTAACGTAAAACCCCTGACGCCGCCGTGCGGGCCCTGGCCCGGACGTCGGGGTCTTTGTTTGCGTCCGGCAAGGCCTTCGGGTTTTGCGGGGCGTGCTTCTTGAGATCAGAAACGGAAACGAGCGGGATGCCCACAATCAACCAGCTCATACGCAAGCCGCGGAAGGACAAGCCCAAGCGCAATAAGGTGCCGGCTCTCCAGGCTTGCCCTCAGCGTCGCGGTGTTTGCACGCGTGTCTATACGACGACCCCAAAGAAGCCGAACTCGGCTTTGCGGAAGGTCGCGAAGGTGCGTTTGACCAATGGTCATGAAGTTGTGAGCTATATCCCGGGCGAGGGGCATAATCTTCAGGAACACTCGGTGGTCCTCATTCGCGGCGGTCGCGTCAAGGATCTTCCCGGCGTTCGCTATCACATACTTCGCGGCGTTCTGGATACCCAGGGCGTCAAGGATCGCAAGCAACGCCGTTCCAAGTACGGCGCCAAGCGTCCTAAGTAGGAGAGGCGTCCATGTCTCGTCGTCACCGCGCAGAGAAACGTGAAATCAATCCGGACCCGAAATTCGGGGATCGTGATCTCACGAAATTTATGAATTACATCATGCTCGACGGCAAAAAATCCGTCGCCGAGCGGATCGTCTACGGCGCTCTCGAAATTGTCGAGGGCAAGCTGAAGCGCGAACCGATCAAGGTCTTCCATGAGGCCCTTGAGAATGTTGCTCCGGAAGTTGAGGTCCGTTCCCGCCGCGTTGGTGGTGCGACCTATCAGGTCCCGGTTGAAGTGCGTCAGGAGCGCAAGAAGGCGTTGGCCATTCGTTGGCTGACGACCGCTGCGCGCGGACGCAATGAAAACACGATGCGTGAGCGTCTTGCTGCTGAAATGATGGATGCTTCCGCCAATCGCGGAACCGCCGTCAAGAAGCGTGAAGACACGCACCGGATGGCGGAAGCCAACCGCGCGTTCTCGCACTACCGCTGGTAATCACCTCGCTGGTAACCCGGCACATACCGACCTGACCCAAGGACTCCAGAAATGGCCCGCGAATACAAAATCGAGGACTACCGCAATTTCGGCATCATGGCCCACATCGATGCCGGGAAGACGACAACGACCGAGCGGGTCCTCTATTACACCGGCAAATCCCACAAGATCGGGGAAGTCCATGATGGCGCCGCCACGATGGACTGGATGGAGCAGGAGCAGGAGCGTGGCATCACGATCACCTCTGCTGCAACGACCTGTTTCTGGGCCGGCAAGCGTCTGAACATCATCGACACCCCTGGTCACGTCGACTTCACGATTGAAGTCGAGCGTTCCCTGCGTGTGCTCGATGGTGCCGTGGCGCTGCTGGATGCCAATGCCGGTGTCGAGCCGCAGACCGAGACTGTCTGGCGTCAGGCCGACAAGTACAAAGTCCCGCGCATGTTCTTCGTCAACAAGATGGACAAGCTTGGCGCGGACTTCTACCGCTCGATCGAGATGATCGAGGAGCGCTTGGCCTGTGTGCCGCTGGCGATCCAGCTGCCGATCGGTTCCGAGAATGAATACAAGGGTCTGGTCGATCTGCTGACCATGAAGGCGATCATCTGGGAAGACGAGGGCCTCGGCGCTGCTTTCCATGAGGAAGAAATTCCCGCCGATCTGGCCGAGAAGGCCGAGGAATGGCGCATCAAGATGATCGAGACCATCGTCGAGCTCGATGAGGCGGCCATGGAAGCCTATCTTGAGGGGCAGGAGCCTTCCATCGAGACGATGAAGGACCTGATCCGCAAGGGCACGATCTCTCTGGCCTTCCATCCGGTTCTGTGTGGCACCGCGTTCAAGAACAAGGGCGTTCAGCCCCTGCTCGACGCCGTGGTCGATTATCTGCCGTGCCCGCTGGATATTCCGGCAATCCGCGGCATCGATCTGAAGACCGAGAAGGAAATCGTCCGGCGTCCGCTTGACGATGAGCCGATGGCGCTGCTGGCCTTCAAGATCATGAACGACCCCTTCGTTGGCTCGCTCACTTTCTGCCGTCTGTATTCGGGTCGCCTCGAAACCGGCACCACCGTGCTCAACACGGTGAAGGAAAAGAAAGAGCGCATCGGCCGCATGCTGCAGATGCACTCCAACTCGCGTGAAGACATCAAGGAATGCTTCGCTGGCGATATCGTCGCCATCGCAGGCCTCAAGGACACCACGACCGGCGACACGCTTTGCGATGTTTCCAGCCCCGTCATCCTTGAGCGCATGGTCTTCCCGGAACCGGTGATCGAGCTCGCGATCGAGCCGAAATCCAAGGCCGACCAGGAAAAGCTCGGCGTTGCGCTGCAGCGTCTGGCTGCCGAGGATCCGTCTTTCCGCATGAAAACCGACCTGGACTCCGGCCAGACCATCATCGCCGGCATGGGTGAGCTTCACCTCGACATCCTGGTCGATCGCATGCGTCGTGAATACAAGGTCGAGGCCAATATCGGCGCGCCGCAGGTGGCTTACCGCGAAGCGCTCGGCAAGGCCGGTCTGGTCGACTACACGCACAAGAAACAGTCCGGCGGTTCCGGTCAGTTCGCGCGCGTCAAGATCGAGTTCACGCCTGGCGAGCCGGGTTCGGGCTTCGTGTTCGAATCGAAGGTTGTCGGTGGTTCGGTGCCGCGGGAATATATCCCGGGTGTCGAAAAGGGCCTGAAATCCGTGATGGATAACGGTCTGATCGCCGGCTTCCCCGTGATCGATGTTCACGCCAGCCTGGTTGATGGTGCCTTCCACGATGTTGACTCCAGCGTGCTGGCGTTCGAGATCGCGGCCCGTGCCGCCTTCCGCGAAGCCAAACAGCACTGCGCACCGAAACTGCTTGAGCCGATCATGAAGGTTGAAGTCGTGACGCCGGACGAATACACCGGCGGCGTCATCGGTGATTTGAATTCGCGTCGCGGCCAGATTTCCGGCCAGGAGATGCGGGGCAATGCGACCGTCGTGAATGCGATGGTGCCGCTGGCCAACATGTTTGGCTATGTCAGCAATCTGCGGTCTTCGACCCAGGGGCGTGCCCAGTTTACCATGCAGTTCGACCACTACGAGGCCGTGCCCAAGGCGGTCGAACAGGAAGTTATCGCGAAGTCGGCCTAAGGCCGCGCTTCAATACCTATTGAAAACGAACGAGAGATTTCGGAGCTAGATCATGGCGAAGGAAAAGTTTGAGCGGACGAAGCCGCACGCGAACATCGGGACGATCGGTCACGTTGATCACGGCAAGACGACGCTGACGGCAGCGATTACGATGGTTCTGGCGGAAGCC
>NZ_JBLXIK010000013.1:0-29145 GCF_048269565.1 Maricaulis sp. | reverse complement strand
ATGGAAGAGAAGCTCCGCTTCGCCATCCGCGAAGGCGGCCGCACCGTCGGTGCCGGCGTCGTCTCGAAAATCGTCGAGTAAATAGCATTCATTGGTTGGAGCGGCGCACCATGCGCCGCTCCGGCTTCGCTCTTTTTGAAGTTTAAGAAACGGGATCGGGTTGATGGAACGTCAAAACATCCGCATTCGCCTGAAGGCTTTCGATCATCGGGTACTGGATAGCTCCACCCGCGAGATCGTCTCTACGGCAAAGCGCACTGGCGCAAACGTGCGCGGACCGATTCCGCTGCCGACGCGCATTGAGAAATTCACCGTGCTGCGTTCGCCGCACATCGACAAGAAGTCGCGTGAGCAGTTCGAGATCCGGACCCACAAGCGTCTTCTCGATATTGTCGACCCGACCCCACAAACGGTGGACGCGCTGATGAAGCTCGACCTGTCCGCCGGCGTGGACGTCGAGATCAAGCTGGGAGCCTAGGACCATGCGCCAGGAAGATCGTAGAACCGGCGTGGTTGCCCGCAAGCTCGGCATGACCCGCGTCTTTGCCGAAGACGGATCGCACGTGCCCTGCACAGTGCTCCATCTCGAAGGTTGCCAGGTTGTGGCCCACAAGACCGTCGACACCGACGGTTATCTTGCGCTGCAGCTGGGTTCGGGCACGGCGAAAGCCAAGCGCACGCCAAAGGCGATGCGCGGGCATTTCGCGAAAGCCAAGGTTGCTCCCAAGCGCAAGCTTGTGGAATTCCGGGTTCCGGAAACCGCAGTGATCGAAGTCGGCGCCGAGCTGACGGCCGATCACTTCGTACCAGGTCAGAAAGTTGACGTGGCCGGGACATCGATTGGTAAGGGTTTTGCAGGCGCGATGAAGCGTCACGGCTTCGGCGGTCTTCGGGCCACCCACGGCGTGTCGATTTCCCACCGCTCGCATGGTTCGACCGGTCAGTGTCAGGATCCGGGCAAGGTGTTCAAAGGCAAGAAGATGGCCGGCCATATGGGTGCCGTGCGCGTGACGACCCAGAATATCGAGGTTGTTCGCGTCGATACCGATCGCGGCCTGGTGCTTGTCAAAGGTGCAGTCCCCGGTTCCGCCGGTGGCTGGGTTGAGTTGCGGGATGCCATCAAGGGTCACGGCGCTGCCGATCTGCCCCTTCCTGGCAAGTTCCGTACGCTCGACGCAATCAACGCTCCGGCGGCCGATCCGGCTCCGGTGACCGTTGATGGCGAAGAAGGAACGGAAGCATGAAGTTCGAGGTAAAGACCCTCGCGGCGAAAAATGCCGGTGCCATCGAGCTTGACGATGCCGTTTTTGGTATCGATGAAGTTCGCGCCGACCTTTTGCAGCGTGTCGTCAAGTGGCAGCTCGCCGCTCGGCAACAAGGAACGCACAAGACCAAGGGCCGTTCCGAAATCGCCCGCACCAAAAAGCGGTTCGGCAAGCAGAAGGGCGGCGGTACTGCGCGTCACGGCGCGCGTTCGGCACCCCAGTTTGTCGGTGGCGGCAAGGCACACGGCCCTCGCGTCCGCAGCCATGCCCACGATCTGACGAAGAAGTTGCGCTCGCTGGCCCTGTGCCATGCGCTGTCGTCGAAGGCCGGTTCGCAATCGCTCATCATTCTTGATGATGCGGTGTTGAGCGCGCCCAAGACGAAGGATCTGCGCCACTCGTTCGCCGGTCTCGGTGTTTCGAATGTGCTCATCATCGACGGTGAAGCCGTCAATGAGAATTTTGCACTCGCGGCTCGCAACCTGCCGTGCGTCGACGTTCTGCCCGTCCAGGGCCTGAATGTTTACGACGTGCTGCGTCGCGATACGCTGGTTTTGACCAAGTCGGCCGTGGCAAAAATCCACGAACGTCTTAGCGCGAAGGAGGCTTGAACATGTCAGCTGCTGCGCGCCATTACGACACCATCCTGGGTCCAGTGATCACAGAAAAGTCCACCCTGCTGTCGGAAGACGGCAAGGTTGTTTTCTTCGTGCCACTGAGCGCCAACAAGAAGGAGATCGCCGAGGCGGTCGAAGAGCTCTTCAAGGTGAAAGTGACGGCCGTGAACACGATCAGGATTCACGGTAAAACAAAGCGCTTCCGCGGTATCAGCGGTCGGCGCAATGACCAGAAAAAAGCGGTTGTGACCCTCGCCGAGGGTCACTCGATCGATGTGACGACGGGGCTCTAAGATGGCTTTGAGAACATTCAAACCAACGTCTCCGGGCCGTCGCGCTCTGGTGCTTGTGGATCGCTCCGCACTGCACAAGGGCCGTCCGGAAAAATCCCTTGTTGAGGGCCTGTCGAAGCACGGCGGCCGCAACAATACGGGACGCATCACTGCCCGCCGTATCGGTGGCGGTGCCAAGCGTCTGTACCGTCTTGTCGACTTCAAGCGTCGCAAGTGGGACATGCCGGCTACGGTCGAGCGTCTGGAATACGATCCGAACCGGACCGCTTTCATTGCGCTGATCCAGTACGAAGATGGCGAAAAGTCCTATATCCTGGCGCCACAGCGCCTGGCGGAAGGCGATGTCATCCTCGCCGCGGCCAAGGTCGATGTGAAGCCGGGCAATGCGATGCCGCTCAAGTCGGTTCCGGTCGGCACGATCTTGCACAATGTCGAACTGAAGCCCGAGAAGGGTGGCCAGATTGCCCGCTCTGCCGGCGCCTATGTTCAGCTGGTCGGCCGCGATAATGGCTACGCCCAGATCCGTCTGGCGTCCGGCGAGCTTCGCATGGTCTCTGACAAGTGCATGGCAACGGTGGGTGCGGTCTCCAATCCGGACCACTCCAACATCAATCTCGGCAAGGCCGGTCGCAAGCGCCACATGGGCAAGCGTCCGTCGGTCCGCGGCGTTGTCATGAACCCGATCGATCACCCGCACGGCGGCGGCGAAGGCCGCACCTCCGGCGGTCGCCATCCGGTGACCCCGTGGGGCAAGCCGACCAAGGGTGCCAAAACACGCAAGAACAAGTCTACGGACAAGTTCATCATCCGCTCGCGTCACGAACGCAAGAAGCGATAGGGAGCCGACGATGCCTCGTTCTGTCTGGAAAGGTCCGTTCGTCGACGGCTATCTGCTGAAAAAAGCGGAGAAGTCGCACGAAGGTGGCCGTAAGCAAGCGATCAAGACCTGGTCGCGCCGTTCAACCATTATGCCGCAATTCGTGGGCCTGACTTTCCAGGTTCACAACGGCAACAAGTTCGTGCCCGTGCTCGTGTCGGAAGACATGGTCGGCCACAAGCTTGGTGAGTTTTCACCGACCCGGACCTATTACGGTCACGCGGCCGACAAAAAAGCGAAGCGGAGATAAGAGATGGGAAAATCAGCCAATCCTCGCCGCGTCGCTGATAATGAAGCGCGTGCCAAGCTGCGGACGATCCGCACGAGTGGCCAGAAGCTCAACCTGGTTGCCGCGATGATCCGGGGCAAGAAGGTCGAGCGGGCTCTCGCGGATCTGGAATTCTCGCGCAAGCGTATTTCGCTTGAGGTGAAGAAAACCCTCGAATCCGCGATCGCGAACGCTGAAAACAATCACGGCCTCGACATCGATTCACTGATCGTTGCCGAAGCATTCGTGGGCAAGAACCTGGTGATGAAGCGTTTTCGGGCCCGTGCCCGTGGCCGCGGCGCCAAGATCCTGAAACCGTTTTCCGAGCTCACCATCGTGGTTCGCGAAATTGAGGAGGCCGCCTGATGGGTCAGAAAGTCAATCCGATCGGTCTGCGCGTCGGCATCAACCGTACCTGGGATTCCCGCTGGTATGCGTCGGCTGGTGAATACGCCAAGCTGCTGCACGAAGACCTCGCGATCCGCAAAGTGCTGAAAGAGCGCCTCAAGGCTGCCAGCATTTCCAAGATCGTGATCGAGCGTCCGCACAAGAAGTGCCGCGTCACGGTTCACACGGCGCGTCCGGGTGTGGTGATCGGCAAGAAGGGCTCCGATATCGAAGTCCTGCGCCGCGAGCTCTCGAAAATGGTCAATGGTGAAGTCTTCCTCAACCTGGTTGAAGTTCGCAAGCCGGAGATCGATGCCACGCTCGTCGCGGAATCGATCGCCCAGCAGCTCGAGCGCCGCGTGGCTTTCCGCCGCGCGATGAAGCGCTCCCTGCAATCGGCGATGCGCATGGGTGCCAAGGGCTGCAAGGTCGTCTGCGGCGGCCGTCTCGGCGGTGCCGAAATCGCCCGGACCGAACAGTATAATGAAGGCTCCGTGCCGCTCCACACGCTGCGTGCGGATATCGATTATGGGACCGCCTCGGCCAAGACCGCGATGGGTATCATCGGGATCAAGGTCTGGATCAACAAGGGCGAGATCATGGAACACGACCCGATGGCCCAGGAGCGCCGGCTCCAGGAGTCGGGTGAGCAGCGCGCCCGTTCGGGCCGCCAGGCTGCGTAAGGAAATCGGGTCATGCTGCAACCGAAACGTACAAAATTCCGCAAAGCCCATAAGGGTCGGATCAAGGGTGTTGCCAAAGGCGGCTTCACGCTGAATTTCGGATCTTACGGTCTTAAGGCGCTTGAGCCTGAACGCGTTACCGCGCGTCAGATTGAAGCGACCCGCCGCGCCATCACCCGTCATATGAAACGGGCAGGGCGCGTGTGGATCCGTATCTTCCCGGACGTGCCGGTTTCCAAGAAGCCGACTGAAGTCCGGATGGGTAAAGGTAAGGGCACGCCAGAATTCTGGGCGTGTCGTGTGAAGCCGGGCCGGATCATGTTCGAAATCGACGGTGTTCCGGACGATGTCGCACGTGAGGCCCTGTCGCTCGGCGCTGCAAAGCTGCCGATCAAGACGAAAATCGTCGCCCGGTTGGGCGAGTAAGGGAGAGCGGAACGATGAAACCCGTTGACGTTCGCGCCATGACCGAAGATCAGCTGAAGGACAATATCCTCAAGCTGAAAAAGGAGCAGTTCAATCTGCGCTTCCAGGCGGCCACCGGCCAGCTGGAAAACACGGCTCGTTTTACCCAGGTTCGCCGCGACATCGCGCGTCTCCGGACCATTCAAAGCGAGCGCAAGTCGCAGCAAGAGCAAGGGAGTTAAGCGATGCCGAAGCGTATCCTGCAAGGCGTCGTGGTGAGCGATAAAGGTACCAAGACCGTTGTGGTTCGGGTGGAGCGGACATTCCTGCACCCCCTGCTTCGCAAGACGGTTCGCCGTACCAAGCGTTATCACGCGCATGACGAGCAATCCGCATTCAAGGTCGGTGATATGATCCAGATCCAGGAATGCGCACCCAAGTCGAAACTTAAGCGGTGGGAGGTAGTTCCGGCCCAAGCCTAGGCTTGAACTGGAAAACGCCATCTCATAAGGAGGATCTGCGATGATCCAGATGCAGACAAATCTGGACGTGGCCGACAATTCCGGCGCACGCCGTGTGCAGTGCATTAAGGTGCTCGGCGGCGCCAAGCGCCGTTATGCCCACGTCGGCGACATTATTGTCGTTTCCGTCAAGGAAGCCATTCCACGCGGCCGCGTGAAAAAGGGTGATGTCCGCAAAGCGGTCGTCGTTCGCGTCCGCAAGGACATCAAGCGCAAGGACGGTACCGTCATTCGCTTTGATTCCAATTCGGCTGTCCTGATCAACAATAACAACGAGCCGCTCGGCACGCGTATCTTCGGACCGGTTCCGCGCGAACTTCGCGCCAAGAACCACATGAAGATCATCTCGCTGGCTCCGGAGGTGCTGTAATGGCTGCCAAGATCAAGAAGGGCGACAAGGTCGTCATTCTCGCTGGCCGTGACAAGGGCAAGACCGGCGAAGTCATGAAAGTGATTCCAGCCGAGGACCGGATGATCGTTGCCGGCGTGAACGTGGTCAAACGCCACACACGCGCAACGCAAGCCGATCCGGGCGGGATCAAGGAAAAAGAAGCCACGATCCACAAATCCAATGTGGCTCTGGTCGATCCGAAGACTGGCGAGCCGACCCGTGTCGGTTTCAAGACGCTTGATGACGGCCGCAAGGTTCGTTTTGCCAAGAGTTCGGGTGAGGTGATCGATGTCTGATTCATACACACCACGCCTTCGCACGAAGTATCGCGACGAGATCCGCGACACGCTGAAGGAAAAATTCGGCTACGCCAACGTCATGCAGATCCCGCGCCTGGACAAGGTCGTGATCAATATGGGTGTCGGCGAGGCAGCCCAGGATTCCAAGAAAATCAAGGGCGCGCTCGAAGATCTGCAGGCGATCTCCGGCCAGAAGCCGGTCCAGACCGTCGCGAAGAATTCGATCGCCGGCTTCAAGCTGCGCGAGGACCAGGTGATCGGTGCCAAGGTGACCTTGCGCCAGGATCGCATGTACGAATTCCTCGACAGGCTGATCACGATCGCCCTGCCACGGGTCCGGGATTTCCGCGGCCTCAACGGCAAGAGCTTCGACGGTCGCGGCAATTACGCGATGGGTCTGAAAGAGCATATCGTTTTCCCTGAGATCGACTATGACAAGGTCGAGAAGATCCGGGGCATGGACATTGTGGTGTGCACCACCGCAAAATCGGATGAAGAAGCGAAGGCTTTGTTGGCCGAGTTCGATTTTCCGTTTTCGAACTGACGCAACAAAGGCGCGGGCCGATCGGGCCCTGCACGCAGGAGAGACTAAATGGCGAAAAAATCTGCAGTGGAGCGCAATCGCAAGCGCGAGCTCTTGGTCAAGCGTTATGCGACCAAGCGCGAGCAGCTGAAGTCGATTGCGCGTAATAAGGACCTGCCGGTTGAGGAGCGCTTTGCCGCTCAGCTCAAGCTGGCAAGCCTGCCGCGGAATTCCGCGGAATCGCGCGTGCGCAACCGTTGCCTGGTCTCGGGCCGGCCGCGTGCTTTCTATCGCAAGTTCCGCATGTCGCGTATCGCGATGCGTGATCTGGCCAGCCAGGGCCTGGTGCCCGGCATGGTCAAGTCGAGCTGGTAAGGGAGCGCGAAGATGGTGAATGATCCTCTCGGCGATATGTTGACCCGTATCCGTAATGCGCTGATGCGCAACAAGCGGACTGTCAGCACGCCTGCCTCGGCCCTGCGCCGCCGCGTTCTCGAAGTGCTCAAGAGTGAAGGCTATATCCGCGACTATGCGGAAGTCGAACACTCGACGGGCATGAAGGAACTCGAAATCGAGCTGAAATACTACGAAGGTGACTCGGTGATCCAGAATATCAAACGGATCTCCAAGCCAGGTCGCCGCGTCTATTCCGGCGTCAAAGATATCGCCCTCGTCCAGAACGGCCTCGGCATCGCTATCCTGTCCACCCCCCAGGGTGTGATGTCGGATACGAGTGCCCGTGAAGCCAATGTGGGCGGGGAAATTCTCTGCCACGTAAGCTAAGGGAGCGCACCTATGTCACGTATCGGTAAACTCCCAGTCGCGATTCCGGCCAATGTCACCACGACGCTGACCGAGACCGGCCTGACCGTCAAAGGACCCAAGGGCGAATTGTCCATGGTGTTCGTTCCTGAGGTGTCCGTCACCCAGGAAGAGGACGGCTTCAAGGTCACGCCTCGCGACATGACGAAGCGCGCACGCTCCATGTGGGGCTTGCAGCGCGCACTGGTCGCCAATCTGGTCCAGGGTGTCACAACGGGTTATGAGAAGAACCTCGAGCTGGTCGGCGTCGGTTACCGCGCTGCCATGCAGGGCAAGGCCGTGAAGCTGGCCCTCGGCCTGTCGCACGACGTTGTTTATGAGCCGCCTGCAGGCGTTACGATTTCATCTACGAAGCCCACCGAGATCAAGATCGAAGGTGCGGACAAGCAGAAGGTTGGCCAGGTTGCCGCCGAAATCCGCCGCTTCCGTCCGCCTGAGCCTTACAAGGGCAAGGGTATCAAATATGCTGGCGAATACATTCGCCGCAAAGAAGGCAAGAAGAAGTAGGGCGAGCGATGAAAAACCAACGCGAAAAATCAGTCCGGCGCGCCCAGCGCACGCGGACCCGTCTGCGGAAATTCGCCAATGGGCGCTTGCGCCTGTCCGTCTTCCGTTCTTCGAAGAACATCTATGCCCAGATCATCGACGACACCAATGGCGTCACAGTCGCCGCCGCGTGCTCGCTCGAGGAAGCTGCCAAGAAGGAGCACCCGAAGGGGGGCGATGTCACGGCAGCCGGTATCGTCGGCAAGATGATCGCCGAGCGCGCCGTCAAGGCTGGCGTGAAAGAGGTCGTCTTCGATCGCGGCGGCAATATGTTTCACGGGCGCGTCAAAGCGCTTGCAGAGGCGGCCCGCGAGGGCGGCCTGAGCTTTTAAGGGAGCGGACGCATGGCTCATCCAAACGAGCAACAGCGCGATCGCGGAGATCGTGGTGATCGGGGTCGCGGACGCGGTCGTGGCCGTGAACAAGAGCGTGACGACGAATTCGTCGACAAGCTGGTTCACATCAATCGCGTTGCCAAGACGGTCAAGGGTGGCCGGAACTTCCAGTTCGCCGCGCTCGTCGTCGTCGGTGACAAGAAGGGCCGTGTCGGCTTCGGCCAGGGCAAGGCCCGCGAGGTTCCTGAAGCCATCCGCAAGGCCACGGACGAAGCCAAGAAGAGCTTGATCCGCGTGCCGCTGCGCGAAGGCCGCACCCTGCATCATGACGGCAAGGGCCGTCACGGTGCCGGCAAGGTGGTTCTGCGTGCTGCGCCTCCAGGTACCGGCGTCATCGCCGGTGGCCCGATGCGCGCCGTGCTGGAAACCCTCGGGATTCACGATGTCGTCGCCAAGTCGGTCGGCACCTCCAACCCGTACAACATGATCCGCGCCACATTCGACGCGCTGAAATCGCAGGCGAGCCCACGCTCGGTTGCGGCCAAGCGTGGCCTGAAGGTTGGTGATGTGGTGAACCGCCGCGATGATGGCGCGTCCTCACCCGAAGCGATCGAAGCGTAAGGATCGCTGTCATGGCCAAGAAGACCCTCAAAGTACGCCAGACCCGGAGCCCTATCCGTCGTCCGGCTGATCAACGCGCGACCCTGGTCGGCCTCGGTCTCAACAAGATCGGCCGCGAGCGCGTCCTGGAAGATACACCGTCTGTCCGTGGCATGATCGCCAAGGTCAGCCATATGGTGGAAATCGTCGAAGAGTAGGTCCCTCGCGGGATACCGCTCTTTCGAATGGAGAATGACATGCGTCTCAATGAATTGCGCGACAATGATGGCTCGACCAAGAACCGTTTTCGGGTTGGTCGCGGTATCGGCTCTGGCAAGGGCAAGACCGGCGGCCGCGGCGTAAAAGGCCAGAAGTCACGCTCCGGCGTGGCCATCAAGGGGTTTGAGGGTGGCCAGATGCCACTCCACATGCGCCTGCCAAAGCGCGGCTTCAACAAGCCGAACCGCAAGGCCTGGGCCGAGATCAATCTTGGCCGGATCCAGAAGGCTATTGATGCCGGTCAGATCGACGCCAAGAAGCCGATCGATGCCGACGTCCTGCGCGGTGCCGGACTGGTGCGTCGTGAACTCGATGGCATCCGTCTCCTTGCAAAGGGCGAACTGAAGACCAAAGTTGAGATCACCGTTGCCGGCGCTTCCAAGCCAGCCATCGAGGCTGTCGAGAAGGCTGGCGGTAAAGTGAATCTGCCCGCGGCAGCGTCCGCGGAATAAGCGGTCTAGCGCCGGCCGCGAGGGGAATAGCTAATGGCTTCAGCTGCCGAACAGCTTGCTGCAAACATGAACTTCAGCTCCTTCGCGAAGGCGAAGGAGCTGCAGCAGCGTATTCTGTTCACGGTCATCATCCTGATCGTGTATCGCCTCGGAACCTGGGTTCCGATCCCGGGGATTGACCCGGTTCAGTATGCGCGCGTGTTCGAACAGAACTCGCAGGGCATACTGAGCATGTTCAATGTGCTGGGCGGCGGTGCCGTCGAGCGCATGGCGATTTTCGCGCTGAATGTGATGCCCTACATCTCGGCATCGATCATCATGCAGCTGATGTCGGCGACCATTCCCAGCCTTGAAAAGCTGAAGAAGGAAGGTGGCGAGGCCGGCCGCAAGCAGATCAACCAGTATTCGCGCTATCTGACCGTCGTTCTGGCCACCGGCCAGGCCCTGGCGATCGCGATGGGCATGAACGCGCTCAATGCTGACGGGCTGAGCATGGCGCTCAACCCGGGACCCTTCTTCATCGTCTCGACCGTCATCACCCTGGTCGGCGGCACCATGCTGCTGCTGTGGCTGGGCGAGCAGATTACCTCGCGCGGCGTTGGCAATGGCGTCTCGCTGATCATTTTCGCCGGTATCGTTTCGGCCATTCCCGGCATGCTGGGCAATGCACTGAGCCTGAGCGCCAGTGGCGGCATGAGCATGGGCGCCTTCTTCGGCGGCTTTGCCCTGGTCATCCTCGGCCTCGTGCTGGTGGTGTTCATCGAGCGCTCGCAGCGCCGCCTGCTGGTCCAGTACCCCAAGCGCCAACAGGGCAATCGGATGGTCGGGGGTGATTCGTCCTTCCTGCCGCTGAAACTGAACACCGCGGGCGTGATTCCACCGATCTTTGCCTCGTCACTGCTTTTGCTGCCGGCGACCGCTGCCGGCTTCCAGTCCCAGTCGGGACCGGAATGGCTGCAGACAGCCGTGGCCTATCTCGGCGCCGGGACGCCGCTCTTCCTGAGCCTGTATGCCGCGCTGATTATCTTCTTCTGTTTCTTCTACACCTCGGTGGTGTTCAATCCCGAAGAAACGGCCGACAATCTGCGCAAGTATGGCGGCTTCCTGCCCGGGATCCGGCCCGGCCAGCGCACCACGGAATATCTCGACTACGTCCTCTCGCGCCTGACATTGATCGGGGCGCTTTATCTCACCCTCATCTGCCTGGTGCCGATGATGTTGAGCCCTGGTGGGGGAGGGGCTGCCCTTGGCGGTACGTCCATCCTGATCCTGGTCTCGGTGTCGATGGACACGATTTCGCAGATCCAGTCACACCTGCTGGCGCACCAGTATGAGGGCCTCATCAAGAAGTCCAAGCTGCGGGGCCGCAAACGATGAATATTATCCTGTTCGGACCACCAGGCTGCGGCAAGGGCACACAGTCCAAGCGGCTCGTCGCGGAACGCGGCTGGGTTCAGCTGTCGACCGGTGACATGCTGCGCGCCGCCAAGGCAGCCGGTACCGAACTGGGTCAACGCGTCGCCGCGATCATGGATGCCGGCGATCTGGTCTCCGACGAGATCGTGATCGAATTGATCGAGGAAAGACTGCCGGAGGCGGAAGCTGCGGGTGGTGCGATCTTTGACGGCTTCCCGCGCACCGTCGCGCAGGCAGAGGCGCTCGATGCAGCGCTCGCCCGCCGCGGCAGTGCCGTTGATTGCGTCATCCGCCTGATCGTGGATGACGAAGAGCTTGTGGCTCGCATGCAAAAGCGTGCAGCCGAAGAAGGACGTGCAGACGACAATATCGAGGCGTTTAAAGTGCGCCTCAAAAATTACCAGGACCAAACAGCGCAACTCATCCCGTTTTATGCCGCTCAAGGCAAGATGCGGGAAGTGCCGGGAATGGGTCCTGTCGATGAGGTGGCGGCCGGAATTGCTGCTGCTTTGTCAGAGAACTGAAACAACCCTGTTGCAACCCCATTGACGGGGGGGCAATGCTGACTGTAGATAGCGCCCTTCGCGAAACGGGCGAGCTCATGTGGTGACCGCAAGGTTGCCCATTGGTTCGCTCGCGCACGGCGTTCTGATTTTGGGAGATGGATTGTGGCCCGTATTGCCGGCGTCAATATTCCGACGAATAAGCGCGTGGAAATCGCGCTGAGCTATATCCACGGCATTGGCCCGGCCAAGGCGAAGGAGATCTGCGAGCAGGTTTCCATTGCGTCTGACCGCCGCGTCAATCAGCTGACGGATGCAGAAGTCCTGCAAATCCGCGAAGTGATCGATCGTGATCACCAAGTGGAAGGGGATCTGCGCCGTGAGGTTGCTGTGAATATCAAGCGTCTCATGGACCTGGGTAACTACCGTGGCTTGCGCCACCGTCGTGGCCTTCCGGTTCGTGGTCAACGCACCCACACCAATGCGCGTACGCGCAAGGGTCCCGCCAAGCCTATCGCTGGCAAGAAGAAATAGGGCCTAGATTATGGCTAAGGAACAAGGCCGCGTTAAGCGGCGCGAACGCAAGAACATCACATCGGGCGTTGCCCATGTGAGCGCGAGCTTCAACAACACCATGGTGACCATCACCGATGCGCAGGGAAATGCTATTTCTTGGTCGTCGGCCGGTCACATGGGCTTCAAGGGGTCGCGTAAATCGACTCCCTATGCAGCCCAGATGGCGGCGGAAGATGCTGGCAAGAAGGCCATGGAACACGGCATGAAGACCCTCGAGGTGAAAGTCTCGGGTCCTGGTTCGGGCCGTGAGTCTGCGCTGCGTGCCTTGCAGTCGGTGGGTTTCACCATCACGACCATCCAGGACGTCACGCCGATTCCACACAATGGCTGCCGTCCGCCGAAACGCCGCCGCGTCTAGTACGTGTTTGTGCAATTCGGATATTGAACGCGCCGTCGGGATCTCCCGCGCGGCTGATGAAGGGGCAGTAAGAACGTGATCGAAAAGAACTGGCAAGAACTCATCCGCCCGATGAAGCCGGAAATCGAGCC
This sequence comes from Maricaulis sp., assembly GCF_048269565.1. GTDB lineage: Bacteria > Pseudomonadota > Alphaproteobacteria > Caulobacterales > Maricaulaceae > Maricaulis. The sequence goes on along the minus strand of NZ_JBLXIK010000013.1, from coordinate 16,598 downwards.
GGGTCATAACCCGTCCCGACATGCCAAGATCATTGCCGAACCGCTGGAACGCGGCTTTGGCATGACGCTGGGCAATTCGCTGCGTCGTGTGCTGCTGTCTTCGCTTCAGGGCGCAGCGGTCACCAACGTCCATATCGATGGCGTGGTGCACGAGTTTTCGTCGATCGACGGTGTGCGTGAAGACGTCACCGATATCGTGCTCAACATCAAGCAGATCGCCTTGCACATGCATGGCGAGGGCCCCAAGCGCGTTGTTCTGCGCAAGACCGGCCCGGGCGTGGTGACAGCTGGCGATATCGAAGAGACCGCTGATATCGAAGTCGTCAACAAGGACCTCGTCCTGTGCACGCTCGATGTTGGTGCTGAAATCCGCATGGAATTCACCGTCAATACCGGCAAGGGCTATGTGCCTTCTGATCGCAATCGTCCGGAAGATGCGCCCATCGGCCTGATCGGCGTCGACTCGCTGTTCAGCCCGGTCAAGCGTGTGTCCTACCGCGTCGAGAATACGCGTGAAGGCCAGGTGCTTGATTATGACAAGCTGATTCTTGAAGTCGAAACCGATGGCACCGTGTCACCGGAAGATGCTGTCGCCTACTCGGCGCGCATCCTGCAGGACCAGTTCCAGATCTTCATCAACTTTGAAGAAGCTGTGGAAGCGCGTCCGGCGGAAGACGACAAGCCCGAGCTCGACTTCAATCCGGCGCTGCTGCGCAAGGTTGATGAGCTTGAACTGTCGGTGCGTTCGGCGAACTGCCTGAAGAACGACAACATCGTCTACATCGGCGACCTGATCCAGAAATCCGAGGCGGAAATGCTCCGCACCCCGAATTTCGGCCGCAAGTCGCTTAATGAGATCAAGGAAGTTCTCGCCCAGATGGGTCTGCATCTGGGTATGGAGGCGCCGAACTGGCCGCCGGAGAACATCGAAGATCTCGCCAAACGTTTCGAGGACCACGTCTAGCAGGCAGCCGAGAGGCTCCCGACTGGACCTGAGGAGATCAAGCCATGCGTCACGGCATCGCACATCGCAAGCTCAACCGCACGCACTCGCATCGCAAAGCCATGCTCGCCAATATGGCGTCATCGCTGATCGAGCACGAGCAAATCATCACGACCCTTCCCAAGGCGAAGGAGCTGGCTCCGTTCATGGACAAGCTCATCTCGCTGGCGAAGCGTGGCGACATCCATGGCCGCCGTCAGGCGATGTCCAAGGTTCGCAACGAAGACCAGGTCAAGAAGCTGTTCGACACGCTCGGCGGCCGCTATACCGAGCGCAATGGTGGTTACACCCGCGTGCTCAAGGCCGGTTTCCGTCATGGCGACAATGCGCCCATGGCCGTTATCGAGCTGGTGGACCGCGACACTGCTGCGAAGGGCGCCGTCGACCGTGCCCGCGCCGCAGCGGCCAGCGACATGACTGACGAGTAAGCTTGTCGTCATCAAAATATCAGATCAAGGCGGTTAGCTCAGGCTAGCCGCCTTTTTCATGCCGGAAATCAGGGTTATATGAGCGCCATGATCAGATATCTGCTTCTTGCCATCGTCCTGCTCGCGGCTCCCGCCGCAGCCCAGGAAACCGAGCTCCCGGTCAATCAGGACCGGGTTGTCCCCGACAGCCGCGTCGAGATGCAACTCTCCTTCGCGCCGATCGTGCGCGATGTCGCACCGGCGGTGGTGAATGTCTATTCGCGCCGGGTCGTGAACAGCCAAAACCCGTTCGCCAATGATCCGGTGTTCTCGCGCATGTTCCGCTCGCAGCCACGCGAGCAGAACTCGCTGGGTTCCGGCGTCATCGTCGACCATTCCGGCGTCATCGTGACCAATAATCATGTCGTCGCCGGCGCAACCGAATTGCGCGTCGTGCTCGCCGATCGCCGCGAGTTCGAAGCCACGGTGCTGCTGACCGATGAGGCGACCGATCTCGCCGTGCTCCGGATCGAGACTGACGAGCCGCTGCCGAGCCTGCCCTTCAACATGACCGATGATCCTGAAGTCGGCGATCTGGTGCTGGCGATCGGCAATCCCTTCGGTGTCGGACAGACCGTCACCAGCGGCATTGTCTCGGCGCTGGCGCGGACCGATGTCGGCCAGACCGATTTCGCCTCCTTCATCCAGACCGATGCGGCGATCAATCCGGGCAATTCCGGCGGCGCGCTGGTGGATATGCGCGGACAATTGATCGGCATCAATTCGATGATCTTCTCGCGGTCCGGCGGCTCCAACGGGATCGGCTTCGCCATCCCGGTCGAGATGGTCCGGCGCGTGGTCGACACGGCCCTGAGTGAAGGCGAGCTGATCCGGCCCTGGCTGGGCGCACGCCTGCAACCGGTTACCAGCGACATCGCCTCGACCTTCGATCTGGACCGGCCGCAAGGCGCGCTGGTGAGCGAGATTTATCCGGACGCGGCTGCCGATGATGGCGGCTTGCGGCAGGGCGATATCGTGCTGGCGGTCGATGGCCATGAGATCAGCAATGATGCCGGCGCCCGTTTCCGCCTGGCGATTCGGGCTGCGGGCGAGAATGCCCGCTTCCAGGTCCTGCGCGGCGGCGAGGCGATCGAGCTGGATATCCCGGTCAGCCCGGCACCGGGCTCGGCCGAGCCGGAGCCCCTGACTGTCGACGGCCGCAATCCCTTGTCCGGCGTCCGTCTGGTCGCGCTCTCGCCGGCCTTCAACGAGACCGTGGGGCTGGATCCCTTCCTCGATGGTGTCGTGGTGATGAATGTCCAGCGCCGCTCCGTGGCGGCGCGCTATGGCTTCCGGCCCGGTGACCGCCTGGTCGCGCTGATGGGCCAGCCGGTCACTTCGCTCGATGATGCGGCCGAGATCATGGCCCGCTTCGATGGTGAACGCCAATGGCCGATCGTGATCGACCGCCGCGGCCAGCGCTATGAGCCGACCCTGCGGCTCTACTAGTCCCCGCGCCCGGTCGCAGCACCGGTGCAAGGCGGGTGGCGCAACCGTCTCTGGCGCTTGCAAGCCGCACGCGGCGCTCTAGCCTAGCCCCATGTCGAGTCTGTTTGAAGCTGCCGGTCTGGAGACCGAGGCGCCGCGCCCGCTGGCGGACCGTTTGCGGCCGCGCGGGCTCGACGAGGTCGTCGGCCAGGATCATCTGCTCAAGGGCGATGGCCCGATTGCCCGCATGCGCGCCCAAGGGCGGCTGGCCTCGCTGGTCCTGTGGGGACCGCCCGGGGTTGGCAAAACGACGATTGCGCGCCTGTTGGCCGAGGATAGCGGTCTCGAATTCGAGCCGCTTTCGGCAGTCTTCTCCGGCGTGGCCGATCTCAAGAAAGTGTTCGAGCGCGCCCGGGCCCGCCGCGCTGCCGGTCGCGGCACCCTGCTGTTCGTCGACGAGATCCATCGCTTCAACCGCGCCCAGCAGGATGGCTTCCTGCCGGTGGTGGAAGAGGGTGTGGTCACGCTGGTCGGGGCGACGACGGAGAACCCGTCCTTCGAGCTCAACGCGGCCTTGCTCTCGCGCTGCCAGGTGCTGGTGCTCAAACGCCTTGATGATGCGGCGCTGGACGATCTGCTCGCCCGCGCCGAAGCGGAAATGGGCCGGCCGCTGCCGCTCGACGAGGATGCCCGCCATGCGCTCGCCGCCATGGCCGATGGTGATGGCCGCTACTTGCTCAACCTGGTCGAGGAAGTCTTCACCTTCGAGCGCGACACCCCGATCGACCGCACCGAGCTTGGCCGTCTGCTCAACAAGCGCGCGCCGGTCTATGACAAGTCGCGCGACGAGCATTTCAACCTGATCTCCGCCCTGCACAAATCCGTGCGTGGCTCCGACCCTGATGCGGCGCTCTACTGGCTCGCCCGCATGATCGAGGGCGGCGAGGACCCGCTCTATCTGGCCCGCCGCATCGTGCGGATGGCGATCGAGGATATCGGCCTGGCCGACAGTGCCGCCATCCATGCTGCGCTGGCCGCCAAGGATACCTATCAATTCCTTGGCTCTCCGGAAGGCGATCTCGCCCTGGCCCAGGCGGTGGTGCATCTGGCCTGTTCACCGAAATCCAACGCCGTCTACACCGCCTGGAAACGGGCGCAGAAATCTGCCCGCGAGACCGGCTCACTGATGCCGCCGCCGCATATCCTCAATGCCCCGACTTCGATGATGAAGGATCAGGGCTATGGTGCCGGCTACCAGTACGACCATGATGTCGAGGGCGGTGTTTCCGGGCAGGACTATTTCCCCGAGGAGATGCGCGACCGCCCGGTCTTCTATGAGCCGAAGGATGCCGGCCGTGAGGCGGCGATTGGCGAGCGCCTGCAACGCTGGCGGGCCCTGCGGCGTGGAAGGGGGCCGGCGCAGTCATAAAGATTGCGGCTTGTCAGTCCGCACCTCCCCGGACTAGCGTCGCGTATTCATCCTGGGGAGGACAACATGAAACTCTACAAGATCCATCTGGTGCTGGGCCTGGTCTGGCTGCTGATTGGCATGACGCTGGGCCAGATCATGGGCGAAAGCGGCGATCACGGCCAATTGCCCACCCATGCCCACATCATGCTGGTCGGCGGGGTGTTGTCGCTGGCCTGGGGATTGCTCTATCGCGTGCTGGACCTGCCAGCCAGGCTGATCGCGGGGGTTCAGACGCTGGCTCACCATCTCGGCAGCGTGTGCATGGTTGTGGCGCTCTACATGCTGTTTGGCGGCATTGGCGAGCCGGCGAGCGTCAGCGTCTTCATCGGTCTGGGCGGCGTTGGCGTGATGCTCTCGACCCTGCTGATCCTGCTGCTGGTTATTCTGGCGAAGGATTAGGCGCTTCGCAGCTTTCACCTTCCGCGGCGATCAGCGCCGCCCAGGCGTCCTCCATTGCCGGCAGGCCCAGGGCCGCCCGGCGGTCATCGAGATCGACCGGTCTGCGAATACGTGCCGGTTGGCGCTGGCCATCGACGCAGGTTGAAACCGTGCCGTAGAGCTGGCGGCCATTCTGGCTCATCGCGACGGCGTCCGCCATTTGCGCAAAGGCCTGCGCGTCATAGCGGCCGGCCAGTGCGACCGGCTCGAGCGCGGCGACGATGCGGGCGCGGCCGGCTTCGTCACGCTCGGCCCAGCGCAGCAGATCGGCCGCGAGGCGGGGCTGGTCGAGCTCGAAGGCCGCGAAGCGCCCGGGCTCGAGCTGGGCCAAGGCCCATTGCGTGTTGGCGGTTTCAACCTCGGCAATCGTGTCGCGCGTCTCGCGCAGGATCTCGCCGCTGGCACCCTCATCGAGATCAGAGCGGGTAATCACCGGCAAGAGCAATTCCGCCAGATAGCGCTCACGCGCCTTGCGACCCGCCAGTTCGGCAATCAGATCGCCCCATTGGGAGTATTGCGCATCGAAGCTGGCGATGAGTGTGGCGGCGTCGGTGGGCGGTGGTGCGGGGGCCTCGGCTTCGACCACGACTACGGCTTCGGCCGGTGCCGGTGTGGCAGCTTCCGCCGGCGCGGGCTGGGCCGTCTGGAGGAGAAGGGTGGCGGCGATCAGGCAGGGCATGACACGGAACCTCGCGTGGGAATGACCGGCTCAGTGTAGGGCGAAAAACCGGTCTGCCAAGTTTGACAGCCGCGATACACAGACAAAACAAAAGCGGGATCAGGTCAGTGCCTGGTCCCGCTTTTTGTCTGCGTCGTCATCAGTCCCGGGGCCGCTTGGCGGCCCGGTCGGGCGTGTGGCTCAGGCGATGGTGCCGCCGAGAGCGACAGCCATGCCGCCGAAGACGCCGGCGATGAAGAGGACATTGATGATGGCGTTGAGGGTGTTGGAAATGCGGGTCATAGTCGTAATCCATTTGTTCTTGGTGAGGCCGGGCCCTCCCGGTTCACGCGTTTGTAAATAGTGTGTTAGCCATGTTTCACAACCGCCATTGCGCCAACCCGGCTATGCATAAATGCATGCATTAAAGAGTAATTCATGAAATTACGGGTTGGTAATGAGATCCCGGGGAAAGCTTTTTGGTGTGACGCGGTGGTGCCGGAAACAGGTCAGGGCCTGAAACGGGAGGCCGGACTGCTGTGCCTCATGTTGCGGAGGAGGCGTTGGGCCTGAGCGGGGTGGCCGCCGCTCGCGATTATACGGTGCCGCGGCGGGGCGGGGATAAGCGGGTGCAGCGGCGTCGAGGCCGCGCGGCCTTGCCAATACGGCCCGCACGGCCTATCGAGCCGCGATGCAAAACATTCTTCTCATCGGCACGGGCGGGGCATTGGGTGCCATCTCCCGGCACCTGGTCGGACGGGCAGCATTGAAATGGCTCGGGCCGGATCAGCCCTGGGGCACATTCGCGGTCAATATCGTTGGCGCATTGCTGATGGGCCTGCTGGTTGGCTGGCTGGTGGCGACCGATCGCGGTGATCATCACATGCTGCGCACCTTCGGCGCTGTCGGCTTTCTCGGCGGCTTCACCACATTCTCGGCCTATTCCCTCGATATCGCCCTGATGATCGAACGCAAGGCCTGGCTCAATGCCTTCGCCTATGCGGCGGGTTCTGTAATTCTGGCGCTGGCAGCGCTGATGATTGGCATGATGATCATGCGGAAAGTTTATCCATGAGTGGCGTTCAAAAACTGACAGTCGACCAGGGCGAGGATGGCTCGCGGCTGGATCGCTGGTTCAAGCGCCGCTTCCCGCATATCGGCCAGGGCCTGATCCAGAAACTGTGCCGCAAGGGCGATATCCGCGTCGATGGCCGCCGCGCCAAGACCGATCTGCGTGTCGAGATGGGGATGGAAATCCGTGTCCCGCCGCTGCCGGAACCCGGCGAGGTCGAGAAGATCGATGTCCTGACCCCGGAAGAAATCCACTATGTCCGCGATCTCGTCATCTATGAGGATGACGAGCTGATCGCCTTCAACAAGCCTTCGGGCCTGGCGGTGCAGGGCGGTTCGAAAACCACCAAGCATCTCGACCGTCTGCTCGACGCCTTCGGCGAGGGCATGACCCGTCCGCGCCTGGTGCACAGGCTCGACAAGGACACCTCCGGCGTCCTCGTCGTCGGCCGCACGCCCAAGGCCGCGGCGCGCCTGGCGAAGGCCTTCCAGCAACACCGCACCAAGAAGACCTATTGGGCCATCGCCATCGGCGTGCCCAAGCCGCGCATGGGCGAGATCAAGGGCTTCCTCAAGAAGGCCGCAGGCGCCGGCGGTGATCCGGATCGTGAATTGATGGTCGGGGCCAGCCATGGTGAACCGGGCTCGCACCATGCCCTGACGCGCTACACCGTCGTTGCCGATGCCGGCCAGAAGGCCAGCTGGGTTGCCCTGCGTCCGGTCACCGGCCGCACCCACCAGCTGCGCGTCCATCTCGCCGCCATGGGCACCGCCATTCTCGGTGACCGCAAATACACCTGCCACCGTCCGGCACCGGAAGACCTCGGCCAGCGTCTGTGCCTGCATGCGCGCCGGCTGGAAATCCCGCGCGACAATGGCGCACCGCTGGTGATCGAGGCTGATCTGCCCAAACCGCTGGCCAAGGTCTTCAACGCGCTCGGTTTCAATCCGCACGAGATCGACGAGGCCGATATCGAGGCGCAACTCGCCTGATGCCGGAGCTCAAACTCGCCATCTGGGATATCGACGGCACGCTCGTCGATAGCCGCGTCGTTATCCAGCAAGCCATGGAGCGTGCCTTCAGGCGCGCCGGACTTGGTGAGATCGCCTATGAGCAAACCCGCACGATTGTCGGGCTGGAGCTGACCGAGGCGGTACTGCGTTTGGCACCGGCCGACTATCCGGCTGAGCGCGGCGCCGAGCTGGCGACATTCTACAAACAGGCCTTCATCGAGATGCGCACCGAGCCGGGCTTTTCCGAGCCGCTCTATGACGGCGCCCGCGAGACGCTCGACAAGCTGCGCGATGAGGGCTGGCTGCTCGGCGTCGCCACTGGCAAGCCGCGCCGCGGGCTGGACACCGTGTTCGAGCATCATGGCCTGCATCGCTATTTCGATACCTTCCAGACCGTCGATCACGGTCCCGGCAAGCCGCATCCGCGCATGGTGCTCGACGCCATAAAGGAGACCGGCGCCGAGGCGCATCGCGCGGTGATGATCGGCGATACCGGTTTCGACATGGCGATGGGCCGCAATGCCGGCGTGCATACGCTCGGCGTCTCCTGGGGCTTTCACACCGCCGACGAGATTACCGAAGGCGGCGCCCATGAACTGCACCATGATTTCGACACGCTGGGCGAGGCGCTCGACGCCTTTGCCGCCAGGGACTGAGACCGGCTGCAATCTGATTGAACTCGCGGCGAGAGCGAATTCGGTCGCAGAATCAACCGATGGTGTACTAGTCTCCCGGTGAATCGGGGTTTCGGGGGCGAAGCAGTGTCAGAGTCAGTCAGTTTCGTTGACCTGAAAACGGCTCTGGAAGCCTTGTGTTACCCGTCCAGGAATACCAATCAGCGCGAGGATGGCGCAGCGCCGGAAGACTATCCCGACCGCAAGGTGGTGCTCGAGGCACATCCGGAGTTCCTCGCGGTCTCCTGGCAGGGCGATCTGGACTATTGGCGCGGTATTGAGCTCAAGCGCGAGACAGCGCGCCTGGGCAAGCTCACCGGGGACCGGTTTGTGCCCAAGCGCCGGCGGGCTCCGCTCGCCCTGGAAGCGGTGCGCAAGCGCTATGCCCACAAGCAGAACGGGCCCTACGCGATCGAGCGCATGGTGTTCTACAAATCCTCCGAGCGGCTCCCGAAATCGCTGGAGACCCTGGCAGCCGAATGCATTGCCAGTTTTCACGACGCGCCCTTGCATCACTACGTCATCCTGGAACGTTGCCAGCCGGCGGGCGACAATTATGCCGAACTGATCTTCACCCGCTGGCGGGTGCAGAAGCCGCAGCCGCGGGACAGCAAGGCCGTCGTGACCAGCCTGGCGACCGAGATCAATGCCAAAGCCTGCGACGGCAAGGGCGGGGCCGGTGAGCCGAAGCCCTGGCCGGTCTGGCTCATTGCGCTCCTCGCCCTGGCGACCGGCCTCATCGCCGGCGCCAGCCTCATCCTGTTCGCGCTCCCGGTGGATATGGTGACGGGCCTGCTCGACCGTCTGCGCTGAGGCGGCGTGGCCGGTCATTTCCGGTCACTGCAGTTGGAAAATGATCCCGGCGAGATGCAACGCTATACAGCGCGGCGAAGTCGTGGCACGGCCCTTTTGCCTGCCGGGACCGTCACAGAGAGCATCGGGTAAAGCCTTGACCTATGAAACCAAGCCGGGCGTGCGCATGCCCAAGCCGGAAGATAACCGGCCCAAGCGCTTCTACACCGATGTCAGCGTCGCTGAGGGTGAGGGCGGCTGGGAGGTCCGGCTCGATGGCCGGTCCGTCAAGACGCCGGCGAAGAATCTGTTGCAGGTGCCGACCCGCGCCCTGGCCGAACTGCTCGCGGCCGAGTGGGATGCCCAGGGCGAGCGCATCGATGCGCCCCTGATGCCGGCCAACCGGCTCTGCTTTGTCGCCATTGACCTGATGGGCGAGGCCCATGGCGCCACCGTCGCGGAAGTGACGCGCTACGCCGCCAATGACCAGTTGTGCTTTCGCGCTCCGGAACCGTCCGACCTCGTCGCCGCCCAGGCCACGGCCTGGGATCCGATGCTGGACTGGGCCCGGCGCGAGCTGGGCGTTGATCTGCGTTCGGGCACCGGCATCCTGCCGATTGAACAGGATGCGGCAGCACTGCAGGCCGTTCACGCCCGCGCCGCGGCGCTTGATGTCTGGCGTCTGACGGCGCTGGCGCATGCGACGGCGGTGTGTGGTTCGGCCGTGCTCGGCCTCGTCCTGCTCGAGGGCGAGCGCGGCGGCGAGGCTGTGTTTGCGCTCTCGATCATCGACGAGGCCTATCAGATCGCCCAATGGGGTCATGACGAGGAAGCGGCCCAGCGGCTCGACCTCCTGAAGGCCGAACTGATCGCGGCCGAGCGCCTGCTGCGTGCATTGGACGCGTCCTGACGGCTTGATGGTGGCGGGCGGCGCGCTAATGTGTGTCTGAGGCAAAGTGAAAGAGATCGAGATGGCCGAGACCAGTGCGACGACAAGGGGCAAGACCGGCCCCGGCGGGATTCTCGATTTCGGTGCCCTGCGTGCGGCTGACCTGCGCACCGAGCCCTACAAGTATTTCGTCGCGCCCGGCACGCTGAGCGAGGCCGAGGCGGCGCAGGTCCGGGCCGATTATCCCGAGATCAACAAGCCGGGCTATCTGCCGCTGTCGAAGCTCGAGGCCCACGGCACGTTCGACCAGCTGATGCAGGACCTCAATTCACCCGAACTGGCGCAGGTGATGACCGAGAAGTTCGGCGTCGATTTCACCGACAAGCCGCGCATGATCACGGTGCGCAAGATCTCGCAGCTCTCCGACGGTCCGATCCATAACGACTCGAAGTCGAAGATTCTGACCATGCTGACCTATCTCAATGCAGAGTGGGACGGCACCGGCGCAGGCTGTATCCGCGTCCTCAACGGACCGAAGGATTTCGACGATTTCACCGAGGAAGTGCCGCCGCTGGCCGGCTATGTCTTTGCCTTCCTGCGCGCGGACAATTCCTGGCACGGCCATCTGCCCTTCGAGGGCGAGCGCTATGTCGTGCAGACGACTTTCCTGACCTCACAGGAGGAGCTCGACCGCAAGGAGAATCGCGGCGGGCTGCAATATTTCCTCAAGAAGCTGAACCCGTTTCAGTAGGCGGTCAGGGTGCGGAGCCAGCGCGGCTTCAACACCAAGCGCCCATCATCGATCCGGTTCCAGACCAGGAAGGCTGCGGCCATGACGGCAAGCTCGCCGAGTTCCTGAAACACGTGATGGCAGAGCAGGATGGCTGCCAGCACCAGCAGGGCCTTGAGCGCAACAAACCCTGGCGCCTGCGGCCCCGGTTGCAGCACGTGCCGCAGATTGGCCGCGAGCCCGAGCAGGACCAGCCCGGCGGCAAAATAGATCGCCTCCATCACGCCGGGCTCGATATAATTGTGCAGATTGATCTCGGACTGCAGATTGGTGCTGGCAATCGCCTCGGGCACCGCAAGGGCGAACCAGTGCTGTCCCCAGCTCACTTCCTCGCCGAAGGCGGCGATCAGCACCAGACTCACCAGGGCCATGCAGACCGGACCGAAATGCCGGGTCTGGCCCGAACCGGTCAGTCGCGTGCCGAGAAAGACCACGACCGGGAAGAGCATCAGCGTCACGGTCAGATTCTCGATCAGGCCACCATCGCCGACCTCCGGACGATACACGCCGGCCAGCGGTGTTATGGCGTGATGGACGAGATTGAGCACGGCCAGGCCGCCCAGGCTGAGGGCGAGGGCGATGTCGAAACGCCAAAGGCATGACAGCCCGGCGGGGCCGGCACTGCGGACGCGGGAGATCAGCGGGCAGGCCAGGACGAGGGCACCAATGAGGAGCATCGCCAGAAAGCCGGCGGCCTGGAGCGGGGCGCCAATCTCACCATCGGGTGACAGGATTTCCATCAGGGTCCTCCATCGGAACGTGATCCTAGATGCCGTAGGCGGCCGCCAGGGTGTCGAGGCGGTGCAATGCCTTGCCGGGCCAGCGCGCGACGCGGCCCAGTGGCAGGCGGCGGGCAAAGGCGTCCATGCCGGCGCCGGCGGCCATCAGGCTGGCCGCCATTGAGGGCTGCTCGATGCGGCCGGTGGCGACATCGAAGGAGGCGTTGGCCAGTTTCTGCTTGAACTCGGCATCGCCGGGGCCCAGGTGGATCTCGTCAATGCCGTCATCGGCCATCTGGCGCGCCATCTCCATGAACAGCTGCAGGCCCGGACCGAACTGGGCGTGTTCCGGCCAATAGACCGGGAACCAGTAGTGCAGCACGCTTTGCGAGCGCATGCCGAAATGGGCTGCGGCGAGCTGGCCGTTGATTTCCAGCGTCGACAGACAGCCGCGCAATTGCTGCGTCTGGTGTTCGAACAGGTCCGCGATCAGCTCGCGGGCCCAGCGGGCGATGAAGACGTCGAAGGCATGGGTGCGCCGGTATTGTTCGCGCTTGCAGGCGAAAGTCTGCGCCAGTGCCTCGGGGCGGCGATCATCGAGCCGGTAGACGATATCGAGGCCCGATTCGGCGAGTTTGCGCTGGCGGGCGCGGATATTGCGCATCGCTTTCGCGTCCGCAGTGCGGCGTTCTTCGAGCCAGGCATCGCAGCCCTGGCTCAAATCGACCGTCCAGGATGGTTCAATTTGCGACGCCCGGCCGGCAAAACCGGCTTGCCCGGCCAGGGCGCCGTGAAAGCAGAATACCGAAACCGGGCTGTGCTCGAGCGCCGATGCGATATCGAGACTGTCATCATCGGTGATGACGCCATGATGGTCACCCAGCGGTCCGCCGAGCGGCCGGGCGACGCCGAGGCGCGAGAGCTGCATCGGCAGGATGCCGACCGTGCGGCCCTTGTGTGACAGGACAAGTGCCTGGGTATCGGGGCGTCGATCGGCGATCAGATCGGCGAATTCGAGCGAAAAATAGGGCGAAGCGAGCGCGCGGTTGTCAGCACGCAAACCGCGCCAGCTGGCCCGTTGTGCCCGGTCGAGATTTGCGATCGGCACCAGTTCCGTTGTGACGGCTCGGTTCGCCATGAGGGGCATTCTCCCTTGTCCAGCTCGTAAAAATGCAAGAAGCGCACCATGCCGCCGCAGGGTGAAGGCGAGAGCGGCGGCGGTGCCAGCATCCTCGATTGATTGCCCTTGGCGCGCGACCTCTGCTATCGATCCCCGATTGATTGATGCGGAAGGAATGGCGTCCATGAAGGATGTGCTCGAACAACTCATCGAAAAGCGTGCCGGTGCCTGGGCTGGCGGTGGTCCCAAACGGGTCGAGGCCCAGCACGCCAAAGGCAAGCTGAGCGCGCGTGAGCGGGTTGAAATGCTGCTCGATGATGGTTCGTTCGAGGAATGGGACATGTTCGTCGAGCATCGCTGTGTCGATTTCGGCATGGCCGAAAAGAAAATCCCCGGCGATGGCGTGGTGACCGGTCATGGCACGATCAATGGCCGTCTGGTCTATGTCTTCTCCAAGGATTTCACGGTGTTTGGCGGCTCGCTGTCCGAGACCCACGCCCAGAAAATCGTCAAGATCCAGAAAGCCGCGATCCAGAATGGCGCCCCGATCATCGGCATCTTTGATGCCGGCGGTGCGCGGATCCAGGAGGGCGTCGCCTCGCTCGCCGGCTATGCCGACATCTTCCTGCAGAACACGCTGGCCTCGGGCGTCGTGCCGCAGATCTCGATGATCATGGGCCCCTGCGCCGGCGGCGATGTCTATTCGCCGGCCATTACCGACTTCATCTTCATGGTGAAGGACACCTCCTACATGTATGTCACCGGTCCCGATGTGGTCAAAACGGTGACCAATGAGACTGTCACCCATGAAGAGCTCGGCGGCGCCTCGATCCATGCCAAGAAGTCCGGTGTCGCCGATGGCGCCTTCGAGAATGATCTTGAAGCGCTGGTGCAGCTGCGCCGGCTGATCGATTTCCTGCCGCTGTCGAATCGCGAAACGCCGCCGGTCCGTCCGAGCTTTGATGATCCGGCGCGCGTCGATGCCAGCCTCGACACGCTGGTCCCGGCCAATCCGAACAAGCCCTATGACATCAAGGAATTGATCCTCAAGACCGCCGATGAGGGCGATTTCTTCGAGATCGCGCCGGATTATGCCGCCAATATCGTCACCGGTTTCGGCCGCCTCGACGGCCAGCCGGTCGGCTTTGTCGCCAATCAGCCGATGAGCCTGGCCGGGGTGCTCGACAGCGATGCGAGCCGCAAGGCCGGCCGTTTCGTGCGCTTTTGCGATGCCTTCGGCATTCCGCTCATCACCTTTGTCGATGTGCCCGGCTTCCTGCCCGGCACCAAGCAGGAATATGGCGGCCTGATCAAGCACGGCGCCAAACTCCTGTTCGCCTATGCCGAGGCCACCGTGCCCAAGCTCACCGTCATCACCCGCAAGGCCTATGGCGGCGCCTATGATGTGATGAGTTCGAAACATCTGCGCGGCGACGTCAACTACGCCTGGCCCACCGCCCAGATCGCCGTGATGGGCGCCAAGGGCGCCGCGGAGATCATCCACCGTGCCGATCTGGATGATGCCGAGAAAATGGCCGGCCATGTCAAGGAATACGAAGACCGCTTCGCCAACCCCTTCATCGCCGCAGGCCGGGGGTATATCGACGACGTGATCTCACCGCACTCAACCCGCAAACGCCTGATCGCGGCGCTGCGGACCCTGAAGAACAAGAAGGCGGAGAATCCGTGGAAAAAGCACGATAACATTCCGCTTTAGGGGGTGGGGATGACCAAAGCCGTTGAACCCGCGACGAACAAGCTGTCGTTTTCATGCCCGCACTGCGGTGCGATTGCTCATCAGACTTGGTTTGATGCATATGCGAAATCCGTTCAACGTGAGGGAGACCCAATCCCTGGAAAATTTGGGCCGAACCTCCCTGATGAACTGGAGCGAAAGGAGTCGGACGGGGGTGTGTCGACTGAAGCTCTGTCTTTCTATTCTTTTGTCAGAAGGTCTGTCGCTGGAGAGGTCTTCCTGTGGCCTGACGTCGGTACACAATATGTCAGGTCCGTCGAAAATATACATTTTTCTCAATGCTATAGTTGTGAGAAGTGGACGCTTTGGGTCGCGCACGAGCAAGCTTGGCCTGAGCCCTCGCTTCTCATGGAAGCCGCGGATGACATGCCGACAGCGGTGCGCCGCGATTTCGACGAGGCTCGGGCTGTTGTTGGGAGTTCACCACGCGCTGCGGCGGCGTTGTTGCGCGTTGCAATCGAACGCCTCTGCAATGAAATTAACAATTCAAACGACACGATAAATGACGGTATCGCAAAATTGGTGCGATCCGGGCTCGACGAGCGTATTCAGCGGGCGTTGGACATTGTCCGGGTGACCGGAAATGCGGCTGTGCATCCGGGACAGATTGATATGGCTGATGACAGAGAGGCGGCTATTACTTTGTTCAAGTTGGTGAATCTGGTGGTCGAGCGTTTGATCACGCAGCCCCACGAGATTGATGATTTGTAGAATGCATTACCTTCAGGAAAGCGCGCCGGAATTGAGCAGCGTGATCGGGATAAGAAGAAACGTTGATTGTAGAAATCGGTCGTATGGCGGAGTTGTCGGGGGCCAGCTGCGATTCTGCGCAGGCCCTAGGCGTTCAACTCAAATTAGCTGCTAATGCTGCCATCCAGCGCACACCGAACCCCAAAAACCCACACCCCCATCCGGCCAGAGTGGCGTTGAGCCGTCAAGGGTCGCTTTGCGACCGCGTGCGGCTTCGCCCTTGACGGCTCAACGCCACTCTGGCGCCCCCTCGGCAAGGGTTTTGTGGATCGCTCCCCGGCAGGGCCGGGCAGGGCGCTACGGCCCTCCTTGGTCACCATCAGGACGTCATCCCGGCGCAGGCTGGGATCCAGTCTCGTGGAGTGGTGAGGTCTGGAGGCTTGCGCCTGTTCAATCAGATGCCGGTGCGTGAATCCGGGTCCCAGCCTGCGCCGGGATGACGCTGATTAATGTGGTTTTGCGAGCCTTCCTCTGCCATCCCCCCTCCAAACACCAAAAACTGTCATCCCCGCCGGATGGCCCGGCTTGACCGGGCCGCAGGGCGGGGACCCAGACGCCCCGGTTTCAGCGGGCTTCGGTCGAGGGCCGGCCTCGAGAGGAAGCGGGTGAGTTGGGTCGGCGGTGTGCGGCTTGCGAGGCGCTGTCGGGCGTCTGGGTCCCTGATCTGCGCCCCGCATTTGCGGGGCATCCGTCAGGGATGACAACGCGTTGTGTGCAAAGAGAGTTTGGCGTCATGCCGCCTTCAATAATGATACCGCGCCTGCACCACCTGCAACCGCTCCGGCTCACCCGTGACGCGGTAGACCAGCCGGTGGCGGCTATCGATGCGGCGGGACCACCAGCCGGCGAGTTCGCCGCGCAGGGGTTCCGGCTTGCCGAGGCCTTCGAAGGGGGCGCGCCGGGCGGCCTCGATCAGTTTGAGGGCGCGTTTGAGCAGCCGCGTGTCGTGGGCGGCAGACCCGCTCAAATCCTCGATCGCCTGCGGCCGCAATTCGATATTCATCGCTCCGCTTCGCCGAGCCAGGCGGCGAAATCGCCCGGGGCCTCGGCCATGCCGCGCAATTGCTGCGGCGTGAGGGTGCGGGTCTGGCCGTCCTCGGCGTCGGCGATGCTGGCGCGCAGGCGTTTGGCATTGGCAGGGCTGGAGAGCAGGCAATTCGTCTCCTGGATCGCCTCCCATTCCGACAGCGCGATCATCACCACCGGTTCGCCGCCCTGGCGGGTGATGATGGCCGGGGCCTTGTCGGCCGTGACGCGCTCCATCAGGGCTTTCAGGCCAGCGCGGGCCTGGGAGAAGGAGAGGATGTTGGCGGATTTTGTCATGATAAAATTGTACCAAAATCTGTACTTTTTTTAAAGCGCCTGCACGAAAATCTCCACGCGGCCTGCCGCTGGAGGTTTGAGTGGTTCCCCCCGATTGGGAGGTGTGCGGGACGCCGGCGAATGCCGGTTTGCGCAGTTAAGTAGTTGAGACATCCGTGACGTCCCGCACGTGGAGATTTGCTCGGACGCCTTACGGCCCCCGTCTCGAAACCGGAATGGACTGTGCGGTCGAGCT
>NZ_JBLXIK010000012.1:0-44223 GCF_048269565.1 Maricaulis sp. | reverse complement strand
GGCGAGATGATCGCCCATTCCACATCACTCAAATCAAAGCGCGCCATCAAAACCTCCCTGAAAGAGATCTTGAATCACGCTTCGGTAAGGCTGGGAATCCTGTTTATGGGTACAGGACCTAGAGCCGGCGAATGCCGACATGCGGCGCCTGGCGCCGGCGCGGGGTTTGGGCTTGCGGGTCGGGTCCGGGTTGGGATTCTGCGCTGGCCGGCGGCGCATGAAGCTGTGGCCTGGCCGGTTCGCGCAGAGCCAGTCTCTGGATCAAATCCTCGCGCAGCACCTCGACCGGGACCAGGTCATCGCGCCCCTCGGCCCGGGCGCGCTTCAGGGTCCAGCCGGGCGGAAACTCCAGCGGGAAACAGTGCGCATCCAGCGGCACCCCGACCAGCTCCGGTGGCAATTGACGCCGGGAGGCCTGGTCCGCCTGCGCCTTCAGCGCCGCGGCTTCGGCCTCACGCACCGACAGATCGAGAAATTGCCGCGCCAGCCGCGCCGTCGCCGCCGCCCGGGCGGTCTGACCGGCGACGCCATAACGGCTCGCCTGCGCCATCAGAAACCGCGCCGCCTCCTCAGGGGGCGGGCTGGGGGCATCCGGCGCCGTGTCCTGCGCGTCCCCGGCGGGTGTGTTGGCCAGGGCCTCCGGCCCGCCCGGCACCACCACCGCCGCCGCGTCCGCCGCCAGATCGCACAACCGCCAGCGCCCCCGCGCCGCCCATTGATACAGGGTGGACGCCGGAACCCCCACCTCCGCCGCAATCTCCGCCATCCCCAGGCCCTGCTCCCGCAAGGTCCGGGCCCGCGCCTCCAGCGCTTCGCGCTGGGCCGGGTGTCGTGTGTTCGGTTTCATGGGCGCGAGTATAGTCGCGGGCGGGGTGGGGGCGGATAAGTTGGGGGGGGTGGCTGCGGGTACCGCCGAATCTAACCCCACAACACCCAATTTTTTGTCATCCCGGCCGGACGCCCGGACTTGATCCGGGCGCAGCGCCGGGACCTACCCGCCAGACCAGCTGGAAGAGCGGGTAGGTCCCCGATCTGCGTCCCGCTTTCGCGGGACATCCGTCGGGGATGACAAGGGTTTGGTTTTTGAGGGTGGAGTTATGTTGGAGTAGGGCCCCAGCCCAGACCCACCTATAAACCCCTCGCCGGGAAGTCCGCCGTATCAAGCCCGCGCCGTCAAGGCGCATGCCCGCTACGCGGCGCCGAAGGCGGCCTTGACGGCGCGGGCTTGATACGGCCCCCTGGCTGGCATGGGGATTAAGGGGAGATGTGGGTGTGCCCCATTCCCCAAAACCCTATTTCGCCAACAAATCCCGCAATGCCTTCAAATCCGACGAATCCACCAAGCGATGGATCATGCGGTGGCAATTCGGGCAGAGCAGGGCGAAGTCTTTGACGGTGAAGGCGGCGTGTTCATTCTCAGCCAGGCTGCCGATCGAGATCAGGTGGTGCGCGTCGAGCATGCGCCGGGCATCTTCGCCATAGACGGCGCCTAGATCCGTGTCGCAGCCCATGCAGATATCGGGATAGTGATCCTTCACGGCCTTAGCGTGGGCGGCGCTGCGCTCGGCGACGCGGTGTAGCGCATAGCGTTTCACATAGCTGAGATTGGTCTCATTGAGGCCGTCCTCGACGACCTCGCCAACCATGCTTTCAATCGTCGCCGCGCCGCCATTGGCGGCGATATGTTTTTGTGCTCGGATCGCTTCGCGGAAATCGGCGACGAGCTCGGCCTCGGACGGCAAATTGCTGGCATCATAGCTGCGCCCCAAAACATGCCCGGCCTCATACAGCGGCCCAAGACGGTGGCCTTTCGGCGTGCCCAAATCGATGGGCGCTGTGGTGGAGAGGCGCTGCAAATCCTTTGGCGCCCGCGAACGCATCAAAGCGGCCCGGCGCTGCAACTCCGCCATCGCCGGGCCCTTGCCGATCTCATCGCTAAGGGTCTTGCACCCCTGCTGCATCGACAAAACCAGCCGCTGGCCATCGCGGCTAAGCAGATAGGTGATGTAATAGCCTTCCTGCGTCGTCGGGCTGATCAAATGATCCACCACCGCGACCCAGGAAATATCGGTCCAATTGCCCGAGCCGGTAGAGCCCTCAGGCTTAAAGCGCGTCCGATGGACGATATGCTCGGTCAGCGCCGCCGGCACTGCCTTCATCACGGCCTGATAAGACCGCGTCCCCAACTTCTTCTTCGGCTTCGCCGCTCGATCCCTCGGATAGGTCGAAACCCATTCCTGAAATTCATCACGCATAGCCCGCCCCCAAACGCTTAAGTTTTTCAACCTGAACGGAAAATTGCGCTTTGGCGAGGGAAAGGTTGAGTGGTGTGTTTTGGGGTGGTCTGGGTTGAGCCCCGGCGAGCTTATTCATCCACGCCTTTAAACATCGTCATCCCAGCGCAGGCTGGGACCCAGCTCATAAAACGCCGCGCTCTAGGATCTGGACCCCAGCCTCCGCTGAGGTGACGGTTAAGTCGGCGAAGAATTTGAAATACACTCATGGCGAGTGTATAATCAAACCACTACAATATGCCTTCACTCAATGCCAAAACACCCCTGCGTCTACATCCTGACCAATCAACGCAATGGCACGCTCTACACCGGCGTGACGGGCAATATCGGCGCACGAATGATCCTGCATCGCGAAGGCCGCGGCTCGAAATTCGCTGCCAAATATGGGCTCACCCGGCTCGTCTGGTATGAATTCCACCAGGATTTCGGCTACGCCATCGCCCGGGAAAAGAACATCAAAGCCTGGAGGCGAGCGTGGAAGCTGCGGCTGATCGAAGAGACAAATCCCGACTGGCAAGACTGGTTCGAAACCATCGCCATGTGGGCTCCGATTGATTGATCTCGACGCTAACCGTCATCCCAGCGAAAGCTGGGGCCCAGGCTCATCAAGCGCCGAGCTCTACGAACTGGGTCCCAGCCTACGCTGGGATGACGATACAAAAGCGGTTTGAGATTGGGTGAGTAGTAGGGGCTCGGTGCCCTGCGCTACAGAAACTCAACGCTACCGTCTGCATCGACCAAGGCAATCTCTATCTCGGCCCGTAGGCACCGCGGTAAAAGACTGGCGCCCAGGCGCCGTGTATCAACGGTTGCTGGGACGACAGCCACCATGCGCTGTCCGGTGTCGGGCGCCGCCATCAATTGGCCGACAGCTTCACTGAGCCCTTTGCGCAAGCGAGAAACTTGACCGGCGTGGCGTGTGTTGATGACCCCGCCCTTCGCTTCCGCGAACACTTGGGTTGAGAGAATATCCCCCTGACCCGATTTGGGGTGCACGCGGAGGGTTTTGTTCCCGCTCCGATATATCCCGCCATACGTGGTCGTTCCTAATGGCGCGGTCTTGGTGTAGCCGAGCGACTGCAGTGCCAGAGGAATATCAAAGCGCTTCGCATGCTCGCCATCGGGATGGATTGTAACGGTGTCCTCCGATTGCAGGAGGTGTTGTGCAAAGGCGATTAGGACTGCGGCTTCAGTGAAGTGCGCTTCCCAAGGGGCGTCGCAAGCTTTTCGGCGTGTCTCGGGCGGTTCTCGGCGCACTAAAAACCCGGACTGTTCCATTTGCGGTTCAATATCTCTCATTGAGGCAATAGGCAGATTGGGTTGGCGCAGGTCAAGCGGCAGTCAGGGATGGCCCCGCGATGGGCTAGAAAGTTCTCTGGCGTATTGCCGCGGCAAATCGAGCCTCAGCTCCGCCCAAAATCGTCATCCCAGCGAAGGCTGGGACCCAGCCTCATCAAGTGCCGAGCTTTGCGAACTGGGTCCCAGCCTTCGCTGGGATGACGAGGAATAGGCGTTTGAGACTAGGCGGTGCGCGTTGAGCCTGCTCTGACGCATCGGCGAGGTGGTGGCCCTCCGAGTTAGACTAAACCCGGCCCCTCCCCTCTACCCTTCCAGCTTCTTGATCTCATCCCCCACCCACATCGCCAGCCTCGCTCTCACGAGCCCCGGCTTTGCGGCCCGCTGCGCAGTCGCCATATCCGAACCGCTTCGCTCTAACCCTCCAACTTCTTGATCTCATCCCGCAGCCGCGCCGCCTCCTCAAACTCCAGATTCGCCGCAGCCTCGCGCATCCGCTTCTCCAGATCGGCGATCACGGCGACAACATTGCCGCCATAGCCGGCCTGGTCCTGGTCGCGCATGCCCTTGGGTTTGCCGCTGCCCTTGCCGCGGCCGCGGGCGTTGGGGGAGCGGGCGGCGGCCTGTTTTTCCATCACTTGTTCGAGGATGTCGGAGACGCCGCGTTTGATGGTCAGCGGGGTGATGTTGTGTTCTTCGTTGTATGCCACCTGTTTGGCGCGTCTGCGGTCGGTTTCGCCGATGGCGCGGTCCATGGAGCCGGTGCGGCGGTCGGCATAGAGGATGACTTTGGATTCCGAGTTGCGGGCGGCGCGGCCGATGGTCTGGATCAGGCTGGTTTCTGATCTGAGGAAGCCTTCCTTGTCGGCGTCGAGAATGGCGACGAGGCCGCATTCGGGGATGTCGAGGCCTTCGCGCAAGAGGTTGATGCCGACCAGCACGTCATAGGTTCCCAGGCGCAGATCGCGGATCAGTTCGATCCGCTCCACCGTGTCGACATCGGAGTGCATATAGCGGACCTTGAGGCCCTGCTCATGCATGTATTCGGTCAGATCCTCGGCCATGCGCTTGGTCAGCACGGTGACGAGGGTGCGCAGGCCGGCTTCGGCGGTTTTGCGCGCCTCGTCGATGACGTCATCGACCTGGCTGGCGCCGTCGAGGGAGACCGGGCGGATCTCGACCGGCGGGTCGATCAGGCCGGTCGGGCGGATGACCTGTTCGACGAAGACGCCGCCGGTCTGGTTGAGTTCCCAATTGCCCGGCGTCGCCGAGACCGAGATGGTCTGGGGCCGCATCGCGTCCCATTCCTCGAATTTGAGCGGGCGGTTATCGAGGCAGGAGGGCAGGCGGAAGCCGTGATCGGCGAGGGTTTTCTTGCGCGAGAAATCGCCCTTGAACATCGCCCCGAGCTGGGGGATGGAGACATGGCTTTCATCGGCGAAAACGATCGCGTTTTCCGGGATGTATTCGAACATGGTCGGCGGCGGCTCGCCCGGTTTGCGGCCCGTCAGATAGCGTGAATAATTCTCGATGCCGGCGCAGGAGCCGGTCGCCTGCAGCATTTCCAGGTCGAATTCGGTGCGCTGGGACAGGCGCTGGGCCTCGAGCAGCTGGCCCTGGCTTTCCATCCAGGCGAGGCGGGTCTTGAGCTCGGCCTTGATCGACTGGATCGCCTGGTTGAGGGTCGGTTTCGGGGTGACATAGTGGGAATTGGCGTAGAATTTGACGCTTTTCAGATCGGTGATGGCGCGGCCGGTGAGCGGGTCGAATTCGGTGACGGTCTCGAGCTCGTCGCCGAAGAAAGAGAGGCGCCAGGCGCGGTCGTCATAGTGAGCCGGGAAAACCTCGAGACTATCCCCGCGCACGCGGAAGGTGCCGCGCCCGAAGGCGGCGTCGTTTCTTGTGTATTGCAGATCGACGAGTTGGCGCATCACAGCACGCGGATCGGCCACGTCGCCGGGCTTCAGCTCGAACGTCATCGCGGTATAGGTTTCGACCGAGCCGATGCCATAGATACACGACACCGAGGCAACAATGATAACATCATCGCGTTCGAGGATGGAGCGCGTCGCGGCATGGCGCATCCGGTCGATCGCCTCGTTGATCGAGCTCTCCTTCTCGATATAGGTATCGGTGCGCGGCACATAGGCTTCGGGCATGTAGTAGTCGTAATAGGAGACGAAATACTCCACCGCATTATCGGGAAAAAATGACTTGAACTCGCCGTAGAGCTGGGCTGCCAGGGTCTTGTTGGGGGCCAGGATCAGGGCCGGGCGCTGCACCGCCTCGATCACCTTGGCCATGGTGAAGGTCTTGCCGGTCCCGGTCGCGCCCAGCAGAACCTGATCGCGCTCGCCGCCCTGGATCGCCTCGACCAGTTCGGCAATCGCCTGGGGTTGATCGCCGGTGGGTTCGAATTCGGCGACACAGCGAAAGCGTTGACCGCCCTCGGACTTTTCCGGCCGGTCGGGGCGGTGCGGGGCCCAGTTTTCGAGCGGATGCGCCGGTGCGGTTTCCGGCACCGTGTCGAGGATGAATTCTTCCGGTGCCGCGAGCACGTCGTCGAGGGTCAATTTGGCCATGCCCCGGATATACGCATCCGCGGCCACCGCGACCAGAGGGCGGGGGTGTGATGCTGACTCACCGCTGTCAGCAGGCGCTCATATCAAATTCATGGCCGGTAGCCGGGTGTTAAGCCGGACCGGCTAGTCTGGAATGCTGAATCCGGAGATCAAGATGCGCGCCTTCGACCTGTCCCGCCTCAATATTCTGCTGCTCGATGACAGCCATTCCATTCGCGTGGTGCTCAAGACCCTGTTGCGCGGCCTCGGTGTGAGCCGGATCTATGAGAGCCGCGACAGTGAGGAGGCGCTCGTGACTGCCCGTCTCTGCCGGCCGGATCTGGTGCTGCTGGATCATGACCTCGGGATGTCCAGCGGGCTGGAGGCGATCCGGCGGTTCCGTGACCCGGTCCATAGCCCGGATGCCGGCTTGCCCATCATCTTCCTGGCGCCGCCGAGCCTGCCGCATCTGGCGCGGGCGGCGGAGAGTGCCGGGGCCGATGCGATCCTGCCGAAACCGGTCAATGCCGCCACGCTTGGACAACGGATCGATCATCTGATGCGGACCGGTTCGCGCTGCGACGCTCCGGCATTTTCCCGCTCCGCTTAATCAGTAGTTCAGTTTTTCCACGCTACTAACCATATTGAAGTCATTGAGGGCCGTCATGCCAAGTCAAATCCTGCTGGGATGCCGCATCCTGATCGTCGAAGACGTTGCCGCCACCCGCCGCTTGATCGCCCGATTGCTGGGCGGGCTGGGGTGCCATGAATTGCTGGAGGCAGACGGCGTTGAAGCGGCCTGGGGGCATCTCAATCGTCAGCGCATCGACCTGATGCTGCTCGACTATGAACTCCTCGACGGCACTGGCGTGAAGCTGATCCGCGAATTGCGTGCCAACACCGCCTCACCCAATCAATCGGTTCCGACCATCATGCTGACCGGGCATTCCGAGGCTGCGGTGGTCGAGGATGCCATCTGCGCCGGCGCCGACGGTTTCCTGGTGAAGCCCGTAACGCCCAACAAGCTCGGCCGGCGGATCATTGACGTTCTGTCCAGTCGCAAGAGCGATATCGTCCGGGCAGCTGGCCGGGGGCCAAAAACCGAGGTTCAGTGGATCTGACGCCATTGCCACGCCGACGGGCTCAGGCGTCGTCCAGCGCTCCGGCCTCGATCACGGCATCAAGCCCGGTCTCCAGATAATCGCCCAGCATCGGAGCGCCGAGAAGATAGCCTGACGTTGGCGAGCTGCGGCGGGCCCGGGCCTCGGTGACAGCGGCTCTGAACTCGCGCCCCTCAAAATCGCCACGTCCGATCCAGTACAGCGCCACAAGTTCAACCTGGCCCTCCTCATCCAGACAATCGATCCAGTCCCTGATCTCGTCGCGGATCGGATCGTGATCGCCCGTCAGCATCGACTCGACGAAATCAACCTCGGATGTGTCCGGATCCGGCTGGAAGTCGTCTATCTGTTCCTTGCTGTCATAGGCGCGCGCACGCAAGATCAGACTGCGCACTGATTTCTCGGCCATATTCATGTTCAGGTCCTTCCCGGGGCTGCGTTGGCAGGCCGCTAGCGGGTAGAGGCTAGCATAATCGCGCCGGAAAGTGAGCCATTGACCGACCCTGTGACGTGTCTCGGCAATTTCTCCCAACCTATTGTAAAGCGGCAGCGCGCTGCGAAAAAGCGCGGTCAGAGCTTGCTGGGACAGGCGCAAGCAAGACTTGGTTAAGGTCGACCGGGCAGACTCGGCAGGCCCAGAGTTCAACCTTTGCTCAGTGAGAGCCCATGTCCGGCAGCTTCGACCGCATCCGTGTCCTGATCGTTGAGGACAATGCGCATATGTCGACGATCTTGCGCACCATCCTGCAAGGGTTTGGTGTCCGCACGATTATCGAGGTGCGTGATGCCGCCGATGCATTCGAGACCATGCGCGACGTCAATCCGGATTTCGCCCTGGTTGACTACATGCTCGGCGATCTGAACGGGCTGGAATTCACCCGCCTCGTTCGCACTGCTTCGGACAGTGCCAATAAATACCTGCCGATCATCATGGTCACCGGCCATACCGACCGCTCCAAGGTGATCGAGGCGATCAATGCCGGCGTCAATGAGTATCTGGCGAAGCCGGTCCGGCCAGTCGACTTGTTTCGACGCATCTCGGCCCTGATCGAGAGACCACGCCGCTTCGTGAAGGCCCCCACCTATTTCGGACCCGACCGCCGTCGGCGTCAGGATCCGCGCTTTGCGGGCCCCTGGCGGCGTTCAACCGATGATGACGAGGCCGAAGCCTCCTGAGGCTGCGCCGGTCCGTATCCGGCAACGGCGAGTTCAGTCAGTCGGCCAATTCCCGGTAGACATTGAACACGATCACCGCCTCTTCAGCTCCGACGGCTTTGCGCTTGCGAATGATCGCTCCAAAATCGGGATTATTCACAATCAGCTCCGGTCCGATACGTACCAGCTCTTCACGCGTGATCAGGGCCGTGTCACAGCTGAGCGGCGCGCCGCATCCTGAACGGCAACTGATTGCATCGGCCTTGCCAAGCAATTCGGCCAAGGCTCGTGATGCCTCGCGGTCGCCGATGAAGACCCGCCCATAGGGGTCGAAGCCGACCGAATTGAGGTGAAACAAGACTCCGCGTCCCTTCGCCATCACACCCTCCTTTCAGACAGGATGTGGTTGTACTCTTTTTGTTCCGCTCGCTCAAGGCGAAATCTGGCGCGCCGCCGCGAGCAGGGACTCAATCTCGCTGGCTTGCGTGCACCAGCTGGTGACGAGGCGGGCCGAGCCGTCGGGCCATTGATAGAATTCGGCACCGGCTGCACGCAGGCGGGTCGCCACCGCCTCCGGCAGTCGCGCGAAGATTTCATTACCTTCCACAGGATGCAGGATTTCAATACCGGCCAGGGCCGCCAGTCCGGCTGCCAGCGCGGCGGCGCGGTTATTGGCTGCCCGGGCCAGCTCGAGCCAGAGCTCATCGGCGAGCCAGGCTTCGAACTGGGCCGCCATGAAACGCATTTTGGGTGCCATGTGGCCACCGCGCTTCTGGCGCGCCTGCAGCATTTCAAACCGGTCCGCGACCGAGGGGAACAACACCACCGCCTCGGCTCCGAGAGCGCCGTTCTTGGTCGCACCGAAGCACAGCACGTCAACACCGGCCTTCCAGGTCAGCTCTGCCGGCGTGCAGCCCAGTGACACCAGGGCATTGGCGAAGCGCGCGCCATCCATGTGGACGAAGGCCGGCCGGTTCTCGAGGCGGACCGTCCGCTCTCTCACCTCGGCGACGGTATAGGCCGTGCCGCTCTCGGTGAGGTTGGACAGGGACAACACCCGTGCCGGGCTGGCATGGACAAAACCCTCCGGGATTTCCTCCAGAGCGCGATCGAGCTCGGCCAGTTCGATCTTCGCATGCTCGCCCCGCAGCGGCACGAGCTTGCCGCCGCCGGTGTAAAACTCCGGCGCGCCACGCTCGTCACGATGGATATGCGCTTCGTCATGGCACAGGATTGCGCCATCGGGCGGGCACAGGACGGACAGGGCCAGCGCGTTCGAAGCCGTGCCGGAGACCGCGAACAAGACCTTGAGGTCGCATTCGAAAATCTCGCGCAAGCGCGCCTCGACACGCGCGGAGATGGCGTCATTGCCATAACTAGCCGCGAAGCCGGTATTGGCGGCAGCGATGGCGTCGATCAGTTTCGGATGGGCGGGTGCGGTGGTGTCAGAGAGGAAGTTCATGGCGCGCAGAAGAAACCGTCTGGCGCCCGGTCGTCAATCGCCAAAAGCGGGGTCGGGATGACGTGCCGGCAGGCTGTCGCGCATGTCATCGGACGACGAGGTTGAACGGGCGCTGGTATCAGCGAGCGTCGACTGGCCTGAAAGGTCGGCCAGGGGCAGGCCCTCGGCCTCGAACAGGGCCCGGATTTCCTCAGGACTCATCCCGTGGCCGATCGCGGCGCGCAGACCGGCCAAGCGATTCGAGTCGCTGGCGTAGCGCAGCATGGAGAGCCCGTCCGGGTCGGGCGTGTCGGGACAATGTCCGGCTTCGCGTGTGGCTTCCGACGAGGTCAGGCAGAATATTTCCCGGACTACAAAAGCCGTTCCGCTCAGGGCGGCGCTGTCCTCAAGGGTGGTGATGCCATAATCGGGAATGCCGGCGGCGGCGAGGGGCTGTGAAGCATCGCTTGTTGTTGCGTCATCCTCCTCTTGCTCGCCGCTGGCTATCACGGCTTCATCAACAGCGTCGCGCTGCTGTGGCTGCGGGGGGGGCGGAAGCTCGGCTTCAGGCTGCACCTCCGGCTCGGGCTCGGCCGGTGGTTCCGGTTCGGTCTCAAACTCCGTTTCGGGTTCGGGGGACGCGACGAGAACAAGGTCGATGGTCTGGAGTGGGGGCGGTCCAGTGGGCGGGCGTGGTGAGAGCAGGATCAGCGCGACCAATGAGCCATTGGCCAATAGCGCCAGCGCCCAGGCAAGGACGCGGCGAACAGGCAACATATCGGGGCTGACGGCGGCCTGGCCCAAAGATTCACTCCCAACAGCCCCCGCCGCGCTCCTTCGGTAAACGAGGCGGCTCGATCAGGCGAGTCCGGAATGATAACAATGTCGTAAGTTTTTGTCCTGAACGGCTGATTGTTGCCGGGCCGGGCTGCCACATCATCGCTCAACGGGAGCTGCCATGACAGGACTTTATGACCGTAGGGGTATCGCTCCGAAACTGGCCCTGGCCTGTCCGCAATGCGGTGCGGAAGCCAGGTTCGAGAGCCTGAGTGGCGATCTGCCGTTGCCGGTCATGCTCGCCGATGGCAAGACCGGCACCAGGCTCTCCTGGGCCGGGCGCTTGAGCTGCCTCGCCTGCGGTCTCAACCGCACGCACGAGGTCGACTGGCCGCGCGAGGCCTTCTACCAGATCGAGTATCGCGGGGAGACGCTATGGGCCTTCGACCGCGCGATGTTGATGGATGTGCTGGCCTATCTCAATGCCGGAGTCGACCGCGACAGGGTGCGTCAGGCCAGCATTCATGCGGCCCGGCTGATGCGTCTGCCCAAGGCTTTCCTCTCCGCCAAGGCGCGTGAGGCCGTGACCGCGAAGGTCGAGGCATTGCTGTCCCGGGGCGGGCAGGCAGCCGGCGCATGATCCGTCGTTTCTGAATCCGGCTTATGTTGCGCCCAGCCGATGTGGGCCGGGATGCGAGTCTGGCGTCAGGAAAGCGGCTCAGGCGCGGTGACAGGTTCGGCCCACACCACATAGCGCTGCGGTCCCGGCATCAGGGCGCCAAATGGCCAGCACGTCACCAAGGCGAGCCGCGACGGGCCGCCTTCCGGCTCGATGCCGGAGCGGGCGGCGTCGACGATTTCCATGTTGGTGACGCGGTAGGCGATTTGTTCGCCTGTGGGCGTTTCCAGCATCACGCTGTCGCCGACGGCCAGGTCCTTGAGGAATTCGAAATGGGTGTCGCGATGGGCGGCGATGATGGTGGTGCCCGGCTCGCCGGGTTGCGCCGAGACGTTGAGCAGGGCGGGGCCGAAGGCGAGGGCCTCGCCGCCGGCCTCGGCCAGAACGATGGCGTGCTGGCCGAGGGCAGGGACGGAGAGCCGGGCCACGGGCCAGGTATCGGCCCAGGGCCATGGGGTGGCCGCGGTCTCTCCGTCGATCGCACGCGTCCAGGCCCTTGCGAGCAGGATTTGTGCGAACTCCGCCTTCGCGGTCAGGAAAAGGCCCTGACCGAAGATCGCGGCACCGGCGATCAGCACCAGCGCCGCGATGAAGGTTTTCGCCCTTACCACAGGCGCCGCTCGCGATTGGTGATTAGCCAGACCAGGGCGATCAGCATCATCAGACCGCCCAGCCCCATCATCAGTTGGCGCGGTGTGGCGGTGGCGGGCAGCGGCACACCATCGGCATCAACCGGCTCGGCCTCGGGGGCCTGGCCGGGGCGCAGGCGGGCGATCATCCCGGGATCGAGGGCGGCGTGCCGGACCGGGTGGATGCGTTCATCCATGACGGCCTGGAAGTCCCAGCCATCCGGGACCATCAGCGGTATATCGCGCTGCACCAGCGGATCTCCGACCGGCCGCGCCGGGGTGGCATCGACAGCCACGAGGCTGGTCAGGCGGGTGACGAGGTGGAAATCGAGTGCGGTTTCCAGCACCGAGGCATCGATCGAAGCTGGCGTTGCGCCCTGGAAGCGCATCTCTTCAAGCGCCCGGATCCGGTTGCGGGCCCAGAGTGTGGCGACGCCATGGGCGGGGCGCGCCTCGGCGAGGGCGATGTCCTGCTGCCAGGCCGAGCCGGCCAGCTCGCCTTCGAGCCGCATCATGCCATCGGGGCCGGCCAGACGTGCGGTCAGCAGCACGGGTTCACCATAATAGAGGTCGGGCAGTGGCGCCGGCCAGATTTCGCTCAGGGCGCCGGCCGGAAACAGCGCATCGAGCTGGGTCATGACCGGGCGTTCCAGCGCCGTGAACAGGCGCTCCATCGCGCCGGCGACCTCGTTGACATCTCCGATATGGGTGAAGGTGCCGCGGCCGAGCCGGGCGGCGCGGCTCATGAAATAGGTGTTCGGCGCTGAGCCGATCCCGACAGGGAAGAGACGCGAGCGGCCCAGACCCTGATCGATGGCGTCAAACAGCTCCGCCTCATTGCCGATCGCCCCATCGGTAAGGAAGACGACCTGGCGCACCCGCGCCGTGTCGCTGGGTGTGTCGTCGGTGAGGGCGGCACGCAGCGCCGGCAGCATCACCGTGCCGCCTTCCGCTTGAAGCCGGGAGGCGAAGCTGCGGGCGCGGGCGATATTGGCTGGTGTCGCATCGACGGCAGCGGGGAAGACGCGCTCCATCGTATTGTCGAAGCGGATCAGGTTGAAGCGGTCGCCGGGCTGAAGCCGGTCGAGGGCTGCGACCAGGGCCTGGCGGGCCTGACGCATCGAGGCGCCGGCCATGGAGCCGGAATTATCGATCACGAAGATGGTCTCGCGCGGACGGCGCGGCGTATCGGCGCCGAGGGTGGCGGGCGGCAGGATCTGGGCGAGGAGATAGGTCTCGCCGTCGAGCTCTTCGGTGAACAGGGCGGCACTGGGGGCGTTCTCGGTGGCGGGGCGCCAGGTGAGGACGAAGTCGCGATTGGCGGGTATGGGACCGTCGGCGAGTGTGATCACGGCGTGGCCGGGCTCGGAGCGCTCGACGAGGGTGGCATGATAGCGGCTGGCGACGGCGCCGAGTGCGAAGCCGGGCTGGAGATCGGCATGGATGGTTACCGGCAGGCGCAGCTGGTCGCCCGGTTCGGCCGAGGGATGCATCAGCGGCGGTGTGATCCGCATCGCATCGGCGAGCGTCGCCATTGGCTCGCCGCCATCGGAGGCGAAGACAAAGCCTTCAGGCTGCGGGATATAGCGCGGCGTGATTGTCAGCGGTACGCGCAGTTCGAATGTGCCGTCGATCAGGCGCGCGACATCCTGGTATTCGATCTGGACGATGATGGTTTCCCCGGGCCCGATATTGGCGACCGAGGTGGTGAACATGTTGGGGCGTTCCTGCTCGACCAGGCTGGCGCGCTGGCCATTGGCGCGGGCGGCCTCGTAGATACGGCGCGCCTGCTGGCGCTCATGGATTTCGCCCTCGATGAAACGATCACCGATCTGCATGCGCAGCCGGTCGACCCCGCTGTCTTCCGGCATCGGGAAGACATAGGTGCCCTCGACCCAGGCCTCAGACGGGTTCTCGAAGCGCTGGGTGATGGTGGCGCGCACGATCGGGC
Source organism: Maricaulis sp. (assembly GCF_048269565.1). Classification (GTDB taxonomy): domain Bacteria; phylum Pseudomonadota; class Alphaproteobacteria; order Caulobacterales; family Maricaulaceae; genus Maricaulis. The sequence goes on along the minus strand of NZ_JBLXIK010000012.1, from coordinate 30,319 downwards.
CGGCAATGTCGAGCTCGATATCGGTCGCGACCAGCGGAGCGGGCACATAGAGCCCGCCTTCAACGGTCTTGAGCAGCAGCGCGCCTTCATTGATCTCGCTGAGCCGGACCAGACCGGCGGGCGCGATCTGTTCTTCCGCCGACGGTGTGTCGGCATGCGCCTCCGACCAAAAAAAGACGCTGGCGCCGAAAACGGCGATGGCGGTGATGAGCCCTAGCCAGGCCTGTCCGCCGGCTGGTTTGCGTGTGCGTGCAGAAGCCATGTCTGTCTACCCCTGTGTTCCGATCGGCCACCCGCGACGCGTGTTTGACGCTGGCGGCCGATCTCCCTGTCCATGTTCAGGCTGGGCCGGGATTTGGCGCGTCGCGGGGCGGGTTTGCGGCCATTGCGGGGAGAATTGGGGCGATGTCTGGGCGCGCTACCGGATGTTGCATCGCGGCAATGCCGCGCAAGCTTTTGCGGCAGAAGCTGATATTCGCGCATTTCCTTGTGTCGCAGGGATTGGCGGATGCGCCTGTGGGGACTAGGTTTGCGCAACATCAATCGCTCGATTCAGGACATCCCCGATGACATTCGTGCCTTCAGCCGCGCTTCAGCGCGTCAAACCGTCTGCGACCCTCGCCGTGACCCAGAAGGCACGCGATCTCAAGGCCAAGGGGATTGATGTCATTTCGCTTGGTGCCGGCGAACCCGATTTCGACACGCCCGACCACATCAAGGACGCGGCCATTGATGCGATCCGCCGCAATGAGACGCGCTATACGGCAGTAGACGGTATCCCCGAGCTCAAGGATGCCATCGTCAAGAAATTCCGCCGCGACAATTCGCTCGAATACACCGCAGCCCAGGTTCATGTTGCGCCCGGCGGCAAGCCGGTGATCTTCAACGCCTTCGCCGCGACGCTCAATGCCGGAGATGAAGTTATAATCCCGGCGCCCTATTGGGTCACCTATCCGGAAGTCGTGCGCCTGCTCGGCGGCGAGGCGGTCTGCGTGAAAACCGATATCGCCAATGGCTACAAGATCACCGCCGACGAGCTGGCTGCCGCGATCACGCCGAAGACCCGCTGGCTGATCCTCAACTCACCCTCCAATCCGACGGGCATGGGCTATAGCGCCGAGGATCTGCGCGGTCTGGCCGAGGTGCTGCTGAAGCATCCGCAGGTCTGGATCATGACCGACGACATGTATGAGCACATCGTCTATGGCGATTTCAAATTCGCCACCATTGCCGAGGTCGAGCCCAGACTGCTGGACCGGACGCTGACGATGAATGGCGTCTCCAAGGCCTATTCGATGACCGGCTGGCGCATCGGCTATGCTGCCGGTCCGGTCGAGCTGATCAACGGCATGCGCAAGGTGATCTCGCAGACGACCTCCAATCCCTGCTCGATCAGCCAGTGGGCCGCCGTCGCCGCCCTCAATGGCGACCACTCATTCCTGGAGGCGCGCAATGCGGCCTTCCTGCGCCGGCGCGACATGGTGCTCGACTGGGTCAATCAATCACAGGGCCTGGTGGCGCCGACGCCCGAGGGCGCGTTCTATGTCTTTGCCGATTGCGCCGGGACGATCGGCAAGACGGCACCGGACGGGACTGTGATCCGGAATGACAATGATTTCTGTTCCGCCCTGCTGGATGCCGAAGCGGTCGCTGTCGTGCCGGGGATTGCGTTCGGGCTCGAGCCCGGCTTCCGCATCTCTTACGCGACCTCGGACGAGTTGCTCAGGGAGGCTGGCGTGCGTATTCAGCGTTTTTGTGCCTCTTTGGTGGCGCGATAAGAGAAATCTATGGCTGGGCCAATAAATCCTGATTGGAATTATCGGGCGGGCACTCCCATATAGGTGTCAGGAGTTGCGGCGGTCGCCGCACCGGGCAAGAGGAGATCGACCATGAGCATCAATATGGGCCTGACAGACGAGCAACGCACCGCCATGGCCAAAGCCGTGACCGCCGTGCTGGCAGATACCTATGCGCTGTATTTCAAGACGCATGTCTATCACTGGAATGTCACCGGTCCGCGTTTCCACGATCTGCACCTGCTGTTCGAGCAGCAATATAACGAGCTGTGGCTCGCCACCGACGAGATCGCCGAGCGTGTCCGCGCCCTCGATTTCAAGGCGCCGGCGTCTTATGCCGAGATGGGTGACGCGGCGACGGTCTCCGCCGAGGGCAAGGCCCAGAAGGCTGACGTGATGATCGCCGATCTGCTGCGTGGGCACGAGGCCGTTGTGGCAACCATTCGCAAGGCGCTTGAACTCGCGGATGCCAATGGCGATGACGCGACTGCGGACGTGCTGAGCCCGCGGCTCACCGCACACGAGAAATACGCCTGGATGCTGCGCTCGACGCTCGGCTGATTTCCCCCGCCGACCAGGCCTGAAAACGAAGAAGCCCCGGCCTGTTGGCCGGGGCAGTTTCGTGTATGGGCTTGGGGAAGCCTGAAATGAGGGCGCCGGACCCAAGGGGAGGGGGAGGGCCCGGCGCAATTTGCATACCTCACGGGGAGGAGGGGTATGCGAATCCCATCGAAGGGAAGGAGGCGGTGTCGCCACCGCGTCTGTGGGGGGTATATGCGCCATGCTGCGGTGCAGCACCAGAGACGATTCAACATAATTCCCATGCATAAACGGGACGACGCCACATTTTAGCCATGCATTTGGACGTTGGCCGCCCGATTCAGCTTTCCCAGCGCCGGGCCTGCTCGATCAGGAAGTCGCGGAAGGCCACGATGCGTCGCGATCCCCTCAACTCGCTGGGGTAGACGAAGAAGACCTCAAAATCCGGGCCGTCCAGCTCTGGCAGGATTCGCCGGAGTTTCTTGTTCTCCCGCGCAACATAGTCCGGCAAGGCGCCGATCCCCATGCCTGCTTCCACTGCCTTCATCACGCCATAGATCGTATTGACCTCGATCACGGCCGGCCGTGGTGGCTGGCCGGCCTCGCGGCCAACCTTGGCGGCCCAGTCCAGGCCGGGAATGGGCGCCAGCTGCGGCGGACCGTAGTGAATGATCGGATGTTCATCGAGATCGGCCGCCGTCTCGGGGATGCCCTTACGCTCGGCATAGTCATGGCTGGCATAGAGATGCTGGTGAACACTCAGCAACTTGCGCTGGACCAGGTCATTCTGTGTCGAGGGCCAGGGGCGGATACCGACCTCCGCCTCGAGCCCTGCCAGGTCGAGCTCAAAGTCGTTGAGCATCAGGCGAATCCGGATCTGCGGGAACGCGTCATGGAATTCCGCCAGACGTGGCGCCAGCCAGATGGCGCCGAGCGCTGTCGGTGCCGTGACCTTGAGCTCGCCGCAGGGCTCGTCGCGCGCATCCTGCACCCGGGCCTCGGCGATGGCGGCCTTGGCTGCGATCTCGTGGGCGGCCTCGAACAGGAGATTGCCCGGCTCGGTGCGGATCAGCCCGCGCGCATGGCGGTGGAAGAGGGAGGCGCCGAGGTCCTCTTCCAGCGCAGCGATCTGGCGGCTGACGGCCGATTGCGACATGCCGAGCATTTCGGCGGCGCGGGTCAGCGAGCCGGCTTGCGCCGCGGCATGAAAAGTCTTCAGCTTGTCCCAGTCCATGCGCTGCAGCCTCCCAGCTGGCTATCAGGTTTTTGCCACTCTACAGGCAGGGCGGGAATAGCAGAAGCCGGTGTGTTCGAGCGTGTCTGTGGCAGGGATGGGAGGGCGCATCGCCGGGCCGGTCACGCACTTTCATCAACGCCAGACAGCCAGGGCTGATGGCGTTGATGAAGGGGCGAGTCGGACAGCGAAGGATGCGGCATCAGCCTTCAGGATTGTCCTGCCGGTTGCCGGCAAAGCTTGGCGTCAGATTGATCACGGGCTCGTCAGATGGTGTCTCGATATCAATCGTGTCGACCGTGCCGAGGCGATTTTCGCGGATCAGGCGCATGCGTTCCTCAAACAGGTATTGCATGAGGAAGAGTCCGGTCTGGGGGATCACATTGCAATTGAGCGTCGATAGATTGACCACATTGGGATTGTTGCTGCCGGACGTCGTCATCGGGCTGCCGCTTCCGGTGCAACCGATCACACCATTGGTCATGTCAGCGATATGCCACTCGACAACATCGGTCGCGAGCGGACGGTCGCCTTCAAGCTGCTGTGTGGTCGATTCGTTGGCATAATGCGCCAGGTGGGCGCGCAAATCAGTTTCGAAATCGGGGAAGAGGACCCGGGCGTCTTCATATTGGTGCGACACACGCAGCCGGCTGTCATTGATCTCGACACCGCGCAGCGAGTTGATGAATTCGCCGGCATTGCTGTCGAGCTGGCGCCAGACCTCGGCACCGCTATAGGCCTCGCGGCGGATGTTTGGACCGCCGATCGAACCGTTGTGGAATCCGTACATGACGCGTGGATCATCCCATTGCGGGTAGACGATGCGCAGGCGGATATCGTCGAGGCTGAGCGGGACGCCGGCAACGTTCAGGATCTTGGCTTCAAACAGAGATTCGCCAGACCCGAGGGCACGGGTGCGGTTGATGCGGGTCTCCGGGTAGCGGCCCATGATGTGTTCGATCACGGCGACATTGTGAAGATTGAACCAGTAGGCGAGCTGCTCATCGCTGCTGAGATTGCCGAAATCGAGCCGCGAAGGCAGGTTTTCCATCGCGATCCGGAACTCGCGGATAGCGGCTTCATACTCATCGTCGATCAGGTGATAAATCACCCGATTGGCTTCGTTCCGGTAGCGGGTGCTATTGCCCCGATAGATCAGCGATCCAGTGGTCTCGGGACGCCCGATGGCCGGCACGCGGCGCGAGCGTGGAACCCGCAGGATAATATCATTGAGAATCTCGGACCAGGCTTCGAAATCGATGGTCTGGGTTGAGTCGGGATTGTGGGCGCGGAAGCGCTCGAGACCGTCGGAGGCTTGCATCTCCTGGGCGGAGGCTGCACCGAACAGCATGGCCGGCACAAGAAGGCAGGAGAGGAAACGCAACATGATGGATCAAACCCGTGGCGATTGTCTGGACAAGATAGGCTCCTAGCAGCAAGCAACCGCAAACTCCAATGTCAAATTGGACATATTGTGGGTTGCGAGCCCGAAACCTACTCCTGACTGGCGAGGTAGCGTTCGGCTTCGAGCGCGGCCATGCAGCCCATTCCGGCAGCGGTGACCGCCTGCCGGTAGACATCATCGGTGACATCGCCCGCGGCGAACACGCCGGGGATGGAGGTTTTCGGGGTGCCCGGCTCGGTGACGAGATAGCCGCCCTGCTTGGTTTCCAGCTGGTCGATGAAGAGCTCGGTCGCCGGGGCATGGCCGATGGCAACGAAGAAGCCGTGCGCCGGGATTTCGCTGACCTCGCCGGTCTTGACGTTGCGGATGCGGACCCCGGTGACGCCCGGCGGGTCCATGTCGCCCAGCACTTCCTGGACTTCGGAATCCCAGATCACCTCGATCTTGGGATGTTTGAACAGACGGTCCTGCATGATCTTCTCGGCGCGCAGGCTGTCGCGGCGATGCACCAGTGTCACCTTGGAGGCGAAATTGGTCAGGAAGAGCGCTTCCTCGACTGCCGTATTGCCGCCGCCGACCACGACGATTTCCTTGCCGCGGTAGAAAAACCCGTCGCAGGTCGCACAGGCCGAAACGCCGAAGCCCTGGAATTTCTGCTCGCTCTCCAGACCCAGCCATTTGGCCTGGGCACCGGTGGCGATGATAACGGCGTCGGCGGTGTAGAGGGTGCCGCTATCACCTTTGAGCACGAAGGGGCGCGTCTTCAGATCGGCCTCGACGATGAGGTCGGAGACCATTTCCGTTCCCATTTTCTCGGCTTGCTCGCGCATCTGCTCCATCAGCCACGGGCCCTGGATCACATCGGCGAAGCCGGGATAGTTCTCGACATCGGAGGTGATGGTGAGCTGGCCGCCCGGCTGCAGGCCGGAAATCAGGACCGGCTCGAGCATGGCACGGGCGGCATAGATGGCGGCGGTATAGCCGGCAGCACCGGAACCGATGATGATCAGGCGAGAATGGCGCGTCTCGGGCATGGGAAATCCTCAATCTTGCAGACAGGGGCGCAGCCGCCGCTTCAGGGGGCGGCCTCTATATAGGGATTCTTTTGCGCCTTGCCGCCGCGTTTGGCAGCGCTAGCGGTTGACCGGCGCCGGCGTCATGGCGCGGACCATGCCCATATCGCGCCCGCCGGGCCAGTTCATGGTGTCGAACGGCGCCGATATGGCCGGATCCTGGCTGATCAGATAGGCGGCATAGAGATGCGCCGAGCGTGTGCCTGAGCGGCAATGCATCACCACGGGCCCGTCCGAGGCCGCCAGCAGGGCAGCGAGTTCGCCGGTCAATTCCGGGCTGGCGCCGGAGGCCCCGCCGATCGGCAGTTCAGCATAGCGCATGCCGCGGCTCTCGACGGCGCTGCGCAGGTCGAAGGGCAGGCCGGCTGTCTCCTCCGGTGTGCGCGAATTGACCACAAGCACGGTCCCGGCCGCAGCCCAGGCGTCAAGATCGGCCTCGCTGGGCTGGCTCGCAAGTGCGATATCGCCATGACGGCTGACGATTGAATCTGGATTGGGCTCCGACATGGCGACTCCGAACAGGGACAGGAAGGATACGAGCAGATTGGTCAGGCGGCTTCTCCATCGAGGGCGGTGGGCGCTGCTTCCGCGTACCAGCGATCAATCAGGACGCTGGCGGCACGTTGCGTCTCCGCCAGTGGGGTATAGGTCCATCTCGCCAGCTTGCCGAGCCAGGGACGCATGGCACCATATCCCTCCAGCGCAGCATGTAGCCGGGCAAACTTGCCGGCCGATCCCTCCATCGGCAGGGCGTAGACCGGTTTGCCGGTGGCGCTGGCCTCGACCAGCATATTGGTTGATTCCTCGGTGACAAAAATCCAGTCCGCGCCGGCGAGGAAGGCAAAATAGGGATTCTCGCCCTCGCCATCGAACAGCCAGACCCGGTCATGTGAGGCGAAGGCTTCAGTCAGGCGGTCGCGCAGTGCTTTCGGGGTGCGCCGGGAGGCGGTGATCATCAGGCTGATATCCCGGGCCAACAGGTCCTGCAGGCGGGCAATGAGGTAGTCCGCGATCCGCGGCGTCAACCGGAAGCGCTTGGAGTCGCCGCCGATCAACACGGCCGCGCGTGGTCCGGGCAGCGCGTCGATCTGTGCGGAAAATGCGGCGCGGCCTTCATCCAGCAGGGCGTCAGAGATTCGGTTGGGCGAGCCGATCATGCTGACGGCATTGGGCCTGGTCAGCCGGTCATGCGCAGGGGCGAGGATCAGGTCGAAATCGCCGTAGTGGCTGCGTGGGTCCTGCACATAGGCGAAGAAGCAGTTGGCGAAGGTGCGCCGGTGCCGGGCCGCGAGCGGGATCGCGGCGCGGCCGCAGCCGATCCACAGATCCGGCGGCCCGCAATCGGGCAGGGCGACGGAGCCGTCCTTGTGCACGACGGCGCGGCCGATCCGCATGGCCGACTCGCGAGCGGCGAGTTGTGCCTGTACGGCTTCGGCCAGCCCGAGGGCCTGGTTCTCGATGCCGCGGCGGCCATCGGAGACGACCCAGCAGATCGGGGCAGGGGATTGGGCCAGCGTTTCAACCATGCGGAAGTTAAACGGCGCCCCCCGGTCCGGGTCAAGCGCGGCAAGCCCCTTGACAGACGCGCGCTACAGCTGTCATATTAGTTACAAGTGTAGCGAAGCTGTGACGAGAGATGCCATGACCCGATCCGCCACCCAATCCGCGCCATCACCGGCTGAGCTGGCCGTTCTCAAGCATTTGTGGGCGGCCGGTCAGCAGAGCGCCCGCGAGGTCCATACCCGGATCGAGAGCGAGACCGGTTGGTCCTATTCGACGACGCGCACGCTGATTACGCGAATGACCGAGAAGGGCTTGGTCGAACGCGCCGATGTGCACGGGCTGTCGGTGTTCAGGGCCAAGGTCGGCAAGGTGGCACTGATGGGGCAGATGATCCGCGACTTCGCCGCCAATGTCCTCGATCTCGACGGCCCGCTCCCGGCCACGGCCTTCGCCAATAGCCGCCTGTTTTCCGAGGACGAGGCGGCGGCACTGACGCGTTTGCTGGAGGAGGAGGCAGCCACAGATGAAAACGGGGAGGATCAGGGATGAACGGTCTCCTCACAGCTGTCATGCTCGGCGCCGCGTTGAGCTTGCCCGCAGCCGGTCTGGCCTGGCTGGCGGCGTCCATCCTGGCGCGCCGCGCCTGTCAGGCCGCGCCGAAGCTCTGGCGCAGCGCGCGTCTGGTCGCGATCCTGCCGCTGGTCCTGGCACCGGTACTGTATGCAGTACCGCAGCCCCGGCCCGTGCCGCCAGTCCTGGAATTTCTTGATGAGCCGGATTTGAGCTTGCCGACAACCGGCGCGGTGCAGCATCTCCGGCCGCTCGCGACCAGCTCACGCGCCTTGCCGACGCTGGAGCTCTGGCTGGTGGTTGCCTATATGCTCGGTTTGGCGGTGGCGCTGCTGCTGGCCCTGCGCCGTCATCACCTCCGCCGCACCGTGCTGGCACATGGCCGGCCAGCAGATCGCCACGAACGTCTGCTGCTGGACCGCGAAGCCGGGAAGCTGGGAGTTCGCTCACCGGACATGCGCCTCTGCCCGCGCGCCACTTCGCCCTTCCTGACTGGCTGGCGCGGCGTGATTGTCGCCCCGGAAAGCCTGTTGCGTACGCCCGATCTGGCGCGCCATGCTCTGGTGCATGAGCTCTGCCATTTGCGGCGCGGTGATGAGCGCGACCGGTTGTTGGGCTCGGCGCTGACCATCCTGCTCTGGTTCAACTGGCCGCTGCGGCAGATCGAACGCGAGCTCGACGCGGCCCGGGAACTCGCCTGCGACCGGGATGCGATAGAGGCGCTAGGCCAAACCGAGCGCAAAGCCTATGCCGCGGCATTGATTGAAACGATGCGGAGCACGGCCCAGCCGGTCTCCGCCTTTGGCCCTCATGACAGGAGACATCGGGAAATGCGTATCAAGGCTATTCTTTCCGGCGGCCATCCCGGTCGCCATTCCGTGCTGACCGCGGTGGCGCTGTTGCTGCTCGCCATCCCCGTGGCCGGTGCCCAGAGCGTTATCACACCACGGCGACTGGCCAGCGCTCCGGTTGACCAGCTGGCGCCGGTCGTCGTGGCGCAACCTGCCAACCCAGCGACCGCACCTGCCGCGGGGCCGGCCCTGGCGCCCGTGTCCGCCGTCGCGCCGGTGATGGCGACCGCTGCTGCCCCGCTGTCGACGCCCGCTGCTCCAACCGTCCCGTCAGGCGCCCCGGATTTGCCGCGGCCGGTTCTCGATGGCCGCGTCACCAGCGTCTACGGCCCCCGTCCGGCCCGGCCTGCTGGCTCGCCGGTCTTTCATGGCGGCACCGATATCGCGGCGTCGACCGGGGCCGCCATTTCTGCGCCCGGCGCTGGCACGGTGATCCATGCCGAGATGGGCTATCAGGGCTCGGAGCGCTGGGGCAATACGATCGAGATCGCCCATGGCGATGGCTGGTCGACTGTTTATGCGCATCTGGACACGATCAATGTCGAGCCGGGCCAGGCTGTTGCTGCTGGCGATCAGATCGGCACCGTCGGCACCACCGGCGCCTCGACCGGCCCGCATGTGCATGTCGAACTGCATCATGATGGCGAACGGGTTGATCCGGCGGGCATCGTGCCGGGGCTGCGCTGAGCTTGATTCGCCCCTGATTGCGGCCCGCACCCGGCTTTGGCCAACGGGCGCGGGCCGCAGGCATGTTCTGGTCATAAAAATCTGCCATATTGCCAAGCATGGAATGGCGGCGTCTGCTCACACTGGTCTATTCGGAGGTCCAGCCCGGCCCCGGCGGGGATCGCATCCGGGTGCGGACCGTGCGTGTCCTTGTTACCGCCTTGCTGGTCAGCCTCGCGCTGGTCGTGTTGCTACAAGCCTGTGGCAGGGTCTATGCGGCCGCGACGAACCCTCCGAACGCGCCCGGTCACCCCGATACACCACGCTTCGCGATTCCGGTTGCCGATGCGGTTGTCTACAGCGTCTATGGCGATGATCGCCTGCGCGGTGACGGCCGGATCGCGAGGCATCGCGGTATCGATCTCGCAGCGCCCTATGGCACGCCCGTGCGGGCGGCCAGCGGCGGCGAGATTGTGTATGCCGGCCGCGGATATCGCGGCTCATCGCTTTGGGGATTGCTGGTCGCAATCGACCATGGCGATGGCTGGCTCAGCCTGTATGCCCACCTCTCCGAGGCCGAGGCCCGGGTCGGCGAGCGGGTTCGCCGCGGTGAGGAAATCGGCCGGATCGGCACCAGCGGCAATGCGACCGGCCCGCATGTCCATGTCGAATTGCGCCATGAAGGCGAGCCCGTTGATCCGGCGGACTATCTCAGGCGTCTTAACTGAGCCTGCCGCCAACGAAAACGGCCGGAGCATCGCCCCGGCCGTTCTGAAATTATCTGGTTTGCGAAGGGCTCAGCCCCACTCGACTTTCATGATCTCGTAGGATTTCAGCCCGCCCGGCGCATTGACCTCGGCGACATCGCCGACTTCCTTGTTGATCATCGAGCGTGCGATCGGCGAGGAGATCGAAATCTTCCCCGCATGCACATCGGCTTCGTCTTCGCCGACGATCTGATAGGTCGCCTCTTCTTCCGTGTCTTCATCGAGCACGGTGACGGTGGCGCCGAACTTGACCGTGGAGCCACCCATCTTGGTGACATCGATCACCTGGGCACGCGCAAGCTTGTCCTCAAGCTCCTGCACCCGGCCTTCGATATAGCCCTGGCGCTCCTTGGCCGCATGATATTCCGCGTTCTCGGAGAGATCGCCGTGTTCGCGTGCCTCTGCGATCGCCGCGATCACCGCCGGGCGTTCTTCACTTTTGAGACGTCTCAGTTCTTCGTCGAGGGCTTTTTGCCCAGCGACGGTCATGGGGATCTTGTTCATGCGACCACTTAACTACGGGAAATAAAAATAGGCTAGCGCCAGAGCTGCATGCCATCAAGAGTAGGTTTGCAGAGCCCGTGGTTCAAGGGCGCCTTCTTCAATGCGGCGCATCGACATGATGGCGGCCCGGGCAGCCGAAGCGGTTGTGTAACAAGGAATTTTTGTCTCCAACGCGCTGCGGCGGATCGAATAGCTGTCGAGATGCGATTGCCGGCCTTCCGTGGTGTTGAAAATCAGCTGGACTTCGCCATTCTTCATCAGGTCGACAATATGCGGCCGGCCTTCGAACACCTTGTTGACCCGCGTCACCGGCACACCGGCATCGGCGAAGGTCTTTGCTGTGCCGCCGGTCGCCAGGATGGTGAAGCCGAGCATGGCCAGCACGCGTGCCGGTTCGATCATCGCCGCCTTGTCGCCTTCGCGCAGCGAGATGAATACGCTGCCCTTGCGCGGCAGGTGGATGCCGGCACCCAGTTCGGCCTTGGCGAAGGCGGCCTCGAACGAGGTGTCGATGCCCATCACTTCGCCGGTCGAGCGCATTTCCGGCCCGAGCACCGGATCGACGCCGGGGAAGCGCGCAAACGGCATCACGGCTTCCTTGACCGAGACGTGTTTCGGTGCCGGATCCTTGAGGCCGAAATCGGCCAGCCGGGCGCCGGCCATCACCTTGGCCGCGAGCTTGGCGACGGGGTGGCCGATCGCCTTGGCGACGAAGGGCACGGTGCGCGAGGCGCGCGGATTGACCTCAAGCACGAAGATATCGCCGTCCTTGACCGCGAACTGGACATTCATCAGGCCCTTCACGCCGATCGCCATCGCCATGGCGACGGTCTGGCGCTTGAGTTCGGCGATCATCTCCTTCGACAGGGAGTAGGGCGGCAGGGAACAGGCACTGTCGCCGGAATGGACCCCGGCTTCCTCGATATGCTGCATCACGCCGGCAACCCAGACCGTCTCGCCATCGCAGATCGCATCGACATCGACCTCGTCGGCATCGGTGAGATAGCGGTCGAGCAGGAGCGGGGACTTGCCCGAGACATTGACGGCGTCGCGCAGATAGCGTTCCAGGCTGTCGGTCTCGCGGATGATCTCCATCGCCCGGCCACCGAGCACATAGGAGGGGCGCAGCACCAGCGGGAAGCCAAGCTGCTCGGCCGCGGCGCGCGCCTCGTCCTCGGAATGGACGATGACATTGGGCGGCTGGCGCAGATCGAGCTGGTTGAGCAATGCCTTGAAGCGCTCACGGTCTTCGGCCAGATCGATCGCGTCCGGCGCGGTGCCGAGAATGGGCACGCCTTCCGCTTCCAGTTCACTGGCCAGCTTGAGCGGCGTCTGGCCGCCATACTGGACGACGACACCGAGCAGGGTGCCGTTCGAGCGCTCGGTCTCGATCAGTTCCAGCGTGTCTTCGATGGTCAGCGGTTCGAAATACAGCCGGTCGGCGGTGTCGTAATCGGTCGAGACGGTTTCCGGATTGCAGTTCACCATGATGGATTCGATATCCAAGTCGGCGAAGGCAAAGGCGGCGTGGCAGCAGCAATAATCGAATTCGATGCCCTGGCCGATCCGGTTGGGTCCGCCACCGAGGATGATCGCCTTGCGGCGCGCTGTCGGTTCGGATTCGCATTCGGCCGTGCCGTCAAAGGCCGGCGTTTCATAGCAGGAGTACATATAGGGCGTCGGCGAGGCGAATTCGGCGGCGCAGGTATCGACGCGCTTGAAGACGGGCCGCACGCCCAGCGCGCGCCGGGCGCGGCGGACGGTCGTCTCGTCTTGCTTGGTCAGCTGCGCCAGGCGGGCATCGGAGAAGCCCATCGCCTTGAGGGCGCGGAAGGCGGTCGCATCGGTCGGCAGGCCGAGCGTGGCAACATCGCCCTCGGTCAGCACGATCTCCTCGATCTGGCGCAGGAACCAGGGCTCATACAGCGAGGCCGCGCGAACCTCATCAAGTGACAGGCCTTCGCGGAAGGCCTGGGCGATCACCAGCAGCCGGTCCGGGCTCGGGATCGCCAGTGCGGCGCGCACGGCCTGTTTGCGGGCGGTTTCATCAACGGCTTCTTCGACGCCGGGCAGGTCCATATCGTCGAAGCCGGACAGGCCGGTCTCCAGCGAACGCAGCGCCTTTTGCATGCTTTCCTGGAAGGTGCGGCCGATCGCCATCACTTCGCCGACCGACTTCATCGAGGTCGACAGCGTTGCTTCGGCGCCGGGGTATTTCTCGAAGGCAAAGCGCGGGATCTTGGTGACGACATAATCGATTGTCGGCTCGAAACTGGCCGGGGTCGCGCCCTTGGTGATGTCATTGTCGATTTCGTCGAGCGTGTAGCCGACGGCCAGCTTGGCGGCGACCTTGGCAATCGGGAAGCCGGTCGCTTTCGAGGCCAGGGCCGAGGAGCGCGAGACGCGCGGATTCATCTCGATCACGACCATGCGCCCGTCGGCCGGATTGACGGCGAACTGGACATTGGAGCCACCGGTCTCAACGCCGATCTCGCGCAGCACGGCGATCGAGGCCGAGCGCATGATCTGGTATTCCTTGTCGGTCAGCGTCATGGCCGGGGCGACGGTGATGGAATCGCCGGTATGGACGCCCATCGGATCGATATTCTCGATCGAGCAGATGATGATGCAATTGTCCGCCGTGTCGCGGACGACCTCCATCTCGTATTCCTTCCAGCCGACAATGCTTTCCTCGACCAGGATCTCATCGACCGGCGAGGCATCGAGCCCGCTCTGGCAGATCAGGCGGTATTCCTCGACATTATAGGCAATGCCGCCACCGGTGCCGCCGAGCGTGAATGAGGGGCGGATAATGGTCGGCAGGCCGATCTCGAGCATCGCCGCCTCGGCTTCCTCCATCGAGTGGACGACAGCCGAGCGCGGGCTTTCCAGACCGATCTCTTCCATCGCGGCGCGGAAGCGCTGGCGGTTCTCGGCCTTGTCGATGACATCGGCTTTGGCGCCAATCATCTCGACATTGAACAGCTCCAGCACGCCGCGCTTGTCGAGCTCGAGGGCGCAGTTGAGCGCCGTCTGGCCGCCCATGGTCGGCAGCAGGGCGTCGGGCCGCTCGATCTCGATCACCTTGGCGACCATTTCCGGCGTGATCGGCTCGATATAGGTCGCATCGGCCAGTTCCGGGTCGGTCATGATGGTGGCCGGATTGGAGTTGACCAGGATCACCCGGTAGCCCTCGGCTTTGAGTGCCTTGACCGCCTGCACCCCGGAATAATCGAATTCGCAAGCCTGGCCGATGACGATCGGACCGGCGCCAATGATCAGGATGGACTTGATGTCGGTGCGTTTGGGCATGGGGTTCCAGTCTCACGTGCGCGCGCGTCCGACCTGCCGCTGCGAGGGGCAGCGTCGGGCGGACGGAATGATTTAGTGCTGAAGCGGGTTCCTAACCGGGAATCACCGCCATGGCGAGACTTTATGTGAGGCTTCGCATGTAATCCGTTGACGGCGGATGCCGGTCAGGCGTTTGCCAGCCCCAGATCGCGCCACAGCATGGGCTGCACATCAGCTCGCGTGCCGGCAATGCGATCGCTGACCAGCCAGTGGGCGCGCTCGTGCAGGAGGGGGATGACGGCCTGGTCGGCGATCAATATCGCTTCGGCGGCGCGATAGGCGATGGCGCGGACCACCGGATCGCTCTCGCGCCGCGCCAGCTCCATCTCGGCGGCGAAATCGGGATTGTCCCAGTTGAAATTCGCCGCAAAGCCGCCGGACACAAACGGGTCGAGCATGAAGAATGGGTCGGCCTTGAGCCCGCGATTGAAGCTGGCCACCGCGACGTCGAAATCGCCGCTATCGATCGCCTGGTAGAGATCGGTCGGATAGCTGACCAGCAGTTCCGCCTCGACGCCGACGCGGCGCCAGTCATCGGCGATGGCGATGGCGATCTGTTCGCTGACGCCGGGAACGGTGCGGATCTCGACGCGGCGCGGCAGTTCCGGATCAATGGTCGGGCGCAGGCGCGAGCCGTGCAGATCGACCGGATCGAGCGCTTCGCCGTCCTCCGGGATGATGCGATGGGTGGCACGCGCCGTGTTGTCGAAGAAGTTCGCCGCGATGAAGCCGCGATCAATCGCCACTGACAGCGCCCGGCGCGCCGCCGCTGTGTCCAGCCCGGGACGGGCATGATTGACCTTGAGATAACGCAGGATCGGCGCGTCGAAACTGCGGAACCGGTCGCCGAGCCGCTCGCGCCAATAGCCGATCTGATTGCCGGGCGGTTTCTCTGCGAGATCATATTCGCCGGCCCGGAACATGCGGGTTCTCGTGCCGGCATCGCGCACGGCATCGATGCGGATGCGCCCGATGCTGACACCTGCCGCGCCGGCATAATGCGGGTTCTTCGCCAGATCGAGGCTCATCTGGCTCGTCGCGGTGACGGTATAGGCGCCGGCGGTGACGATGTTTTCCGGCCGGATCCAGTCGCGGCCATGCGCTTCAATGGCGTGGCGCGGGAAGGGGTAGAATTCGCGCATCAGGGTCGGCAACAGGCCGAGCGGTGTGTCGAGCCGGACCTCGACCGTGTGATCGTCCAGCGCCGTGAAGCCCATCGCTTCCGGCGGCATTTCGCCGGCCAGCACGGCGCGGGCATTTGCGACGGCGAAGAAATCGCCCAGATTGGCAAAGCTCTGCTGCGGATTGACCAGGCGCCGGGCCGACCAGACCACATCCTGAGCCGTCAGGGGATGCCCGTCCGACCAGCGCGCATCCTCGCGCAGGGTGAAGACCCAGCTCAGCCCGTCAGGCGCGACGCGCCAGCGGGTCGCAATGCCCGGCGCGACGCTCCCGTCGCTGGCATAATCGGTCAGGCCGGCATGGATCTGTTTGTAGACCAGCGCCGCCGAAGCAAATTCGCCCAGCGCCGGATCGAGACTGTCGGGCAGGGTCTCGATCGCGACGCGTAGCAGCCCGTCAGGCTTGTCGATGCGGGCGCAGGCGGCGAGGCCGGTAGCGGCGGAGGCAGCGAGAAGAGCGCGACGGTTCAACATCGCGCCATCTTGCCGTGATTTGGGCGTGAGGGAAGGGGCTCAGGCCGGTTCGCTGACCTTGAGCGAGCCGACAAAGCGGTCAAACACGCCGAAACTGTCCTGCGGGCCGGGCGAGGCTTCCGGGTGGTGCTGGACGGCCTGGACCGGTTTGCCGGTGAGGCGGAAGCCGCAATTACTGCCATCGAACAGCGAGACATGGGTCTCGACCGCGTCCTCGGGCAGGCTGGCGCCATCGACGGCGAAGCCGTGATTCATCGACACGATCTCGACCTGGCCGGTCTCGTGATTCTTGACCGGGTGATTGGCGCCGTGATGGCCCTGCGGCATCTTGACGGTGCGGCCACCCAGGGCGAGGGCCAGCATCTGGTGTCCCAGGCAGATGCCGAGGATGGGGATATTGCTGTCGATCAGCGTGCGCAGGGTCGGCAGCGCATATTCGCCGGTCGCAGCCGGATCGCCGGGGCCGTTGGAGACAACGATGCCATCGGGCGAGAGCTTGAGCACATCCTCGGCGGTGGCATTGCCGGGCAGGACCGCAACGCGGGCGCCGGCCGAGACCAGCAGACGCAGGATATTCGCCTTCACGCCGTAATCGAGCACCACGACGCGCGGGCCTTCGGCGGGACCTTCGGAGAAGCCGGCACCCCAGCCCCAGGCGCCTTCGCTCCACTCACCGCCGGTCTCACGCGCGACGGCGCCGGCCAGTTCGAGGCCTTCCATCGAGGCGGCGGCGCGGGCGCTGGCCTTGAGGTCTTCGATATCGATATTGCCGGACGGGTCATGGGCGACGGCGCACATCGGCATGCCGTGATCGCGGATACGGCGGGTCAGCGCGCGGGTGTCGACGCCGGTCAGCGAGATGATGCCGCGCGTGCGCAGCCATTCGCCGAAGCTTTCCGTGGCGCGGTAATTGGCGGGTGGCGTGATCGGAGCGCGGCTGACCATGCCGACAGCGGCGTGACGGGCCGGGGCGCTGGCGGCTTCATCGTCCTCGCTATTGGCGCCGACATTGCCGACATGGGGAAAGGTGAAGCAGACGACCTGGCCGGAATAGGAGGGATCGGAGAGGATTTCCTGGTGTCCGGTCATCGCGGTATTAAAACATAACTCGCCGATGGCGATCCCCGAGGCGCCACACCCCTGTCCGACGAAGACGCTGCCATCCGCGAGCGCGAGGGCTCCGGTCGGGTTGGGCTGTGTGGTCTGGGACATGGCTGTGCTCCTGAAGCCGGTCTGCCGTGCGGGAAAACGCGCCGTGGCGCGCGGGCGGCCAAACGGTCGCGTAGGTAGTCAGACGGACAGGCCGGGTCAATCCCGAAACGCCGATATCTGTTTGGTCTTGATTCTTTCGCAAAGACAGCATATTTCCGCCCAGCTTGGAACGGGCGTATATTCGCACCGCAAGAATCGGCTCCGAGGATGAGCCTGGAAGACAATGGACCCGAGCCGGGGCGAGAGACCCGCGGCGTTGAGAAAATCCACTTCAAAATCAAATCTTTGACAAAATGGGCGCTTTGCTGCGCCAGAAACGGTAGCCTGAACCATGTCCCTTCGTGATCGAATCGCCACCGATATGAAATCGGCCCTGAAAGCACAGGACAAGCTGCGCTTGTCGACGCTGCGGCTGATCTCTGCTGCCGTGAAGGACCGCGATATTGCGGCCCGCGCCGAAGATCGTTGCTGCGGCTGCGAAGACACAGAAATCCTCACCATCGTGCAGAAGCTGTTGAAGCAGCGTGAGGAAAGCGCCGACACCTATGAAAAGGCCGGCCGTCTCGATCTCGCTGAAGCCGAGCGGGCCGAGGCCGAAATCGTGCGCGAATATCTGCCCACTCCGATGGATGAGGCCGAGATTGCCGACGCCGCGGCTGACGTCGTCACCGAACTCGATGCGGCCGGTCTCAAGGATATGGGCCGTTGCATGGGCGAGCTGAAGACCCGCTATGCCGGCCGGATGGATTTCGGCAAGGCCGGTGCCAAGGTCAAGGACCTGCTCTCCGGCGCGGTCTGAGCCGGACCGGTCATGGACCGGGTGGCTTGCTATTGAAGCGTGACGCGCGCGCTATTCCGGCGCAACATGGCTTTCGATATATGATGATGACGCCGACCGGGATCGCGGGCAGCCCGGCCGGGCGTTTGCGTCCCTGTCCGCGCCCTTGAAGGATTGCCGAACTGTCATGCGTCTGGGCGAGGACTTCATCGACGAAATCAAGGCGCGTGTGCGCCCGTCGGACCTCATCGGCCGCACGGTGAGCCTGAAGCGCCAGGGACGCGAATTCGTCGGCCTGTCGCCGTTCAAGAAAGAGCGGTCCCCCTCCTTCTTCGTCAATGACGAAAAACGCTTTTACCACTGCTTTGCCTCGGGCAAGCATGGCGACGTCTTCACCTGGCTGGAGGAGATGGAAGGCCTTTCCTTCATGGAGGCGGCCGAACGGCTTGCTGGCGAGGCGGGGCTCTCCCTGCCGGCCCCCGATCCCCAGGCGCAACAGAACACCCAGCATCGCAAATCCCTGGTCGAATGGATGGAGGCCGCCCAGGCCTTCTATCTGCGCGCCCTGCGCACGCCAGCGGCCGAGGATGCGCGCCGCTACCTCAAATCGCGCGGGCTTTCCGGCGAGGATTGCGTCCGTTTCGGCATTGGCTACGCCCCGGAAAGCCGCACGGCGCTCAAGGACGAGCTGGTCACGGCCGGGGCACCGGTCGGTGATCTGGTCGAGTGCGGCCTGCTGATCGAGCCCGACAATGGCTCGCCCTATGACCGCTTCCGCCACCGCATCATGTTTCCGATCCGGGATCCGCGCGGCCGGCTGGTCGCCTTTGGCGGCCGGGCGCTGTCGAGCGAGGCGAAGGCGAAATATCTCAACTCGCCGGAGACGCCGATCTTTCACAAGGGCTCGATGCTCTATCGCTTCCCCGAGGCGCGCAAGGCGGCCGCGGATCCGAAAGCCGATATTCGCGGTCTGATCGTGGCAGAGGGCTATCTTGATGTCATCGCCTTGGCGCGGGCCGGGCTCGAGCATGGCGTCGCCCCGCTGGGCACGGCGATCACGGAAGAACAATTGCAATTGCTCTGGCGCGCCGGTGGCGAGCCGGTGATGTGTCTCGACGGCGACAGCGCCGGGCGTGCGGCCGCACTCAAGGCCGCCGATCGCGCCCTGCCGCTGCTGCAGGCCGGCCACACGCTGCGCTTTGCCTTCATGCCCGATGGCAAGGACCCGGATGATATCCTGCGCGAGCAAGGTGCCGGCGCCCTGCGCGAGGTATTGACGAAGACCCGCTCGCTGGCCGATCTGCTGTGGGAGCGCGAGATCGGTGTCGAACCGCTCGATGACCCCGATCGCCGCGCCAGTTTCCGCCGCCGGATCCGCGCCCTGCTGGCCCAGATCGCCGAGCCGGATATCCGTGCCGAATACAAGCGTGAATTCGACAACCGCATCGAGGCCGCATTCGGCAGCGCCCCGAAGCGCACGCCCTGGGTTCCGCGCGGTGCAAAGGGCCTGCCGCGGCTCGGGCCGAGTGCCGAACTGCGTCGCGCAGCCAGGGGCAATCCAGGCGCCGCCGATGCCCGAATACTGTTGCTGGCCGTGATCGAATGGCCCGAACTGGCGATGGAACAGGTCGAAACCCTGGCGCATCTGAACGTCGGTTCGCTTGACTCTCTACGCGACACCGTTCTAGACGCCTGCTCTTCTGGGCAGTCTGTGCAATCGGATTGGCTACGCGCGAAGCTTGTCGAAGCGGGCTTTGCGGCGGAGCTCAGGCGGTTGGACGGTGAACGGGGACCGATGCGGGCGGCAATTGGCGGGGCGCAAGCTTCCAGCGAACAGCGCAGTGAAGCTTGGATTAAGCTCGCGGCTGCCTATATGGAAAGAAATGAAGCGACTGATCGTCGTGAAGAAATTCGCGCGCGGCTGGTCGAGGAAATTGGCAGGGATGATTCAGAAGGGGTGCGTCGGCTGGTGGAAGCCTATCGACGCGAAACCAGCCGTTCTGAGCCTTCCTGATACGGATATTGTCGATTGGCGCCTGTCAGCGGCGCGACCAGGGACGAATACATGACCAAACCCGCCGAAGCCGGTGACGCATCAGAAAACCATGACGGCCCTCTCCTGGACCTGACGGATCAGTCCGTCAAGAACATGATCAAGGTCGCCAAAAAGCGCGGCTATGTCACTCATGACGAGTTGAATGCGGTGCTGCCGAGCGAGGAATTCTCGTCCGAGCAGATCGAGGACGTGCTGGGTCAGCTGTCCGAAATGGGCATCAATGTCGTGGACAATGACAGCGAGGCCGACGACGACAAGGAAACCGCCGGCGCTGCCAAGGGCAGCGACGCGGAGTCCGATGATGACGATGATGGCGAAGAGGAAGAAGGCGAGACCCGTGCGGTCGCCGGTGCCTCCAAGAGCGCCATCACTGGCCTCAACACACCGACCTCTGCCGACCGTACCGATGATCCGGTGCGGATGTATCTGCGTGAAATGGGTTCGGTCGAACTCCTGTCCCGCGAAGGCGAAATCGCCATCGCCAAGCGTATCGAGGCCGGCCGCAATGCGATGATCCGCGGCCTGTGCGAAAGCCCGCTGACCTTTGAGGCCATCATGGTCTGGCGCGAGGAATTGCACGAAGGTGAAGTCCTCCTGCGCGACATTATCGATCTCGACGCCACCTATGGCAGCCAGCAGGCCGAGGCCAACCAGGACGAGGACGACGAGAACGACTCGGCCGAGGAGGGCGAGACGCCAACCCCGCATGCGCCGGGCGCGGCCAAGCCGGCTGAAGGCGATGCCAAGTCCGCCGATGCCGACGAGGATGATGAGTCCGAAGACGCTGCCAAGGGCAAGGATGACGATGAAGACGATGAGGACGGCGAAGGCACGTCCAAGTCTGATGACGATGATGACGACGATGATGACGAAGGCGTTTCGCTCTCGCTCTCGGCGATGGAAGCGGAATTGCGCGAAGGCGTCATGGAGACGCTGGACCTGATCTCGACCGACTTTATCGCCTTCCGCAAACTGCAGGACAAGCTCGTTGCCGCGCGTATCGAAGGCAAGGACCTGACCAAGCAGAGCCGCGAGAAATACGAGGCACTGCAGAATTCGATCGTCACCAATCTCAACACGATGCACCTGAACAATGCCCGCATCGAGGCTCTGGTCGAACAGCTCTACGCCATCAACAAGGAGCGCATGTCGCTCGAAGGCAAGCTGCTGCGCATGGCCGACGCCCATGGCGTGCCGCGGGCCCAGTTCATGGACAGCTATTTCGGCAATGAACTGAATCCGGACTGGCCGAACTCCATGGCCAAGACATCGAAGGCCTGGACGCGCTTTATCGAGCGTGAAGGCGTGGATGCCTCCAAGATCCGCGACGATCTGGCCGAGCTGACCCAGCGCGCCGGCGTGCCGATCGAAGACCTGCGCCGCATTGTCCGCACCGTCCAGAAGGGTGAGCGCGAAGCGCGCGTCGCCAAGAAGGAAATGGTCGAGGCCAATCTGCGCCTCGTTATTTCGATCGCCAAGAAATACACCAATCGTGGCCTGCAATTCCTCGATCTGATCCAGGAAGGCAATATCGGCCTGATGAAGGCGGTCGATAAATTCGAATATCGCCGCGGCTACAAGTTCTCGACCTATGCCACCTGGTGGATCCGTCAGGCGATCACGCGTTCGATCGCCGACCAGGCCCGCACCATCCGTATTCCGGTGCACATGATCGAGACCATCAACAAGATCGTCCGCACCTCGCGCCAGATGCTGCACGAGATCGGCCGCGAGCCGACCCCGGAAGAGCTGTCGGAAAAGCTCGCCATGCCGCTGGAAAAAGTGCGCAAGGTAATGAAGATCGCGAAAGAGCCGATCTCCCTGGAAACGCCAATCGGCGACGAGGAAGACAGCCATCTCGGCGATTTCATCGAAGACAAGAATGCCATCCTGCCGATCGACGCCGCCATCCAGGCCAATCTGCGAGAGACCACCACACGGGTGCTCGCCAGCCTGACCCCGCGTGAAGAACGCGTCCTGCGCATGCGCTTCGGCATCGGCATGAATACCGATCACACCCTGGAAGAAGTCGGCCAGCAATTCTCGGTCACCCGCGAACGGATCCGCCAGATCGAAGCGAAAGCGCTGCGCAAGCTGAAGCACCCGAGCCGCAGCCGCAAGCTGCGGAGCTTTTTGGATAACTGATGAAGGCTTGGCGATCTTTTGAGCAGGACATCTTTGGGGAACTAAAGGTCCGATACAAAGGCGCCAAAGTCCTTCATGACGTGAAGCTAGAGGGGCGTCTATCCGGCGTTAAGCGGCAAGCGGACATCGTTCTGCGCCGAAAAAAATTCGGACGCGAAATCGTGACCGTGTTTGAGGCCAAGTTCTATTCTAAGAAGGTCGACGTCAAAGACGTTGATAGTTTTGTGGGCTTCTTGGATGACGTAGGCGCAGATCAGGGCGTTCTCTACACAAATGTCGGCTTCAGCGATGCTGCCAAGCGTCGCGCGGAAGCGGCCTCCCCGCGAATAGAAGTGGATATATATCCGCTATTTGAATACGCACCGTTTCAGGCTGAGTGTGCCATTCCTTATCACGGTGACCGCGGTGTGGTGGTCTTGGCTCCGATCGGGTGGGTTGTCGATGGCCGCAATTATGGTCGGGGGCAACCGCCCTGCTATTTGTATCGCCGGGGCCAGACCTTGGAAGAAGCAAGTACGAGCGGCGTGGTTGCCTATTTGCAGTTCTGGAAGAAAGATGACACCGCAAAGTCGATCGAGGAACTTATCGATTTTCAAACAACACGTTTGACCCAGCACTACGGAGCGGATTGCGATGCGGAGATCGCTTACGATCTGGGGGCATGCGGGCAACGGATCTCAGTGAGGGACACAAAGTTGCCGAACGGAATGCGGGAAGTCGCAGGATATTCCGAGTTCGAAGATTTCATTTGCTTTTCGGTGTTGGTGGATTTGGGTGGATATTCATTTCGACCTGTCACGAAAATGCAGGAATTGATTGGAAGCATTTTTCCGGTGCATATGCGCCACAAGTGAGTCCGGCCCGAAAGGGAGGCCTAACAGTTCCATCGCGAGATCACTGCAACGCGACTATGATCGACAGTGATTGGGTTTCTGTAATTTCGAACTACGATTACAGGCTCCTGCTTAGAAACGGCTGCGCGGTCGACAGCCCTTGGTTCACGGCGTAAAATGCGGTTATGAACGCCAAATTCAGATCGATTGAAATTGACGTGGCCACAGCAGATTTGCTGGAGGCCCGGGCGACTGCTCGAGAGATGACGGTTGCGGAACTGCTTGCCGATCTCGCCGCCAACGAGGCCGGTCTGCCGGCCGAACTCGCTGCACAGCGGGCGCTCGGCACCGGGGCGTGGGCTCCCGAAGTGCTCGAGGAGGATCAGAGACGGCTTGCCGGGTTCCGTGAAAATCGCCTCGGCGTGCCGTGGGATGAAGCGCGGGCCTGGCTGGAAGGCTGGGGCAAGGTCGATGAGGGGCCGCCCCCAGTCAGGAAGCTTTGAAGCTTGTTCTTTCATCCGAGGCGCTTGGGGATTTTGAGCGCCTGCGGGTCTTTCTGGCCGTTCACAATCCTCATGCTTCGATCCGCGCCGCCCAAGCTATTATCCATGCTGTCGAGACGCTTCGGGATTTTCCTCGGCGCGGCGCGCCGTCCCAGGCGCATGGTGCCCGAGAGTTGCTGGTTCCATTCGGGTCCGGTGCGTATGTGATGCGCTATGCGATCGTCGACGAGAGCGACGAACTTCTCATCCTCCGCATCTGGCACAGTCGTGAGACCCGTATCTGAACATGCCCCTCACCACACTCACCCTCCCAACCACCGGCCCCGGCCTCTATGACTTCACCCGCGCGGCGCAAAGCTTCGTTGCCGAACATAATCCGGCGGAAGCCCTGCTCACCGTCTTTGTCCGCCATACCTCCTGCTCCCTCACCATCCAGGAAAACGCCGATCCGGACGTCCAGCGCGACCTCAATGCGTTTTTCCGTCGGCTGGTGCCCGATGGGGATGATCCGTCGATGGCGTGGCTGGCGCATACGGCGGAGGGGCCGGACGATATGCCGGCGCATATCAAGGCGGCGCTGACCCAGACCTCGATCGGGATTCCGGTGGCGCATGGCGAGCTCCTGCTCGGGACCTGGCAGGGGCTCTATCTGTTCGAGCACCGGGACCGGCCGCAACGGCGCGAAGTCGTGCTGCATCTGGGCGGGTGAGGCTGACCGGCACCGCAGTGCCGGCCAGGGCTCAACGCCTTCGGTCTTGCTATTCCGCCTTGGTCGCTTTCGCTTCGCGCCGTGCCTTCAACAGGCCGCGCAGCCAGCGGCTCAGGGCCCAGAACAGTGGCACGATGATCAGCAGCCAGGGTGCGAAGCCGGCGGCAAAAGTGATCACATTGGCCAGGCCGGTGGCGAGTTCGCGGAAGACATTGGTCAGGGCCGATATCAGCGGATCGAACGCGCCCGGACTGACGGCCTCGACGCGCGAGGCGTAGTTCAGGGCCAGGGTCGACATCGAGACGCGGCCGCGCATGACGCGGACCTGGGCTTCGGCGCCCTCGATCTCGCCCTGGACATTGGCCAGCTCGCGCTCGACCTGGACCAGCTCCTCGACACTGGCATTCTCGCGCTCCAGCAGCGCGATCAGACGCGTGCGAAGCACCCGTTTGGCTTCCAGGCGGGCCTCCATGTCATAGATGGCCGAGGTGAGGTCATCGGCCGATTGTGACTGGTTCTGGATACGGCCGCCGGCTGTTTCCAGTTCGGCTTCAAGGCCGCCCCGGAAACTTCCAACCCAGGCCGGGCTGGCGCGCAATTGCACATTGGCGGAAACGGCGCCGCGGCCGTCATCATAGATATTCGCGGAGACGATCTGGCACTGGTCGGCGCCGGCGTCGGTGCAGGCAGCCTGGTGGCTTGCGACCAGATCGGCAGTGGCGGCGGCGGGGGTCTCGAACCGGTAGTCATAACGATAGGCAATCAACCGCTCGATACTCTCGGGCGCCGCTGCATCGATGGAGGGTGGAGGCGGCGGGGCCGGCGACGGCGCCATGGCGCGGCCGATGGCCTGGTCCTCGTCCATGACAGCGAAGCCGCCGGTGCTTGCGCCATATTCACTTTCATTGCGCGGGCCATCCTCGCAGGCGCTCAACGCCAGGGCCGCCAGGCCGGTGGCCAGCCAGATCCGTATCGTCATTCCAGTCATCTCCTCAGGCAGCACACCGCCAGCCGGCGCGTTGTGAAAAACTGTTGCGGTTTAATGGCTTGCACGCAAGCGCAGAGAGCTAGCTGTCCTCGCCCTCGAGCAGGCGTTCATAGCTGTCGACCAGCGCCAGATAGGGCGGGACATTGGTGTTCTCGATACCGCTGCCGGTATCGACCGCCATGCGGATCTCGAAATGCAGGTGGATGGTGGTCGCGGTGTCGCCGAACTCGTTCGAGACCATGCCGATCACCTGGCCGCGCGTGACATGGTCGCCGGCTGCGACCAGCAGGCTCGGCTTGTCGAGATGCAGATAGGTGTAGCGTACACCGTCATCGCTCATCAGCCGCACGGAATAGCTGCCGATCGAGGTGATGGTGCCGTCAACGGCGGCGACGGCCTGGTGGACGCCGTCGGTGCATGTCGCCGGGCGGATATCCTGGCCCTGGTGACCGTGGCCGGTCGGGCACATGGGGGTGCCGTAGCCGCGCGTCTCGCAGAAATTGTCGCGCCAGGAATAGGCGTAATTGGCGGCATTGCACTGGCCGCCGGCGGGGCCGAGATAGCCGCCATAATTATAGACCTGGCTGTTGGCATAGGCCTGGCCGGCCTCGATCGGAAAGCGCATGTCCGGCGCGTAATTGATCTGCAGCGTCTGGCCGGTGCCGGACTCCTCGATCAGGTCGCCAGCCGGCATCCAGGTGAATTCGACACCGGCATCGTCCAGAACCGGCGGGGCTGGCTCCTCCTCGATGACCGGCTCGGGGTCCGGCTCGTCCTCGATAGCCGGCTCAGGGTCGGCAACTTCCTCGATCACGGCTTCTTCAACGTCCGGCTCCGGTTCAGCCGGGCTTTCGCTGTCGGCGGGCCACCAGATCATGGCGGCGATGCCCGCAGCAGCGACGGCGGCAGCCAGGGCGCGTTCTATCTCGCGGGTCGACATGGTCAGCCTCCCTCGCCGGGCGAGCCGGCGGCGATCACCAGCGAGCGGGTGATATGGCGGACCAGAACGTCATCGGCGCAGCGCGGATCGCCCTGCGGATTGTCACACTCAAGCGTCACGGTATAGGCGGCGCCATAGCGATTGAAGTCGGCCACCTGGCCGTATTCCGTCGCCGAGACCCGCAGGTCATCGGGATCGGTGGCGCGCAATTGCCGGGCGGTGATGGCGTCAGGAGCGACGGCGTGGGCCAGGCGTGTGCCGAAGACCTCGATCAACAGCCCGTCGCCCGTGATGGAAAGCGTGTAGAAATCCGGGCGCGGGAAGAGCAGGACGGTGGGCGGCTGTGTTGCGTTCAGGCTTGCCATATTGGGCACCAGCACCGGCAGGCGGGTATTGGCGACCTGGCCGGCATCGCGATTGCTCGGCCGCGGCAGTTCCGGTGCCAGACGGGCAGCCGCAACGATCTCGGCATTGATATTGGCCTGGCGCCGGGCATCGGCCCGGGCCTGGTCCCAGTCGATCGCCACCGTGCGCGGCGATTCCGGCGAGGCCGGCTCGGCGGCAGGCTGGCGCTGCAGGGCCGGCTGGCTGAGCTGGGCGACCGGCCTGAGTGTGGTGTCGCGCGGCGGCGCAGAGGTCTGTGCCTGCGTGCCGCTGCTGGCGAGCAGGGCCAGAGCCATGGGGGTCAAAAACTTGCGCATGCCGGACACTCCGCGTTTTCGATGACTTCAGGATACACTATTTTGCCGGCGCCTGCATGAACCTTGATTGAAACCGGGAGTTGGCCCGCATTCATCTTCCGGCCGCCCCGGCGTGAGAAATGCCGTGCACGGGCGTTGAAATCGGGCGCCGGGACACGTATGTGCAGTGCAGCAATATCTGGTACGGAGTTGAGCGCGATGCGCCTCACCATGATGAAATGCAAACTGCACCGGGCCACCGTGACCCAGGCGGACCTGCATTATGAAGGCTCGATCTCGATTGATCGCGACTATCTCGAGGCGGCGGGTATTTTGCCGTTCGAGCAGGTCGATGTGCTCAACATCAATAATGGCGAGCGTTTCACCACCTATGCCATCGAGGCCCCGCGCGGCAGCCGCATGTTCGGCATTAATGGCGCCGCAGCCCGTCTGGCCCAGGTCGGCGACCGCATCATCGTGGTCGCCTATGCCGGCATGGAAGCCGCCGAGGCGGAAGCCTATGACCCGGTCGTCATCCTGCTCGATGAGCAAAACCGGGTCATGGCCAAGCCGGACGCCGCCTGATCCTTTCAACAGACCAATCGGCCCCGTTGATCAGTCGGCGATGCAGAAGTCGGCATTGACGGTTGCCGTCACCGAGAGCTGACCGGCGGCCACCGGCGTCGAGCTCGATTCCATCCGTGCCATCATTATCGGTGCAGCCGGCCGCGCGAAATCCTCGCTCATGCGGGTGATGCCGCACAATTCAAACCCGGCCGCATCGGCGAACAGCTCGGCGCGCGCCAGCAGGCTGGCAATCGCCTCGCGGCGCGCCTCGTCCATGGCGGCGGATGTGTCCTCGGCGCCGAAACTGACACTCTGGATATTATTGGCTCCGGCCGAGACCATCGCGTCGATCACATTGCCGACACGGGTGGTGTCGCGCACCTTCGCCGAGACCGTATTGCGGGTCTCATAGGCGATGATCTCATACTGGTTCTGATTGGCCTGGGTGCGATCGGCATAGACCGGGGTGACGCTCAATTGCGAGGTCTGGACATCATTGC
Source organism: Maricaulis sp. (assembly GCF_048269565.1). Lineage (GTDB taxonomy): Bacteria > Pseudomonadota > Alphaproteobacteria > Caulobacterales > Maricaulaceae > Maricaulis. Next base: position 2,493 of record NZ_JBLXIK010000012.1, on the reverse strand, counting down.
CGCCAACCCCGGCCCGGCGCAGCGCGTCGAACACGGCGGTCATGGCGCGGGCATTGTCCTGCACGGCCTGCTGCGCAGTGGCGGCCCGGGTGACGACGCCGGACTGGACGGTGGCATGGTCGGGGGCGATCTGGACATCGGCGGAGGCCGACAGCGTCAGGGTCGGATTGATATCCTCTGCCATGGCCGGTGCGGCGATGGCGAGCAACGCGGTTGAGGCGAGAAGGGCGCGGATCATGGGCAGGCTCCTGGTTGATGGGTGGGCATGCAGCATCAGCAGGTTACGCCGATATCGCACGGGCCGTAAGCATTTCGAGTCGAGTGGGGCATAGCCAAGCTGTCTGAAACCTGAACGAACCCGCCGCGGAATGACCGCTGCCTGCCGCATTCTCGGCGTAATTGGACCCAGCTTTCGACGCACCGGCCCGCGAGAAAGGGGGCTTCTGATGCTGGGGAGCACGCCCGAGAATGCTTATTCGCCTGACCATATTGCTGACCGCGCTCTGGGGCGCACTGGTTTACCCGCTGCACGGGGAGATCAATGCCGAATCAGAAACCCTTGCGGCGCCACAGCGCTCCAGCGTCCTGGTGCTCTATCCCGATGAGGGCGAGGATCGCGCGCTGGGCGAGTTGCATGCGGTCAATATTGCCAATCTCGCCGGGCGTCATGCCGAGGCGGCGCTGGCGGCGATCTCCGACTATCAACCCAATGACCGTGACGGCCATGATGCCCTGATCGTGGTCAATTCGACCTATGGCCAGAGCCTGCCCGCAGCCCTGATCGACGATGCCATCAATGGTGAAGGCACCACGATGTGGATCCAGCCGGATCCGGCGAGCCTGCAGGCGGCAGCGCCGGGCCTCGCCGCGCAGGTCGGCTGGCTCGCCGAGGCGGCGACCACCAAGGTCTTTGACGATGTCGTCTATCGCGGCGAACATTTCACGCGCAATCCGCTGAGTACCGACCGTGTTGCCGAAGTGCGCATTACCGATCCGGACCGCGTCGAGGTCCTGGCGCAGATGCAGGCCGCCGATGGCGAAACGGCGCCCTGGGCGCTGCGCTCCGGCGCCCTGACCTGGATCAGCGAAAGCCCGATGGCCTATGCCAGCGAGGATGACCGCTATCTGGTGTTTGCCGACATCCTGTCGCGCACCCTGGCGCCGGACGCACCGGAGGTCCACCAGGCCCTGATGCGGATCGAGGATATCGGCCCCAATGCCGACCCGGAACAGATCCGGACACTGCTGGCGGCCATCGAGGCGCTGGATGTGCCCTTTGCCGCAACCGTCTATGATACATTCGCCGATCCGGCCGGGCACTATTCCAATGGCCGCGAGCGCCGCTTCAGTCTCAATGAACGTCCCTATCTCGCCAGCGCCCTGCGCGACATGGCCCGCGCCGGCGGCACCCTGGTCATGCATGGTCAGACGCACCAGCATGGCGATATTCCCAATCCGAATTTCGGTGTCAGCGGCAGTGATTACGAATTCTTCCGCGTTGGCCTGGATGCCACCGGTGGCTTCGACCTGCTCGGCCCGCTGGCGGATGATGATGGCGCGATGTGGGATGAGCGTCTCGACCTCGCCTTTGCCAACTGGGACATGGCGGGCCTGCCCCGGCCCTGGCTCTTCACCTCACCGCATTATGCGGCATCGCCATCGGCCTATCGCTCGATGGGCGAGCGCTTCCCGGCGCGGCTGGAGCGGGTGCTGTATTTCGGTGGCGAAGCATCGGGTGACCGCGATGCCGATCCAACCCTGTTCAGCGAGCAATTCTTTCCCTATCCGGTGCGCGATATCCGCGGCGATATCATCCTGCCCGAAACGCTCGGCAACTGGGCGCCGGAGGGCAGTGTCCATGGCCGCTCGATGGAGGCCATGCTCGAGACGGCCCGGCGCAATCTGGTGCTGCGCGACAGCTATGCCAGCTTCTTCTTCCACTGGTATCTCGACCCGGCGCGGCTGACCGAACTGACGCGTTCGCTGCAGGCGATGGGCTATGAGTTTGTCTCGCCGCAGGTGGCCGCCGCGGTCATCCCGGCGCGATCGCCGCTGGGCGGGTCTTCCGAGACGACCCGCGCATCGCGGGCCTATTGGACCGAGGTCGGCAGCCCGGCTTTCTGGCTGCGCGACCAGATCGAACTCATCATCCTGGCGCTGGTCCTGCTGGCCCATTTGGTGGTGTTCAGTCTCGGCCCGAAACACCGCCGCGCCCGGGCGGGCTGATAAAGCCTGCCGCAATGCCTTGGCCTGCGCTTCAAGACGCAGTATCGATGGCGTCCTCGCTTGTCGAGCGGGCCTGTAGCTCAACTGGTTAGAGCCGGCGGCTCATAACCGCTTGGTTGGGGGTTCGAGTCCCTCCGGGCCTACCATTTCCCTGATCTCACGGCAGCTCGCTGCGCTCGCGCCTCCGATGGGGCGGCCTGACCGGCCGGCGCGCGGTCGCGCTTGCGAACCCTGCGGGTTCGATGGCGGGTCGTGCAGCTTGGCGAT
>NZ_JBLXIK010000011.1:0-45441 GCF_048269565.1 Maricaulis sp. | reverse complement strand
CTGTCCCAGCGCGCCGTCACCGTACCGTTTGATGGCCGGGTGGAACGCCAGATCCGCTATCCCGGCGAACAGGCCAGCCCGGCCCTGCCGGTCTACTCCATCCTGCCCGAAGGCGCGGTGCATGCCGTGGTCTTCATCCCGGAACCGGAACTGGCTGCAACCCCGGTCGGCACCCGTTTCGCGGTCTCCTGCGATGCCTGCGGCGCCGGTCTGATGGCGACCATCACCCGCATTGATGACGAGGCGCAATTCACCGCCCCCTTCATCTATTCCGACAGCGAAAGGGCGCGTCTGGTCTATCGCGCCGAAGCGCGCTTCGATGCCAATCCGCCGCCCCCGGGCACGCCGCTGCGTCTCGAGGTCCGCTAGCATGGATGGCGAACTGGTCATCGATGTCCACGGCCTGACCAAGAGTTTCGGCGACACCCGGGTCGTCGATGACTTCTCGATCCAGGTTCCCAGGGGCGCGATCTACGGCTTTCTCGGCCCCAATGGCTCGGGCAAGACGACAACGATCCGGCTGGTGTGCGGCCTGCTCAAACCCGATGGCGGCGGCGGCACGGCGCTGGGCTATGACATCCGCACCCAGAGCCGCGAGATCAAGTCGCGCGTCGGATACATGACGCAGAAATTCTCCCTCTATGGCGACCTGACCGTGAAGGAAAATCTCGAATTCATGGCGCGCCTGCACGCGGTGCCGAACCAGAAACAAACCGTGCAGGCGACGATGGAGGAATACGATCTCGAGCCGCGCGCCCGGCAATTGGCGGGCAATCTCTCCGGCGGCTGGAAACAGCGTCTGGCGCTCGCCGCCACGACCATGCACAAGCCCGGCCTGCTGATGCTGGATGAACCGACCGCCGGGGTTGACCCCAAGGCGCGGCGCGATTTCTGGGACCGCATCCGGCGCCTGTCGCAACAGGGCGTCACCGTGCTGGTCTCGACGCATTACATGGACGAAGCCGTGCAGTGCGATTCCATCGCCTATATCGCCTATGGCAGGAAGCTGATCGACGCGCCCTCGGCCGACATCGCCGACATTGTCGGCCTGCACACCTGGCGCATCGAAGGCAAGGGGCTGCAACCGGTCTATGACGCGCTTGATGGCGCGCCCGGCGTCGACCAGATCGCCCGTTTCGGCTCGGCCCTGCATGTGTCGGGCCGCGATGAGGCGGCCTTGCTGCGCGCGATTGCGCCCTGGCGCGACCGCCCCGAATTCGAGGTCTCCAGGGCCAAGACCGGGCTTGAGGAAGCCTTCATCTGGCTGATGACCGGTGCACAGGACAATTTCCAATGAACCGGTTCGCTTCGCTCAATCGCATCATCGCCATCCTGCGCAAGGAATTCATCCAGATGACGCGCGACCGGCTGACCTTCGGCATGATGGTCGGTATCCCGGTGATGCAGCTTTTGCTGTTCGGCTATGCCATCAACACCGATGCGCGCCATCTGCCAACCCTGGTCGAGATGGGCGATAGCGGCCCGGCCAGCCGTGCCATTGTCCAGGCAATGGAGAGCTCGGAATTCTTTGATATTACGGGCCATATCGCCTCGCCCGAAGAGGCCGATATCGCCCTGCGCGATGGCACCGCCTCCTTCGTGGTGACGATCCCGCAGAATTTCGAGCGCGATCTGGCACGCGGCGAGCGGCCGCAAATCCTGCTCGACACCGATGGCTCCGACCCGGTCGCCGCCAGCGCCGGCAGCGGTGCCTTTGCCAGCATCGTGCAACGGGCGCTGGAGCCCTGGCTCGGCGAGATGACACCGCCGGTCGAAACCGTGATTCACCGGCGCTACAATCCGGCCGGACGCACCGCGCTCAATATCGTCCCGGGCCTTCTGGGCACCATTTTGACCCTGACCATGGCGATGATGACCTCGATCTCGCTGACGCGCGAAGCCGAACGCGGCACGCTGGAAGCCCTGCTCTCGACCCCGACCGAGGCGTTTGAGGTGATGATCGGCAAGATCACGCCCTATGTCTTTGTCGGCTCCCTGCAGGTCGCCATCATGCTGGCCGGGGCCCGCTATCTGTTCGGGGTGCCGTTTATGGGCAGCCCGCTCGCCTTCGTCATCGCCAGCGCCCTGTTCATCGTCGTCAATCTGGCGCTGGGCTTTTTGTTCTCGACCGTGGCGCGCAGCCAGATGCAGGCGATGCAGCTGACCATGTTCCTCTTCATGCCGTCCTTCTTGCTGTCCGGCTTCATGTTCCCCTTCGCCGCCATGCCGCAATGGGCCCAGGCGCTTGGGCAGATGATCCCGACCACGCACTATATCCGCGTCGTCCGGGCGGTGATGCTCAAGGGCGCCGACCTGCCCGATGTCTGGCCCAGCATCTGGCCGCTGATCGTGATGTTCCTGGTCATCGCCGCCATCGCGATCCGGCGTTACCGGCGCACGCTGGACTAGGCCCGCAGGCGGATGAAGCCACCGCCATCAACCGGCAACAGCCGCCGGCTTGTCTGCTTGGTTCAAAAGCGGCGCGAAACACACTAGGACTTGGGACACATCAGACCCGGTCATGGCAAGATACGCCGGGATGATGCGGATTTTCTGAACCTGGACAGGGCAGGCCTTGATGGACCGGATTTTGATTTTGATGCGTCACGCCAAGGCCGTCGACCGGCTCGAGGCCGATGACGACTTCCAGCGCGGACTGACCGCGCGCGGCCATGAGGACAGCCGCAAGGCCGCCGAACGGCTTGCCGGGCTCGGACTGACCGCCGAGCGGGCCCTGGTCTCGCCTTCCTGGCGCACGCGCCAGACCTTCGAGCATCTCGCCCCGCTGCTCGGCATGCCGCCGATCGAGGACCCGATGGCGCTCTATCATGCCAGCACCGAAATGCTGGAGCGCGCCGCGCTCGGCGCCTTCAAACAGGCCTCGCAGATTGTCATGGTCGGGCACAATCCCGGCATTGGCGGACTGGCGCACAAGCTGGCCGCGCGTTGCGGCGCCCGGGCCGCCTTGCCGATGGGCTATCCGACAGCGACCGCCACCATCTTCTCCCTCGCCGATGACACGCTGGAGCGCCCGGCCCTGATCGACGTCCTCAATCCCGGCAGCTGACCAGCCCGGGCAGAAGCCTTGACTCTCCTCTGGGTTGCGTTTTGGATATCAGACACCAAAGCGCAATTTCTGTGAGTGACGTCATGGACGACGGCCAGCGCGGCTCCATCAACTCTCCGGCCCCTGGGCCGGTCCCCGGGCGCGACAGGGTTGATGCCCCGGAGCTGCTGGCCCGGTTGTGGGCCAGCGATGCCGCCGAGGGCCTGGCACAGCGCACCCCCGCCTTCAGCGCCAAGGGCGGCCTGTCGCGGGGGCAGGCGGGCGCCCTTGTCATCGGTTTCGCCCTGCTGCTCATCGCCGCCGCCGGCCGGGCGAACTGGGAGGCCAGTCTGCTCGCCGCAATCGCCGCCCTGCTGTTCAGCGCCCTGGTCCTCCTTCGCCTGCTGGCCTGCCTGTTGCCGCCAGCCTGGGCCAGGCGGCGTGAGCTGCGGGACTGCGCCCTGCCACGTGTCAGCATTATCATTGCGCTCTATCGCGAGAGCGCGGTACTGCCGGTGCTGGTCGCAGCGCTGGAGGCAATCGACTACCCCGCCGACCGGCTGGAAATCCGCCTGGCGCTGGAAGTGGATGATCACGAAACGATCGCCGCCGCACGGGCGCTGGACCTCGATCACAAATACCGCGTCATACTGGTGCCCGAAGGCGGGCCGCGCACCAAACCGCGCGCCCTCAATTACGCCCTGCGTTTCTGCTCCGGCGAAATCGTCACCATTCACGATGCCGAGGACAGGCCGCATCCGCGACAGCTGCGCATCGCTGCCGAAAGCTTCGCTGCGGCAGGTCCGGACCTGGCCTGCCTGCAGGCGCCCCTCAACTGGTTCAACCGGCGCGAATGCTGGCTGACCCGGCAATTCGCGCTGGAATACGCCTCGCATTTCCACGCCCTGCTACCGCTCTACGCCCGGCTGCGCTGGCCCTTGCCGCTGGGCGGAACCAGCAATCATTTCCGCACCGCAGCCCTGCGCCGCGCCGGTGGCTGGGACGCCTGGAATGTGACCGAGGACGCCGATCTGGGCTTCCGCCTGCACGCGATGGGTTATCGCTGTGACGTGATTGCACCCTTGACCCTGGAGGAGGCACCGACGCAGGTCTGGCCCTGGATCTGCCAGCGCACACGCTGGCTCAAGGGATATGCCCAGACCCTGGCTGTCCACAGCCGCGGCGGCACCCGCGACCTGGCGGGCCGGCCAACCGTTCTCGCGCTCGCGCTTACGCTCGGTGCAGCCCTGGTCTCGGCGCTGGCGCATGCACCGCTGGCCGCGCTCTGCCTGTGGGGCCTGCTCGATGCCGGCACCGGCAGCGCCGACGATGTGCTCTATGGCGGATTCCTGCTGGCCGGCTATGCCGCGTCGGCGGCGACCGCAGCCACGGGCATGCGCCGGGCCGGCCTGCCCGTGAGGCTGGGCGACCTGTTGTCGATGCCTCTCTACTGGCCGCTGCAGAGCTGGGCTGCAGCGCGCGCCCTGTACCAGCTGGTGACGCGCCCCTATTTCTGGGACAAGACCGAACACGGCGTCAGCACATATACGGACCAGGCATGTATCTCTCCCTCACCGCCACGCTCATCGTGCTCGGAATTTGCCTCGCCCTCTTCCTCATCGGACGCTGGCGCGCCGGACAGCCCGTCCGCCCCGAACGCGGACCGCGGCTCATCCCCTGGACCCTGATCGCCATCCTCGCCGCCGCCGTCGGCGTCATCATGATCGCCCATCTCGCCGAGCTGGCGGGGCTGGATCTGAGCCAGTTGCGGCGGCGCTAGACCTGCCGGCGCAGGCTAGTGTGCCGGGAAGTTCTCGTCGAGGAAGGTCTGGCTTTCGCGCAGCAGGGTGGTGCGGGCCTCGGGGGTGCCAAGATAGTGATCGGCATCGGGCACGGTGACGAAACGCACATTGTCACGCCCCTCCATCGCATTGCGCAGGAGCCGGAACTGGCCGTAGGGCACCGTTGTATCGTCTTCGCCGTGCATGATCAGCAACGGCAGACGAAGCTCGTCAGCGCGGGCGGCCGGGGTGATGGTCTCCTGCTCGTCGCGGTCGCCAAACCGCTCGCCCATATACTGCTCCCAATAGCGCAGGCTGGTATGCCTGTTGTCGCGGCTGCCGAGAAAGGCGAAGGGGTCTGTCACACCGGCGAAAGACAGGGCACAGGCGACATTGCCGGGATCGCGCAAGGCCGTCATCAACGCCGCATAGCCACCATAGCTGCCGCCAATCACACAATACTGGCCCGGCCGGACGCGACCGCTTTCCTGCACATGATGGGCGCCCTCGATGATGTCATCGATCATCCGCGAGCCGAACCCGCCATAACCTGCGCGTTCGAACGCCTCGCCATAACCGGAGGAGCCCCGGAAATTGGGCTGAAAGACCGCATAGCCACGCGCGGCGTAAAAGGAGGCCCACCAGTCATACTCCGCCGTATCACGGGAACGCGGCCCGCCATGTGGCATGACGATCAGCGCCGGCGGTGCATCGCCCTCGGCGAATCCGGCCGGCATGGTCAGATAGGCCGGGATGGCGAGGCCGTCCGAGGCCGTATACTCCAGATATTCACGCGAACCGGGTGCGTGGCCCTCGGGCAGCACGGTCTCGACATCCAGCAAGCCGAGCCCGCCGGTGCCCAGGTCAAGCAGATAGTAGTTCGCCGGCTGGCCAGGATCGCGCCCCTCCACGACCAGCTTGCTCCGGTCCGGCGTCCAGGTGGTGATAAGGACCGAATCCTCGGTGAGGATCTGTTTCAGTTCCGCGTGCAGGGCAGCGAGATCCGGATCGATGAAGATCTGGCGCGGCAGATCGTCAGTATAGCGGAACCCGACGACCTCGCTGGCGTAATAATCAACGATCGCACCCATTTGCGACACGTCTTCTCCGCCGACATCGAAAGCACTGAGCGCGCCGGTTGCGATGTCCAGCCGCTGCAGGCCGGTCCCCGGAATCCGGATGACGACAGCCTCGCCATTGTCCATCACGCCATAAACCCGCGGCTGGTTTGCCGGGAAAGTGCCCGAATAGATCGCCGGGCTCTGGGCTCCGTCAGGCCTGTGCACCGAATACTGCCCGGTTTCATCAAACCGCCGGACATCCAGCACCACCTCGCCCTCGGGATTCAGCAAATAGCCGATGGTTGAGCCGTCCGACACTTCCATGCGGCGGACTCGGCGGCCGTTTTCCAGGTTCATCTCATAAACAACGGTGCCGCTGTCATCGCGCCCGCCAATCCGCGAGCCGGCGCCCGCACGGGTATCAAGCGCGAAGGTAATCTCCATGGCAACGCGCCCCTCGGCCCCCACCATTGGCGAGACCAGGCGTGAATTGACCATCAGGGTTTCCGAACGGCCGGTCGCCAGCGAGTAGGAGACGGGCTGGGTCAAGGTCACGGTCCGCAGGCCGTCCTGCGTCGGCAAGGTCTGAACCGAGTCGATGTAATAGATCAGATAGGCATTGCCCGGCCAATCGAAGCCGGACATCTCGCCGCCGTCCGGAGCCGGAATAACGACTGGCGCCGCGCCGCCGGCCAGGTCGTAGATGCAGATCTCGCGCACACCGCGCGGACTGCAACCCGTGGCCAGATGCGTCCCGTCCGGAGAAAGGTCGGCCGCCCAGATCCGCGGCATCGCCGCATAGGTTTCCACCTGCGCCACCCCAGGGCCACAGAACAGCAACGTCACGATCAGACCCAGAACAACACGCATTGAAATCCCCCCGAGCGGTCAGCGGCAATCCCCTCGATTCCCCGCGAAACCGCACGCAGATTGAAACGCAAGCCATCCGCGTGTCAATCTGCGGCACAGCTACTGATAGCCGGACGTACAGCACGGAATCATCACCCGGCGGAGGGCGGGTTCAAGGCTGAGGGGAGAATGGAGCGGGTGAAGGGAATCGAACCCTCGTCGTAAGCTTGGGAAGCTTCTGCTCTACCATTGAGCTACACCCGCGTGCGGCGCTGATTATAGGCGTGGTGACGTCCGCCGCGAAGTCCTTATTCATCGCTCACGGCAATCAGTTTGCGAAGAATTTCGACAGTTTGAGACCCTGGGCCTGATAGTTGGACGCAACAGCACCATAGGCTGCTGTCGGGCGCCCGAGCATGGGTTCATACACCAGGCGTGCAATCGCCTGGCCGTGGTCGAGCATGAAGGGCACATCATGGCCACGCACTTCCAGCACGGCGCGGCTGCCGGCCCCGCCGGTCTCGGCAATGCCGAAACCGGGGTCGAAAAACCCGGCATAGTGGGCGCGGAATTCACCGATCTCCGGTGCGATCGGGGCCATCTCGGCCGCCTCGTCGAGGCCGATCGAGACCGATTCCCGCGAGGCCAGGATGTAGAATTCACCCGGATCGAGCACCAGGCGGCGGTCGGGCGCCGTCATCGGTTCCCAGAAGCGGACACTGGCATGACCGCCCAGTTTCGACAGGTCGACCAGGCCGGCATGGCGCCGCGCGCGATAGCCGACAATGCCATTCTCGAAACCGGCGAGATCGACACTGACCGTCACCTCGCGCAGCGTTTCATGCGCGCCGCGGCGAAAGCGGATCTGGCTCAGCCGCTCGCCTTCGCGCGCCAGGATGGAGAAGGTGCGCGGACAGATTTCGGCATAGAGCGGGCCTTCATAACCGAGCGGCGCCTGGTCGAAGGCGACCCCCTGGTCCGTGATAACGCGGGTGAAGACATCAATCCGCCCGGTCGAGCTCTTCGGATTCATCGCCGCGCTCAGCCCGGCGGGGAGTTTCAGACGTTCCTGCAACGGCGCCAGGTAGACACAGCCCGTCTCCAGCACCGCGCCCTCGCGCAGATCGACCGTGTGCATGACAAGATCATCGGCCAGCCGATCGGCGACCGTCCGGCCCTGGCCGGGCAGAAAGCTGGCGCGCAGCCGGTAGGCCTTGGCCCCGAGGCGCAGGTCGATGCTGGCCGGCTGGATCTGGGACGCGTCAGGTGGCGCATCTGCAGCGATGACGCCCTGGTCGAACAGGGCCTTGAGCTGGTGGTCGGGGAGAATACCGGAAACGGACATGACGGGATCGGCTCTGTTGCGGTTGGCTGGAAGATGTCCGATATCCGTCGCCTTCTGTCCACCCATGCTGACCGTAGGGGGTTGAGCGAGATCGCGACCGGGCAGATGATGGCGGATTGAAACCAGCGGCGATGCGAGCCGATGGCCATGGGCGGACAAGACAGCATGTATGAGCAGGAGACCGACGGCGTGAAGATCTGTGTCAGCCCGGACTATCTCGAGGACGAGTCCGAGCCGGATGAGAGTCGCTATGTCTGGGCCTATACGGTGGAGATCGAGAATACGTCCAGCCAGCCCGTCCAGCTGATTTCGCGACAGTGGGTCATCACTGATTCAATGGGACGCAGTGAGCATGTGCAGGGCCCCGGCGTGGTCGGCGAGCAACCGGTCATCCGGCCGGGTGAGCGCTTCCGCTATACCAGTGGCGCGCCGCTCTCGACCCCATCCGGCTTCATGAGCGGCAGCTATGAGATGCGCCGCGAGGGTGGCGACAGCTTTGCCGCCATCATCCCCGATTTTCCGCTGGACCGGCCCTATGACCGCCTCAGCCTCCACTAACATCACCGTCCCGGCATCACCGCTCCGGCCGCTGTTGCGGAGCCTGATGCCTTGAACATGTCGATCCGCCCCGTTGTCTTCATGATCGGCATCATGGTGACATTCCTCTCGGCAGGCATGCTGGTGCCCGCGATCATCGACCTGGTCGCGCAGGAACTCGTCAGCGCCCGGGCCTTCTTCCTGGCCTCGGTTCTGGGGCTGTTTTTCGGCGGGTCGATCTCGCTGGCCAATCGCGGGCCGGTTGATTCCATCACGCCGCGCGGGGTCTTCCTGCTGATGGTCGGGGCCTGGATCGCGCTGTCGATCACCGCTGCCCTGCCGATGCGGCTGGCCGACCAGGGCATGGACTGGACCGATGCGCTGTTCGAGGCTGTCTCTGGACTGACCACGACCGGCGCGACCGTCCTGACCGGACTCGATTTCCGCCCGCCCGGCTTTCTGCTCTGGCGTGCCATCCTGCAATGGCTCGGCGGAATCGGCATCATCGTCACCGCGATGGCCTTCTGGCCGATGCTTGGCGTCGGCGGCATGCAGCTCTTCCTGCTCGAGACCGGCGACAAGACCGACAAGGTGCTACCGAAAGCAACCCAGATCGCCGCCAATATCTCGGCCGTCTACGCCATGCTGACGCTGATCTGTGCTGTCGCCTATCTGATGTCGGGCATGAACCTGCTCGACGCCACGGCCCATGCCATGTCGACGCTGTCGACCGGCGGGTTTTCGACCTCCGACATGTCGATGGGCAAGTTCATGCATACCGGCGCCGACATGATCACCCTGGTCTTCATGATCGCCGCCGCCCTGCCCTTCACGCTGCTGGTGCTGGCGCTGCGCGGCAAGCCACAATTTATCCTCAAGGACGCCCAGTCGCGCGGCTTCCTCTTCGTTATTCTGCTCGCCACCGTGGTCCTGGCCGGCGTCCTGATCGCCACCGGCGTGCATGGCGAGGACCCGGCCTGGCGCATGGCCAGTTTCAACGCCGTCTCGATCATCACCGGCACCGGCTATGCCACAACCGACTACGGTGCCTGGGGCGCAGCGGCGGAATCGACGTTTTTCGTCTTCATGTTCATCGGCGGCTGTGCCGGATCGACGAGCTGCAGCATCAAGATTTTCCGCTACCAGATCGCCGGCACCGCGATCCGGCGCTATCTGGCGCAACTCCTGCGGCCGAACGCGATTTTCCAGATGCGCTATAATGGCCGTCCGGTTGCCGACAGCGCCCTGCATTCCGTGCTGGGATTCTTCTTCGTTTTCTTCGCCGTCTACGCGATCAGCGCCGCCGCCCTGTCAGTGATCGGCCTGGATCTGACCACCGCCCTTTCGGGGGCGGCAACCTCGCTGGCCAATGTCGGGCCGGGACTGGGGGACATCATCGGCCCGGCCGGCACATTCCAGTCCCTGCCCGATGCGGCCAAATGGATCCTCACGGCGAACATGCTGATCGGACGGCTCGAAGTCCTCGCCGTCCTGGTGGTGATCATGCCGCGCTTCTGGCGCTCCTGAGCGCTGACAACGCCGCAAACGCCGGCTCAGCCCGCGGCGGAAGCGACTTCCTCCGGGAGGAAATTCCAGTCGCGATTGCAATATTCGCAGGTCATCACGATCTTGCCGTCCGTCGTCATGTGTTCGCGGTCATCGGCGGGGAAGCTGGCAATAATGCGCAACAGGCGTTGATGCTCGCATGAACAACGACGCAGCAGCGCGGCCGGCTCGAACACCCGCACCCCGTCCTCATGGAACAGGCGAAGCAGCAAGGACCCGGCCGGCAGGTCCGGATCGAGCAATTCCTCATCACTGATGGTTTCAAACAGGGCCCGGACATGGTCCCAGTCTTCCGTCGCCGAGCCCCGGCTTTCATCGCCGGCGACGGCCTGGATCAGGGAGCCACCGCCACGCCAGCTCTTGCCGCCATTCTGGGTCCAGACCTCGCCGACCGCCATGCGCAACCGGGTCGGCGTCTGTTCCGACTGGGCGAAATAATGCTCGGCGATCACGGCCAGGCTGGCGCCCTCAAGCGGGACCACGCCCTGATACTGGTCCATGTCCGGACCCTGATCGATGGTCATCGCGAAATAGCCCTCACCCAGCAGGGTGCGGATCGTCGGCGTCTCGGCATCGGCCGCGGCCAGCGCTGTGTCCAGGGCCTCGCGATCGACCTTGGCGAAACCGCGCACGCCTTCGCCAGCAACATATTCGGCGACGATGAATGAGACCGGGCCGGTGCCATTGGCCTGGACGATCAACCGGCCGTCGAATTTGAGCGCCGGGCCGACCAGGCCGGCCAGAATGACCGCCTCGCCGAGCAGACGCGCCACCGGTTCGGGATAGTCATGCGCCGACAGGATCCGGTTGAGCACACCGGCGGAGCGGAGGACACGCCCCCGCACCGCCCGGCCCTCGACCTGGAAGCCGGCAATGAAATCGTCGAGCTCGCCGGGAATGGCGGGCGTCATATCGGTCATGTCAGTTCGCCTAAAGTGCGCTGAGCGCCTCATCGAGGATGGCTATTGCCTCGCTGGCGTCATCACGCGTGATGATCAATGGCGGTGCCATCCGCGCGACATTGTCTCCGGCGGCGCCGATCAACAGATGGCGATCGCGAGCCTTCACCACAAGCTGTTTGGGATCAAAACCCTCTTTCAGCTTCAGTCCGAGCAGCAGACCCTTGCCGCGCACTTCCTCGATCTTGTCGGAATGACGGTCGGCGAGGCCATGCAATTGCTGCTGCATGAAATTGGCCATCTCAACGACATGGTCGAGGAAACCGTCCGAGGTCAGCTCGTCGAACACGACATTGCCGACGGCCATGGCCAGCGGTCCGCCGCCATAGGTCGAGCCGTGGGTGCCAACGACCATGCCCCGGGCTGCCGCTTCGGTGGCGAGGCAGGCGCCCATCGGGAAGCCGCCACCAATGCCCTTGGCGGAAGCCATGATATCGGGCTCGGCGCCCTCGACCCACTGGTGGGCGAACAGCTTGCCGGTCCGGCCGGCCCCGCACTGGACTTCATCATAGATCAGCATCAGGCCGTTTTCGTCGCAGATCTGGCGCAGCCCGCGCAGGAAGGCATCATCGCCCGCGCGCACACCGCCCTCACCCTGGACCGGCTCGACGCAGATGGCAGCCGTCTCCTCGGACAGCACGGCGCGGACAGCGTCGAGATTGCCGAACTCGACATGGTCGAACCCTTCCATCGCCGGGCCGAAGCCTTCGAGATATTTGGGATTGCCGCCGGCATTGATCGCGCCATAGGTGCGGCCATGGAAGGCGCCGGTAAAGGTGATGATGCGGTAGCGTTGCGGGTTACCCGAGACATACTGGTAGCGGCGCGCGGTTTTCAGCGCACATTCCATCGCCTCGGCACCGGAATTGGTGAAGAAGACGCGATCGGCAAAGGTCGCCGCCGTCAGCTTGTCGGCCAGTTCGATCCCGGCCGGGACCTTGAACATGTTGGACAGGTGCCAGAGCTTGCCGGCCTGTTCCGTCAGCGCCGCAACGGCCTTGGGATGCGCATGGCCGAGGCAGTTGACCGCGATGCCGGAAATGAAATCGAGATAGCTGTCACCCTTGTCGGTGACCAGACGAACGCCCTTGCCGTGATCGAAAATGAGTTCGGGTGGAGCGTAGGTATCCATCATTGGCGCAGGCATCGGGTCTCTCCGGATCGTGTTGGGACGCCGCCACCGGCGCCCCTTTTTGTTGTTTACGGTCTAGGCCCGTCCGTTCAGGTCTTCAAGCGCCAGCCTGCACGTAACAGGCGATAGCAGATCACCGCCAGCACCAGGTTGATCGCTCCGACCAGCACGACACCGACAGTCAGCGAACCGTCGGCAAAGCCGGTGAAACCATAGCGAAAGCCGTCAATCATGTAGAAGAACGGGTTGAACTGGCTGATCAGGCGGACCGGTTCGGGCAGGCGGCTGATCGAGTAGAATGTGCCCGACAGGAAGGTGAGCGGCGTGATGACGAATGTGGTCACCGCGGCCATGTGATCGAATTTCTCCGCCCACAGCCCGCCGATAATGCCGATCATCCCGAGCATCGCCGCCGCACCAATGCCGAAATAGGCCACGGCCCAGAAGTGCACCGGCATCACATTGACGAAGGGGACAAGGGTCAGGGCGGTCACCGCGGCCACCAATACGCCCCGCGTCACCGCGCCGCCGATAAAGGCGATTTCCAGCTCGAGCGCCGAGAGCGGCGGCATCAGGAAGTCGACCGCATTGCCCTGTACCTTGCTGACGAGGATGGAGGATGAGGTATTGGCAAAGGCGTTGTTGAGCAGCCCCATCAGGATCAGGCCCGGTGCGAGGAATTCGACAAAGGACACGCCATGAACCGCAGCGCGTCCGGAACCCAGCGCCACCGCGAAAACCGTCATGTAAAGCAGGGTGGTGGCGACCGGCGCCAGCACGGTCTGGGTCACGACCTTGAGGAAGCGCCGGACCTCCTTCTTGTACAGCGTCCACAAGCCGAGACTGTTGATGGCGCCGAAGCTCCGCGGCGCCGCGACAGGTCTTGGAGAAGCATTACTCATAACGGATTACCCTTAAGCTTTCAGTAACCATCAACGTTAACGATTTAGCAGGCAAGTGCGCTTTCCACAGGATTCGCGCCTGCCTGATCTTGTGGTTTTTGGTTCGCCGGCTACAATATATTGTGTAATTAATCATGAATGGCGATGCGCCCTGTTTACCATCATCAAGGTGGCTGGCGCACCCCAACCGGGAGAAGTCTGCGATGGCCTGGACTGACGAACGTGTCGAAGAACTCAAGAAGCTCTGGTCGGAAGGCCTGAGCGCGAGTCAGATTGCCAAACAGCTGGGTGGTGTCACCCGGAATGCGGTAATTGGCAAGGTGCACAGGCTGGGTCTGTCAGGCCGTGCGACCCCGTCGCGCCCGGCGCGCCGGCCCGCGAAACCGTCCCGGCCTCGCACGACCACGGCATCCATCGAACCGGTCCGCACAGCCCGCCCGGCGCCTGCAGCACCGGCGGCTCCCGTCTCGGCTCCCATGGAGCCGGCAGTCCTGCCATCGGGCGAATTCGCGACTGTCCTGACCCTCAAGGACAGCATGTGCAAATGGCCAATCGGTGACCCGTCGCTGTCGAATTTCCGTTTTTGCGGACGCAAGACCGGCGCGAGCCACGCCTATTGCGATGCCCATGCCAACATGGCCTACCAGCCCAGCCAGAAGCGCCGTCGCAGTGGCGAAGCCGCCGCCGCGCTGAATTCGATCACGGCAACGCGTCGCTATAACTTCTGATCGCAGCAGACAGACCAGCCCGAACGATCATGCAGCGGCCGCCCCCCGGGGCGGCCGTTTTGCATCCGGCGACGGCCAGAACCCGGCTGCCCCAGAACCCAGCTGCCAGGGTCAGCTACGGCTGACGTCGAAGGAATAGCCCGCCGAGCGCACCGTCCGGATCGGATCGGTCTCGGCGGCGTTGTTGATCGCCTTGCGCAGACGGCCGACATGGACATCCACAGTGCGTGCCTCGACATAGACGTCGGAACCCCAGACCGCATCAAGCAATTGCTCGCGCGAGAACACCCGGCCCGGGTGCTGCATGAGATAGTCGAGCAGGCGGAACTCGGTCGGCCCGAGATGGATCTCGCGATCACCGCGCTTCACCCTGTGGGCCACGCGGTCAATCGCGATGTCGCCGGCCGTGATCAGGTCCTCGGCCAGACCGGGCCGGATACGGCGCAGCACGGCGCGGATGCGCGCGAACAATTCGGTCATCGAGAAGGGTTTGACGATATAGTCATCGGCGCCGGTATCGAGTCCGCGGACCCGGTCGGTTTCCTCGCCACGCGCGGTGAGCATGATAATCGGCACATTGCTGGTTTCATGGCGGCCGCGCAGGCGGCGGCAAACCTCGATCCCCGACACCTTGGGCAACATCCAGTCGACCAGCACGAGATCGGGAATGGCCTCCCCGGTCAGCATCAGGGCCTCTTCACCATCGCTGGCAAGCCTGACCTGATAGCCTTCCTTCTCGAGATTATACTGAAGCAGCGTCGCGAGGGCATCCTCGTCTTCAACCACAAGCACCTGGGGTTTCATCATCGACTCCCGTTCAATTCATCAGCGCGACGACTGGTCGGCCGATTCCAGCGCCTCGGCCGTGACCATGTAGTGGATCGCCTCGGCGATATTGGTGGCATGGTCGCCGATGCGCTCGAGATTCTTGGCCACGAACAGGATGTGGGCGCCCGGTCCCACCAGGGCGGGGTCATCGGCCATGCTCAGCAGCATCTCGCGGATCAGGCTGTTATAGTGCTCGTCCACCTCGTCATCATTGCGCCAGACACGGATGGCCGGCTCGATGTCAAAGGATGACAACGCGTCGAGCACTTCGTGCATTTGCTTGGCGACGATCGCGCCGAGACGCTCAACACGGGTCAGCACCGCAAGTGGTGCGAAACCGTTGAGATCCCGGGAGCGGTAGGCGATATTTTTCGCAAGATCGCCGACCCGCTCGAGGTCAGACGCGATCTTGAGCGCGGAAATCGTCATTCTCAGATCGGTGGCGAGCGGCTGCCGCAGGGCGAAAAGCCGGATTACCCGCTTCTCGATATCAACCTGCATCGCATTGACCTGGGTCTCGCGCTGGCGAACATCGGGGACCACCGACGAGTCACGCCGTACGACGGCGGCAACGGCAGCCTCGAGCTGCATCTCGACCAGCCCGCCCATACGCGCCAGTTCGTCTGCGAGCTTGTCCAGCTCCTCACCGTATGCCGTCACAATGTGTGTGTGCTTGGTTAGCGCCATTTGGCCCTCCTCGGGCAATCGCTTCGTCAGCCGAAGCGTCCGGTAATGTAGTCCTGGGTCCGGGGCTCGAGCGGATTGGTGAAAATCTCCTCGGTCGGACCGACCTCGATCAACGACCCCATATGGAAGAAGGCGGTCATCTGCGAGACGCGGGCCGCCTGCTGCATCGAGTGGGTCACCATGATGATGCAATAATTTTCGCGCAGCTCGTCGATCAGCTCCTCGATCTTCGCGGTCGCGATCGGATCCAGCGCCGAGCAGGGCTCATCCATCAGGATCACTTCCGGATTGACCGCAATCGCGCGGGCGATGACCAGGCGCTGTTGCTGACCACCGGACAGACCCGTGCCGGGCCCCTGCAAGCGATCGGAGACCTCGGACCAGAGGCCGGCCTTGCGCAGGCTCTGCTCGACGATGGCGTCAAGCTCGTCGCGGTTCGAGGCGAGGCCATGAATGCGCGGCCCGTAGGCGACATTGTCATAGATCGACTTGGGGAACGGGTTCGGCTTCTGGAACACCATGCCGACACTGGCGCGCAGCACCACCGGATCAACGGCACGGTCATTGACTTCCGCGCCATCGATTTTCAACGAGCCCGACACGCGCGCACCGTCAATGGTGTCATTCATGCGGTTCATACAGCGCAGAAAGGTCGACTTGCCGCAGCCGGATGGCCCGATAAAGGCGGTGACACTCTTGTCGGGGATGTCGAGCGAGACGTTGAACAGCGCCTGTTTGTCACCATAGGACACGCTGACATCGCGGGCCTCGACCTTCACGGACGAGCCGCCGAGCGCATTCTTGTGGTAGACGGTTGGTTGGACTTCAGCGTCGATCATGACGTTACCACCTTCGTTCGAAGCGGCGGCGCAGATAAATCGCAACGGCATTGAAGCCGATCATCAGCGCCAGGAGAATGAGAATGGCCGCGGCGGTGCGCGCTTCAAAAGCCCGCTCGGCACCGTCCGACCACAGGAAAATCTGCACCGGCATCACCGTCGCCGGCTCGGTAAAGCCCGCCAGGCCGAGACTTGGCGCATCGGCGATAAAGGCGACCATGCCGATCATCAGCAGCGGGGCAGTCTCGCCCAGCGCCTGGGCCAGGCCGATAATCGACCCGGTGAGAATGCCCGGCGCGGCCAGCGGCAGCACATGGTGAAACACCGCCTGGGTCTTCGACGCGCCGATCCCGAGTGCCGCCTGGCGGATCGAGGGCGGGACCGCCTTCAGCGCCGCCCGCGTGGCGATGATGACCGTCGGCAGGGTCATCAGCGACAGCACCAGCCCGCCAACGAGCGGCGCCGATCGCGGCAGGCCGAAGGCATTGATGAAGACTGCCAGGCCCAACAGGCCAAACACGATCGACGGCACCGCGGCCAGATTGTTGATATTGACCTCGATGAAATCGGTGAAGCGGTTCTTCGGGGCGTATTCCTCAAGATAGACGGCCGTGAAGACGCCGATCGGCACCGACAGGAACATGGTGATGATCATCGTCAGGATCGAGCCGTAGAGCGCGCCCTTCACCCCGGCCAGTTCCGGTTCACGTGAGTCGGCATTGCTGAACAGATGGGTGTTGAAGCCGGCCGTGATCATGCCGCGTTCGACCAGGGAGCGGGTCCAGATGAGCAATTGATCCGAGACGCGCCGGCGGGCCTCCGGCGTGTCGATGACATAGAGGGTCCATGCAGACGCGTTCTCGACTTCGCCATCGCCCAGCACCGCCGTTCCACGCGCGCTCGAGCCATCGGTCGCCAGCTGTGTCAGCCGGAAAGCCTGGCCGCCGGTCTCGATGATCACGCTTGGCATCTCACCAGTCAGCGGCAGGAATCCCTCGCCGGCGAGCGCCAGTTCCCGCAGGGCCACAGCATTGGCCGCATGCCGGTCGGCTTCGGCCTGCAAGCGGGCGACATCTTCGTCGGGAACCTGGTCGAGTGCGACAAGCACCTGCTCGGCGCGCATTTCCAGCGTCCGCGCCTCGGCCCCCAGCGCCAGCTGCATCTCGTGCACCAGTGCGGCAAAATCCGTCGTCGTCGACTGCAGCACCAGAGCGTCGCCATCGGCGGTCACCGTCAGATCGCCGGCCACCGGCAGGGTGCGGTCGTCGACAAGGCGGCCCTTGAGATAGAGATCGAGATCGTCGGCGAGCGGCATGGTGAAGGCATGGGTTGTGCCGACCAGTGACGGATCCCCCAGCACGGTATCCATCAGGCGCGTCGCATTCAGCGGCGTGTAGAGATTGAAGAGATTGCGCACATCACTGCGCGCGGTGACGCCGGGAAATTCTGCACGCAGGGCATCCTGCAAGACACGGTTATACGAGCCACGACGCAGCGAAGCCTCCGAGCCATCTCCCTCGGGATCGACCCGGTCGCGCTCAAGGGTAACCGGCAGAACGAGCTGATGGGCCGTGAAGGCCGGGATGCCCTCGCTGGCGATCGATCCGATCAGGATGCACAGGATCGTGACGGCGATACCGATGGCCGTCAGGCCAGCCGAACGGAAGCGCAGCTCCGCACGATACCGCTTGGCCAGACGGCGTTCCACATCCTCGCGGACGGCGAAGGTTCGGGGTGAATCAGTCATATTTTTCCCGATATTTCTGGACCACGCGCAAGGCGACGATATTCATCAACAGGGTCAGCACGAACAGCACCAGCCCGAGCGCAAAGGCGGACAGGGTTTTCGGACTGTCGAATTCCTGGTCACCGGTCAGCAGCATCACGATCTGCACGGTAATGGTTGTCACCGATTCCAGCGGGTTGGCGGTCAGGTTGGCGCCCTGTCCCGCAGCCATGACGACAATCATCGTCTCACCGACTGCGCGGCTGACGGCCAGCAGGATCGCCCCGACAATGCCCGGCAGGGCTGCCGGCATCACGATCTGGGTGATGGTTTCCGACCGCGTCGCCCCCATGGCGAACGAGCCGTCGCGAAGCGATTGCGGCACCGCATTGATAACATCATCGCTCAGCGAGGAGATAAAGGGGATGATCATCACGCCCATCACCAGTCCGGCCGACAGGGCGCTCTGGGTCACGACGCTCTCAAACCCCAGGGCCGTGAACAGCGCGCGGATCGCCGGCCCGACTGCGAGCAGGGCGAAGAAGCCGTAAACCACCGTCGGGATGCCCGCGAGGATTTCCAGGACCGGCTTGGCGACCTGCCGGAATTTCGGGCCGGCGTATTCCGACAGATAGATCGCCGAAAACAGGCCGATCGGAACCGCGACAGTCATCGCGATCACGGTGATCATGGCAGTGCCTGCGAAGAGTGGCACCGCACCGAAGGCGCCCGACTGACCAACCTGGTCGGCACGGATTGCGATCTGCGGGCTCCACTGGAGGCCGAACAGGAAATCCAGCACCGGCACCGAAGAGAAGAAGCGCAGGCTCTCGAACAACAGCGAGAGCACAATGCCGACCGTGGTCAGAATGGCGATAACCGAGGAGATCAGCAGCGCCGCAGTCACCAGCCGCTCGACGTTGTTGCGAGCGCGGAACTGGCTCGAAACCTGCCCGCGGGTCACGGCGAAACCGACGGCGCCGAAGACCAGGGCCAATGCGGCCGCCGCGAACTTGATCACAGTCTGATTGCGCGAAACCGTTTGCGCTGCTGCACGCAAGGCAGGCGAGTCCCGGCTGGCCAGTTCGCCCCGCGCAATGCGGCGGCTGTCGGACAGGAAGAGCTGCCGGCGCTCTCGCGGCGACTGGGCGAGCTCATAGCCGGCCAGCGCGCGGTTGTCGGCACCATCCGCGATCGCGGCGACTTCAACAGCGTCAACCACGGCCTGCCGCCGCGACCTCACCGCATCCTCGGCCGTCGTGGACAGGTTCAGGGCCTCGATCTGCGCGGTGCGAAACTGGTCGAGCTCCTCGGGATTGCGGTCCTCGCCGCGCGCATTGCGCAGGGCCTGGATATCGGCGTTGAGACGCTCGACTTGCTCACGCAGATGGGCCGCGGCCTGATTCAGTTCAAGGAAATCCGCGTCGGCTGCGAGCGCTTCATCGAGACTGCGATTGATGGAGACCGCCTCGGATTGCAGTTCGCCGACCGCGAGGCGCTCGACCAGCTGCCCGCCGAAAACCGCGTACAGACCCAACAGGATGAAGGCGGGAACGCCGGTCCAGATCGCAACATAATAGCCATGATAATTGGGCAGGGAGTGCATACCGGCGGTCGCGCCGTCGACTGAGGCTATGGCGCGCGAGCGACCGACATAGAAGCCGCCGGCGATCATGACGAGCAGTGCGAGAGCGACGATGGAGATGATCGACATGCAGGTCAGCCCTTCAGTCACACGGCACTTTGCCGCCTGTAATCAATGGTCGCCAAACTCGTATCGGCTGCCCGAAGCCCATTTATGACAGATGAGCTACGGTTTTGTGACAATGCCCGGATCAGACTGCGCTCTCCTCGCCACCGCCTTGCAGCTCCCGGCCGGATTCAGCTGGCACGGCAGGTCCGAGCGCAGCCGGAACAAAGGTTGAGAATACTGAACCGCCGCCCGGCTCGCTTTCGACCGTGAAGCCGCCACGATGGCGATTCACGATGTGCTTGACGATGGCGAGGCCGAGTCCGGTGCCTTCATTGGGCCCGCTCTTCTGGCCGCCAACCCGGTAGAATCGCTCCGATAGCCGCGGCAGGTCGCGCCGGTCAATCCCGCGGCCCTGGTCACGCACCCTTACGGCGACATAGCGTTCGGCAGCCCCCGATTTCGGGGCCGCCAGCGTCAGGCGGCTGGCACCCTCGCCCAGCATGCTGGCCGGGCGTTCCGCCTGGTCGCGGGGCTGTTCCGGCTCGATACGGACCAGGACGCTGGAATTCGCCGGGGAGTATTTGACCGCGTTCTCGATCAGGTTCTGGAAGACCTCGGTCAGCTGATCGCGGTCACCCACCGCGATCACCGAGTCCGGCGCTTCGAGCGTGAGCTCGATCTGCTTGTCCTCGATCTGCGGCCGCAGGAAATCAATCACCTCCCCGGCGAGCACGACCAGGTCGGCAAGGCCGTTTGGCGGCACATGCTCGTCCAGCTCCACCCGCGAGAGCGAGAGAAGGTCATTGATCAGCCGGCTCATCCGCTCGGTCTGCTCGAACATGATGGAGAGAAATTTCTCGCGCGCCTCGGGATCGTCCTTCGCATGGCCGCGCAGGGTCTCGATGAAGCCGGCCAGCGAGGCCAGCGGTGTGCGCAATTCATGGCTGGCATTGGCGAGAAAGTCGGCCCGCATGCGATCGGCGCGCTTGATCGAGGTTTCATCCGACAGCACCAGCATCGCCCGCCAGGGCATGACAGTGTCGTCTGGCGCCCGCATCGGTGCGACGAAGGCGCGGACATGGCTCTCGACAGGCGCCAGGGTCGAATACTCGACGGGCGGGCCCGAATTGCCCCGAAGCGCCGCGCTGACAGCCTCCAGCACGCGTGGCTGGCGCAGCACCGAGGACAGGTGCCCGGCCAGTGAGCCAAGTCCGAGAAACTCTCGCGCGGCCGGGTTGGCCATCTCGATCCGGCCCTCCGGCCCGATCAACAGGACTGGAATGGGGAGATGACGCAGCATCAGCTCGGACGTCGCCGGGCCACTTGGCGGAGTCTGCTCCGCCTTGACCGGAAGGGCAGAGGACGGCGGATTCAGCGTCGTACTGACCGTCAGGTAGTAGAAGGTCGACAATCCGGCGAAGGTCGCAATGGCGACGAAGGTCTCGACAAAGCCAAGCTCGCCGAACAACCAGAACAGGACAAGCACCAGCGAGCCCATGGTCGCGACGATTGCGGTATCCCGGCGGCGGATGCGAATTGAGGGCTGATTGTCCACGTCGACCTTTCTCAAGTTTCACTCGCCTTGTGCCTGGCGGTTCGGCATACAGCGGCACCCGCGTCTGCGCGGATACGGGTGCCGTACACAGCCCTATCGCACATTCTGCAGCCGGGAAGAAGCAGCTCGCGAAAAGGCCGATACCGGTTGGTTTTTACATCTCGAAAAACGAGAGGCTTTTCATGTCATTCGCTAATGTTTTAGTGTTTTTCGATAAAAATCTGTTGACATTCGCTATGCGCCGCCTAGTTTGGCAAAACTCTAGCAATCGTCACGCGTTGGAACATCGCATGCAGAAAAGCCTATTAATCGTCGCAACCGCCCTGACAGCGGCCTCCTGTGCGAGTGTGCCGGCTTTTCAGCCCGACAACCTCCTGCCCGCCACTCCGGACAGCTGGTCGGCTTCGGCCGATGCCTCCGGGGAAATTGCGGCCCAGGACTGGGTGCAATCACTCGGCGCACCCCGCCTAGCAGCGCTCGTTGATGAAGCTCTCGCCGCCAATCCCGGACTGGCCCAATCGCTGGCGCGCTATGACGCCGCCCGCGCTGCCGCCCGCATTGCCGGTGCCAGCCGCCTGCCATCCCTGAGCCTCTCAAGCGGCTATACTCGCACCGAACCCTATCAGGGCAGCGGCTCGGACAGTCTTTCACTGGGGCTGAGCTCATCCTGGGAAGCCGATCTGTGGGGTCGTGTTCGCGACGGCGCCAATGCCGGCGCTCTCGACGCCGAAGCCGCCGCTGACGACCTCGCCGCCGCCAGACTCTCTGTCGCCGGACTGGTCGCCAAGGGCTGGCTGGCCCTGATCGAAGCGCGTCAGCAGACCGAACTCGCACAACGCGATGTCCAGCGCAGCCAGAATGCGCTGGATCTGACCGAGCGGCGCTTTGCCCGTGGCCTGGTTCGCAGCTCGGATGTTCGCACGGCACGCAGCGCGACGGCATCCTCCGAGGCCGCGCTGGCATCGCGTGAACGGGCGGAAGCCTCTGCCGCGCGCAGTCTGGAAACCCTGCTCGGCCGTTATCCCGCCGGGCAAATCGCCCGTGAGGGTGACTTCCCGGTGATCGACGCACTGGCCGGGATCGGCTCACCCGCCGATCTCCTCCTGCGCCGTCCCGATGTGCGCGCCGCCGAGCGCCGGCTGGCTTCGGCCGGTCTGCGGGCCGATGCCGCCAGCAAGGCCTTGCTGCCGAGCCTGTCGCTGACCGGCGGCTCGGGAACCGGCGGTACAGATGTCGCCGACATGTTCGACCTTGATACGCTGGTCTCCAGCCTCACGGCGTCGCTCGTGGCGCCGATTTTTGCCGGCGGGAGCCTGCGGGCGCAGCGGGACCAGGCCGAGGCCAATGCCCGGCTGCAGGTCGCCTCCTATGTCTCGACCGTGCTGACGGCCTGGCAGGAAGCGGAAAACGCGATCTATGCCGACGACATCCTCGCCCGGCGCGTCGCCAGCCTGGAGCAGGCCTTCAACGAGGCCGCCGAGGCCGAAGCGCTGGTGACACGCCAGTATTCGAGCGGCGTCTCGACCATCTTCGATCTGCTGAATGCCCAGAGCCGGCGTATCAGCGCTGAAAGCCAATACATCTCGGCCCGTCGCGATCGCGCGACGAACCGGGTCGATCTTTACCTCGCCATCGCCGGCGATTTCTCCGCGGCATCTTCCGCAGACCCGGCCGCGCAGACAGGAGAATAGTCATGGGAAAACTTATCGGACGCTTCGCAATCTTCGGCGTTGCCGGCGGGATTGTCCTGCTGATCATCATCGCCTTGTTCTCGACCAAGCCCGAACCGCAGCGCGCCAATGCGGCACCGCAACCGGTTGCCGTCTTCGTCGAGGAGGCCCGGCAGGAAACGGTCGCGCTGACCGTGCATTCCCAGGGCCAGGCCCGGCCACGCACCCAGATCAATCTCGTGCCGCAAGTCACCGGCCGCATAACCTACGTCAATCCGAGCTTCATTGAGGGTGGTTTCTTCGAAGCGGGCGAAACCCTCGTACGTATCGATGACGCCGACTATCACCTCGCCGTCACCCGCGCCGCAGCACTGGTCGCCCAGGCGCAGCAAGGCCTGGCGCGCGAGCAGGCTGAAGCCGAGCTGGCGGCCCGCGAATGGGCCGACCTGGGCGAGGGCGAAGCCTCCGCCCTGACCCTGCGCGAGCCGCAACTGGCCGATGCCCGTGCCCAGCTGGCCAGCGCCCAGGCCAGCCTGCAGGCGGCACGTCTCGATCTCGAACGCACCCGCGTTTCCGCCCCCTTCGACGGCCGTGTGCTGGTGAAAAGCGCGGACCTGGGCCAGTTTGTGACCACCGGCACGCCATTGGGAGAGGTTTTCTCGACCGACACCATCCTGGTTCGCCTGCCACTCACCGACAATGATCTCGGCCTGCTCGGCATCCCGATTGCCTATAATGCCGGCCCCGACAGCGAAGGCATTCCGGTCAAGCTGACGGCCGTTCTCGCCGGCGAAGCCCGCGAATGGACCGGCTATATCAACCGCACCGAGAGCGCCATTGACCCGCAGACCCGTGTTCTCTACGCCACCGCGGAGGTCGAAGACCCCTATGGCGCGGCAGCGGCTGGTGGCGCACCTCTGGCTGTCGGCCTGTTCGTCGACGCCGAAATCCAGGGCCGCAATGTCCAGAATGCGGTGGTTCTGCCCCGCTCGGCACTGCGCGGCGAGAACACGGTCTTCGTCGTCAATGAGGGCGGCACCCTGGACATCCGCACCGTCACGGTCGTGACCTCGAGCACCGACCGTCTCGTCGTGTCGTCCGGCGTAGGTGGCGGTGAGATGATTGTCGTCTCGCCAATCCGCGGCGCCAGCGCCGGGATGCGCCTGCGCTCGCTGGACGCCTCCGGCGACGTCCTGCCCGACTACTCGGCAACCATCGAAACCGAAACCGACGAAGAACCCACCGAGACCGAATCCGAGCCGAGCGATGGTGAAGCCGTCGCCAGCGCCGGTTAATTCGACACTGCGATCAGGAGACGGCCATGACCGACCCGAACACAACACATGATGAGGCTCCCCGCGGTATTGTCGGCTGGTGGGCCCGGAACTCAGTCGCCGCCAACCTCTTGATGATCGTTGCCCTGCTGGGCGGGATTTTCGGGTATTTCCAGCTGAACCGGGAAGTGTTTCCGACGATCGCCGTCAATGGCGCCACCGTCTCGGTCGCCTGGCCCGGCGCATCGCCGCAGGAAGTCGAGGAACAGCTGATTGTCCGGATCGAGGAGGCCCTGGCCGATCTCGATGGCGTCGACACCATCACGTCGACCGCTCGCGAGGGCAATGGATTTATCAATGTCGAGGGCCTGCCCTCTGTTGATGTCGGCGAGTTCATTGACAACATCAAACTCGAAGTCGACTCGGTGAACAATCTGCCGCAATCGGCCTACCGCCCCGTTGTGAACCCGTGGCGCGCCCAGGACCAGGTCATCGGCTTTGCCGTGCATGGTTTCATCGACCGCCGCGACCTGCAGCATATTGCGCGTGAGATCCGTGATGAAGTGGCCCAGCTGCCAGGATCATCCCTGGTCAATACATGGGCCGTGCTCGGCGAGGAAGTCTCGATCGAGCTCGCGGAAGACGACCTGCAACGCTATAATCTCAGCTTCGACGAGATCGTGCGCGCCATTCGCGCCAGCTCGCTGAATGCTTCTGCCGGCAGCGTTCGCACCGAACTGGGCGAACTGAGTCTTACGTCGCGGCAGCTGGCCGACACGCGTTCGGAGTTCGAAAACCTCATCATCCGCCAGACCTCGGCCGGCGGCACCGTCCGTGTCGGCGATGTCGCGCGGGTCGATGACGGTTTCGTCGATGCCAATCTGGCAGCCACCTATAATGGCGAGCCGATGGCGCTGATCGTCGTGCTGACGACGCCGAATATTGATGTTGTCGACGTCTCGGCCAGCGTGCGCGGCTATATCGAACGCAAGCAGCTTGAATTGCCCGATGGTGTCAGCCTCTCGCTGTGGTGGGACAATTCGGAGATGTATGAAGCCCGGATGGCGACGATCCTGAACTCGGCGCTGTTCGGTGGCTTTCTGGTCCTGATCGTTCTCTTCCTCTTCCTGCGTCCCCTCGTCGCGTTCTGGGTGACGGCCGGCATTTTTGTCGCCTTCGGCGGCGCCTTCATGCTTTTGCCGATGCTCGGCGTCACGCTGAACATGCTGTCGCTGTTCGCCTTCCTGCTGGTTATCGGGATCGTGGTCGATGATGCCATTGTTGTCGGCGAGAATATTCACGACCGTGTCGAACGTGGAGAGAGCGGGCTGACCGCATCCATCATCGGCACCCAGATGGTGATCAAGCCGGTCATATTCGCGGTCATCACCACGGTGATGATGTTCATGCCCTTCATGCTCATCACCGGGCCTACGGTGCAGTTCACCAAGCAGATTTCACTCGTGGTGATCGCGTCCCTGGCCTTCTCGCTGATTGAATCGCTGCTGATCCTGCCGGCCCACCTGGCCCATATGAAACCCCAGAAGACCACGGGCTTTTTCGGCCCGCTGATCAAGGTTCAACGCGCCATCGCCGAGACCATGGTCTGGTTTGCCCGCAGCGCTTATCGCCCCGCGGTCAAGTTCGCGATCCGCAACCGCTATGCGACGCTGATCACATTTATGGGGATTTTCGCGATCTCTATCGTGCTGATGATGACCAACCGTGTCGGCTCCGTCTTCATGCCGCAGATCGAGAATGAAACCATCCAGGTAAATATCCAGCTGGCCGAAGGTGCGCCCTGGAGCCGGACCGAGCAGGTTCGCGAACAGCTCGACAACGCCCAGGACGAGGCCCTGCACTATTACCGTGAGCAGTTCCCTGGCGAAGTCGACATGATCGAAAGTCGCTCGACTCTCGCCACCGACGGCCGTATCCGCGCCTGGATCACGATCGCCGACCCGGAATTCCGCCCCGGCCTGCTGCCGACCGCGGACGTCGCCCTGAAAATCCGCGAATTCCTTGGACCGATCCCGGATGCCGAGGAAGTCACCCTGGATTCAACGATGAATGATGGCGGCAGTTCCATCACCTTCGCAATCTCCCACCAGGACCTCGACGTGCTGCGTGCGGCCGCCGACGACCTGAAAGCCCAGCTGCGCAGCTATGACACGCTCTATGATGTCGTCGACTCGCTGCAAACCTCGACCGAGGAGCTCCAGTTCACCCTGCGTCCCGATGCCCGGGCACTCGGCCTGACACTCAGCGATGTGACGCGCCAGGTCCGTCAGGCTTTCTATGGCGAGGAAGTCCAGCGCCTGCCACGTGACGGCCAGGATGTGCGGGTCATGGTTCGCCTCGATCGTGATGCGAGACGTTCACTGGATACGCTGCGTGATCTGCGCATCCGCACCAGTGACGGCCATGAAGTGCCACTGTCGGCGGTCGCCGATGTGACCTTTGCGCCGGGGCTGAACCGGATCAACCGCCGCAATGGCATGCGCACCGTGACGGTCAATGCCGAGCTCTCGGACCCGTCGGCGCGCGGCGATATCAACCAGAGCCTCGAGGCGGAATTCTGGTCCGGCTGGGAAGAGCGTTTCCACGGCATCAGCCGCGACGAGATCGGCCAGTCCGAAGGCGAACGCGAGTTCATGCAGGAATTGATCGGCCTGTTCGGCGTGGCCCTGGTGTCGATGTACATCCTGCTGGCGGTTGCCTTCCGCAGCTATGCCCAGCCGATCCTGATCATGGTCGCCATCCCCTTCGCGCTGACGGGAGCCATTTTCGGCCACCTGATGTTCGATATGCCGATCGCCCTCTTCTCCTATTTCGGGGTCGGCGCAGCGGCGGGCGTCGTCATCAATGACAACCTGGTCCTGATGGACTTCGTCAACCGATTGCGGGCCAATGGGGTGGGCGCATTCCAGGCCCTCGTCGATGCCGGCGTCCAGCGTTTCCGGCCGATCCTGCTGACCTCGGTCACCACCTTCCTCGGCATCCTGCCAATGATCGCGGCGCGTTCGACCCAGGCGCAATTCCTCAAGCCGATGGTCGTTGCACTGGGCTTCGCGGTTCTGTTTGCGCTGTTCCTGACCTTGCTGTTCGTCCCGTCGCTCTACGCCATCGGTGTCGATATCGCGCGGTTCTTCCGGCGGCTCTGGACCGGCGAGCCACAGCCCGCTCTGGGTGGAGACTATACCGACACCGATTTCGCCCATGGCGAAATGCCGGGTCATCTCGATCACTCCCCGGCGGAGTAGCCAATCCAGGCCCCGCGCTGTAATTTGCGCGGGGCCTGCCCAGATACATCCAATCGCACAGGGGATAATTCCATGAAGAAACTTTTGCTGAGTTCGGCGGCCTTCGCCCTCCTCGCTGCCTGCGGCCAGGCCGGACTGTCCGGCGACACGACGGAACTGACGGCCAATAGCGCGATCGAGGCACCCGCACAGATCGGCGACTGGGGCTTTGACCAGACCGGCATGGACCTCGCCTATGCGCCCGGTGATGACTTTTACCGTTTCGCCAACGGCCATTGGCTCGAAACGACCCAGATCCCCTCGGACCTGTCCAATTTCGGCATGTTCACCGAGCTGGCGCTGGAAGCGGAAGAGCAGGTCCAGGAGATCATTCTCGAACTGGCTGCCGCGCATCCCGCCGCCGGGACGATCGAGCAGAAAGTCGGCGACCTCTATGGCAGCTGGATGGATACCGAAACCATCGAGACGCTCGGCCTGACCCCTGCACAACCCTATCTCGACGCGATCGCGGCCGCGGATACCCCGGAAGCAATTCTCAACCTGTTTGCGACCGTCGGGCAGCCGGCCCCGCTCGATATCGGCATCATCCCCGATCCCGCCGACACGACCCGCCATACGGTCTATGTCGGCCAGGGCGGGCTGGGCCTTCCCGACCGTGACTATTACGTCGATCTCGAGAATGAGAACTACGCCCGCTATCGTGAGGCCTATACGGCCTTCATCGCCCGCATGCTCGATCTGGCCGGTATCGAGGATAGCGCCAGCCGTGCTGCGGGTATCATGGCGCTCGAGACGCAGCTTGCCGAGGTTCACTGGACCCAGGAGCGCTCGCGCAATATCTCGGAAATCTACAATCCGATGCCGCTCGACCAGCTTGCGGCGCTCGCGCCACAACTCGATTTCGCCAGTGGCATGACCCGGATGGGCCTCGACGGGGTTGCGACCTATCTGGTTGCCCAGCCGAGCGCGATCGAGGCAACGGCCCGGATCTTCGAGGAGACACCGGTCAATGTCTGGCAGGATTATATGACCTTCCATTTCCTGCAGAACAATGCCGGCAATCTGTCCTCGGCCTTCGACCGGGCCAATTTCGATTTCTACGGTCGCACACTCAATGGCACCGAGGAACAACGGCCGCGCGATCGCCGCGGCGTCAACCTGGTCGGTGGCCAGCTGGGCGAAGCCGTCGGCCAGATCTATGTCGACCGGCATTTCCCGCCTTCGTCCAAGGCGGCGATGGAAGAGCTGGTCGCCAATCTGGTGACCGCGTTTGAAGGACGTCTCAGCCGTCTGGAATGGATGGACGAGGCTACCCGCGCCAATGCCCTGCGCAAGCTGTCGACCTTCGAACCGCGCATCGGCTATCCCGATGAGTGGCGGGACTATTCGGCGCTGGAAATCGCGCCGGATGACCTGTTCGGCAATGCGATGCGCATCAATGCCTTCAACTGGAATGAGCAGGTTGCCGACCTCGCCGAACCCGTTGACCGCAACCAGTGGCCCTACCCGCCGCAAACCATCAATGCGTCCTACAATCCGCTGATGAACCAGATCACCTTCCCGGCCGGCATCCTGCAGCCGCCCTTCTTCGATCCCAATGCCGATGCGGCCATCAATTACGGCGCCATCGGTGCGGTGATCGGGCACGAGATTGGTCACGGCTTCGACGATCAGGGCCGCCGTTTCGATTATGACGGTTCGATCCGCGACTGGTGGTCGGCCGAGACCAATGCCGGGTTTGAGGACCGCGCTGCCCGCCTTGGCGCGCAGTACGACACCTATTCCCCGATCGAAGGGATGACCGTCAACGGTACTTTCACTATGGGTGAGAATATCGGCGATCTCGGCGGCATGCAGATGGCCTACACCGCCTATCACCAGTATCTGGATTCCTGCTGCGGCGGCGAAGCGCCGGTGATCGACGGCTATACCGGCGATCAGCGCTTCTTCCTCGCCTGGGCCCAGGTCTGGCGCCGCCTGTATCGTGAGGACAATCTGGTCGCACGTCTGACCACCGATCCGCACAGCCCGTCGCAATACCGGACCAATGGCATCGTCCGCAATCTCGATGCCTGGTACGCCGCCTTCGACATCCAGGAAGGCGATGCGCTCTACCTGCCACCAGAAGAGCGCGTCTCGATCTGGTAAGGCGCCCGACGCGCACCACAGACAGACCCACAACAGAGCGGCCCGGAGCAATCCGGGCCGTTTTGCCATCATGCGCCGCGTGAAACTTAACAGAACCGTCAGTTGCTTCCTGCCACGCGCCCTTTAGGATCGGCGGTTAACGCCATTTTTTAGGGAATTGAAGTATGAAAAAGTATCTGCTCAGCGGTGCCTGCCTTGCCATGCTTGCCGCTTGTAACCCGGCCGCCGAGGCGCCTGCCGTCGACACCGCAGCTGTTGATACACCGGCTGTGGAAACACCGGCCGTGGACACGACGGCGATCACCGGCGAAGCGGCGCTGGGCGAATGGGGTATCGAGACCGGTTATGTCAGCGAAACCGTCAATCCGGGCGACGACTTCTTCACCTATGTCAATCAGGGCTGGCTCGACACCGCCGAAATCCCGGCCGGTTTCCGCTCCTCCGGAGCCTTCCTTGACCTCTATCTCACCTCGGAAGAGCGCGTGAATGAGATCATCGCTGAGGCCGCAGCCTCCACGTCCGCAGCCGGCACACCGGAGCAGCAGATCGGCGATCTCTATCGCAGCTATATGGACACCGACCGGATCGAGGCCCTCGGCCTGACGCCGATCCAGGAGGAGCTCGACGCCGTGCTCGCCTCCAGCACCCATGCCGACATCGCCCGCTGGTTCGGCCTGCCCGTGCACCACTCGATGATCGGGATCTATGTCAGCCAGGATTCCGGCAATCCGGAACGCTATCTCACCCATGTCTCGCAAGGCGGGCTCGGCCTGCCGAACCGGGATTATTATCTCGATGAGGGCGAACGCTATGTCGCCTATCGCGCCGCCTATGTCGCCTACATCGCCAATATCCTGACCATGGCCGGCGTCGACAATGCAGAGGGACGTGCCGCCGATATCATGGCACTGGAGACCGCCCTCGCCCAGGTGCAGTGGCCCGCCGAACTGGCCCGCGAGTCTGTCCCGAACTACCATCTGATGACCCTGGCCGAGCTGGAAGACTATGCGCCGGGCTTCGATTGGGCGCCCTTCCTGGAAGCCCTCGGCATCGCCGATATCAATGAGGTCGTCGTCAACACCGACACCGCCGTCCAGGCCAGCGCCCAGCTGTTTGCCGAGACACCGGTCGAAGTGCTGGCCTCCTATCTCGCCTTCCATTTCGTCGACAACCAGACCGGCCAGCTGCCGGCCCGCTTCGACGAGGCGAGCTTTGATTTCTATTCCCGCACCCTGAACGGCGTGGACGAGCAGCGCCCACGCGATCTGCGGGCGATCCAGTTCGTCAATGGGCGCTTTGGTGAAAACATCGGCCAAGTCTATGTGGAGCGTCACTTCCCGCCGGAATACAAGGCGCAGATGGAAGAGCTGGTCGAATATCTGCGGGCCGCCTTCGCAGCGCGCATCACGACACTGGAATGGATGGATGACGCCACCCGTGCCGAAGCCCAGGACAAGCTGGAAAGCTTCCTGCCCAAGATCGGCTATCCGGACGTCTGGCGCGACTACTCGACGATCGAGATCAGCGGCGACGACCTGATCGGCAATGTCCGCGCGATCAGCGCCTGGAACTGGGCCGATCAACGCGCCCAGCTGAACGAATCCAAGCGTGACTGGATGTGGTATATGAGCCCGCAGACGGTCAATGCCTACTACAATCCGGACAGCAATGAGATCGTCTTCCCGGCCGCCATCCTGCAGGCCCCCTTCTTCGATCCCTTTGCCGACCCGGCAGTCAATTTCGCCGCCATCGGCGGTGTCATCGGCCATGAAATGGGCCATGGCTTCGACGATCAGGGTGCTGAACAGGACGGCGATGGCGTGCTGCGCAACTGGTGGACTGACTTCTCCCGCGAGCACTTCCAGGAGCGGACCGGTGCGCTGGTCGCCCAGTATGACGCCTTCTCCCCGATCGAGGGCGAGCATGTGAATGGGCAGCTGACGCTCGGCGAGAATATCGGCGATCTCGGCGGCCTCTCCATCGCCTACCAGGCCTACCATGCCTATCTTGCCGATCATGGTGGCGGTGAAGCCCCGGTGCTCGACGGCCTGACCGGCGATCAACGCTTCTTCATGTCCTGGGCCCAGGTCTGGCGTTCCAAGCAGACCGAGGACAGCCTGGTCTCGCGTCTGCGCACCGACCCGCACAGCCCGGCGCAATACCGGGTCAATGGCGTCGTGCGCAATATCGACGCCTGGTATGACGCCTTCGGCATCACCGAGGACCATGAACTCTACCTGCCACCGGAAGAGCGGGTTTCGATCTGGTAAGCGGACCGGATGACAAGCCAGGCGGTCCGGCCCATGCCGGACCGCCTTTTTTGCGCCCACGCGACGGCGACGCCCCGGTTGAATACCCGCACGGCACTTGCGTCCCGGCCATCGCGCCCTAGTCTTGCCCCCAATCAATTTCGATCAAGACGGAGACATATCCCGTGAAAAAATTACTTCTTGGCAGCGCCTGCCTCGTCCTGCTCGCGGCCTGCAATCCAGCCGCGGAACCGCCCGCCGACGACGCCGCTGACGTCAATACCGCTGCCGTCGAGACGGCCACGCCGGCCCTCGGCGACTGGGGTATCGAAACCCGGCACATAAGCGAGACCGTCGCCCCGGGCGACGACTTCTTCCGCTACGTGAATGAGGGCTGGCTCGACACCACCGAGATCCCGCCCGGCTTCTCGAATTTCGGCTCCTTCTCCGAGCTCGCCCTGAGCGCGGAAGAGCGGATCGACACGATCATTGCCGACGTATCCGCGACGGAGAACCCGGCCGGCTCGGTCGAGCAACAGGTCGGCGATCTCTACGCCAGCTACATGAATACCGACCGCCTCAATGAACTCGGCCTCAGCCCGGCCCGGCCCGGCCTCGACCGGATCGCCGCAGCGCAGAGCCATGACGACATCATCGACCTGTTCGGCGCCAGCGGCTTTGCCTCGCTGTTCGGGGCCGGTGTTGGCCGCGATGCCGGAAACCCCGACACCTATGTCGTCTATATCCGCCAGTCCGGTCTGGGCATGCCGGATCGCGACTATTATCTGCGTGATGATGAACGCTTCGCCGGCTACCGCACAGCCTATGTCGACTACATGGCCGACGTGCTGGGCATGATCGGCGAAGAGAACGGCGCCGAGCGGGCCCAGGCCGTGCTCGAGCTGGAGACCGCGATCGCCGACATCCACTGGACCCGCGCCGAGAGCCGCAACCGGGTGGCCAGTTATAATCCGATGACCGTCGCGGAGCTGGAAGCCTACGCCCCCGGCTTTGACTGGACGCGTTTCATGACGGCGCTGGACTTTGGTGACCAGGATCATGTCGTCGTGTCACAGAATACCGCGGTCCAGTCGCTCGCCGCCCTGTTCGGGGAAATCCCGGTGGAGACGTGGCAGGACTATCTGATGCTTCACTATATGAGCTCAAACAGCAATGAGCTCGACGAAGCATTCTACGAGCGCAGCTTCGACTTCTGGAGCCGCACGCTTTCGGGCACGGACGAGCCGCGCGCCCGGGATCGCCGCGGGATCCAGTATGTCAACCGACCGCTCGGCCAGGCCATTGGCCGCATCTATGTCGAGCGTCATTTCCCGGCCGAGAACAAGGCCCAGATGGAAGACCTCGTCGCCTATCTGCGCCGCGCCCTGGGCGAGCGGATCGAGACGCTGGAATGGATGGATGACGAGACCCGGGCCGAAGCGCTCGACAAGCTCGCCAAATTCACCCCGAAGATCGCCTATCCCGATCAGTGGCCGGATTTTTCCTCGATCGAGATCCGCCCGGATGACCTGTTTGGCAATTCGGAACGCATCTCGGCCTGGTACCGCGCCGACAGCCGCGCCCGTCTGAATGGGCCGATCCGCGACTGGGAATGGGGCATGTCGCCACAAACGGTGAATGCCTATTATTCCTCGACCGCGAACGAGATCGTCTTCCCGGCGGCCATCCTGCAGGGGCCCTTCTTCGACCCCAATGCCGACCCGGCGGTCAATTTTGGCGGCATCGGTGCCGTGATCGGGCATGAAATGGGCCATGGCTTCGATGACCAGGGCAGCCAGTCCGATGGTGATGGCCTGCTGCGCAACTGGTGGACGGAGTTCTCGCGCGAGCAGTTCGATGCCCGTACCGACCAGATCGTTGCCCAGTACGAAGAGTTCTCTCCGGTTGAAGGCATGCATGTGAATGGCCGCCTGACGCTGGGCGAGAATATCGGCGATATCGGCGGGCTCTCGATGGCCTATCGCGCCTACCACATGTATCTCGACGAACATGGCGGTGAAGCACCGGTGATTGACGGCTTTACCGGCGATCAGCGCTTCTTCATGGCATGGGCCCAGGTGTGGCGCCGCCTCTACACCGAGGACAGCCTCGTCTCGCGGCTGACCACCGATCCGCACAGCCCGTCGCAATATCGCACCAACGGCGTCGTGCGGAATATGGATGTCTGGTACGAAGCCTTCGGTGTCACCGAAGACAATGAGCTCTACCTGCCGCCCGAGGAACGCGTCTCGGTCTGGTAGGCTCACGGAGCGTTGATGAAACGGCCCGGCCCTGCGCCGGGCCGTTTTGCATTGGGGGCTTGCGAAGTGCGCCGGGGCACCGTCTTATCGGCGCCTCAAACGGGGGAATGCATGGAAACCGAAATCGCACCGCTGATCAGCAATGATGCCGTCGTCCTGGGCCTGCTGGCCGTTATTCTGGGGGTCGTCTTCTGGACCTCGACTTCGGGCGGACCGGTCTTCAAGCGCTTCTACCAGATCTTCCCGCCGCTCCTGCTGTGCTATTTCCTGCCCTCGCTTCTGAACACTTTCAACATCGTCGACCCGGACCAGTCGCGGCTCTACTTCATGGCCTCGCGCTATCTCCTGCCGGCCGCCCTGGTCCTGCTGGCGATGTCGGCCGACCTGCCCGCCACGCTGCGGCTCGGGCCCAAGGCCCTGATCATGTTCCTGACCGGAACCCTCGGCGTCATCATCGGCGGACCAATTGCGCTGATGATCGCCAGCACCTTCCTGCCCGACCTGATCGGCGTTGACGGGCCGGAAGCCGTCTGGCGCGGCATGACCACCGTGGCCGGCAGCTGGATCGGCGGCGGCGCCAACCAGGCAGCGATGTACGAAATCTTCGATGTCGGCGACGAGATCTTCTCGGCCTGGATTGCGGTTGATGTCATTGTCGCCAATGTCTGGATGGCGCTGTTGCTGATCGCGGCCAGCCAGGCAAGCGCGATCGACCGCCGCCTCGGTGCCGATGCGCGCGCCGTTGACCATCTGCGCGTCAAGGCCGAGGCCTATGAAGCCGAACACGCGCGCATTCCAGAATTGCGCGACCTGATCTATATCGCCGCGATCGGCTTCGGGGCCGTCGCGATCGCCCATCTGGCATCCGATTTCCTCGCACCCTGGTTCCTGGAACACTACCCGGAACTGGAACGCTACAGCCTGCATTCCGGTTTCTTCTGGTTGATTATCGTTGCCACCACGATCGGGGTCGGCCTGTCCTTCTCCCCGGCCCGCAAGATGAGCGGCGCCGGCTCGATGAAGGTCGGCTCGGTCTTCATCTATGTTCTCGTCGCCACCATCGGCATGAATATGGACATCACCGCCATCGCCCGAAATCCGGAATTCTTCGTGATCGGGGCGATCTGGATCGCCGTCCATGCCACCCTGCTGATCCTGATGGCATTCCTGATCAAGGCGCCGGTCTTCTTCCTGGCGGTGGGCAGCCAGGCCAATATCGGCGGCGCAGCCTCGGCCCCGGTCGTCGCCTCGGCCTTCCACCCGTCGCTGGCACCGGTGGGTGTCCTGCTCGCAGTCGTCGGCTATATCACCGGGACTTGGGGCGCATGGTTGACCGGCCAGATCCTGCGCAGTGTCGCGGGAGGCTGACCGGCGCCCCTTCCAAGGCGAGTCTCCGGCAGGACATTCCCCTGCCCGGTGAATCTTGAAATAATTGCTTAAATTTCCTTAACGCCACCAAGGAAGTGCGTTAACGTCTCCGGTAATTGGAGTGCCCTGCGGTCGTCGCGGGGCGTCGTCCTGAAGGGGGGATGCAACATGCAAAGCAAGTTTTTGATCACCGGAAGCGCACTGGCGATTCTGGCTTCGTCGGCGGCCTTCGCGGGCGATGCCGAGTGGTTTCCGCCGGATCCGCCATCCAGCGCCACGAGCGGTGAGTGCTATGCGCGAGTGCGCATCGAACCGCAATACGACGCCTTCACGGAACAGGTGGTCACCCAGGATTCCTATGAGCGTTATGACGTGGCTCCGCCGCGTTTGCGCGACGAGGTCCGCGAATACGTCTCGCGTGAGGCCGGTGTGCGCTACATCGTCCATGAGCCGGTCTATAACACCGTCACCGAAACGGTTCAGGTTCGCCCGGCCTATTCGGAATATGTTGTGCGTCCAGCCGTGCACGATACGGTGACCGAGACCATCATGGTCCGTGAGCCCCGCCAGGTCTGGCGCCGCGGCTATGAGCCTGGTGCCTCGATGACCCGCTATGATTCGGAAACCGGCGAAATCTGGTGCCTGGTCGAAGAAGCCGGCGAGTATCAGACCGTGACCCGCAATGTCATCGTCACGCCAGCCGAGATCAACGAGATCAACCACCCGGCTGAATTCTCCACGATCACCCGCGAAGTCCTGGTCCAGGCCGCGAGCGTCGAGGAAATTCCGATCGACCCGCGCTATGACACCTATTCCATCCAGGTCGTCGACCAGCCCGCCCGGGTCGACAGCCATGTCATTCCGGCCGAGACCGGTTCGGTGACCCGCTACACCATGCGTTCCGAAGAGCGCTGGGAATGGCGCCTGATGGATTGCGACGATATCGATCTGCCTGGCCATAATCCGCCAATGAGCAGCAATATCCCG
The DNA here is from genome assembly GCF_048269565.1 of Maricaulis sp. Taxonomy (GTDB): domain Bacteria; phylum Pseudomonadota; class Alphaproteobacteria; order Caulobacterales; family Maricaulaceae; genus Maricaulis. The sequence goes on along the minus strand of NZ_JBLXIK010000011.1, from coordinate 8,987 downwards.
GCTGTCGCGGCGAACCAGCCGCCGGCTCCCGGCACCAGCACCTATCTCTACGGGACTGATATGCCTGCAGGCGATCAGACCTATTCCGAGGAAATGCCGGTGGCGCAAGCCTCCTATTCCAGCCGTTCCACGGCACGCCGCAACTAGGCGGTGGCATACCGGCCGGAAGGCCATGATTGAATACGGACGGCGCGGGACATCCCGCGCCGTTTCCGTTTATGCTCCCTCCCATGGACACTGCTGAATACATCGTCGGCTATGGCAGCCTGCTCAATGCCTACAGCCGCCAGACCTATTCCGGCCTGCACGCGCCGATCATCCCGGTGATGGCCGCCGGCTGGCAACGCGGCTGGACGACGCGCTATGGCGACGAAGCCGCCACCTATCTCGGCGTCCGGCCGGCATCGACATCGGTGCTCAGCGCCGCCCTGGTGCCGACCCGGGTCACTGATGAGATCCGGCATCGCGAGCGCGGCTATGACTTCGTGCCGGTGGCGCCGGAAACCGTGAGCCTGCTGAACCCCGACACCCTTGAGCTCGGCGACGCCCGGCTTTGGATCGTGGTCAATCGCGAACAGCTGCATGCCGACAGCGATCACCCGATCCCGCAATCCTATATCGACACCTGCCTGCTGGGCTGCCTGGAAACCGGTGGCCGCGAAATGGCGCAGCATTTCATCGCATCCACCGAGCGCTGGGACGGGCATCGCATCAATGACCGCGACTGGCCCACCCCGCTCTATCCGCGCGGCGCGCCGGCCACTGCCGCGCAGCGTGACGAGATCGACGCCCTGTTGCGCACTGCGGGCGTTTGATCAGCCGCCGGCTCACACCAGGGCCGGCTTGACCTCGACCAATGCTTCGGCAGCGCGGAAAGCTGCCGCGAACCAGGCATCGCGATCCGTCGGGACATGCGCCGCTGCCACCGGTCCCGCGTCAAGCAACTGATCGGGCAGGCCGGTTGCCGGCGCCGGATTCTCACCGCGCCAGCTCCAGCGTCCACTGGCACTGTCATAGGCATACAAGCCTGCCAGCCGGTCAGAATGGGCGGCGATGAACTCGACCGCGCGGATGAGGAATTCGATCTCCTCGGCCTCCATCACCCAGTGCAGGCTGACCCGGCACCAGCCCGGCCGCAATCCGGCCTGTCCCTGCAATACCGCGTTGCGAATGGCCTCGGACTGTTCCGGCGTGATCCCGAGCAGCTCGTGACCATAGGGTCCGGCGCAGGAACAGCCGGCGCGTGACTGGATACCGAACAGGTCATTCAACAGCGTCGTCACCAGACGCGGGTGCAGAATCTCCCCGTTCGGCTGGACAATGTTGAACGACACGATCCCGATCCGGCGCGCCGGATCGGCGGGACCGAGAATGTCGATTCGCGAATTCGCGCTCCAGCGGGACATCGCCCGCTCGAGCGCTGCGTGCTCAAGGCGGGCAATCGTCTCATGCCCGACTTCGCGCTGCGCCTGCAATGCCAGGGCTGCGCGGACAATCTGCGGCACGCCCGGCGTGCCGGCACGTTCGCGCGCCTCGATGTCCTCGATAAAATCATGCCCGCTCTTGGTCACATAGCGCACGGTGCCGCCGGCGCTCTGGGTTGGCGGCAGATCGCGCCGGTAGAGCGCTTGGTCAAAGACAAGAATGCCGCAGCCCCCCGGTCCGCCGATGAATTTGTGCGGCGAGAAATAGACCGCATCAATCGCGGCATCGGACAGGCCTTCCGGATGCATGTCGATCGGCAGATAGGGCGCACTGGCCGCGCAATCGAGGCACAGGATGGCATCATGGGCGTGGAGCAGGCGGGCCAGGGCGATGACATCGCTGCGCACCCCGGTGACGTTGGACGCTGCCGAGAAGGCCCCGATCCGGCGCCGCCCGAGAAAACGCGGATCGCGCAATTGCGCCTCGAGCTCAACCAGATCGATCCCGCCATCGGCATCAAGACCGATCGCCACGACCTCGCCCAGGCTTTCACGCCAGCTCAGCTCGTTGGAATGGTGTTCATAGGGGCCGACGAAAACCACCGGCCGGGTCGCGGCGAGCGCGTCCTCGACAAGCTGGCGGCCATCGGCGCCCAGGCCGGTCGCGATCGCGGACACAATGTGGTCCCGGCTGGCCGGTGCCACGGCAAGACCGAGAATCTCCTGCAGTTTGTGGATCGCCCCCGTCGCGCCGGACGCGCAGGCGATCAGGCAGTCCTGCGGGCCGGCATTCACCGCCTGCCGGATCATCGCATCGGCCTGGCGCAGCCATTCACCCGACGCCCGGCCCGTGGCGCTGTCGACGGTGTGGGGATTGGCATACAGGCCCGTCAGGCGCTCGATCTGCGCCTCCACTTGGCGCAGGCCACGTCCGCTGGCCGTGTAATCGGCATAAACCATCAGGCGCTCGCCAATTGGCGTTGACAGGATTTCGTCACGACCGACCATGCCGGCCCGCAGGCGCGACAGGGCGGCAGGAGTTTCAGGGCGTGGCGGCATGTCGATGGCACTCTCGAAGCTGGGCCGCCATCAAATCACCCCCGCCTGAGTTTAAAACACTCATTTCCCCTCCAATTCAGGCAATATGAAGAGATGCAAACTCTGAATCAGGGGAAATGACGTGCTGGACGACTATGACCGCCGCATATTGAAGCTGATCCAGGTCGATTCTGACCGGACCGTACAGGACATTGCCGACGCGATCGGCCTCAGCGCGACACCAACCGCCCGGCGCATGAAGCGCCTGGCCGAACACGGCATTATCCGCCGCAATGTCAGCCTGCTCGATGCCGAGGGGCTGGGCCTGCACGCCACCCTCTTCGTCACAGTACGCACCAGCCGCCATGACGCCGAATGGCTGACCCGGTTTGCCGAGGGGGTGCGGCGCATGCCGGAAGTCGTGGAATTTTACCGGCTCAGCGGCGATGTCGACTATCTGATCAAGCTCTGCCTGCCCGATGTGCGCGCCTACGACGATGTCTACAAGAAGCTGATCGCCATCGCGCCGCTCTCTGATGTCAGCGCCAGCTTTGCCATGGAAGCCATCAAGAACACCACCGAACTGCCGGTGTAGCTGCCGGCCCGGTGCCCGCGGACGAGCACCGGTGCATTAAATATGAGGCCGGGATTAATCGCCCTCCAGCCCTATGACGGTAAAGATGGAGCTTGCCCGATGCCGGCAGTCCCGTCCGGCAATTAATGCGATTGCATGGAGTGAAGATGTTAACTCGGACGAGCCGGATCACCAGCTCCCTGCGGGTCAAGATTACGCTGCTCGCCTGTGCCGCCTCCTTCGCCACAGCCCTGGTGATGAGCGGCCTGGCCTATCTGCGCACCACGGAAATCTCGTTCAACACCGCCATCGAGAGCCTGGCCGGTGAAAGCCGGCTCGCCGCGCTGCAGTTTCGCGAGACCTTCCGCAATCTGGGCAATGACGCGACGATTATCGCGCAGATGCCGCCAATCAGCGGCATTATCCGCAGTCGTGAGCACGGTGATGTCGATCCCGAGGACGGCTCGCTGACCGCGCAATGGGAGCAGCGGCTGGCGACGATCTTCACCTCGGTGATGCGCACCCACCCCTCCTATAATCAGATCCGCTATATCGGCATCGCCGACAATGGCCGTGAACTGGTCCGGGTCAATCGTGTCCCTGACGGGTTCGAAACCGTTGTCTCTGAAAACCTGCAGGAAAAGGCCAGCGAGAGTTACTTCCGGCACGGTGCCGCCTTGCCGCCGGGCGGGGTGTTCTTTTCGCCCGTCACCTATAACCGCGAACACGGCCAGATCGATTCCGCCATGATCCCGACGGTGCGCGGCATTGTCCCGGTGTTCGGTCCTGATGGCGAGCTGTTCGGCATGATCGTCATCAATGCCAATTACGAGACCATGCTCGCCGAAACCTTCCGGACCATCGAGCTGAGCACCGACACCTTCATCGTCACCCAGGCCGGCGATTATATGGAATACACCGCCGAGGGCACGATCTCCCATCTGGAGCTGGCCAGCAATTACACACGCCCGCCGCCGGCCTTCCTGACGCGGCTGCAATTCTCCGGCGGCGAAGCGGCCCTGGTCGAGGCCGACAGCGTCAAGTATTTCATCGAACTGCCGATCGACGACCGGTTTGACCACGCCTCGCTTGGCATCGTCGTCAGTGTGCCGCGCGACGAATTGATGGCTCCGGTGCTGCAGACCCAGCGCCAAAGCCTGGTGCTCGGCGCCGTCCTTATCCTGCTCAGCAGCATTGTGACGGCCCTGATCGCCAACCAGCTGACCAAGCCCCTGCGCCAGATGACCCAGGAAATCTCCCGTGCCCGCTCCCATTTGCGGCCGATCCACCTGCCGGTCAGGGACAATGACGAGATCGGCGAGCTGGCGCGCGCCTTCCAGCTGATGACCGAGGGTCTGCAGGAGAATGAGTTCAAGACCCGTTCGATCATCAACAGTGTTGTCGATGGGCTGATCGTGGTCGACGAGTTCGGCAATATCGACAGCTACAACCCGGCTTGCGAACGGATTTTCGGCTATGAGCCCGACGAGATGACGGGTCGCAGCGTCGCCATGCTGCTGCCGCCACAGGCTGACCCGGCGAGCGATCTCCCCCCGGACTTGTCCGCGCCGGGCGCCATTCGCTCACTCATCGGTGCCGGCCGCGAAGTCACCGGACAGCGCAAGGATGGTTCGACCTTTCCGATGGATCTGTCGGTCAGCGAAATCCTGCTCAACAATCGGCCGCTCTATTGCGGCATCGTGCGCGACATTACCGAGCGCAAGCAGGTGAACATCATGAAGGACGAGTTCATCTCGACCGTAAACCATGAATTGCGCACACCGCTGACCTCGATCCACGGCGCGCTCGGCCTGCTGAAGATCAAGACCGAGGGCCGTCTCGACGACAAGAGCGCGCAATTGCTCGAACTGGCCCACAATAGCTGCCAGCGCCTGACCACGCTGGTCAATGACATTCTCGATCTCGAGAAAATCGCCGCCGGCAAGATTGAATACCACATGGAGGCGGTCGAGATCTGCGGCCTCGTTGGCACGATTGTGGCGCAAAATGACTCCATGGCCGAGGCCCGCGGTGTCACCCTGCGGCGGTGTTGCGGCATCGGAGCGACCCTTGTCCGCCTCGACCAGAACCGCTTCAACCAGGCCCTGGTCAACCTGTTATCGAACGCGATCCGCTATTCGCCGCAAGGCGGTGAGGTTATGGTATCGGCCATGATGAGCCAGAGCGATCGTGTGCGCATCTCTGTCGCCGATCATGGCCCGGGCATTCCCGAAGCCTTCCGCAGCAAGGTGTTTGAACGTTTCGCCCAGGCCGACAGCTCGCTGACGCGCCAGGAGGGCTCCAGCGGGCTTGGCCTCAACATCACCCAGACCCTGATCGAAGCCTTCGGCGGCGCGGTCAGTTTTGAGACCGAGGAGGGCCAGGGGACCGTGTTCCACCTCGACCTGCCCGTCTCTTCACGCCAGGAAGAGGCAGCCTGACCCATGAGCGATGACCTGAAGAGAATTCTCTATGTCGAGGATGTCGGCTCGATCGCCACCGTCGCGGTGATGGTGCTCGAGGATCTCGGCGGCTTCGAGGTCCGGCACTTCCTGTCGGGACAGGAAGCACTCGATGCCCTGCCCGGCTTCGCGCCGCAACTGGTTCTGCTCGACGTGATGATGCCCGGCATGGATGGCCCGGAAACGCTGCGGCGCATCCGCGAACTGCCAGAAGGCCGTGACCTGCCTGCGATCTTCATGACCGCCAAGGCGCAAGTCCATGAGCAGGATGAATATATCGCCATGGGCGCGCTCGGTGTGATCGTGAAGCCCTTCGAGCCGGTCTCGCTATCGCAGACCATCCGCGACATGTGGCATTCGCGCGAAACCGCTGCGGCCTGACGCGTCTGACCTGCAAGGCCGTCTTCTGAAGTCTGGAAAATGGTGCACCGGGAGAGATTCGAACTCCCGACCCCTAGATTCGTAGTCTAGTGCTCTATCCAACTGAGCTACCGGTGCAGGCCATGCCCTCAAGGTCTATTGCCCTGAGGAGGCGCGGAACCTAACCGCGAGCCTTTGCGAAAGCAAGTACCGTGAACCGGCAAACGCAGGCCTCTTGCACAGGCGCTCAGAGCGTCTCTGCCGCGGCCTGTTCCGACGCCGCGTAGACACCGCGTGCGACGGCCCGGGCCAGGCAATCGGCGGCGAGCGAGCCAAGCCGTGCCAGGGTGAATTCAGCCGGTTGCGGCAAGTCGCGCTGCGCCGTCGACAGCGCGAAGACGACATCGCCGTCAAATGGCGTGTGCACCGGCCGGATCGCCCGCGACAGCCCGTCCTGGGCCATGATGGCGAGGCGCCGGGCCTGGGCCGGGCTCAGGGCAGCGTCGGTGGCGACAATGGCAATGGTGGTGTTCTCGCGGGCGCCGGGATTGATCTTGGCCGCGCCCCAATCTTCCGGCGTGGCCGACCAGTCCGGCGCCGGGCGGGCGCCGCCGAACTCGCCACCAATCTCCCACGGCCAGGCCCAGTAGACATCGCTGCCGGGCATGGTCACCGAACCGAAACTGTTGACGCAGACCAAAGCCGCCACCGTGATGCCGTCGGCGGTGACCAGGCTGGCTGAACCCGTGCCGCCGATGCGCGATCCGGCGCGGGCACCATAGCCGGCCCCGGCGCGCCCGAGCCGCACCTCGCCGGATACGGCCGCCAGCGCCGCCTTGCCGAGCTGGCGATAGGGCGGATCCTCGCCCCAGGCCTTGTCGCCGCCATTGGCGAGGTCATAGAGGATGGCCGCGGGGATGACCGGCGAGACCGGCACGCCCGGCGCCGGCATCAGGTCAAAGCCGCGCCCCTGGGCACCCAGCATCGCAGCGACGCCATCGGCCGCGGCGAGCCCGTAGGAAGAACCGCCCGAGAGCACCACCGCGTCGACGGCATCAACCAGGGTGTGGGCGGCGAGCGCATCGGTCTCACGCGTTCCCGGTCCGCCACCGCGGACATCGACGGCACAGACGGCGCGCTGATCGGGCAGGATCACGCTCACCCCGGTCTGCACGGCGGCATCCTCGGCCTGGCCGACCCTGAGCCCGGCGACATCGGTCAATGTGTTGGTTTTTCCCGGAACTGCCATTTGGGGCCTCTCATCTGGTGCCGCTTCGCGCTATCGTGCCCAGACTGCGACAGGGGGCAAGTGCCATGATCCGTTTTCTGCTGTGTGCCAGCGCGCTGGTATCGACACTCACCCTGGCGGCCTGCGGCCAGGAGACGGCCCCCGAGGCCACGCCGCAAGCGCCCGCTCCGGTGAGCCAGGCCATGGTGGCCGCCGCCAATCCGCACGCGGTGGAAGCCGGGCTCGAGGCCCTGCGCGCCGGCGGCGATGCGATCGACGCGGCGATCGCGGTGCAGAGCGTGCTCGGCCTGGTAGAGCCGCAAAGCTCCGGCCTCGGGGGCGGCGCCTTCCTGATGTATTACGACGCCGAAACCGGCGAACTCACCGCTTATGACGGCCGCGAGACGGCGCCGGCCAGCGCCTCGCCCGACCTCTTCCTCGACGAGACCGGCCAGCCCCTGAGCTTTTATGACGCCGTCTTCTCGGGCCATTCTGTCGGCGCGCCCGGCGCCGTGGCGATGCTGGCCCTGGCCCATGGCGATCACGGAGAACTGCCCTGGGCCGACGGCTTCAGCGCCGCCATCGAGCTGGCCGATGACGGCTTTGCCGTCTCGCCGCGCCTGCACGGGCTGATCGCCGGCACAGCACCGCGCACGCCGCTGGATGAATGGCCGGCCTCGCGCAGCTATTTCTTCCTCGAGGATGGCAGCCCCCTGCCCGTTGGCCACATCCTGCGCAATCCGGCCTATGCGACGAGCGCCCGCGCCATCGCCGCCGATTGGCATAATCTCTATTCCGGCCCGCTCGCCGAGGCGATTGTCACGGCGGTTCAGGACGAGCCGCGCCCCGGCGGCCTGACGACCAGCGATCTGGCCGGCTACCAGGCGCTGCGGCGCGAGGCGATCTGCCGGCCCTACCGGCAATGGACCGTGTGCGGCATGCCGCCACCGGCCTCGGGCGGGGTGACGGTCAACGAGATCCTCGGCCTGCTCGAGTCCTATGACATGGCGGCCACCGGGCCGGAGAGCGTGGAGGGCTGGCGCCGCTTCATCGAGGCCAGCCGCCTGGCCTATGCCGATCGCGACGCCTATATCGCCGACCCCGATTTCGTCACCGTGCCGGTCGCGGGCCTGCTGGCCGATGACTACATCAGCGACCGCGCCAGCCTCGTTGCCGGCAGCACAGCCACGCCGCATGTCACCGCCGGCATCCCTGCGGGCATTCACGTGCCGGGCTTCGACGCGACGCCGGATTCGCCGGGCACCAGCCATTTCGTGATCGTCGACAATGATGGCGATGTCGTCTCGATGACGACCACGGTGGAGAGCACATTCGGCAGCCACCGCATGGCGGGCGGCTTTTTCCTCAATAATCAGCTGACCGATTTTTCCCGCATCCCCGTCGATGCCGAAGGCCGGATGATCCCCAATGCGCCGGAGGCCGGCAAGCGCCCGCGCTCCTCGATGTCGCCGACCATTGTGTTCGATGCCGAGGGCCAATTCGTCCTCGCCACCGGCTCGCCGGGCGGCTCCTCGATCATCGGTTACACCGCCAAGACCCTGGTCGGCATGCTGGATTGGGGTTTGACACCGCAACAGGCGATCGATCTGCCCAATGTCGTCGCCAATGGCGATGTCGTCCGGATCGAGGCCGGCATGGACCCGGCCATCCTCGCCGGCCTGCAGGATCTCGGCTTCACGCTCGATGCCAATCGCGGCGAGATTTCCGGCATCCATATCGTGCGGCGGCTGGAGGACGGCACCCTGATCGGCGGCGCCGATCCGCGCCGCGAGGGCGTGGCGCGCCAGCCCTGAGGGATGCACGAAAATCTCCACGCGGCTCGCCGCTGGAGGTTTGAGTGGTTCCCCCCGTTTGGGAGGTGTGCGGGACGCGGCGAATGC
>NZ_JBLXIK010000010.1:0-53360 GCF_048269565.1 Maricaulis sp. | reverse complement strand
GGCTCCGACCCTGCCATGTCGAGGTCCCGGCCTTCGCCGGGATGACGTGGGATAATTGTCGGCGGTGGGGGATAAGTCGCCATCTGCCGACCGCCGCGCCGCTCGCCGTCGGGGCCGCTCACTCTCAAATTTGCGAATGCGGCCATGCATTCAATAAATCAATTTCGCAAAATGCCTGATGTCCCCGACATTGCGGCCCCGATGGCAAGCCGCGCAGCGGTCACGAGACGGAAATTCCGACCTGCCACGTATAAGAGCTGCGAGCGTTGGTGGCGACTGTCCACGCAGGGCATGGCGTGTTTTGCAATGCCTTGCGCCAACCCTCCGACGCTCGCACATCCGGACGACCATCACCGAAAGGGACATCCATGCCATATCCGACCCGCGCCGCCTGCGCCCTGGCCCTGGCGGGCGCCTTGCTGCTACCGGGCCATGCGGCCGCGCACCCGGACATGACGGCATTTGACGACAATATCTTCGCGGTCGAGCCGGTGACCGTGGACTGCACGCTGGAAAATGGCGACGCGGCGACGTGCAATCAATTCACCGTCAACTATATGCCCGAGGGGCTGGAAATCGGTCCCTTCTGCCCGGCGACGCTCGATGATGTTGGCGGGATCTGGGACTGGACCGGCGAGAACGGCAAGCTCTACCGCGTCGATGCCGCCTTTCTGCTGATGCTGGATTCGCTTGGTTACCGCTTCTACGACGATGACGGCACGGTGCATGTCGTCGACAATGCGACCCGGCGGCCGACCGTTGACCATGCCTGTATCAATGTCTCGGCCGATGAGAGCGTCACCATTACCATGCTGCTGCCGGTCGATCCGGTGATGGCCGATGCGCCAAGCCGGCTGGGCGTCGTCAACAAGATCGGCGTCGCGCTCGATGGCGTACCGATCTTCTCCGACGCCCCCAGCGTGCAGGCCACAGGCCACATGCCGGCGCTCGACACTTGTGGTGGCCATATCGATCCGGGCGGCTGGTATCACTGGCACGCGACCGCGAGCGATATCGACACCGTGTTCGAAGGCGCTGACGTCGCCGCGCATTGCGCCCTGCCGCAGGACAGTTCGGCCCAGTTCGGCTATGCCTTTGACGGATTTCCGATGTTCGGCAGCACCGAGGCTGATGGCGCCCCCGCAATCGATCTCGATGACTGCAACGGCCATGTCGGCATGACGGTGCGCGGCGAGACCTATCACTATCATGCGTCCGAAGACTTCCCGAACCTGCCGGCCTGTCTGATCGGCGTCCAGGCGCGCAATAATTTCTCGACCACGGCGACGGCCGGCATCGGTGCAACGCGCGCCGGCGAAGACGGTCGCAATGAACCGCCCCGTCCTGGCAATGGTGGCCCGATGAATGGTGGTCCCGGTGGCGGTCGTGGAGGGCCTGGCGGTCCGGGCGGACTTCCCCCCGGCTTCGATGACGCTGCCGCCTCGCTGGGCGTCAGCACGCAGGCGCTGATGCAGGCGCTGGGCGATCCGCGCGGTGGTCGCCCCGACCTGGCGGCCGCAGCCGCCCGGCTCGGCATCACTGAAAGCGAATTGCGCGAAGCCCTGCCACCGCCTCCCGGGCGGTGATGCAACGGCTGGCCGGGGCGGCAGGGTGTTGCCCCTGCCGCCGCAGGCCGGCTACATCAACAGGCTGTCCGTGCTTGCCGGCGCTACATCGAGGACGCCCAGACCGTCGAGGCCGCCGATGATCGCATCGACCGCGATGGTGGCGAGAACAATCCCCATCACGCGGCTGATGATGCTGGCGCCGGTATTGCCGATCACCCGGTGCACGGCGCTGGCGGCGAGCAGCAGCACCAGGGTGAGGGCGAGGACGATGACCAGCAGACCGGCGGTAATCGCCTGGTCAGCGATGGATTCGGTGTGATTGTCGGTCAGGATCACGATCGCCAGCATCGCGCCGGGCGAGGCGATGGATGGCATTGCCAGCGGGAAGACCGCGCCGGCCAGGTGCTCGCCCTCGGCTTCGCCGATCTCGCGGGCCGGCTTGGATTCGCCGAATATCATCGTCAGCGCGAACAGGAAGAGGATGACACCGCCGGCGGTCTGGAACGAGCCGAGCCGGAGCCCCATCGTCTCCAGCAGGATCTGCCCCGCGACCAGAAATCCCAGCAAGACCAGAGCGGCGATAATGGTCGCCCACAGCGCAAAGCGACCGTGCAGGTGGCGCGGGACGTTCTGGACTGCGAACAGGAAGACCGGAATGGATCCGACAGGGTCGATGACCACCAGCAGGGTTACAAATTCTTTGATGAGGGCGGTCCAGTCCAAAGCGTGCGATCCATCCTTTTGGTTGTGACAATTGCATTCGGGCTACTGGCGAGATGCCGACCGGACTATGCGTCCCGGGCGCGTGGGCGGGTCGTCCGGCGCCGGGCGGGTCAGCATGTATCCCGAATATAGGCGGCATAACATTGATTGCACCGATTGCGTGTGAAATTGGTCCGGCCTGGCTGCAATTTCGCCCCGTTCAACACAGATATCCGGCACCTCAACGCAAAAGCGCGCAGCCTTGTGAGCTGCGCGCTTGCATTCGAAACCGGTGGGCCGGTTCTAGCCGACTTCGGCCGGGATCTCGTCGAGCGTCTTTTCCATTTCCAGGAAGGAGGGCTGCATCTTGGTCGGCACGCCGCCGCGGCCGATCTCGACGGAGATCTGTGCGGCATTGCCGTGCAGATGGGCGACCAGCACATCCTGGATGATCTTGTAGAATTGCGCTTCCTCGTCATAGACGGACTGGAGATAGCTCGCGAAGGGACCAACAAAACCATAGGCGATAAACACGCCGAGAAAGGTTCCCACCAGCGCCCCGCCGATATATCCGCCGAGCACGGCCGGCGGGCTTTCGATCGCGCCCATGGTCTTGATCACGCCGAGCACGGCAGCAACAATGCCCAGGGCCGGAAGGCCGTCGGCCATGCCCTGCATCGCGTGCGCCGGGTCGGCCACCTCGTGGTGATGTTTCTCGAGCTGCTTGTCCATATGGTCTTCGACCTGGTGCGGATCTTCCAGGTTCATCGTCATCATCCGCAGCGTGTCGCAGATGAAGTCCGTCGCAAAATGATCCTTCAGAATGCGTGGATAGCGCTTGAAGATCGCGCTCTCCGCCGGATTCTCGATATGCGCCTCGAGCGCGATCACGCCTTTGGTCTTCATCATCTTGGTCAGCAGGAAGAGCAGCGAAAGCAGGTCGGTATAGTCCGAACCCTTCCATTTGGGCCCGGTGAAGACCTTCGACAGATCCCCCAGCGTCTTGATCACGGTCTTGGGCTTGTTGCCGATCAGGAAGGCCCCTGTGGCAGCGCCGCCGATCATCATCATCTCATAAGGCAGGGAGTGCAGGATGACGTCGAAATGCCCGCCCGAGAGCGTGAAGCCCCCGAACACCATCACGAACACAACCACGATGCCGATTATCTGAAACATAAACCCGTCCACCTGTTCCACATCCGGACATTGATGCCGCCCGATTTGAGTGCACTATGACGCGTCAAGCTTAATGTCCGGTTGAATAAGGGTTATCGGGAGGTTTACGGAACAGCCGCTTGCCAATTGGAGCGAAGCTTCTAAAGCTGGCGCTCCGATGATCCCGCTCTACGACCCCACCAATCCATCCGGCCCGAAACAGCGCAGCGCCGCCTTCCGCCTGTTGTTCCTCTGCCTGATGGCCACGGGCATCGGCAACAATATGCTGTTCGCCATCCTGCCGCCGCTGGCGCGGCAATTGGCGGTGCCGGAATACTGGGTCGGCGCGATCTACACGGTTTCGGCGACACTCTTCATGACGATGACGCCGATCTGGGGCGCCTTGTCCGACCGACGCGGCCGCAAGCCGCTGATCATTTTCGGCCTGACGGCCTTTGCCGGCTCGACACTGATGTTTGGCGGCGCGGCCTGGGCCGGCGAATCCGGCTGGGTGCCGCCGCTCGCCGCGATCTTCGCCATGGCGCTGGCACGCACCCTGTTCGGCTCGCTCGGCTCGGCCACCAATCCGGCCGCCCAGGCCTATGTCGCTGACCGCACCAGTCCGGAGGAACGCACCGAAGCGCTGGCCGGCCTGACCGCAGCCTTTGGCCTCGGTGCCGTCATCGGCCCGACGCTGGCGGCCGCCTTCGTCGATATTGTGGGTGTGCCGGTCTTCATGGTGATGATCTCGGCCTCGGTGGCGGTGAGCGCCGTGGCGGTGTGGAAACTGTTGCCGGAACAGACGCCGCCGCGCGTTCAGCAACGCCCGCTCAATCCGCTAAGACAATTCGGCTTTGCCGCCGACCGGCGCATCGCGCCCTTCATGATCTACGGCGCCCTGATCTGGATCACGCAATCGCTCAGCCTGGCAACGCTCTCCTTCTTCATCATGGATGCGCTCGGGCTGGATGAAAGTCAGGGCCTGCAGATGTCGGCGATCGCCCTGGCCGCTGGCGCGGGGGCGTTGATCGTGGCGCAGCTGATCGTGATCCCGGCGTTGAAGGCCAGCCCGCGCGTGCTGATGTCACTGGGCGGACTGATCACCGCGCTCGGCAGCGGCGTCATGCTGATCGCGCCGAATTATGCCGGTATTGTCTTCGCCTATCTGATGACCAGCTTTGCCTTCGGCCTGGCCCGCTCCGGCTTTGTCGGCGGCGCCTCGATTGCCGTCACTCCGGAAGAACAGGGCCGCGCCGCCGGCCTGACCACCGCGACGGCCGGTCTTGGCTTCATCATCGGGCCGGTGGGCGGCTTGATGATGTACCATCAACTCGGCCATCACAGCCCCTACATCGCTGCCGCCGGACTGAGCATCATCGCGCTGGCCCTGGCCTGGCTTCATCCCGGAATTGCGCGGGTGACCAGCGTCGTGACAGTGAAGCCCGAACCCTAGGACGAGCGACGCTACTCGCCGGCAGAGCCGGCCAGGCCACAACGGATCGGCGGGGACGGATATCAGCCCGCCTCCCGCGCGGCGCCGGCGGTTACCAGCCTTCGGGAGTATCGAAGGCTGGTGGCAATTCGAAAACCTGCTCGGGAAGCGGTGTGTCCTCAACCCAGATTGGATAGAGCGGTGCATCCGGCCCGATCAGCTGGCCGTCCGGCGTCGGCGGCACCGGGTCCGCCAGCGCGGGAATGCCCGCTTCACTACCGAAACCGGACGTCAGCAGATCCGGAGCAAACTCAACGGCGTCACCATCGATGGCGGCCAGCTGCCCCGGCGCAGAAAGCGGCGTTGCGCCTTCGGCGGATACGGAGAGGAAATCCCCGTCACGGATCGCCGGATACCGGCCGTCACTACCGTTCCGCAAGGCGAGATCGCGGAAGTCGTGAAAATCCGCCCAGGCCGCATCGAGCAATTCCTGCCCCGGCAGAATGGCCTGATCAGGCGCGATGCCCACTGCGGAGCCTGTGAGCAACTCCCAGCCATCAATGGCGTCCATGACATCGGCCACCTCCGGCTTGTCACCGGCATCAATCAGGTCAGGCTGGATTGACGGATCGAGCACAGCCATAACCGGCACACTACCCAGCCCGGATTCACTGGAGCCGGAGAGCCAGGCAAGGGATCCGGTCGCATCGCCCCCGGCCCCGTCCGAGACAAGCAGCGAGGCGGGAGCCTCGCCGCCATAGACCAGCGTCTCGACGCTGATCAGCTCGGTGACACCATCGGGCGATCCGGAGCGGTTATCGGTGACGACGGTATTGCCCGACCCGTTGGTCGTGATGGTGTAATCACCGGCCTGACCCGTGAATATGACCCGATCCGCACCGCTGCCGCCGTCGAGCACATCCGACCCGCCGCTGGCGTAGAAAATATCGGCACCATTGCGACCCGACAATTCGTTGTCGGCGTCATTGCCGATCAGGGTGTCATTGCCGGTTCCGCCGATGGCGTTCTCGATCACGGTCCCGCGGGCGATACCGACATTGCCGGTGCCGCCCTGCAGGCTTGAGTAATGCTCGGCCCGCAGATCGATGGTCTGGTTCGCGGCGGACCCGGAATAATCCATCGTGTCGGTTCCGCCCGTATCCACGATCGTATAGCTCGTGATCGAACTGAAGGAGGTCGCATCATAGATCGCATTACCGGCGGTCGACCCGAAACCGTAGACGGTATTGCCGCCGCGAATATTGCTGGCCAGGCCGTACATGTTCTGGATGGCGAGGACGTCCGCCATCTGCGGTGAGAGGACGAGCGCAAAGGACGCGTCGACATAGGTGTTCTCGGTCTGGCTGAAATAGGACATGATCGACACTTGCCAGGAATCGTTGAGATAGGCCGCATCAACCCCGTAGTCAGCCGCACCATTATAGGGGCCAGCATGTCCGAGACCCATCGCGTGACCGATCTCGTGGATATAGGTCTGGAAGGAATAGGTGTCGAGTTCGGTGCCGTAGTTGGAGAGCCAGTCGGTGGAGACGTTCACGGTTCCCGACTGGATCACGCCGCCGGAGACAGACGAGGTCGAGAATGCCCCCTCCTCGTCATCGTCGAACACCAGCGATCCGCCAAACGGGACTTCATCGAATTCAATACCCGTCAGGTCCGACCAGAGTTGCAGGGCGGCGCGCGCCAGGGTCTGACCATCCGCCGTCAGATCGACCAGGTTGACCGTGATCGTGCCGCCTTCGCTGGCACTCCACTGCCGGGCGGTCTGGCCATTGCCCACCCAGTAGCCCGACTGCAGGAAGTTGGCGATCTGGTCATTGGTATAGGCCTCGAGCGGCTCGGCTGTCTCCAGTCCGACCTGGTAGAGCCCGGCCACGGTGTCATCCCAGGCCGCCGCTTCGATGTAGTAGGTGCCGCTGCTGCTGACCGTATAGGTCAGAAGCGAGTTCAGGCCCGGCCCGCCATCATCATTGGAGGCAACGAGACTGCCGGACGCGTCATAGAGGCGCACCAGAGGGTCTGACAACGGATTCGAGCCGACACCATCAAGGGAAATCGCATAGCGCTGCCCGGCCGTCAGCTCGACGCGGATCCAGTCACGGTCCCCGACGACCTCCAACTCCCCGGTATAGGTTTCACCGAGCGCGATCTCGACCTGCGTCGAGGGGTCTCCAGGCACGTCCTCCACAGCCTCGACGACATTCGTCACGGTCACCGCGAGCGACTGGACAGTACTGTTCGAGCCGTCATTCGCAACGACATCCAGTTGATAGACATTGTCGAAATCGGTATCGCCCGGGGCTTCAAAATCGGGGGCGGACAGGAAGCGGATGATCCCGGTCACGCTGTCAATCCGGAACAGGTCAGCATCATCGCCGCCCAACGCGAAGCTCAGGGTATCACCCTCGGCATCGGTCGCCCGCGCCCTGCCAACGGCGATCTGGTTCTCCTCCACCGACACCGTCGTCGGCGAGGTGAATACCGGCGCAATATCATTCACATTCTCAACCGTGATCGCTATGTCCTGCGTGGTTGAATTAACGCCATTGGAGACTTCCACGGTGATATTGTAGACATTGTCGCCACCGGCATCGGCAGGCGCCTCATAATCCGGGGGTGTCACGAACAACAGCCCACCCCAGTCACCCGCCATCCGGAACAGGTCCGCATCCGCTCCAGACAGCGTGTAGGTATGAACCTCCGGATTGCTGTCCGAGACGTAGATGGAGATCGCGTCGGTCAGGTTCTCCGGAACGGTGAACTGGTCGTCAGAGGTAATGACCGGCGTGGTATCCGTGACATTGGTGACCCGGATTTCCACAGTCTGATCAGTGGCAAACCTGCCGTCGCTGGCGCTGACAGTGATGTCGTAGACATTGTCGCCGTCGGCGGATTCAGGGGTCTCGTAATCGGGAGCGGTCTTGAAGGTCACAACGCCCGTCGCGGAGTCGATATCAAAGAATGCCGCATCAGCACCGGCCAGCGAATAGCTCAGTGTCGCGGCGCCGGAATCGCCATCAGTCGCGACCACGGTATAGGCAGCAGTCTGGTTCTCGGCGGCGTCGGCGACGGCAGCCGAGGTGATCACCGGCGGATTGTCATTCACCGGCTCGAGCACGATACGCACCAGCTGATCGTCGAATTGCAGCGCCTCGATATTGGTCAGCGTATCGACGCCATCAGCGCCGGTAACCGTCGCCGTCAAACCGTTTATCTCAACGGTATAATCGGCGTAATTGCCGGAGAAAACGGCCGTGTCGGTGCCATCGCCGCCGTCAATGACATCATTGCCAAGCCCACCGGTCAGTTGGTCGTTTTCCGAGCCGCCATTCAGGGTGTCGCGGTCGTCTCCGCCATAGAGCCAGTCCGCGCCCGCACCACCTTCAAGAATATCGATTCCGGCATCACCATAGAGCTCGTCGCGGCCATCGCCTCCATACAGCCGGTCATTGCCCGCGCCGCCGCGGATCTCATCGTGGCCGTCATTCCCCGACAACTCGTCATTCTCGGTGCCGCCATCGATCGTGTCATTGCCGGTACCGCCATAAATCCAGTCGGCCGCGGCGCCACCTTCGATCGTGTCATCGCCGGCATCGCCATGGATCTCATCGCGGCCGTCTCCGCCATACAGACGGTCATGCCCCTCATCGCCATGGATCAGGTCGTGGCCTTCATTGCCATAGATCTGGTCATTCTCGGTACCGCCAGCGATATCGTCATTGCCGAGACCGCCATAAAGCCAGTCAGCGCCACCGCCGCCGGCCAGGGTGTCGTCATCAGCCTCGCCATAGATCCGGTCGCGGCCATCATTGCCGGACAGATCATCGCGGCCGTCACCGCCATAGAGCCAGTCATGCCCGTCATCACCGGAGAGTTGATCATTGCCGGCTTCGCCGAGAAGACGATCATTGCCGAGGCCGCCGGACATGACATCATTGCCGATTCCGCCCGACAGCTGGTCATTCTCGGAGCCGCCATCGATCGTATCCCGGCCTTCGCCGCCATAGATCCAGTCGGCACCGGCACCGCCCTCAATCCTGTCGTCACCGGCATCGCCATAAATTTCATCGCGACCGCCATCGCCGTACAGCCGGTCATTGCCCTCACCGCCGCGGATCAGATCGTGGCCTTCATTGCCGTAGACCAAATCATTCTCGGTGCCGGCATCGATCTCGTCATTGCCGAGGCCGCCATACAGCCAGTCAGCACCACTGCCGCCCTCGATCGTATCGTCATCGGCATCGCCATAAATCTCGTCGCGGCCATCACCACCATACAGCCGGTCATACCCGTCGCCGCCATGGATCACATCATGGCCTTCATTGCCATAGACCAGGTCGTTCTCGGTCCCGGCGTCGATGTCATCATTGCCCAGACCGCCATAGAGCCAGTCCGCGCCGGAATCGCCCTCCAGCGTGTCATTGCCGTCCCCGCCATAAATCTCGTCACGGCCACCGCCGCCAGTGAGCGTGTTGGCCGACCCATTGCCGGTGAGGATGTCGCTGGAGCCTGAACCGAGCAGGTTTTCAATTCCGGTCAGGGTATCGCCGGCGGCATCGCCGCCGCTGCCCGTGCCTGCCGCAAGGTCGACCACAACGCGTCTGGCGGAGTCGGAATAATCCGCCAGATCCGTTCCGGAACCGCCATCGAGACTGTCTGCCCCGCCGGCGCCGGTGAGCGTGTCATTGCCGCCACCGCCTGCGAGGCTGTCATCGCCCGCGCCGCCGACAAGGATATTATCGCCATCATCGCCAGTGACAACGACGCCGGCATCCGGCGTCACGGCGTCAGGGAAGACGAGCCGGCTGCGCATGTCATCGTCCCGGGTGATACGTGTCGCTTCGCCTTCGCGATCGGTGCCAATGGAATCCTGCATCAATTTTCTCCTGACCGTCAGGCGCGCCATCGCCAGAGCATCGTCGCGGACAAGAGAATATGAGCAGCCGTCCGCGTCAATGCCACAGCCGCCGATTGGTGCAGCGACGCTACTCGCCGGCCGGCACCGCCACGCTCGCGGCCATCACCGCATCATACATCGCCCGGCCGGCATAGCCATCCGCGGCATGGCCATGGGCGCGCTGGAAGGCGCGCAGGGCGTTGCGGGTGCGCGGGCCGGCGAGGCCGTCGGGCGTGCCGCTGTCATGGCCGAGTGCATTCATCGCTGCCTGCATTTCGCGGGTCTGGGTGCGCGTCAACGGTACGTCATCGACCGGCCAGGGGCCGATAAAGGGGCTGCCGCCGGCGATGCGGTCGGCGAGATGGGCGACGCCGAGGGCATAGGCGGTGGAATTGTTGTAGCGCTTGATGACGCGGAAGTTCGGGAAGGTCAGAAAGCCCGGCCCGGCAATGCCGGCGGGCAGTTCCAGGCGTGCCGTCAGCATCAGGCCGTCGGCGCTCCAGGCGTGTCCATCGGCCGGGGCGATACCGCGCATCGCCCACTCGCTGACGAGGCGGTTCCGGTCGGGATTCCAGCGCGAGACGTCAAAATCATCCGGCACCGAGACCTCGATCACGGTCGGCGCACCGGTCTGCCAGCCGGCACGGGCGAGCAGATTGGCGGCCGAGGCGAGCGCATCACCGTTATTCGTCCAGATATTGCGGCGGCCATCGCCATCGAAATCGACGGCGCGCTCGAGATAGGTGGTCGGGATGAATTGCATCTGGCCCATGGCGCCGGCCCAGGAGCCGGTGAGCTGGTCGCGCGTGGCATAGCCATTATCGATCATGTGGGCGGCGGCGATCAGCTGGCCCTCGGCCCAGTCACGGCGGCGGCCTTCCCAGGCCAGGGTGGCGAGGGCCTGGATGACGTCATTATTGCCGGGTATCTGACCATAAGAGCTTTCCAGCCCCCAGATCGCGATCAGGGTTTGCGCCCGCACGCCATATTGCGCTGCGACAGCATCAACCAAAGCGCGGTTGTCCTCATAGGCCGCGCGGCCATTGGCGATGCGCAGGTCGGAGGCGGCGATGTCGAGATAGGACCAGATCGGACGCACGAATTCCGGCTGGCTGCCATCGCGCTCGATAATGCTCATTTGCGGCGCCAGACCGTCGAGCATGGCGGCGACAGTCTCCGGCTGTGCGCCGGAGTCAGCCAGGCGAACCCGGAAGCCGGACAGCCAGGCATCGAATGTCTCGCCCTCGGGCTGGGCGTGAACGGACGGGGCAAACATCAGGGCCATCAGGCCAATAAGAAGCGCGCGGATTATCCCCTCCTGAGGAATTGCGCCGGATCGAGCCCGGCGATTTCGATTATAAGTTTGCGCGTCAGCGCGTCCACGAAATCCTCATGCTCATTTGTGGGCGAAATAAAGGCGCCCGGCCCGGCGATCACCTGCTTCTCGAAATAATCGGCGACATCAATGCTGACCGACGGCCGGAACGGGCTTTGCCGCTCCGACTGGATCGGCAGGCCATTGATGGTGATCAGCGCCGCTTCGGCACGGCTGCGCGCCTCCGACAGCGAGGCGCCGGAATTTTGCGGCCCGTCGCCGGACAGATCGATGACCTGGCGGATGCCCTCATAGGCATTGTCCTCGATCAGGGTGATGGAGCTGTTGATCGCGGCGCCGATCGCCGTGCGGCGGCCGGAAATGAAGGGCGCCGTCGCCAGGCTGGCCGCGAATATCCGTGCATCGGCTTCGGTCGCGATCACCGTCCAGGGCGCGACAACGCGCTGGAAATCGCCATCGGCCCATTCCAGATAGATCACCGCGATGCGGCCATAGCCGCCGCCCTGGATCGCCGAGATCACTTCCGGATCGGCCAGCGCCGCAACATGGCCCTCGCGCTGGCGCCGCGCCTCGACCTCGTCGATCGAGGAGGAGACATCGACGGCAAGCACAAGTTCGAGATCAACATATTCGCGGCCATCGACCGTGTATTCGATCGGGCGGACGAGCTCCTCCGGTGGCGCACTGCTGGCGCCGGACAGAAGCGGTGCCATCACCAGGCAGGCCAGGGCAATGAGCGGTTTCACGGCGCCCGTCCGAGGCCGGAAACATCAAGTTCGGGACCCGAGGGCATGGCGCCGGCGATCTCGAGCACCAGCTTGCGCAGGATGGCGACGCGGAATTCATCCTCGGTCCGCGCCGGCAGTACGAAGGCGCCCGGCCCGATGATGACATTCTCGCGAAAATAGCCCTCGAGATTGACCTCGACCGGCCGCACCCAGCGCCCTTCGCTGGACGAGATCACCGGCAGTCCGTTGACGACAATGTTCGACCGGTCGGCCAGGGCGTGGGCGCTGTCCAGCGGCAGGCCCTGGTTTTGCGGACCATCGCCGGAAATATCGATAATCAGGCGCGGCGCGGTGTAATCATTCTCGTCGATCCGGCGCACGCCATCGGCGATGGCCGAGCCGATCGCGGTGTAGTGGCCGCGTTCGAAGGGCGCCGAGGCCACACGGGCGGCAAAGTCGAGCGCGTCATCCTCGCTGGCAATCACGGTCCAGTCGGCGGCGGCGCGCTGGAAGCCGGTATCGGCCCATTCGACATAGGTGACGGCGATCCGCCCCAGCGGGCCGCCCTGGATGGAACGGATCACGTCCTCATGCGCCAGCGCCGCAACATAGCCCTCGCGCTGGCGATGCGCCTCTTCCTCATCGACGGAATAGGAGATATCGACGGCCAGCACGAGCTCGACATCGACATCGACACGGCCATCCTGTGCTGCGGCATTGGCCGCCAGCCCGGTCACACAAACGGCCGCGAGTGCGGCCGAAACGCAATTACCCAGATGTGTCATGGACGCGAAACTATGGGCGCTGCAGGGCGAGGGCAACTGACGATGTTGTAAGAGAGAAAATTGGCCGGCGCGAACGCCGGCCAATCCGTCTCGGAGGACTGCTGTGAGGTGGAAGCATCGGGCCCTTCGCGGACTGGACCAGGCAGGGACCAACCTCGTGTGTCCAATTCTCACGCCCCGTAACTAACCACGCGGCGATCTGCATGCGACGGTGCCGCGACCGGCAACAGGATTGCGCGACGAGCGCCGCGGCCCTCTGCCGAACAGTGCACAAAAAAGGGCGGACCGTTATGGCCCGCCCTCTCTCACGCATCCGCCAACCGTTTCCGGCGGCAGCGCTGTCTAGAACGCCCAGTCGAAACCAATCCGCACAGAGCGCGGGGCTTGATAGCGCGTTGGCGACTGATAATTCGGATTCGGCGTGCCGGCTCCGGTGTCACCATTCTCGTTGAAGTCGACTGCCGCACTGCTGTTGAGCAGATTGAACACATCAGCCCGCAGTACCAGATTGCCAAACTGGGCATTCGGCACTGTGTAGCGCGCGGACATGTCGAGGCGCGTCTCCCATTCAGCCTCAAACTCGGACCCCCGACGCGATGCAACGCCCTGGCAGTACCAGGATGATGCGCCATAAGCCGCTGCAGCCGAGTCTGTCGGGTGAACACCGCGGCAACCGAACTGACGCGGCGAAGTCACCGCGAAATTGGCGCCGAGCAAGACATCCTCGGTCAGCTGGTAGGATCCCCACAGCTTGAGTGCATGACGACGGTGGTTCGGCAGGAAGCCGTAGGTATTGTCCGTCAGACCGGCGTGATCATAGAGGATCGTGGTGCCGGCATCGGTTTGACCATTGTCGGACAGGACGGTGCCCTCATAATTGCCGATCGAGGTTGACCAGACGTAGGAACCGCGCAGGCCCCACACACCGTCAAACTCACGGCTGAAGGACAATTCGAGCGCTGCGTATTCCCGTTCCGCAACGGGAATGTTGAGTTGCTCGGCCGTCAGGTGAATCAGGCTGATATCACTGTCGCCCGGAAGCGCACCACGCGTCCAGACATCAATACCCTCGCCGGGATTCATGATGACGTACTGGTGATCGCCGTACCAGGTGTCCGAACATCCGGCGATGCCGTTCTCGTCGCAATAGGCCACGAGGGCAGCATCGATCGAGACGTCCTCGGAGACATTATCCAGCACCCGCCAAGTTGCCCGCAGACCCAGGGTCCACAGATCATCAACCTGGTGTTCGATCCCGATCGAGAATTCATCCTCATTGGTCGCTTCAAGACCAAGCGAGGTTTTCGAGATCGCCGGTTCCTGAATGCCTGCGCCGTAGACAATACAGGCCACATCGCCGGCCGGCGAGATCGCCCCGCCCGGACAGGCACTGGCACCCAGCGCAGTGATGCCGGAATTGGCGTCGGTGCGGGTGTCGCCGAGCACAAAGGTGCCGGCGGTCGTGTCGAGCGAGAGGAGCTCGTGATACTCGCGGACATAGTAGTCGGCTCCGCGGTAGCTCATATTCAGAGCCGGCGGGATGTAATAGCGCCCGAAGCTCCCGAAGAGCCGCGTCGTGCCATCGCCGAAAATGTCGTAATTGAAGCCGAAACGCGGGCCCCAGTTATTGTCGAGATCAACCGGTGTCTCGCCGACCAGGTTGTGAAGGACAAACCGGTCGTTGCGCAGGCCGATCTGCAGGTTGAGCCGGTCAGAGACGTCCCAGGAATCCTGAATGTAGAAGGATTCATTCTCGCCTTCCACGCTGCCGCCGAAGCGGGCGATGGTCGAACGGATGATCTCCGATCCCGCGGGCAGGCCATAGATCGCTTCCGTACTGGTCGACACCGTATAGGCGCGCCAGTCGGCCCCGCCGGTCCGGGCGGAGACGTGAGCGAGTGAAAGCTGCTCGTTATCATAACCGACGCGCAGATGGTGCTCGCCCATCACGTTGAAGAAGAAATCTCCATCGATCCGGTAGAATTCCCGTCGTGTTTCGTTGAGATCATTTGAAGCGGAGGTCTGCGGCCCGACCCGCACGGCCGTACCGGAGCGCTGGTCAACAATGTAGGGCGTGTCCGGATCGAGAGCGACCGTCGAATTGCGGTCTTCGCTGACACCATAAGCCGCCGACAGTGTGAAGAAATCGGTGATGTTGCCGGTGTATTTGGCGACATAGCTGGCACCGCCATTCTCATACACCTCACCGCCGATCGGACCCCCGACCATATCAACACCGTCGAAGGCGAGATCGGAGCGGGTTGTTTCCCGAGTCGTATCGAAATAGGTGAACTCGAGATGATGGTCGTCGGTGACATAGCCATCCAGCTTGAAGCCGAAGAATGGAGAATCGGACTCATCAAGATGAACAGCGCCGTCGGCAATGGACGCAGTGTCAGACTGGGTGTCGCGGAACTGGTAGAGCCCGTAGGCGAACAGGCGATCGGGAATCAGCGCCCCGCCTGCCTCCACAGTGACATCCCATGAATTGCCATCGGCCAGTTCATTGCGTTCGAGGTATGTGTCCGGACTGTTGGATGCCAGATCACCCGGTGCCCAGTTGCCGTGCACAGCGAACATGAACTCGTTGGTGCCCGACTTGGTGACAGCGTTCACAACGCCACCCGTTGCGCGACCGAATTCAGCCGGATAGCCGCCATTCTTGACTTCCACCGTCTGGTAGAAATCAAACGGCACTGTCGCAGCACCCAGATAGGTATCGAAGTTGGTGATGTTCAGGCCGTTGATGTAGAAGGCATTTTCTGCAGCCGAGCCACCGCCGATCGCCGGAGACGCCCCGCCGCCGCCGACCGTTTCAAATGCCCCGTCGCCCTGGACGACCGTCGGCGTCAACTGGACCAGGGACTCGATATTCCGACCAATCGGCATGGTCGCCAGCATCTCGCCGACATCCATGTTGAGACCTGATGTGGTCTGCTGGAACTGAAGCTGTTGAACAGCGGTTCCGGTAACCGTGATCACATCGGACGAGCCGGCCGGCATGGCCTGAAAACTGTAGTTCGACTGGCCGCCGACAGTAATGCGGACCGTGTCCGACATGTCGGAATATCCCGGCGCCGTGATCATGACCGTGTAATCGCCCTGCGGCAGCAATGTCGCGCGGAACACGCCATTGGCACCGGTGGTCAGTTCGCGCGTGAACCCCTGGGATTGCGACACCATCGTCACACTTGCTCCGGCTACCGGCTCGCCACTCGGCGTGGTGACCGTCCCGGAAATAGCGCCCGTCGTATAATCCTGTGCGCTGGCAACAGGCGCCAGCATCGGCACCGCGACAACCCCCGTCGCCAATGCCATTGCGTAGGCGGTCGAGCTTAGCAAAACCTTCTTGATGCGGATCATTGAATTCCCCTTGCGTAATGCCCGCACGAAACAATTGCGGGCGATGAAGAGGAGCCTTCGTAGAGACAGCAATATTCGCGTCAGCGGGGCCTGCGACGGAATCGATGAATGACGGGACAGATGGTCGGCTTTTTCGACAAATCGCGCGCCTGGCGCACGAACACCCATCCATTCGCGCCGGATTGCTGTAGATTCGAGGGACGGCAGCAATGAGATAAACGCCAGTGACAACGACCTTGCCAAGCAGAATCCCGTCCGCACTGCGGCGGCTCGACCCATTCGTGCAGCTAAGATTATGGGGCGCTGGGCTGACGCTCACGCTCACAATCACCGACTCGTTGAGCGTATTGAGCGGTTTCGAGTTCGACGTGAAGCGGTTCGATCTCGACTATCTGATGTTCAGCGGTCTTTACATGCTGGCCAGCCTGACCATTTGCCAACTCGCGCTTACCCCGTTCATCGCGGGCGTGTCAGTCACCCGCGGCCTCCTGACCGCCGCCGCAGCGGTCCTGGTCAACGGCTTCTCCGAGGCTTTCCTGTTCTGGCTCACGATCAGTCCCGATGTGATGGACTCGGCAGCCGGGTTTGGGCGCTCCGTTCTGTTCAGCCTGCTCGCCACCGGCGGCCCCCGGGTCGTGCTCTGGCTCGCAGTCATGCTGGTGCTGATTCATCAACTCAGACGGCAGCATGAACGTGACCGGCTTCGCGATCTTGAGGCCGCTGTCACGCAGGCTCACCTGTCGCAGCTGGAGAGCCAGATCAACCCGCACTTCCTGTTCAACGCACTGAATACGCTCGGTGCGTTGATTAATCTTGATCGCAAGCCGGAAGCCCGCGGCGCCGTGGTCGCGCTCGGCGACCTGCTGCGGCGCAGCCTGAAACACGATGCAGACCCGGTCACAACGATCGCCGATGAGATGGAGTCCGCCGGGGTCTATCTGCAGATCGAAGCGTTACGATTTCCCGAGCGGCTACGCGTTGAATGGAGGGTCGATGACCGCTTCCGGCACGTACTTGTTCCCCGCTTCGCCCTTCAGACACTGATGGAGAACGTCGTAAAGCACAGCGTTTCCAAGACGGACCAGCTCGTCACGGCGACCGTCGAAGCCACAGACGGACCCGGCTCCACCTGCTGCATCTCGGTTCGAAATGACCGCTACAAGCCGCCGGTGTCCGCCCCCTCCGACACTTCCGGACCCACCGGCCTCGGGATCGCCAATCTGAAACGGCGCACGGAGATCCTTTTCCCGGCTGTCGGGAAATTAATCTGTGGGCCAGCTGATGACCAACATTATGAATGCAAACTCTGCATACCCTTCACTCCGAAGGTTGGCGACAGCAAGCCAGGGAAGCCCGTGTGATGAAAGTCCTGATCGTTGACGACGAACCTCTCGCCATCGCCAATCTCGAGCACATTCTCTCGGATATCCAGGGGATCTCTGTCGTGGGAACAGCCAAGACCGGGCTTGCGGCACTGCACGCCTTTGAAGCCCGCAAGCCCGACCTCCTTCTGATCGATGTAGACATGCCTGGCATGGACGGGCTTTCCCTCGCGCATGAACTGAATTGTCGCGGCAGGCCACAGATTATTTTCGTCACCGCATTCGACCGCTTTGCATCAAGGGCTTTCGATGTCGAGGCTACGGATTTTGTACTCAAACCGGTCGAGCCGGTACGGCTCGGCGATGCCGTTGAGCGCGCCCGGCAGCGCTTGCTCGTCGCACCGATCATGAACGCGGTACACGACGCCGCGCGCCATGCGCTGCCAGCCGCGCCGGACACCGCGCAAACTCCGGAGCCGGATCAGGTCTATTGGGCCAAGGTCGGCAATCGCGCCCTGCGCATCAACGTCAGGAGCATCCGGCGCATTGAGGCGTGCAAGGATTATGTCTTCATCCACACCGATCAACGAAAACACATGGTGCGAACCACCATGGCTACGCTTGAGCGCGAACTTGAGGGCACCGCGATCCGGCGTGTACACCGCTCGCACATGATCAATTTACACGACATTCAAGAGGTGATTGCAGAGGGGAATTCGCGCAAGATCACGCTCACTGACGGGACCGAGATTCCAGTCGGCCGGAATTTTCGAGACCGGCTCAGACCAATCGGCGAAACCCGTCCGCCGCATCGGACGGACTCGCCATCAACCGCCAATTCACGCCCGGGCGAACAGCACCGGGCGTGAACGAGCAGAATTCAAGACACAGGACCAGCTTATTGCGGGTCGTTTGACTCGACTTCATCCTCAACAGCGTCAGCAGCATCGTCGGCGGCGTCAGACGCATCGTCCATCATGTCCCCGACCGCATCAGCCGCGTCGTCGACCATATCGCCAGCAGCATCGACGGCGTCGCCCATGGCATCGCCAGTTGCGTCAGCCGCGCCCTGGATAGCGTCGCCGGTTGAATCGGCGGCGTCGCCCATGGCATCGCCGGCGTCCTGAGCAGCATCGCCCATTGCATCAGCGGCGTCTTCCATATGCTCGGCAGCCGAATCCATCTGGTCTTCAGCGGTATCGCCGGTGCCATCGGAACAGGCAGCCAGCAGCAGTGCAGCGGCAGATGCCGCAATCATCATTTCAAAACGCATGTCATTCTCCTTGTGACGCTACTCACATAGCAGATTTTGCGGCTCCGTAATGCAGTTTTCTTAACCATGTGTAATAATTTTCGCATCTGCGGCATCGCAGGTGCGGCAAGCGGCCGGTTTCCTGCGCTGCACCGCCCGAAACGGCACGTCCCCGTTGACACTGCCACGCCCCTCCGCTACTCCGCGCCCTCCTTATTCAATGCGTGTCAACACGAAGGCCTTGTCATGAAAGTCCGCAGCTCTCTCAAGTCGCTGAAAAATCGTCACCGTGATTGCAAGGTCGTGAAACGTGGCGGCCGTGTCTATGTGATCAACAAGACCGACCCGCGCTTCAAAGCCCGTGCCGGCTAGGCTTTCACAGTCGATGGCTCGCAAGGCTGTCCTGTGGGATCTGGGCAATGTCCTTCTGGACTGGTCGCCCGCCTATCTCTATCGCAAGATTTTCGACACTGAAGACGCGGTCCAGGACTTCCTGGGCCGTGTTTGCACGATGGATTGGCATGGCGCGCATGATCGCGGCGTGCCGATGGCCGAGAATCGCCGCGCCCTGATTGCGCAATACCCCGAGCATGAGGCCGCCATCACCGCCTGGGAAACGCGTTTCCCGGAAATGCTCAATGGCTTAGTCCCTGGCACCGCCGAAGTGATCGACGCCCTCGCCGCACGCGGTGTGCCGCAATACGCCCTCACCAATCTTCCCGCCGAATGGGTAGAGCCCGTCAACCGGCTCTACCCGGCGATGCGCCATATGCGCGACACGATCGTGTCGGCGCATGAGGGCGTGATCAAGCCCGACCGGCGCATTTACGAGATCACTGCCGCGCGTCTGCCGCATGATCCAGCCGATGTGATCTTCTTCGACGACCGCGAGGCCAATGTCATCGCAGCGCGCGAATTCGGCTTTGATTCCGAGCTGTTCACTGACGAAACCAAGCTGCGCTCAGACCTGGCGGCCCGCGGCCTGCTCTAGCACTCGACCGGTGCGACAAGATTCCAGACCGCGAGAATCAGCAACCCCCTATCCATCCCGCCCCGCTTGGCTTTAAATACATACCGAAAACACGAAAGCACCGGAGACCGGCACCAGACCGGCCCCGCCCATTGGTCGATATCGAGGAGAACACCATGGATCTCAACTTCACGCCCGAGGAAGACGCCTTCCGCGCGGAAGTCCGCAGTTTTCTCAAGGACAATCTGTCTGAAGAGCTTGCGACCAAGGTTCGCAATGGCGAGGAACTCGGCAAGGCCGATATTGAAAGCTGGCACGCGACGCTGCAAAGCCGCAACTGGCTCGCCGCGACCTGGCCGGTCGAATATGGCGGCCCCGGCTGGAATGCCGTACAACGCCATATCTTCGACGAGGAATGCTGCATGGCGAATGCGCCGCGCATCGTGCCCTTCGGTCTGGGGATGCTCGGCCCGGTCCTGATCAAATTCGGTACCGAAAAACAGAAAGCCGACATCCTGCCGCGCATTCTCGACGGCACGGATTGGTGGTGCCAGGGCTATTCCGAACCCGGTGCCGGTTCCGATCTCGCCAGCCTGAAGACCCGCGCCATCCGCGAGGGCGATGATTACATCATCAATGGCCAGAAGACCTGGACCACGCTCGGCCAGTATGCCGACAAGATCTTCTGCCTCGTGCGCACCTCCACCGAGGGCAAGCGCCAGGAAGGGATTTCCTTCGTGCTGGTCGACATCAAGACGCCCGGCATTGAAGTGCGCCCGATCAAGCTGATCGAGGGCGGCTATGAGGTGAATGAGGTCTTCTTCTCCGATGTCCGCGTGCCGGTCTCCAATCTGGTCGGGGTCGAGAATGAAGGCTGGACCATCGCCAAATTCTTGCTGACCCACGAGCGCACCGGCATTGCCGGCGTCGGCGCCTCGACCCAGGCGCTGCACGAACTCAAGGCGCTGGCGCGCAAGCTGAAACGCCGCGGCAAGCCGCTGATCGAGGACCCGCTCTTCGCGGCGCGCATCGCCGAGGCCGAGATCGATCTGGAAGCCTTGCGCATGACCAATCTGCGGGTGCTGGTCGATGCTTCCGGTGGTGCCGCCTCCAACACCATCGCCTCCATGCTCAAGATCAAGGGCACGGTGATCCGGCAAAATCTCGACGACCTCGCCCGCCGCGCCCTCGGCCCGGCTGCAGCGCCCTTCCCGATGGACGCACTGGCCGGCAACCTCACTGTCGCGCCGCCGGAAGCGGCCGCCAGTGCCGCCAGCTATTTCAACAATCGCAAGCTTTCGATCTTCGGTGGGTCCAACGAGATCCAGCGCAATATCATCGCCAAAGACATTTTCGGAGCCTGAGCCATGAATTTCAATCAAACCGACGACCGGCGCATGATCTCCGACAGCCTGCGCCGCTATCTTGCCGACCAGTATCCCGTCGAGCACCGTATCAAGATCGCCTATGACGCGCCCTTCCACGATCCCAAAAAGTGGGGCGAACTGGCCGAGCTCGGCATTCTCGGGGCGCTGATCCCGGAAGACCAGGGCGGGTTCGGCGGCGAAGGTTTCGACATCGCCGTCGTGTTCGAGGAATTCGGCCGCACGCTGTGCCCGGAGCCCATGCTCGGCAATCTGATGGGCCTGCGCCTCTATGGCGCCTTCGGCCAGTCCGACAAGGTCGAGGCTATCATCGCCGGCACTGCGCGCACCGCGCTGGCCGTGTTCGAGCCGGAAGCCTTTACCGATATCAGCGAGATCAGCAATGCCGCCACCAAATCCGGCGACAACTGGACGCTGAGCGGCCGCAAGAGCCTGGTCTATGGCGGGCATGCCGCTGATACGCTCCTGGTCGCGGCCCGCACGCCGGCCGGCAAGATCGGCCTGTTCGAGGTCGATGCTGCGGCGGCCGATATCCACGGCTATGCCATGATTGATGGCGGCGGCGCGGCGGAAGTCGGGCTCGACAACACCGCCGCCACCTGTCTCTCCGAGGACGCAGGCGAGGCCATCGAAGCCGCCCTTGATGCCGGCCGCCTGGCGCTCTGCGCCGAAGCCGTCGGCGCAATGGACGTGCTCAAGGAGATGACGAAAGACTATCTGATGCAGCGCCAGCAATTCGGCCGCCCGATCGCGACCTTCCAGGCGCTGCAACACCGCCTCGTCGACCTGTCGATCGAGATCGAGCAGGCGCGTTCCATCGTCATCCACGCCGCCGGCGCCCTCGACACGCCGGGCCGCGCCCTGGCCGTGGCGAAAGCGAAAAACCTGATCGGCCGCGCCGGCAAGCTGGTCGGCGAGGAAGCCGTGCAGATGCATGGCGGTATCGGCATGACCTGGGAATATGCCGGCTCCCACTACGCCAAACGCCTGATCATGGTCGACGCCCAGCTGGGCGATACGGAAGACCAGCTGCGCCGGGTGATGGAGCTGATGGCGGCCTAGGGCGGGTCATACACCAAGCTCAACCCGATCTTGGCGCACTTTCCTCCCCGGTTCACCGGGGAGGGGGACCACGCAGTGGTGGAGGGGCGGCGCAGCCGATTTGCGCGGCCTTCGGCCCCCTTCGGCCGCTTCGCGGCCACTTCCCCCGTAAACGGGGGAAGAAAGGGTGGTTGCCGTCGACACAGGCCGGCGGAGAATGCGGGGCAACCGACACGACTGCCAGATCCTCGTCCCGCCCGCCGGTCGATGCGGCAAATCGCACCTCTATTCACCGCATCCGGCGCAGCGAATAGCGGGGAGTCTTCCCCGCGACACGTACCAGAGGTACATGTCCCTATCCCCGGCCGCACAGGACCTCCGCCATGACCCAGCTCCGCCCCCTCGGCTCCAGCGGCCTGTCCACGCCGGCCCTCGTCTTCGGCGGCAATGTGTTTGGCTGGACGCTGCAGACACCCAAGGCCTTCGACGTGCTCGACCGTTTCATTGAGGCCGGCGGGACGATGATCGACACCGCCGATGTCTATTCGGCCTGGGTGCCGGGCCATGTTGGCGGCGAATCCGAGACGGTGATCGGGGAATGGCTGAAGCGGCGCGGGCGGCGCGATGATGTATTGATCGCGACCAAGGTCGGCATGTTGCCGATCGACGGGCCCAAACCGCTCGACCCGGACCTGATCGCGCGCCATGTCGAGGCGTCGCTGAACCGGCTGCAGACGGACTATATCGACCTCTATTACGCCCACCAGGACGACCCCGACACGCCGATGGACGAGGTGTTGCACGCGTTTTCCGAACTGGTTGATGCCGGCAAGGTCAAGGCGCTCGGGGCCTCGAACTTCACGGCGGAGCGACTGGGGCAGTCGCTGGAGATGAGCGCGGCGCGCGGCTGGGCGGCGTATTCGGTGCTGCAGCCGGAATTCAACCTGATCAGCCGTCACCGCTTTGCCGGTGCGCTGCGCGATCTGTGCATCGAGAAGAATATCGGCGTGCTGAGCTATTTCGGCCTCGCCTCGGGGTTTCTGACCGGCAAATACCGCTCAAAGGCCGATCTCGGCAAAAGTTCGCGCGGCGACCGGATGACCGCCTATTTTACCGATGCGCACATGGCCGTGCTCGCCGTGATGGACGATATCGCGGCCGAGACCGGCGCCAGCCTGTCGCAGATCTCCCTCGCCTGGATCGCCGCCCAGCCCGGCATCACCGCCCCGATCGCCAGCGCCACCAGTCTCGAACAGCTCGACGAATTGCTGGGCTCGCTGACGCTGCAGCTGAGCGCGGAGCAATTGGCACGGCTGGACGCGGCGCAAGTCTAGGACGACAAGCGGCGCACCCCGCCGCACCGTCAGCCGCTGACTTTTACTGTGCTGGCCTGCGGGCCCTGGTTGCCGACGGTTTCGGCAAAGGTGACGCGGACACCGGGCTCCAGATCGGACATCTGGCCGTTCACTACACTATTCCTGTGAAAATAGATCTCGCGCCCGTCATCGGTGTCGAGAAAGCCGAAATCGCCCGAGGCATCGATATTGCGCACAGTGGCCGCCGGCGCGGGCTCGTGGTGTTTGACATCGCCGCGGATCTTGCGCGCGCGGTCCTGCAGCCGGCGCCGGGCGCGTTTGAAGGCGTCATTGATCGCAAAGGTCACATCGCCATAGCGCTCGTCAAGATTCGGCGTGCGGCTGATATTGACCTCATGTCCGCCGGGCAGGGAGAGATGAATATTGAGTTCATAAGCCGTGCCAGTGCGGTGGTGGCCGCCGGGGCCCTTGAGTACGGCCCGCGCCGCGATGATATGCCCGAACCGTGTTTCCAGTTCGCCGACGCGCTCGTGAATGCTCGCCTGCAATTTCGGGTCTGGCTCCATGCCCTGGAAGTCGATCTGCAGCGGAGTGTCCATGCCATCCTCCCTGAGTTTCTTCATGAGACAGACAGCGATGGTAACATCCTGCAACGCCGCCTTGGAAGGGATGTCGGGCCGGCAACACGCTCCCGCAAGCGCGACCTTTTGACCGTGCCGCCCGCTTCCGTTTGGAATCCGGACGTGACCCATCTAAGGTTAACGGCACCATGACACCCTCACCTCACCCCCATCGCACGGCGGCGAGTGCCACTGCGGAGGTCACGATTCCGCCACTGGGCCTGCGCGGCATATTGCGCTGGCCGGACAATCCCGTTGGCCTGGTGATCTTCGCCCATGGGAGCGGCTCCAGCCGGCTCAGCCCGCGCAATAACCATGTTGCCGAGGCACTGAGTGAGGCGGGGTTGGCGACACTGCTGTTCGACCTCTTGAGCCCGGCCGAAGAGGCCGACCGTACCAATGTGTTCGACATCCCGGTCCTGGCCGGTCGGCTCACGGATGTGATCAACTGGACTGGCGGAATCGGGGAAATGGCCAACCTGCCCCTCGGCCTCTTCGGCGCCAGCACCGGCAGTGCCGCCGCCTTGATGGCCGCTGCCAAGCGCCCCGACCGGATCGCTGCCGTCGTCTCGCGCGGCGGGCGGCCGGATCTGGCCCGGGATGCACTGCCGGCGGTTCGCGCCCCGACCCTGCTGATCGTCGGCGGTGCCGATGGCGAGGTCGTGACATTGAATGAAGCTGCCGCCGCACAGCTCGGGGATATCGCTAGACTGACCATCATTCCCGGCGCGACACATCTTTTCCCGGAGCCGGGCGCACTCGATGCCGTAGTCGCAGCGACGCGCGACTGGTTCCTGGACCATCTTGCAGGGCCAGCTATTGGCAGAAAAGGTCGAGACAATGCCGTTTGAAAATCGAACCGATGCCGGCGAACAGCTGGCCCGGGCGCTGACGCTGTACAAGGGGCAGGATGTCATCGTGCTGGCACTGCCGCGCGGCGGCGTGCCGGTGGCAGCCAAGGTGGCACGGTATCTGGGCGCGCCGCTCGATCTGCTGCTGGTGCGCAAGATCGGCGTGCCCATGCAGCCGGAACTGGCGATGGGCGCCATTCTCGATGGCAGCGATCCAGTTATCGTGCGCAATGAAAACGTGATCCGGATGTGCCGGATTTCCGAGGATGTGTTCGAAGAGGTCCGCGAGCGCGAACTGATCGAACTGGAACGCCGGCGCGAAGCCTATCTGGGCGACCGCCCCGGCATAGGGATCAAGGACCGCATCGCCATCATCGTCGACGACGGCATTGCCACCGGTGCCACCGTACGCGCCGCACTCAAGGGCCTTCGCCTGCGAGGCCCGAAACAGATCGTCCTCGCCATCCCCGTCGCCCCGCCCGACATGGTGGCGCAGCTGCGGCGCGAGGTCGACGATCTGGTGTGTCTGGAACAGCCGGACGGCTTCGGGGCCATCGGCATGTACTATCGCGATTTTGGCCAGGTTTCCGACGCGGAAGTGATGGCATTGCTGGGCTCCGCTGCATCGGGAGCCCCATCATGATCCGCGAAGGGGCCAATGGTCGAATTGACCTTCCCCGACGCGCAGGGCAGAGCTAGAACTCTCATCGTCCAGACCACTATCCAGCCATCAAAAAGAGAGCTTCCATGGCAGCCTACCCCCTCACCATGCTCGGCACGCTCGCCGTTGTCCTGATCACCCTGATCTTCGCGGCCCGCACCGGGCAGGCGCGCGGCAAGACCGGCGTCAAGGCGCCGGCGATGTCCGGCTCTGAAGAGTTCGAGCGCGCCAACCGGGTCCACCTCAACACGGTCGAGCAATTGGTGATGTTCCTGCCCGTGCTGTGGATCTTCGCCAACCAGATGGGCGATCTCGCGGCCGGCATCGCGGCGCTGGTCTGGGTGATCGGGCGCGTGCTCTACAGCGCGGCCTATATGGCTGACCCTGCCAAGCGCACTGTCGGCTTCCTGATCGGTTTCGCCGCCCTGGTGATCCCCTTCCTGATCTCGACCGGCCTGATCCTGTGGGGCCTGTTCACGGGCTGATCGCGGCGACGCTTCGATCTTAAATCCTGGCAAGATGCGGTGGCGGCCTCTGGACGCCGCCGCAAGAGCCTCTATCCTTGTGACCATGATGATCCTGCTCGCCTCAGCCCTGCTTGCCACTGCCGCCGCGCAGGAGACGCCGCCCCTGGCGGAGCCGCTGGAGATCGCGCCGCAGGTCGAGTTCCAGACACCGCAGGAGCGGCTGACGGCCCGGCTCGATGCGCTGGCCACCGCTGATGAGGCGCAGGCGCGGCCGCTGGTCGACGAGATCTTTGCGCTCTGGTCGCATTCGGGCAGCGACACGATCTCGCTGCTGATGGATCGCGGCCATGCCGCCGAAGCGGCCGGTGATCTCGATATCGCGGCGCGCATGTATGACCATGTCACCGCACTGGCGCCGGAATTCGCCGAGGGCTGGCTGGCTGCCGGCCGTGTCGCGGCGCAGCTGGAAGACTGGACCTATGCCTTCGAGACCCTCAACACCGCATTGACGCTCGAGCCACGCCGGTTCGACGCCTATGTCACGCTCGGCCGGGTGCTGGAAAACGCCCAGGCGATCGGCGCGGCGCTCGATGCCTATGAAGAGGCGCTGGCCATCCATCCGACCTATGCGCCAGCGGTCGAGGCCAAGGCGCGCATCGACGCGGCGCAGGCCGGCCGCGCGCTCTGACCCGTGACGCCAGCCGCAATCGCCGCGATCATCGCGCTGGCCGGGCTGTTGCTCGGCGCGTTTGGCGGCTGGCTGGTCTCGCAGCGGATTGCCCGGGCACACCCGCCGGAAGGCGAATTCCTCGAGATTGACGGCACCCGGCTGCACTACCGCCGCAGCGGCGACCCCTCCCGGCCTGCCATCCTGGTCCTGCACGGCGCGGCCTCCAATCTTGAAGAACCCCGCCTGGCACTGGGCGAAGCGCTGGCGCAGGAGCATGTCATCTGGCTCGACCGGCCCGGGCTTGGCTGGAGCGGGCGGCCGAAGTCAAAACGCTGGTCGCCGGCCGGGGAAGCAGCCCTGATCGTCAAAGTCCTCGACAGGCTTGAGATCCGCAAGGCGGTGGTGATTGGCCATTCCTGGGGCGGTGCGATCGCGATGCGGCTGGCGATGGACCATCCCGAACGGGTCAGCGGCCTGGTGCTGATCGCGCCGGCACTGTCGGCCTGGATCGGCGAGGCGGCCTGGTTCAATGCGGCCAGTGGCTGGCCCCTGCTCGGACCTATTCTGACCCGGATCATCATCCCGCTGGTCGGCCCGGGCCAGCTCGAGAGCGGCGCGGCCAAGGCCTTCCACCCCGAGCCCGTGCCCCAAGACTATGTCGCCGCCTCGCGCCTGCCGCTGATCCTGCGTCCGGGCAACTGGATCGCCAATGCGCGCGACATGACACAGGTCAATACGCATCTGGAAGCGCAGGAGGTGCACTATCAGGACATCGCGCTGCACACGGTTTTCCTGGCCGGCAAGGCCGACACCGTCTTGTGGACCCATCGCCATTCCGGCCAGGTCGCGGCGCGCATGCCCAATGCCGAACTGCGCCTGATTTCCGGCGCCGGACACAATCTCCACCACCACCATCCGCAAGCCGTGCTCGAAGCGGTCATCACCGTCCGCGAACGCGCGGAATAACTGAGAAATCCGGTGGAAATCACTGGCCGACCGGCTTGAGGCCTTCGCCTGGCCAGCCTAGTGTCGCGCTCCGCCGCAGCAAAGGTTACCGACATGGCTTTCACCGACACCGCCCCGACTGGCCCGATTGACGATTCTGACGCCATGGGAGGGGTTGCGCGCGACCATCTGAAGTCTTTTGTCGCGCGGATCGAGCGGCTTGAAGAAGACAAGGCCAATGTCATGGCCGACATCAAGGAAGTCTACGCCGAGCTCAAATCCATGGGCTTCGATCCCAAGGTGATGCGCAAGGTGATCTCCCTGCGCAAGATCGACCGCAATGAGCGCCAGGAAATGGAAGCGCTTCTGGAATTGTATCTCGGCGCTGTCGAGAGCTAAACTACGAGCCTCCCCTTACGGAGGATTGCGTGCCCCGCAAGATCGACGAGAAAAAGACCCGCAAGGCCCTGCGCCGGCTGGAGCGTGCCAAACGCGCCGCCGAGCAGGCCGACACGCCTGACGCCTCACTGTCGGATTGGGAGGGCGAGTTTCTCGGCTCGCTGGAAGAAAGGCTGGAGACCTATGGCTCAGCCTTCAATGATCCGGGAAAGGGCGATACCGAAGAAGCGCTCTCGGCGCGCCAGGCCCTGAAATTGCGTGAGATCGAGAAAAAAGCTGCCGGCAAGGCGCGCAAACCGATGTCGCAGGGCAAGGGTTTCAAACGAAAAACACCGGGCCCGGGCCCCCGTTCGCGCGATATCCACGAGGATATCGAGCCTGCCCCGCCCGCCGCGCCGCCCGCCGCGCCCAGGCTGGTGGACACGCCATCCGACGCGCCGGCGGAACCGGCGCCACGCCCGGCCAGCGGCTTTACGCCACGCGTGATCGAAGGCGGCAAACCTCGCCTTTGAGCGATCCTGTTATCGCGGCGTTAAATCTGTTCCCAATCACTGCGCGCGCCGCAGCGGCAAATGCGTATCATCGCCCTTAGATCCGAGGAGATCAGAGCGATGCCCGATACCATGTTCGACACCACCTTCGACCCGATGGTCCAGATTGAAGTCCTGCAGGACGATGTGCTGCGATATCTCGAGAGTGCGCTGGAGAACGGTCTTGCGACCGTGCGCGGCGCCGCCGCCTTCCAGCAGGGCATCAACTGGCTCGACCGGCTGAGCGAGATCAAGGCCGACCAGATCTATGCGCCACTATCGGCCGATCCGCTGGCGCGCGACTATGTCGCCCATCTCGACGAGCAATTGCTGGACCTGATGTCGCGGATATCCCTGCTACGCACCCATGTCGAGCTGGGCCTCGAAACCGGAAGCGACAATGAGACGGGCATGCGCGATTCACTGCAGGCATTGCTGCAGCAATTGCGGGTCGCCTTCAATCGCGAGGCCGCCCTGATGCCGGTCTATGCAGCCTGGCAGGCGCGCGAAGGCATGCACGCGCCGCCACCCCTTGCACTGCGTCTGGTCAGCTCCCACATGTAATTCAGCCCCGAGCACCGGGTCTCCGCGCTTCTCCCCCCTTTGCGCCGCGACACGGAAAACGGGCCGGATCCCCCAGGATCCGGCCCGTTTTGTTTGTGCGCCTGTCTGTTTATCCAGCGACCTGACCAGACCGGAATAGAAACGGGCCGGCCCCCGAGGGGAACCGGCCCGCTTCACAGCCCGCCGCACAACACGCAGCCGGCATCCCGTGGCTGGGAAGCTTGTGGAGACGCTCAGCCTGTGGCGCGGACGCCGTCGACATCGAGATCGTATTCGCGAACCTTGCGGTACAGCGTCGAGCGTCCGACACCCAGACGGCGCGCGACTTCGCTCATCCGGCCGGCATAGGTCTCGATCGCGAATTCGATCAGGTCGCGCTCGATATCCTCGAGCGAACGCAGATTGCCGCCGGCATCCATGATCTCGACCGGAGCGGCTTCGCCGCTCCCGGCCATGAGCTCGACAGCGGCCGGAGAAATCTCGCCGGAATGCGCCGTCTGGCTCTGGACATTGGGCACCAGGCCGGAAATCTGCGGGAAATCCGCCGGTGTCAGATAATCGCCATCGGCGAGAATGACGGCGCGGAAGACCGCGTTTTCCAGCTGACGCACATTGCCCGGCCAGTCGAAACTGCTCAGCATGGCATGGGTTTCCGGCGAAGCGTCGACGATCGCCTTGCCCTCCTGGGCATTGAAGCGGCCGATGAAGTGACGCACCAGGGCGGGCACATCATCGCGGCGTGCGCGCAGGGAGGGCACTTCGATCGGGAAGACATTCAGGCGATAGAACAGATCCTCGCGGAAGGCCCCGGCGGCGACGCGTTCGGTGAGATCGCGATTGGTCGCCGAAATGATGCGGGTATTGACCTTGACCGGGCGCTTGGAGCCAACCGGGTCGACCTCGCCCTCCTGCAGGGCGCGCAACAGTTTGACCTGCATGTCGAGCGGCAGCTCACCGACTTCATCCAGGAAAAGCGTGCCACCATCGGCCTCCTGGAATTTGCCCATATGCTTGCCGGTCGCGCCGGTGAAGCTACCCTTTTCGTGACCGAACAGGGTTGATTCCACCAGGTTTTCCGGGATGGCGCCGCAATTGACCGCAACGAAGGGGCCGCCGGCACGCTTGGAGGCGGCCATGATCGACTGGGCGACCAATTCCTTGCCAACACCGGATTCGCCAGTGACCAGGATCGGAATATCCGATTGCGCGGCGCGTTCACCGAGCCGGACGACCTGCTGCATCGCGGCGGCCTCGGCAATCATGTCGGCAAAGCCGGACATATTCGCCGCCTTGCGCGTCAGACGCTGCACTTCGCCGCTGAGATTCTGGACCTTCAGCGCATTGCGGATCGATACCGCGATGCGTTCCGGACTGGCCGGTTTGACAAAGAAGTCCAACGCACCGGCCCGCATGGCGGCAACGACGGTCTCGATACCGCCACTGGCGGTCAGCACGATCACCGGAAGGTCCGGCAAGCGCTTCTTGACCGCTTCCAGGGTCTCCATGCCGTCCATCCCCGGCATGATCAGATCGAGCAGCATTACATCGACAGGCGATGCAGCCACCCGGTCCAGGGCCGCGTCGCCGCTTTCTGCGGTCTCTACGCGATAACCCTGCTTCTCGATCACCGCCTGAAGAAGGCGGCGTTGCGTCGGATCGTCATCAACGATCAGCACTGATTTCACCATCACACCCACGCCTTTTCGGTCGCATTGTTTTCGCCGGGTCTTTTGACCTCGCTGCCGTTTCCGACAGGGCGTCTATGCGGACCGTTATGGGACAGTCTTCTAAATTTCACGTTTAAGAGGCGGCAAGGTCCGGTTAAGCATAAGCTTGCCGACGGGGCGTTTCCGGCCTGCGAGAGACAAGATGACCGACACTTTGAGCGCAATGGCAGAGCGAAGCGTACGCTGGCCCTTCCCCCCGGAGGACGGTTATGCCGGTCTGCAGGAACATCAACGCCTGCTCTTCATTCACTCCCTGCCGGGAATGCTGGTCTGGCCCGGCCTGCTGTTCGCACTCGCCATACTGTTCCAGTTGCTCGCCCAGGGCGCCTGGACCCTGTTCGACGGCGAGAGCGCCGGGTTGAATGTGGAGACCGTCCAGTTCGCCGGCTCGGCGATGGCCTATGGCGTACTGGCGCTGTTGATGTGGCATCATTTCGGGATCTACGCCGCCCATCGCGCCGCCTTCTCGGTGATCCCGGGGCATGTGCGCGATTATCTCGCCGGCCTTCTGGTGCTGATCTTCATGCTGACGACCGCCAGTCCGTTGACGCTGTGGCTGCACCAGCTGGCCATGCTCGACCCGGGCCTGACGCTGGCCGGCGGCGCGCCGCTGGAGGATGTCTCCAATGTCGATGATTTCGTCCACGGCGGTGCAGCCCTGTGGGCGATCATCCTGCTGACCCTGGTCGCGGCGCCGGTCGTCGAGGAGATCCTGTTTCGCGGCTGGATGCTGCCCATGCTGGTCGCCCGCGGCGTTCCCGGCCTGTTTGCCGTGCTGATTTCTGCCGCCGCCTTCGGCACGATCCATATCGGCCAGGGGCTGATGGTGATGATCTCGACCGCGCTGCTGGGCGTGGCGCTGGGCCTGGCGCGCCTGTGGACCGGGCGGGTGGCCGCATCGGTGCTCGGACACATCGCCAATAATGCATGGGCTGTATTCGCGATCCCGTTTCTGACGGGAATGCAGGCGGGTTGAGATTGACGCAGCGCAGCATCGGCGCTAGCGCTGGATCATGACAAAGACCTCCCCGCGGCCGCAACGTCCGCCCGCCCCGCTCGTCCAGTTCAAAGGCGCCAAGCCACCCGCACCAGCCTGGTTCGAGCGCGCACTCGCCGTGCCGGCCGACACCGGCACCGTGATGGTCGAAGACGCCATGATCCACTGGAAGGCCTGGGGCGAGACCGGGCAGCCCGGCCTGGTGCTGGTGCATGGCGGCGTCGCGCACAAGGACTGGTGGGATTCGATCGGTCCATTCCTGGCCGCGACCCGCCGCGTCGTGGCGCTGGACCTGTCCGGCATGGGCGATAGCGATCATCGCGACGTCTACAGCATGGACACCTATGCGCTCGAGGTCATGGCGGCCGGCCGGGCCGGCGGTGCCTTTGCGGCCGGCGCCCCCTTCGTGGTCGGGCATTCCTTTGGCGGCTTTGTCTCGCTGGCGACGGCGACAGAGTTCGGCGCCGACCTGGCCGGCATCGCCGTGCTCGACAGCCCTGTCAGACCCCCGAATGAACAACGCAACACCCCACCACCGCGACGCGGCGGCGGCGTCTATGCCAGTTTCGACGATGCGCTGCAGCGCTTCCGCCTCCTGCCCGAACAGGAATGCGCCAATGCCTTCCTGATGGACCATATCGCGCGGCAATCGCTGAAGCCGATGGCGCGGCCGGATGGCAGCGAGGGCTGGACCTGGAAATTCGATCCACATCTGTGGAGCAAGATGCGCTATGACCGCCAGTCGCCGGCCGAGATTGCGGCCAGCCTGAAATGCCGGATCGCGCTGTTCCGCGGTGCGGATTCAGCGCTGGTGACCGATGAGGTCTGGGCCTTCATGCGTGAGACCTTCGGAGCCAATACGACCATGGTCTCGATCCCCGACGCCCAGCACCATCTGATCCTCGACCAGCCGATCGCCGTTGCAGCGGCGCTGGAAGTTCTGACCGGGCCGGGCTGGGGTTAGTCCTGGTGCCGCCGCAATTCCTGGGCGACATCCTCGGGCAGGGCTGACGGACGCACAGTCATCGAGCGGCGCAGCGCTCCGAATATCGCGACCAGTACCACAAGGGCCAGCCAGATGCCGCCGATCAGCCGCACGGCCGGCCACATCGGGTCGAAGGCACCGAAATTGAGATATTCCACACCCGCCAGGCCCGCATAGATCAGCAGGGCCAACAGGCCGGACCAGACTGCAAAGGGTATGCGCATCGGATATATCCCCCATTCCGGCGCAACCCATACTGAAACCGGTTCCGCGTCACAACCATCCGCCCGGGAAAAACCCGTAGCGTGGCGTCGCCGCAACAATCATGCCGCGCCCGACCGGCGCCGCGCCTGCACTGCGGCAGTCGCGCATCTTGGCCTGCGCGCCGCCGCGTGTTATCGGCAGATCACTATCAGTGACTCAAACAGGGGCAGTCCTCATGGCAGCTGACTACACGCGCGGTGAAATGAATATCGCCAGCCAGAAAAGCACGTTTGACGGTTTCATGGCGATCACCCTCTGGTCCTCGCTGCTTCTGGGCCTGACGCTTTTCTATCTTACCCTTGTCTTCGCCGTCGGTATGGACTGGATGGGCTCGCTGTTCGGCGTTGCGATCATCGGCGTTGTGCTCGGCCTGCTGACCTCGATGAAGACCAGCTGGTATGTGACGGTCGGTGGCCTGTTCGTCTTCGGTCTGGCCTGCGGCCTTCTGTCCCAGCTGTTCAACGTTTTTCTCGCCGGCTGACGCCTGCAGGCGGCGTTCGTCCGCCCTGCGGCCCGGCCTGTCCGGCAGGAATTTCTACCGCAGGCCTTCCCCTTAACGGCAAATTCGCGCATCGTGTCCGCCTGCTAGACTGAGCGGTGGGACAATATGCGAATAGCCATTCTTAAAGAACGACATGCGGGCGAGACACGCGTCGCCGCGACGCCCGATACCGTCAAGAAATTTGTCGGGGCCGGCCACACGGTCGCGATCGAGAAAAGTGCCGGCCTCACCGCCTCGGTGACCGATGATGCCTATGCCGCCGCGGGCGCCGAAATGGGCACGCTGGCCGCAACGCTGAAAGGCGCCGACGCGCTGTTCTCCGTCCAGATGCCTGACGAGGCAACGCTGGCCAAATTGCCCAAGGGCATCCTGCTGGTCGCACATCTTGATCCCCATAATGCCGGCCCGCGCGCCGAGGCCCTGGCCAAGGCCGGGATTGATGCGCTGGCGATGGAATTCGTGCCGCGCATCAGCCGCGCCCAGGCGATGGATGCGCTCTCGAGCCAGTCCAATCTCGCCGGCTATCGCGCCATTATCGAAGCCGCCTATATCTATGGCCGCGCCTTCCCGATGATGATGACCGCCGCGGGCACCGTCGCCCCGGCCAAGGCCTTCATCATGGGCGCCGGCGTCGCCGGTCTGCAGGCGATCGCCACGGCGCGCCGCCTCGGTGCCGTCGTTTCGGCTACCGATGTCCGCCCGGCCTCGAAGGAACAGGTTGCCTCGCTCGGCGCCAAATTTGTCGCCGTCGAGGATGAGGAATTCAAACAGGCCGAAACCGCGGGCGGTTATGCCAAGCAGATGTCGCCGGAATACCAGGCCAAGCAGGCCGAGCTCGTCGCCGCCCATATCGCCAAGCAGGATATTGTCGTCACCACGGCGCTGATCCCGGGCCGTCCGGCACCAAAACTGATCACCAAGGCGATGGTTGAAGCGATGAAGCCCGGCTCGGTGATCATCGATCTGGCCGCACCCAATGGCGGCAATTGCGAACTGACCAAGGCCGACGAGATCGTCACCCATAACGGCGTGATGATTGCCGGATTCTCCAATCTGCCCGGCCGTCTCGCCGCCGACAGTTCGGCCCTCTACGCCAAGAACCTCGCCAATCTCCTGCCGCTTCTGGTCGGCGAAGATGGGGCAAAGGCGCCGCATTGGGATGATGAAATCATCCAGGGCATGGCGCTGACCAAGGGCGGCGAGGTGGTGCATCCGAGCCTGGTGAAGGAAAGCGCGTGACCCGTCTTGCCGGATACGTCCAGATTGCTCTGGGAGCGCTCGGCGTCGCACTAATTGCCGTCCTGACCTTCGGCCCGACGGCGGATGCCCAGCGCGTCCCCCGCGCAGAAAATGGCCGTGTCGATCTGTTGGCCTATCCGCCGCAAGGTCTGGACCAGCCACGCCTCGTCAATCCCGGCGAGGCCGCCTGGCTGGAAACCGTGCGGCCGCAATATGCCGTGCGTCTGCTCGGAGATGCCGCGGCACGGATCCGGCCCGAACATGGTGCGGTCGTGCCGGCTGGAAGCCTTTTGTTCGGCATGCGGGTTACGGGTGGTTATACCTACTGCCCGCGCATCGATTTCAACGCTCCGGTGACGCGGGTACAATGCTTTCGCGATTTCAACGATGACGGCGTTTTCGATGGCGGCTATCTGACCCGGCACAGCAGCATCAACACGCAGTTTCTCGCCAATATCGTCCACGCACTCGATCGCGTGGTACCGGTGCCCTATGAGCCGGTCGAGCCGTCCGATGCGCT
The DNA here is from genome assembly GCF_048269565.1 of Maricaulis sp. GTDB lineage: Bacteria > Pseudomonadota > Alphaproteobacteria > Caulobacterales > Maricaulaceae > Maricaulis. The sequence goes on along the minus strand of NZ_JBLXIK010000010.1, from coordinate 18,146 downwards.
AGAAACCACTTCGACCATCGTCTTTGAAAGACTGCGCAATGGTCAGGCCGTCTTCAGAAAATACATCGACGCGGAGCGGCTGACATCAAGCTATGCGTGCGAGCCATTGGCCGAAAACCCCGAGCTCTGCACGTTGTTCGGCGTCACGTTGCGGGTGGAGCCGGTCGGCGATGCCGTTCGCATCACGCTGGTCGACTCGCCGGACGTGCGCCAGCTCAATATGATCATGACCAACACCGCCCTACCGACGCGAAACTAGAGCCCTGAACCAGGGAGGAAGAATCTCATGGAAGCCGTAGATCCCGTCATCTTTCGCCTCGCGATCTTTATCCTCGCGATCTTCATTGGCTATTACGTCGTCTGGTCGGTCACACCCGCCCTGCACACGCCGTTGATGGCCGTCACCAATGCGATCTCCTCGGTGATCATCGTCGGGGCGCTGCTGGCCGCGACAGCGACTGGCGGTGCCGATGATGGCAGCGGCGGGGCCGGCTTCTCGCGCGGCCTCGGCACGCTCGCCATCGTGCTCGCCAGCGTCAATATTTTCGGTGGCTTCATGGTCACCCAGCGCATGCTGGCGATGTACAAGAAAAAGGAGCGCAAGGCATGATGAGAGCCCTGTTAGCCCTCTCCTTGCTTGCCGTCGGCATTTCGGGCGTCGAGGCTCAGGTCCAGCCGCAGCCCCAGACCCGGACCACTTTGCCGACCCTGCGCAACCCGGCCCTCCTGCAGCGGCCGGACGCGGAGCAGGATGGCCAGGACGAGGACGAGGCATCGGACGCCCCTGTCCTGACCCGGCGCACCCTCGAACTGTATCGGGAAGCCCAGGACGAGGCATCGAACGCCCCTGTCGTGACTCGGCGCACCCTCGAACTGTATCGGGAAGCCCAGGAAGAAGAGCGGCGCCGCGCCGCCGGGCCCCGGCCCCTGTATTATGAAGTCGAGTGCCATGCAGTGACCGAATTGCGCTTCGACGTCACGGATTTCAGGATCACCTGCGACAGGAATGACCCCTACGGGCAAAATTATTACTTTCTCTGGCTCGACATGGACCCCTTCCCGCCCCAGGACGCTGCGGGCACAAATGAGGATCGCCAAGTGCGCGCCGAACGCCTCGTCGAGGCGGTCAACATGACGCGCAATGATCCAGGGGCGAACCTGATTTTGTTGATCGGCCCTCTGGAGCTGAACGGCGGCATCGTCGTCCGGGACATCAACGGCTACACGATCCGCTACACCGACTAATCGCCACAACCCGCAAGAGAGCGCCATGTCTGCAAATCTCGCCGCACTGCTTTACCTCCTTTCGGGGATATTGTTCATCCTCGCCCTGCGCGGCCTGTCGAGCCCGGAAACCGCCCGTCAGGGCAATTTCTTCGGCATGGCCGGCATGGCGATTGCCATTGTCACATCGCTGCTGGCCGCCCAACTCGACGGCGCCTCGATCGCCCTGATCGTCGGTGGCGTGATGGTTGGCGGCGGGATCGGTGGCGTGATCGCACGTCGCATTTCGATGACGTCGATGCCGCAGCTCGTTGCCGCCTTTCACTCGCTCGTCGGCATGGCCGCCGTGCTGGTCGCGGCCGCGGCCCTGTTTGCGCCGGAAGCCTTCCACATTGCCGACCCGGTCAGCGGAAACCTGCACAAGCTGTCGCTGTTCGAGCTTTCCGTCGGCACGGCGATCGGTGCCATCACCTTCTCCGGTTCGGTGATCGCCTTTGCCAAGCTCAACGGCAACATGTCCGGCGCGCCGATCCTGCTGCCGATGCGCCACGCCATCAACATCGCGCTCGGCGTCTTCATCGCGGTCATGATCGCCTTCCTGATGGCCTCGGGCGGCGACGCCAAGGTGGCTTTCTGGATGATCGCGCTCGCCGCCTTCGTGCTCGGTGTCACCCTGATCATCCCGATCGGCGGCGCCGACATGCCCGTCGTGGTCTCGATGCTCAACTCCTATTCCGGCTGGGCCGCCGCCGCGCTGGGCTTCACTCTGGAAAACACCGCGCTGCTGGTCACCGGAGCCCTGGTCGGCTCCTCCGGTGCGATCCTGTCCTACATCATGTGCAAGGGCATGAATCGCTCCTTCATCTCGGTCATCCTCGGCGGCTTCGGCGATGATGGTGGCGCAGCCGCCCTGGCCGGACCGCAGGGCAATGCCAAACAGGGCTCGGCGGAAGACGCCGCCTTCGTGCTGAAAAATGCCGGCAAGGTCATCATCGTGCCCGGCTATGGCATGGCGGTCGCCCAGGCCCAGCATGCGCTCAAGGAAATGGCCGACATCCTCAAGGAAGAGGGCGTCGAGGTCTCCTACGCCATCCACCCGGTCGCCGGGCGCATGCCCGGACACATGAATGTCCTGCTGGCCGAGGCCAATGTCCCCTATGACGAGGTGTTCGAGCTGGAGGACATCAATTCGGCCTTCGCCAATGCCGATGTCGCCTTCGTGATCGGCGCCAATGACGTCACCAATCCGGCCGCCGAGGATGATCCGTCCTCGCCGATCTATGGCATGCCGGTGCTGCAGGTGTGGAAGGCCAAGACCGTCTTCTTCGTCAAGCGCTCGCTGGCGTCCGGCTATGCCGGTGTCGAAAACCCGCTCTTCTTCCGCGACAACACGATGATGCTGCTCGGCGATGCAAAGAAGATGGCGGAAGAGATCAACAAGGCGATGGGGTGAGCCGGTACCGGTCTGATCGCGCTGGAGTGAACCGTCGATGCTGATAACGCTGGCCGGATGGTTCGTCTTCATAACCCTGAGCCTGATCGCCGCATTGCATGCCTATTGGGGTGCGGGCGGGCTATGGCCGGCGGCGACCGAGGCCGATCTCGTCAGGACCGTCATCGGCATCAGCCGGTCGCCGACCATGCCGGCCAGCGCCACCACATTTGTCGTTGCGCTCCTGATTTTCGCGGCTGCCGGCTTCGCGTTTGTCCGCGGCGTGCTTGGCTTTGACAGCCTGATCTTCACACGCATCCCGCTGGCCGTGATCGCGCTGGTGATGCTGGCACGCGGTATCTACGCCTATATGCCCGGCCCGTTCAGCCGGGCCACCGAGCCTTTCGCGACCTTGAACGCAGCCTATTTTTCGCCGCTCGTCCTCATTCTCGGCCTCGCTTGCGCCTGGCTTGCCCTCGCGCCCGCCAGGGTTTGACGTTCAAGCTGTATTCATCACCGCCGCCACACTGTGAGACCATGTTTGCTGAACTCATCCTTGCCCAGATCGGTTCCGTTTCCGAGGACTGCACCTGGAACGGCATTCCGCTCTATGGCGAGGTCCAGGTGGTGGAGAGCTTGCCCGACATCCGCGTCCAGATCGTCGAGAGCTTTCCCGATCTCAAGGTCAAACGCGTCACCAGCTTCGCCGACAGCTGCGGTGAATGGACCTATGTGACGAGCTTTGCCGATTTCACCATCCAGTTCGTCGACAGCTTCCCGGACGTGCGGATCAAATACGTGGAGAGTTTCCCCGGCCTGCCCTAGGCTGGCGGGCATGAGCTTTTACCACGAACACATCCTGCCGCACCTGATCGGCTTTGCCTGCGGCCAGCCGCAGATCATGAAGAAGCGCTCCCAGATCGTGCCCCTGGCCACGGGCCGGGTGCTTGAGGTCGGTTTCGGCGCCGGCCCGAACCTGTCCTTCTATGATCCGGGCAAGGTCTCCCATCTCTATGCGTTGGAGCCCTCAGAGGGCATGCGGCGCAAGGCGGCCGATGCGATTGCCGCCTGCCCGGTGAGCGTCGAGCTGATCGATCTGCCGGGTGAGGAAATCCCGCTGGAAGACGCCTGCGTCGATACCGTGGTGCTGACCTATACGCTGTGCACCATTCCCGATGCCGAGGCTGCACTGGCGCAGATGCGCCGCGTGCTCAAGCCGGGCGGAAAGCTGTTGTTCTCCGAGCATGGCGGCGCACCCGATGCCGATGTCGCGAAGTGGCAGCGGCGGATAGAGCCGGTCTGGAAACCGATCGCCGGCGGCTGTCACCTGACGCGCCATCCCGACACCATGATGCAGGCGGCCGGGTTCGGGATCGAAAGGCTGGAAGCGATGTATCTGCCCAAGAGCCCGAAATTCGCGTCGTTCAACTATGCCGGCATCGCCGTGAAGGCCTGATCGCCGCTACAGGTCGATACCCGGATCCTCGCCCGAGCGCAGCCAGCCGGTGATCGCCAGGCGCGGCGTCGTGACATAGTTCGCGACCATCGAAACCGCATGCGGTTGCGGCACCTTGAACAGCGACAGCGTGTTCATGCGCGGTACGTAGGCGGCCTCGACATTGCCGTCGGGATCGTAGAATTGCAGCTGCCCGCCCCAATCGCCCTGCCAGCCGGCGGTGAGGCCCAGCACGAAAGCCGCGACGCGGTTCTTGCCGGCGACGCCGTCATCATGGCGCGTCAGGAAATGCCCGCCGCGATAACAGGTCAATTGCCCGTCGGCGAAGCTGATTTCCGGCGCGTCGAGCACATCGCGCATCGCGCCCAGGAAGGTCTCGCCATTGAGGAATGCAAACAGCCTGGCCAGCACCGGTGCCTCGCCTTCGAGAACGCCGGCATGCGCCTTGTCGTACAGCGGATAAGTCTCGTAGAGATATTGAAACCCGGCCCGCGCGGCCGCGGCGACCCGCCCTTCAAATTCGGCACGCTGGGCTGCGGGCAGATCGCGCATCGCGGCGGCATCGAGATTGAGATGCTTCTCGGCCAATCGCGTCACCAGCAGCCATTTCGAGACATCATCGATCGCTGCGGTCAGCTGGCGCAGGGCCTTGGGGGCCAAGAGGTTCGATATCCGGGCCCGGCCATCGGCGCGCAAGCCGTTGCGGGCCGGCTCAAGATCAAGCTTATCGGACAATCGCATGGGCAAGCTTCAACAGATCGGCGCCGGACCGTCTCGCCCGGCCCCACAGGTTTCGCACAGCGCCGGCGATGCTGGCAACCGGATCAGGCGCAGTCGGCACACCGTGCCGCAGCCGGGTCGATCTCGATCCGCTTTGGGTCGATCGCCTCGCCGCATTCGACGCACCAGCCATACTCGCCCTCATCCACCCGTTGCAGCGCCGCCTCGATCCGGCGAATTTCCTGGGTGCGGCGGACATCTGACGCCCGGGCCATGGCCTGGACCTGCATTGAGTCCAGCCGCGACAGACGGCCGATGGATTGCTGGTCCAGCTCGACCGGGTCGCGATCACCGGTCGTGGCCTGCGACAGGGTGACCAGTTCGGCTTTCAGGGACAGAAGGCATGCGCGCGGGTCTTGCGCCATTGGGTCTCACTTTTCGTCATCATCGCCAGGCGGGCGATAGCGCAGCAGGCACAACATAGCGCATTGTGGGCGGCCCGGCGCGATCCAGCGGCAGTGCTGTGTCAAACGAGGGATCGTCGCCTGCTCAATACCGGTAGCTTGGAACGACCTGTCTGCCTAAGTTCACGGCTCACACTTGGGGGTCCCATGTCCGAAATCATCCTGGCGCTCGACGGCGTCTCCAAAACATTCAGCGGCAAGCCTGCCGTCCGAGATCTCAGCTTCACCGTCAGGCGCGGCGAAATCACCGGCTTTCTCGGCCCCAATGGCGCCGGCAAGTCGACCAGCCTGCGCATGGCACTGGGCATTCTCACGCCGGACACCGGCGAGGTGAGCCTGTTTGGCGGCCGACCACGTGCCCGGGCCCTGGAGCGGGTCGGCTTTCTGCCGGAAGAGCGCGGTATCTATCGCAAGATGAAGGTGATCGATGTCATCATCTTCTTTGCCCGCCTGAAGGGCGTCGCCCCCGATGAGGCACGCCGCCGGGGCCTCGCCATGCTGGAGGAGTTCGGCCTCGCCGATGTCGCCGACAGCAAGGTGAAGACCCTGTCCAAGGGCATGGCGCAGAAGATCCAGATCATCTCGACCCTGATTCACGACCCCGAATTCATCATTCTCGACGAACCCTTCTCCGGCCTCGATCCGGTCAACCAGAAGGCGCTGGAACAGATCGTCCGTGCCCGCGCCGAGGCGGGGGCCACCATCCTCTTCTCCACCCATGTGATGGAGCACGCCGAGCGCTTGTGTGACAAGATCGTGCTGGTCGCGAAGGGTCGCAAGGTGTTTGACGGCACCGTCGAGGCCGCGCTGGGCATGATCCCGCGCCGTGTCGTGCTGGAGACCGTCTCGGAGGACGACCTGACCGCAACCTTCGCGCCACTCGGTGACGTCGTGCAGGAGGCCGGCACGGCTGACGGCGCCCGACGCTGGCAGATTGATCTCGGCCCGGGCATCGACGCCCAGGACGTGCTCAAGGCCTGTGTCGACGGCAATATCCGTCTGCTGCGCTTCGAGCCGGCACGGGCGCATCTGCATGATGCCTTTGTCCATCTGGTCGAGACCAGTGGCCAGTTTGAAAACGAAACACCTGCAGGGGAGGCTGTCTGATGCGCGCCATCTATCTCATCGCCCGCCGTGAATACCTCTCCTATGTCGCCACCTGGGGCTTCTGGCTGTCGCTGGCCTCGATGCCGATGTTCATGGCGCTGGGTTTTGGCCTGCCGGCCCTGATCGAGAGCTCACAGCCGACGCGCTATTACGCGCTGATCGATGAGTCCGGCGGCGTGCTTGATGCGGCGATCGAAAGCCAGGGTGCGGCATCGCGCGAGGCCCAGGCCGCGGCGACCCGTCAGGCAGCCACCGAAATGCTTGGCGACGGCCCGGCCGTCGAGGCTGCAATCGCCAATGCCCCTGCGCCGGCAGAGAAATATATCCGCGTCTATCCCGAGGCGACCGATATCGAAACCCTGCGGCCCTATCTGCTCGGCGAACAGAATGTTGAGACCGACGAGGGCCCGCAACCGCTCTTTGCTGCCATCTACCTGCGCCAGGACGCCGAAGGCGCCGTGGAGATCGAATACTGGAGCACCAACCTCACCGATGGCGAATTGCGATCCGGAATCCGACGGACGCTGCGCGAATACATGCAGCTCAACCGGCTGCTCGAAAATGGCGTTTCGCCCGAACTGGTGGCCGCGGCAGGCGAACTGACCCCGACCGTGCGCGAACTCAATCCCGAGCGCAGCGCCGAGGCTGCCGAGGTGACCACTGCGGAACGCCTGCCGATCATTGTCGCCATCGCGGTCGCTTTCGGGCTGTGGATCGTGATCTTCTCTGTCGTCAACATGCTGCTCACCGCGATGATCGAGGAGAAGGGCAACAAGGTGCTGGAGATGATGCTCGCCTCGTCACGGCATCATGAAATCCTCACCGGCAAGCTGCTCGGCGTCGCCGGCGTGTCGACCACATTATTGCTGGCCTGGGGCGGACTGGCCGCCACGGTGGGCCTCGTGGTGCAGCAATTCGCCTTCGCCGCAGGCCTGCCGCTCGGCGAGATCATGGCCGCCGTGCTCGATCCGGCCCTGATCTTCCCGGCGATCGGCTATTTCATCATCGGCTATCTGATGTATGGCGCGATTTTCCTCGCCATCGGCTCGCTGTGCGAGACGCTGCAGGATGCCCAGACCCTGATGAGCCCGATGATGCTGATCATGATGGTGCCGCTCTTCCTGGTGATGGTCGCGGCCGATGCCCCCGATTCGCCGATCATCGTCATCGCCAGCTGGATCCCGCTATGGACGCCCTTCATCATGCTGGCGCGCCTGCCCCAGGACCCGGCGCTGTTCGATGTCATCGGCACGACGCTGGTGATGATTGTCACGGCCGCGGGCGTCATCTGGGGTGCCGGTGTGATGTTCAGGATGGGCGCGCTCAACCAGGCCAACCAGGACACGGTCAAGGGCTGGTTCCGCCTCGGCGGCAAGGGCAAGGCGGGCTGAGGCCCAGCGCACCCGGATCAGCAACGAAAGAAAACGCCGCGTCCCTGAAGGGGCGCGGCGTTTTCCTGAATTCTACAGGCTCTGGCGAACCCTAGCGACGAACGGTGCCACCACGGACGGCCACGAGGCCTTCACGCTGAGCGCGCTTGCGGGCGAGCTTGCGCGCACGGCGAATGGCTTCAGCCTTCTGGCGAGCCTTCTTCTCCGAGGGCTTCTCGTAATGGTTCCGACGCTTCATTTCACGGAAGGTACCCTCCCGTTGCATTTTTTTCTTCAGCGCGCGGAGCGCTTGCTCCACATTATTATCGCGCACAACGATCTGAACGATGGCTCTCTCTCCATATTGCTGGACGCGAGGGCCACCCCCACGTCGCTAGTTTGCCAGAGGCGCGGCTGATACCAGAGCCGCGAAGCAGAGTCTACTCTGTCAGCGCACTCGCCGCGGGTGACGGCGGGCGTGCGGTCCTGTACATATGGCACATGACCAACGCTGAAACCGAACCCCGCACACATAACGAGACGATCCGCGCGCAGCTGCTCGAGGCTGCCCTGGCCCATGCGGCCTTCGACGGCTGGTCATCCTCGACCTTCAAAAAGGCCTGTGAGGACATCGGCCTGTCGTCCGGTGATGCCCGAAATGCCTGCCCTGGCGGGGATCTGGGCCTGATCAGTTTCTGGTCGCGTCAGCTTGACCGTGAGGCCGGGCGCAAGATCGTTGCGGCCGAACTCGCCAAGATGAAAATCCGCGAACGCGTGACATTCGGCGTGCTGTGCCGGCTGGAAGCCATCGCACCGCATGAGGAAGCCGCCCGCCGGGCCCGCGCCCGCCTGCTGCTGCCCGATGCAGCAGCCGAGGCACCGCAGCTGCTCTGGGCCACGGCCGACACGATCTGGCGCGCCATCGGCGATACCTCGACCGACGCCAATTTCTACTCCAAGCGGGCGATTCTCTCCGGCGTCTATGGCACCACCCTGTCGAGCTGGCTCAATGAGGACAGTGCCGACAAACCGGCTGCGCGCGCCTTCCTCGACCGGCGGATCCAGAATGTGATGGATTTCGAGAAGACCAAGGGCCAGATTCTCAAACTGACGGCCGACCTGCCCGATATCGGCGGCCTGCTCGGCAAGATGCGCTACGGCCCCGGCCCGCGCATCTAGGACGCCGCAAGGCGCTAACGAGGCCGCAGGGACGCGTAATAGGTGTCCAAGGCTCCGACGTCGACCAGTTCGCGTTCCGGCCAGCGCAGGGCGGTCAGTTGGCCGCCAAACACGCATCCGGTGTCGATGCAGATGGTGCGGTTGACCCATACCGCCTCGGTGACGGCCATATGGCCGTAGACGACATGCGCCTCGCCGGCATAATCGAGCGCCCAGTCCAGCCGCACGGGCAGACCGTATTCGTCATGCTCGCCTGTGGTGGCGCCATAGAGCGCAAAACCGCGCGCCTTGCCGCCGGTCTGGTAGTGCATCTCCTCGACAAGGCCGGCATGCGCGACAACCAGCCGGCCCTGGTCGAGCACATGATGATGGGCCAGCTGGTCGAGAAAACCATGCACCGTGTCGCGAAAACCGTCCGGCTGCTGTTGGATCTGGGCGATGGTGTCGCCAAGCCCGTGGCTGATCTTGACGTCACGGCCGAGCAGCCAGCGGCGCAGCTTGTCGTCATGATTGCCGCTGACGCACAGCGCCTGGCCCGCCTCGACCATCGACATCACCAGACGCAGCACGTCCGGCGAGCGCGGGCCGCGGTCAACCAGATCGCCGAGAAACACGACGCGGCGGCCTTGCGGGTGCGAGACATCATAGTGGCGAAAGCCCTCCGGGCCGTCGCGCTCGATTCGATAGCCGAGCTTTTCCAGCAGGATTTCCAGCTCGCCGGCACAGCCATGCACATCGCCGACAATGTCGAATGGGCCGCGATCATGGCGGCGGTCAAAGTGAAGGGTGTTTTGGGGCAGCATCTGGTCAGTAGGTAAGGCGACCGGCGGGCAAGAACAAGGCCCGACCGGGCCTAATCCCGCGCCGGCAGCGGCCCGAGCCGGTTCACATGCCCCATCTTGCGGCCCTTGCGGGCCTTGCGCTTGCCATAGAGATGGATGCGCATTTGCGGGTCCGACGCCAGAGCCTGCCAGTCATCGACATCATGGCCGATCAGATTGGTCATCACGGCACTGGAATGCGGCGCCGTGTCGCCAAGCGGCCAGCCGGCAACGGCGCGGATGTGCTGCTCGAACTGGTCACAGCCACAGGCATCCATCGTCCAGTGGCCGGTATTGTGGACACGCGGGGCGATCTCGTTGACCAGCAATTGCCCGCCGCCAAGGTCAAACAGCTCGACCGCAAACACGCCGACATGCGCCATGCCATTGCCGAGCGCCGTCGCGATTTCCAGCGCCTGCGCCTGCAGCGCGGCATCGACGCCGGGTGCCGGTGCCGTGCTCTGCTTGAGGATACCGTCCTGGTGGACATTTTCCGCCAGCGGCCAGGCTTTCACCTGACCGTCAACCGAGCGCGCCGCAACCACGGACAATTCACGCACGAAGGCGGCAGCGCCCTCGAGGATGGCCGGTTGTTCGCCAATCGCGCCCCAGGCTGCGGCGGCATCGTCAGCCGAACGGATCCAGGCCTGGCCCTTGCCGTCATAGCCGAAGCGGCGGGTCTTCAGCAGCGCCGGCAGACCGGTCACGGCGATGGCATCCGGCAGGTCGGCGAGGCTGTCGACGGGCGCGAAGGCCACCGTCGCAACGCCGGCCGCGTTGATGAAGCGCTTTTCGGTGATGCGGTCCTGGGTCAGCTCGAGCGAGCGCGCGCCGGGACGCAGCGGTGCGGTCTTCGCGGCGACCTCGACCGCTTCAACGGGGATGTTCTCGAATTCATAGGTGATGGCGTCACAGCGGTCCGCGAACGCCTCGACTGCGCCGGCATCGGCCCAGGGTGCCGCCCAGGACCGCGCCGCGACACGGGCGGCCGGACAATCGGGCTCCGGATCGAACACATGCATGTCGAAGCCGAGCCTGGCTCCGGCCAGCGCCAGCATCCGGCCGAGCTGGCCGCCGCCGAGAATACCGATCACCGAGCCGGGCGCGAGCGGGCGTGAACTCATGGCCGGGTCAATCCTCGACCGATTCCGCGACACTGTCGGTCTGGGCCTGACGCCAGGCGGACAGGGCGTTGGCGATGTCCGGATCGGACAGCGACAGGATGGATGCGGCCAGCAGGCCGGCATTCTTGGCACCGGCATCGCCGATGGCGAGGGTGCCGACAGGGATGCCGCCGGGCATCTGGACGATGGAGAGCAGGCTGTCCTTGCCGCTGAGCGCCTTGGACTTGATCGGAACGCCGAGCACCGGCAGCGTCGTCATCGAGGCGACCATGCCGGGCAGGTGGGCCGCGCCCCCGGCACCGGCGATGATTACCTTGATGCCGCGGTCGCGGGCCGCCTTCGCGAACTCGACCATGCGGTCCGGCGTCCGGTGAGCCGAGACCACGCGCACTTCATGGCGAATATTGAGATCGGCCAGGATATCGGCTGTCTTCTTCATGGTCGGCCAATCGGACCGCGATCCCATGATGATGGAGACATCGGGTTGTTGACCGGGAGAATTCGGCGAAAAATCGCTCATGACGCTTCCTGCGCGTGAAAAGGAAGCGCGGGACCATAGCTTTCACCGGCCACAGGTCAAGATGGCCAGTCGTGACAATGGATTTCTTTTCGTTTTTGAGGGTTTCTTAACCACACTTCGCGAGCCTGAAGCGGAACAGAATCGCCCAGGACAACCACTCCATGCGCATCGGACCCACAAATACGGCGCGAGACGTCGCGCGCACTGGCAAGGCCGGCGCGGCCAAGAGTTCCAGCTCGGCTGGCGCGATCGACGCGCCACGTGATGCGGCCTCGATCATGGGTGTTCCCGAAGCCGAGCTGACCCCCAATGTCCAGCGCGCACTCTTGTCGCTGATGGGCGAAGTCGACCAGCTGCGCAAGGATACGGAGCGTCTGCGTGGCCGGGTTCGCGAACTCGAATCCCTGGCCGATCACGACGTGTTGCTGCCCGTGCTGAACCGGCGCGCCTTCCTGCGCGAAGTGAGCCGCGCCCTCGCCCTCGCCGAGCGCCACAATGCGCCCTCGGCCCTGATCTATCTCGACCTGAACGGCTTCAAGGACATCAACGACACCTATGGCCACGCCGCCGGCGATGCCGCGCTGCACCACGTCGCCGCGCAACTGACCGCGCATGTGCGTGAAACCGACGCTGTCGGTCGTCTTGGCGGTGATGAATTCGGTGTCGTGCTGACCCTGACCGGCCCCGCCGGAGCCGACACCAAGGCCCGCGAGCTCGTCGACCGGCTGGAGAAGGTTCCTTTCGTGCACGACGGCCGCGAAATGTATGTTGGCGTCGCCTGGGGTGCCTACCCGCTCGAGGCCGGGCGCAATGCCGCCGAAGCCATGGCCGAGGCCGATGCGGTCATGTATGCGCGCAAGCAGGACCAGAAACGCCAGCTCGAGGCCGCCGCGCGCAAGAAAGCCTGATCGGCTGTTCAGGCGATGATGTCAGGGGTGAGCTGGTCGTTCAGGGCCGCAAGCTGGTCCTTGATCCGCAGCTTTTCCTTTTTCAGGCGCGCCAGTTTGAGCTGATCGGTCACACCGTTCACGGCCAGCGCATCAACTTCATGATTGAGAGCTTCATGCTGCTCGCGCATCGATGAAATGCGTGAACGCAGCTCCTGCGGGTCGAAGGATTGTCCGTCCATTCCTGTACGGTCTCTTTTCTGGCCAAACCGGCCGTGCGGATACTGCGGAGGCCCAGGCGTCCGTCGGCAGCCGTCGCGCCGAAGCACGCATTATAGCGCTTTTCGCGGATCAATGAAATCGCCGAGTGCCGGTTTCGGGCGAAATTCTATCAACGGGCCGGCCGGCGTCCGCCTTCAAGATCCTCACCCCAGCGCCGGGTTGCCTCCCAGTCGAGACCAAACAGATCCAGCGCCCGTCCGACCGACTGATCGACCAGATCATCGATCGTCACCGGCTTGGCATAGAAGGCCGGCATCGGCGGGCAGATGATCGCGCCCATCTCGGTCAGCGCCGTCATCGTCCGCAAATGTCCCAGATGCAGGGGCGTCTCGCGCAGCATCAGAACCAGGCGACGGCGCTCCTTCAGGACGACGTCAGCGGCACGCGTGAGCAGACTTGAGGTCACGCCCGAGGCGATCTCCGACATGGTCCTGACCGAACAGGGCGCGATCAGCATGCCGCGCGTCTGGAAAGACCCCGAGGCGATGGCCGCGCCGACATCGGGCATCCTGTACACATGATCGGCGCCGGCGCGAAACTCGGAAATCGACACCCCGGTCTCGTAGTGAAGCGTCATTTCGGCGGCTTTCGAGGCGACCATATGACTCTCGACTCCCAGCTCGCGCAGGGCTGCCAGGGCACGGATTCCATAAACGATGCCGGAAGCCCCGGAGACCCCGACAATCAAGCGGTCTGATTTTACCATCACCTAACCCCGAAACGTTTCGTGAATAGACATAACGCTGGAACCTGCTTCAATCCATTCATCCACTTCACCAAGAGGAGTTTTATCCATGCCAATCGCAGCCCGCATTCGTGAGCTCGACGCGCGTCATACGCGTCTGGACGCCCAAATTGACGAGGTGATCAAACACCCGTCGGCGGATTCGCTTGAACTCGCACGGATGAAAAAGGAAAAGCTTCGATTGAAGGAACAGATAGAAAGTCTGCGAACGTCGGAGCTTAAAGCGCTCGCAGGCTGATGGAATCTCCAGGGGCGGCTTTCGGGCCGCCCCTTTTGCGTTGTAGGATGGGGAGGAATTGATTGCGGTCGATGAATCGGAGATCGAAATGCGCATCCTAGTCATGATCGTGTCCACCCTGTGTCTGGCCTGGCCAGCCGCCGCGACCGCGCAAAAACCTGCCGACGCCTGCGCTGACGGCCGGGCGGCTATGGATGCCGGCGAAACGGGCAGCGCTGCGGAATTGCTTGAACAATGCCTCGGAACCGCCGAGCAGGCGCCCGAAGAGGAAGTCCAGACCTATGCCGCGCTTGGTGCAGCCTATCTCGCCGAGGAACGCTTCCAGGACGCCCTCTCTGCCTACAATATGGCTTTCGCGATCGCCGACACCCAGCACGCCGCCATCGCCAATCCGATCCTGTGGCGCAATCGCGGAATCGCCCGGGCCGAGCTCGGCCAACTGGACGCGGCGCTGGACGACCTGCAACACGCCGCGCTGGAAATGCCCGATGACGTCCTCACCTTCCTGAACATGGGCTTCGTTTACCAGCGCATGGAGCGGCACGCCGATGCGGTCGTGTCCTATGACGCCATTGTCCGGCTTGAGCCGGAATGGGTCGGCGCCTGGCTCAACCGATCGGGCGCCCTGCTGGACGCCGGCATGACCGGGGCCGCGGTCGCCGATGCGCGCCAGGCGGTCGAACTGGAGCCGCAGAATGGTTCGAGCCTGAACATGCTGTGCTGGACCCTGATCCAGGACGGACGCGCGGACACCGCCCTGCCGCTGTGCGAGGAAGCCGCGTCGATCGAACCCGATACCGGCGCGATCATCCACTCGCATGCCACCGCCCTTGAAGCGGTCGGCCGGCTCGACGAGGCCCTGCCGCTCTACCAGCGGGCACATCAGCTCGCCCCCGAGGATCCCGAGATCACCGCCGACTTCGAGCGCACCCACCACCCCTGATACCGATTCCGCCCGCCTGGCTGATGCGTTGCCTAACGCCTCTGCCTGTGCGACTGGAGACAATTGATTGGCGCCCGATGCGCCGGATTTACAGGATGTTTTTCCCATGGCCTCTGGCGATCGAGTCGCAATCATTACCGGCGGAGCAAACGGAATCGGCAAGGCCTGCGCCCGCCGTCTGAGCGAAGACGGTTGCAAGGTCGTCATTGCCGATATCGACACCGCCGCCGGCACAGCGCTGGCCAACGAGCTGGGCGGCGAACGCGGCCGCGCCCTCTTCGTCCCCTGCGATGTCTCCGACCGGCTGTCGGTGAGCAATCTGCTGGCTGAAACCCGCTCGGCCTTCGACCGGCTCGACATTCTCGTCAACAATGCCGGCGTCGTGGCGCGGGGCGATATTCTCGAACTGTCGGAAGCGGAGTTTGACCGCGTCATCGGCGTCAATCTGCGCGGCGCCTTCCTGGTCGCCCGCGAATGCGCCAAGCAGATGGTCGAGCAGATCGAAGAGAGCGGCGAGCGCACCGATGATGCCCGCCGGCGCTATGCAATCATCAACATGTCGTCGGTCAACGGCATCATGGCGATCCCGGACCAGCTGGCCTATTGCACCAGCAAGGGCGCGCTGAACCAGCTGACCAAGTCGATGGCGCTCGGCCTCGCCAAATACGGAATTCGCGTCAACGCGATCGGGCCGGGCAGCATCAATACCGACGTGCTCAAGGCCGTGAATGACGACAAGGCTGCGATGGACAAGATCCTGTCGCGCACACCGATGCATCGAATCGGCGACCCGGACGAAATCGCCTCGGTGGCCTCATTCCTGGCCTCGAAGGATTCCAGCTATATCACCGGCACCACGATCTACGCCGATGGCGGACGGCTGGCGCTCAACTACACCGTCCCCGCCGACCACTAGATGCAGTCATCAGGGCCGGCCACATGACCGAACGGGCGAGGCACACAGCGCCCTCGCCCGTTCCGGTCTTGAAGCGGCCTATTCCTCGTCTTCTGCGGCGTCCTTTTTCGAGGGACTGCCGAACAGGGTCTCGAGATTGATTTCGCCCTGGGCCGGCTCATCCGAATCGGCAACCAGCTGCTCGCGCGGCTTCAGCGTGTCAGCCAGGAGCTCAGGGCTTTCTTCCTCGATCTTGCGACGGCGCGAGGACGCTTTCTTGACCTGCTCATCAAGATCGATCTGGCTGCACAGGCCGAGCGAGACAGGGTCCGTCGGCTTGATGCCGCCGGAGTTCCAGTGCGTGCGATCCCGTACCGCTGCGATCGTCGTCTTGGTCGTGCCGACCAGTTTCGAGATTTGCGGGTCGGACAATTCCGGGTGATTGCGCACGAGCCATGCGATGGCGTCCGGGCGGTTCTGGCGGCGCGAAAGCGGTGTGTAGCGCGGCCCACGGCGCTTGGCCGGCTGGTGCAGATCGGAGTATTTCGGCTGAACAGGCGTCATCCGGAACGTTGACTTGCCTTCGGCCTTGGCGATTTCCTCACGGGTCAATTGCCCGTTCGAAACCGGATCGGCACCGCGCACGCCAACGGCGACATCGCCATCGGCAATGCCTTTGACTTCCAGTGGGTGCAGGCCGCAGAAATCCGCGATCTGGTCAAAGGTCAGCGAGGTGTTGTCAACGAGCCAGACCGCCGTGGCTTTCGGCATCAGGATCTCGGTCATGTCTTGCTCCTTCGGAGAAATAAAAAAAGCCCGACGCGGTGCCGGGCTTGGGCTTCCGACGCTAGCGGTCTGAGTATCAGTCCAGCCAAGCGATTTGCCGCTTCTATATCGCAGCCGCTCCGGTCTGCAAAGCAGATTACACTTCCGCCCATCAGGGGATCAGCAGAATCTTGCCCGAATGCGCCCCCGAATCGAGCCGTTCGTGTGCGGAGCGTACATCGGCAAGGGCGAAGCGGGCGTCGATCACCGGGCGCAGCTGGCCGGTCTCGATCCAGGGCCAGACCGTGCGCCGCACGGCCGCGGCCAGGCGCGCCTTCTCGGCATCAGGCCGGGCACGCAGGGTTGACCCTGTCAGCGTCAGGCGCTTGAGCATGACGCGCATCAGATCAATCTCCACACGGCTGCCCTGCAGGAAGGCAATCGAGACCAGACGGCCACCCTGGCGGGCCAGATTGATGTTTTTCTGGACATAACTGCCGCCGACCATGTCGAGCACGACATCGGCACCGCCAGCCTCTGTCAGGATCGCCTCATAGTCCTCGTCGCGATAATTGATCGCCCGGTCGGCACCGAGGGCGCGGCACAGATCGCACTTCTCCTGCGTGCCGGCGGTCGTGAAGACACGGGCGCCGGCGGCCTTGGCCATCTGGATGGCGGTTGTGCCGATTCCGCTCGCCCCGCCATGGATCAGGATGGTTTCCCCCTGCAACAATGCACCAATCTCGAACACATTCGCCCAGACGGTGAAAACCGTTTCCGGCAATCCCGCGGCATCGGTCAATTCCATCCCGGCGGGAAGCGGCAAGACAGAACCGGCCGGGGCGAGGACATGGTCGGCATAGCCACCGCCGGCGACCAGGGCGCAGAGCGGGTCGCCGATCACGAAACCGCTGACCCCCTCGCCCAGGGCCTCGATATGGCCGGACACTTCCAGCCCCAGCCCTTCAGGCGCCCCGGCCGGTGCCGGATAGAAACCCATGCGCTCGATCTGGTCCGGCCGGTTGACGCCGCAGGCGGCGTTGCGGATCAGGATCTCGCCCGCCCCGGGCCGTGGCATGTCCCGCGTCTCGACCCGCAAGACTTCAGGCCCGCCGGGTGGATTGGCGGTGACGATACGATTTGTTTGGGTGGCGGGCATGGGACTCTTCCGGAGTTCGGGTTATGCTGGGATCAGAACTGCGATGGAGGTCATCATGTTCCATGACGAAGAGCCTGCGGCAAGCCGCCTCAAGACCGGGGCCATCATTCCCGGCGCCGATCTCAGCGCCCTGTCGCTGTCGGACCTTGCCGAGCGCCGCGCCCTGCTTGAGACCGAAATTGAGCGGATTGACGCCATCACTGAGAAAAAACGGGCCGGACTGAGCGCTGCGGACGCCGTGTTCAAGATTTGATCAACCAATTGGGCCACTCTGGCCCGAGCTTTGCTACGAATCGCCGGAAGCTGATGATAGACGGACGACTGGACGCATGATGACCGATAGCCAGACACCCACCCTTTTCCCCGCCGGTTCCGCACCGGCAGCGCGGGCGATGGACTTCTGCAAATCCGAGATGTTCGGCAAGCTGTTCCGCGAGGGCATGGACCTGGTCGAGGAGACGGCGAGCTATCTCGATGGCGCCGGCCGCGACGACGCAAAATCGCTGAACCGCGCCGGTGCGCTGTCCTACGCGACCGAGAGCATGAAGCTGACCACGCGTCTGATGCAGGCCGCCTCTTGGCTGCTGGCCCAGCGCGCCGTGGCCGAGGGCGAAATGTCGGCCGAGGATGCCACCGACGGCAAATACCGCCTCGGCAGCGACCGCCCGACCGAGCAGCTGTGGCCGGAAGGCGAAACGACGCCGCACATCCTGGCCAATCTGGTCGAGCGCTCGCGCTCGCTCTATGCCCGCCTCAAGCGCATCGATGACAATCTCTATGCCGACGGCATGCCGGAAACCGAAAGCAATCCGGTT
>NZ_JBLXIK010000009.1:0-80643 GCF_048269565.1 Maricaulis sp. | reverse complement strand
CGGGGACCTACCCGCTCATCCAGCTGGATCCATGGGTAGGTCCCGGATCTGCGCCCCGCCTGCGCGGGGCATCCGTCAGGGATGACAAACGTATTGGATTTATTGGCAAAACTTGCAGCCCAGCGTCATCAAAACCAGGCTCCGCGCCTGCCATGTCGAGGTCCCGGCCTTCGCCGGGATGATGTGGGGTAATTGTCAGGCGTGGGGGATAAGTGGGCGCCAGCGAAGACACACCAACACCAAAACATCCGGTCTTATGTATCAAACGCACCAAGGCGGGCGTAGCAAAATGACGACTCCACAGCTTGCGCGCGAAGTGCCAGATTGTCGGGATGATCTGGAACTATTTGACTCAGGCGCTAGCACGGGCACTCAAACCCACCGTTCGGCTTATGGATGTGGCCGGGATTCTTGTTCCGCCAATAGTCGCTGCTTGCTACCGTCTCAGGGGGATGGATATGCCAGCTGATCTAACCTTGGATATGCTTGCGTGGGTCGGCTATGCGTTTGCTGGCTTGCTGATTGTCCGGCTGGTTACGGCGCCATACTTCATATGGAAAGATGACCAGGCAAAGTTGTCAGGCCTTGAAGCCCGATTGTCGGAGCCCGATCAGAAAGTGAGAGAACATCTTGCGGGTGCGCTGGCGGATTCACGGCTGAAATTGGCAGACGGGTTAAGCGAGTTCCACCGCTTCCTTGGAAATTATGAGGCGGAGCCCGATCACAAGGTGCAGGCGATGTCCACGTTCCAGCGTCAGCTGCAGCCGCTGGGACCGCTGCGGGATCGCTTTATGGGTGATGCTGAGTTTGCCAGCATTTGGGACGCGCACTTCAGGTGCGCGTTCGCGTGGTTCTTCCAAATCCCGATCAGAAAGGAGTTCGAGCAACACGGAGATTTTCTCGTTGCTATGCTTCGAAATGACAGTGCTGAAATGGATTCAGCATACCGTGCGCTCGTGGATTGGCTGCTAGCTAATCGAGTCGCACAGCCTGAGACCCAATCGCCTCAAAGCAGGCCAGCATAAAAGCGGCGCTGAATTTTCCACGCGATAGCTTGTTTCTGACGTTCACCTCTTTTTCGCTCACACCGATAGCCTCAAGCTTGGTGACGAGCTGGGCATAGGTCACGCCGTGACGCTTCAATTCGGCCTTTAGGATGTTGGCCGCGCGGGTTTCGAAGTCCGTTTGATCGGGCATTGTATCGCCTTTGTGCAAAAAAGTACTGTACACGATACTTATGCCCTTGCATTAGATACGTCAACGCACTATATACGTTACATAGGTAACGGACGTAGTGACATGGCTCAACATTTTCTCCTCTCGGCGGAAGCCCGCACCCTGTCCCTCAAGGACATCTACAAGGCTGGCGAAGGGGCCGCATACGAAACCTTCCGCGCGATGCGCTGGTCTGAAACCGGCGGCGAGGCTGTTTGCCCGCGCTGCGGCTGTGTCGAGACCTACGACATCAGCACCCGCCGCAAGTTCAAGTGCGCGGCCTGCGGTCATCAGTTTTCGGTTACGTCCGGCACCATCTTCGCCAGCCGCAAAATGGACTTCACCGATCTGCTGGCCGCGATCTGCCTGTTTGTGAATGGCGTCAAAGGTATGAGCGCGCTTCAAATGAGCCGCGATCTGGACGTCCAGTACAAGACGGCTTTCGTGATGATGCACAAGCTGCGCGAAGTTCTGGCCGCTGAAATGCGTGGACTTGAGCTGGCCGGTGAAGTTGAAATCGACGGCTGCTATATCGGTGGCCACATTCGCCCGTCAAACCTGAAAGAAGACCGCGTGGATCGCCGGTTGGCCAAGCACCAGACCGGCACCCGCCGCGTTGTGGTGGCCCTGCGTCAACGTGGAGGCCGCACCCTGCCATTCATCGCCAAGCGCGAAGGTGAAGGCGTCGAGATTGCTTCGCGCATCGTGGCGACCGGCTCAACTATCTTCGCTGACGAAGCCGCACACTGGGATGATCTGGTCCGCGACTTCCCTATGGGCCGCATCAACCATTCCGAGGCGTACAGCCGTCACGGCAAGCACACCAACAACGTCGAGAGCTTCTTCTCTCGCCTGCGCCGCATGATCCGTGGCCAGCACCACAAGGTCAGCCCGCAATACCTGCACCAGTACGCCAGTGAGGCAGCTTGGAAAGAGGACCACCGCAGCGTTGCCAATGGTGCGCAGGCTGGTCGGGTTATCTCGCTGGCGATGGCTTCGCCGGTCAGCCGCCAATGGGCTGGGTATTGGCAGCGGGCGGCGTGACCGTTTTTGTCACCTGCGTCAATTCGGTAACGAGCTTGTTTCTTGATCTGTTAACGAGGGCGCGCCATATTGCTAACAGCACGAGAGTGTGGATAACCGCCAATGTGCTGGGGGACGTCCCTTTGGAGGGGAACCAATGCGTACTTTTCTTTGTGCCGCCCAAGGCCGTCACGGTTCGTGGGAAGCGATGTGCCTTGATTTAGATATTGCTGTGCAGGGTCAAACGCTCGACGAAGTCCGTACAAAGCTTAACGAGGCAATTCACGGATACATCGAATCCGCGATGGCCGAAGACGCACGCGTTCGCGATCAATTGCTCAGGCGTAGAGCCCCGTTGCTCACGCGCCTTTCCGTGGTCCTGCGGATATTCATTTCGAGTCTCTCGAATAACGACGACAATGGTGATTATTTCGAAGCGAACCGCCTTCCGTGTCCCGCCTAAGCTGCACCTTCAAGAGGTTTATCCAAATCCTGTTGGCCCACGGCTTCAAAGAGGTGAGGCACAATGGGACAAGCCATCGGAGGTACCGTGGAGAGGTCGGCGGCGAAATTCGGCTTGTGACGGTCGCCTACCACAATGTGACCGACCACATCCTGCCTGACACGCTCGCGTCAATGATCCGCCAGTCTGGATTGAAAAAGAAGCTCTTTCGGAACTAAGGCAACCGAAGGGCTGGCAAACGTTTGCTAATCGTCCAGCAGCCCTTACCGAAACCGCTTCGTCACGTCCTTCACGCGCGCCGCAACGTCCCTGACACGCTCGTCAGTGGCGTCCCAGTGCATCGTCTCGATCACGGATAGAGCGATAGCCCTGTTGCCCTCTACACCGGCCCGCATAGCGTCACAGACCAACGCCTTGAGCTGACCGCGTGCGAATAGCTGGGTGCGTGGACTATCGCCGCCCATGATCCTTATCGCAGCCTCAATGGCGCGAAGATCGGACTGGGCTGACTTGATGGTGGCGCGCAATTCATCACGCTTTGCGAGTAGAGCTTTCATGCCCGGAATCTAGCCGAGCCGGTCGCTCAATTCATCCTGTCATCTTGGTGCGTTTGCTACATAAGACCGAAAACATCACCTTCCCCCGAAGGCGCGCAGCGAATTCCGGGATATGATAGATACCTGATTTGCGGAGACAGGTGCCTGACACCAATTGTTTGACACCATCTGCTTCCGGCATGGTGAAGGCGACGCGCGAAGCCAGCAATAATCGGTGATTGCCCCGCGCCGCAATTCATTGGACAAGGAAGGGGATGTCCGACACGTTTTTGACAATCGCATACGCCGTCGCAGCCGGATCAATCGGCTTTGCGCTCGCCCTGGCCCTGACCAGACCAGGTCAGCGTAGTGACCATGTCCTTTTCTTTTGCGTGCTCCTGATCGCGCTTCTCGCGCATGTTCTCGGGCAGCTGCTCATCATTTCGGACGTCTATCGTCTCGCACCGCACCTTGTGGGCGTTGATCTCTCGATCAAGATGGCATTGGGCCCGGCTGTCTTTTTCTATACGCGCGCCCTGATCTCACCGGAGAAGCCAGGGTTTGGCGGCCTCGACTGGGCGTCGCTTCTCGGCCCCGCGCTCGTGATTCTCGTAAGCCTTCCATTCGCGGGCTTGAGCGCCGAAGAGAAACTCGCCCTGGTGGACCCGGCGACCCGGAACCCCGTTCATTTCAGAATCGCGCTGTTCACATGCACCGCGTCGCTTTTCCTTTTTCTCGCCTTTACCGCCTTTTACCTCATCGCCGCCCTGAGGCTGCAAATGCGACACCGGCAGCGGATGATGGAACAGTTCGCGAATATCGAGCGCCAGTCCCTGGATTGGTTACGCGCCATTCTCTTCGTATTCGCCGGCGCCTGGGTGTTCTTCGCCGTCAAGCAAGCGCTCTGGCTATCGGGCGTATCGATCCCGGCCTTCAACATTGCCCTGGCCTTCACCGAATCCCTGGCGATAGCAGCCTTTGCCTATCTCGGTTTGCACCAGCCGGAGTTGAATTTTGAAAAGGCCTCCAAAGCCGGCTCACAGACCCGGCATCCTATCCTCACGGTTGAGCGCATACGCCGAACCGCGGCCAAGCTGACAGGTGCCCTGAACACGAACAAGCTCTATGCCGACAATGACCTGTCACTTCGCAGGCTCTCCGACATCACCGGCGTTACCAAGAACCACATCTCCGAAACGCTATCCCAGCATCTGGGCGTGAATTTCTTTGACTTTGTGAACAGCCATCGTGCCGCCGAGGCCAAACGGCTGCTGACCGAGACCGACCTGAACGTTCTCGAGATCGGCCTGGAGGTCGGGTTCAACTCCCGGTCCACCTTCAACGCGGCGTTCAAGAAACATGTCGGCTCTCCTCCAAGCACCTATCGCGAAGATGCAGGTAACGCCCGGACGCACGACGCGGCATAATCTGACAAAATGATCCCAACGACGTCCGAATAGCCCCATTCGGACGACAGACAGCCTGACCTCCCTCAGTTTCGATCCGCCGGCATTCGACACCGGCCCGGATCATTGCTTGATAGAAGGAGGCGCTCACGCCATGTCTGCAATACACCACACTGAAGCAACCGTTCGCCGCATGGCTCGGCTGGCCGGGTTTTCATATCTCGCCTACACCTTGGCGGGGCTGTACATCACCTTCGGGCCAATTCCATCGCTCGGTGCGCTTTCGGAGCAAGGTGCCGCGTCGCCGGCGCTCGAATTCATGTTCCGTACGGGGTTTCTGGCCGAGGCCGTGCTCTACACCTTTGTCTGCGTCTCGGCTGCCGCGATGTATGTCGTCCTGAAGTCGGTCAGCCAGGGTGGCGCGCTCATTGCCGCCTTCTGCCGGCTGATCGAAGGTGCGATGGGCGCAACATTCATCATCTTCAAATATGCCGCTTTTGCAGCGGTCGTGAACCCGGATCTGACTCCGGGCCTGTCGGGCGAGGCGCGCGTCTCGCTCGTGGCGTTCCTGCGCGACATCTACGGATCGGCGCTCTACATCCTGCTTGTTCCGATGGCCGTGGGCGGGGTGATCTTTTTCAGCCTGTTCTTCCGGTCGCGCCTTATTCCCCGCTGGCTGTCTGCCTGGGGCATTGTGACCTACTCGGTGATCGGAACCCTGGCGGCGTCAATCATATTATACCCGTCCCTGGCAGAGCAGGTCATGCTGTTTTTCGTGCCAGGCGCCTTGTTCGAATGGGTCGCCGCGTTTTGGCTGTTGTTTGCGGGCATCAACACGAAAGCACGCGTCGGGGAGCCATCAACTGCCGACTAGAGCGTCGCTGTCCGGGGTGCTGTCACAAATGGTGGCAGCACCCCTTGAGGCAATTGGAGGCAATCGGGACAGACACGATTATCGGGTTCGCGAACACCAGCTCATCGTGTCTGTCCCGTCATCCCGTCCAGAAAAGCCGCTCCCCGGTCACCACCCCGTCCAGCGGCTGATCGAACTCATCCACCGGCACCGCCGCCACGATCTGCGCCTCATGGGCCAGCCCGATCGCCAGCGGCGCGCCGGTGGCGCGCAGCCCAGCCAGCGTGCGGTCATAGTAGCCCTTGCCGAAGCCGAGGCGGTTGCCGTCGGGATCGACCGCCAGCAGAGGCACCAGCAGGACATCCGGGACAAGTTCCGGGGCGCTCTCCTGCGGCTCCATCAGGCCAAAGGCCCGGCGCTGCAGCGGATCGCCGGCGCGCCATTCGCGGAATATCAGGGCTTGGCCGGGGCCAATCACCACCGGCAGGGCAAGACAGGCGCCCCGCGCCTCCAGCGCCGCCATCAGCGGGCGCGGGTCGATCTCGCCGGGCAGCGGCCAATAGCCCGAAACCACCGAGCCGAGCGCCAGACGCTCAAACGAAAAATGCGCTGCCAGGCGCTCACCGGCATCGGGATCGCTCTCATGGGCGGCCTGGCGCGCTGCAAGGGCGCGCCGCCGCAACTCATCCTTGAGCGCTTGCAAATTCATGTGGCGGCTCCACCTGCGCCGGCAAGACATGTAAATCCCCACTGACCCGACGGTGCAGGTGGGCGCCGCATACAGAGGACCAGGGTCCCTAGCAGAGGCAGCTCCCTCGTGGTGATGTACGGTCCGTGGAATTTATGTCCCATCGCACGCTGCAGACACCGCCGCCCCCTATGTGAGGCCTAACGGGCTGCGGCTCAAGGGCGGGCATCTGCGAATTTGATCTTCGGCTCAGTGACCGGGCTGGCGTCCGCGTCGAGATCGGGTTCGGGAAAGTCGAGGCTGGCGGCGAGCTGTTCCAGGCGCTGGGCCGCCTTGAGCAGGTGTTCCGCGAGGTGCTGGCGCTCCTCGCCATATTCGCTGTCGGAACCCTGGGCCTGCGAGCGCAGTGCATCCAGCTCGGCCTCGAGCGTCTCGATGCGGCGCTCGGCATCCTTGAGCTCGTCGACCACGATCAGCGAGGCCATCACCGCCAGGCGCAGATCACCGATCTGTCCGACCTGGCCGGCCATGATGGAGACCTTGCCGTCGAGATAGCCGGCGAGCTCGCGCAGATAGGCTTCCTGCCCCTCCTCGCAGCCAATCGAATAAACCCGACCATTGAGTGTGACCGCTACCTTGGACATGCCGATCTAGCCCCCCTCATCCATATACAGACGCAATTCGCCAATCGCCCGGTCGAGCGCGTCCGATGTCTCCTGCGCAACCTGTTGCAGGGCCTGTTCCCGGGCCCGCGCCGTATCGAGCGCATCGGCGAGCCGTGCCCGGTCATCATCGGCATCACGGGCCCCGATCGCCGCCGACTCGGCGCGTTCAACACGGCCGCGCAGTTTCTTGGTCTGCCCCTCAATGCGCGCCAACGCCCCGTTCAACCGGGTTACGGCCGCCAGAAGGGGATCGTCAGCGGAATTGGGTCGTTCCGTCATCGTCCTAAAATCCGCTGCGTCGCGTCAAAGTTCAAGTACTGTCTCAAGATTGCCGCCCCGCGCCTTGACTCCCGTGGTCAATACCGGGTTTTCTCGCACCGGATCGGGGCAAAAGCGAGGCCGATATCCGCAACAATTCATGGCGTGCGGACCGCGATGCCGCCGTTGACCCGGCCGGACATCCGCGCCAAACACTTTCTTCGTCATCCATCGCTTGTCCAGGTCGAAAACTCAGATGTACAGCCTGCCCGACTGGGCCTTTTACCCGATCGCAGCCCTCGTCACCGCCGGAATGGTCGGCGGCGCCCTGAGCCATGGTGACAATACCGTGCGCTCACGCGAGGAAATCCTCTCCGAGGGCATCGTTTACGAGGGCGACGGCCTCAACGCCCTGACGACCGGCAACGGTCTGACAGCGCGGTTCCTCACCGAAGGCGACGAGAACTTCGCCCGCATCGACGCGGTGCGTGGCCCGTTCGACGGCATCCAGTCAGCCGGCGCCTTTTTCGCGCTGTCGCCGACCGAGATTGACGCGATCCAGGGCCGGCGCGTCCGGGTCAGCTTCACCCTGCGCCGCGCGCCCGAACACGGCGCCGACAACGTGCGTCTCAATTTCTTTGTCCCCGGCATCGGTCAGAATTCCGGCGAGCATGTCGAGCCCGACGACGGATTCGAGTCCTTCACCATCGAAGTGGCAGCCCCGGTCTGCAGCTGGGACCATGCCTATATCGGCCTGTGGCCGGCCTGGGATTTCGAGCGCAACACCGTCGATCTCCAACGCGTCGAGCTGACGCCGCTGGACCAGCTGCCCGACTGCTAGTCCCGGGCCAGCGGGCGAACGTCCGGCGCCCGGGTGAGCAGGCGCAATGGATTCCAGCTCATCGCCTGCGCCATCTGCCAGGTCGTGGCGACGCGGTTCGCCTGAATCTCCCGCCGCGACTGCATCATCTCGCCGCGCCGGCCCAGCGCATCGCGCAGGGCCCGCCCGAATACGGTGAACTGACCAAAGCGCGCCGCCGACAGCCACAGAAGGGCGGTGATGGCGGCATGCACCGGCAAGAGCAGCCAGAACAGCCAGCCGGGCGTATTCTTGAGAAACACCCACAGCCGGTTGCGCACGCCATAATAGGTGGCGAATTCCGATCGCCGTCCCGACGAGGCATAGCCCAGATGATCAACCGCTGCGTCGCGCAGCTGCATCGCCCTGTGCCCGGCCAGCCGGGCGCGATAGGCGAGGTCGACATCCTCATTATAACAAAAGAAGCGCTCGTCGAACCCGCCCAGGGCCGCGAACAGCGACCGGCGGACAAAGGTTGCAGCACCGCAGACCGCGAACACCTCGCCATCGGGCGGCAGCAGGTCGACGGAGCGCCCATAGCCGGCCCGGTAGGCCAGCCCGGTCGCATGATAGACATCGCCGACGCCGTCGAGTTGTCCGGAATAGCCGGCCGCGTATTGCGTCGATCCGAACAGGTCAATCTGCGGGTAGCGCGCCGCGCCCTCGAGCAATTGTTCCAGCCAGTCCGACCGGGGAAAGGCGTCGGGATTGAGCAGGGCGAGCCATTCGCTATCCGCCAGATCCGCCAGCCGGTTATTGCCGCCGGCAAAACCGAGGTTTTCATCGCTCTCGATGAATTCGATCCAGTCGGGCAGCGTCGCAGCATCGATCCGCTCGCCCTCGGGCGAGCCATTCTCCAGCACCAGGACCCGGCGCGGCCGCACGGTCTGCGCCGCCAGCGTCTCGAGACACTGGCCCAGCGTGTCGCGGCTGCGATAAGCCACGATCAGGACGGCGATATCCGCCATGGGCCCTTGCCGGGATGTATTGTCGACGGTCATTGAGGGGTCCGCGCCGTGGATTGAAGCCAATCTGCCGCACCGTTACCACCCTTGCGGCTTCCCGCCCAGCTTCACAGCGGAAACCGGGCCTGTAAATGCAGGCAGGGATTTGGATTGTGCTCGCGATACGCTACCACTTGCTCACCCGCAAGGGCAGGCAAATTCCGGGGGGAAGATTGAGCGCGACGATCATCGATATTGTGCTGATTACACTGCTGGCCGCGGCCCTCCTGTCGGGCCGGGTCGGGACAACGCGCGCCTTTGCCGGCTTCATCATCGGCGTCATCATCACTGGACAGATCGGATTTTCCGACGCCGTCACCGCCATCACATCTCCGGCGATCATCGCCGTCACCAGCCTGGTGATTGTCGCGGCCGCCCTGACCAAGATCCCGGGGATCGGACAGGCATTGTTCGGGCGCGCCCGGCTGGGCATGCGCGCCAGCCTGTTCCGCTTTCTCGGCCTGACCGGTCTGGTCTCCGCCTTCACGCCCAATACTGCTGTCGTCGGCGCCTTCATGGGTCCGGCCGCACGGCACCCCAATATCCCGCCGCACGCCCTGTTGCTGCCGCTGTCCTACATGGCGCTGGCCGGAGGCATGCTGACGCCGTTCGGGACCAGCGCCAGCCTGATGGTGGTCGGCGAGGCGGCGCGCGGCGGGCTGCAACTCACCGTGCTCGACTTTGCCCTGCCCGGTGCGATGGCGGCGCTGGCCGTGTTCGGCGCGCTTGTGCTGGTGGCCCCGATCATCCTGCGGCGGCCGGCAGGCTCGGGCGATGCCGACACGGCCGTCTACTATGTCGAGGCCCGGGTGCAGCCCGGCTCGAAACTGATCGGCCGCAATATCGGCGAAAACCAGTTGCGGCATTTGCAAAGCTTTTTCCTCGCCGAAATCGTGCGCCAGGAACGCATCATCTCCCCGGTCAATCCCAGCCATGCGATCGAGGAAGGCGACCGGCTGATCTTCGTCGGTGACTTCATCCATGTTGACGAATTGCACGCCATCAATGGTATCTCGATTGACGGCCCCTCGCAGCCGGAGCGCCTCGGCACGCTGTTTCATGCCGTGATCGCCAACAATTCCGTCCTCGACGGCCGCACCCTGAAGGAGGCCGATTTCCGCGCCCGCTTCGATGCCTCGGTGGTCGCGGTGCGCCGCGGTGATGAAAGCCTGTCGGGCAAGCTGGGCGAGATCCGGCTCAAGACCGGCGATATCCTGATCCTCGCCGCAGGGCCCGACTTCCGCTCGCGCAGGAATCTGCGCACCAATCTGCACATTCTCGATGTCGAGGAGCCTGGCCAGGTCCCGCTCAGCCGCGGCAACACGCTGTTGCTCGGGGCCAGCTTTGTGCTTTTCCTGATCGTCGCGGTGTTCCAGCTTCTGCCCTTTGCACTGGCGGCCTTCCTGATGGCGGCGGCCTGCGTCCTCAGCGGCTGGATCACGCCGCGCGAGACCAAGCGGATATTCCCCTTCGAGCTGGTGATCATCCTGTGGGGCGCGGTGCTGCTGAGCCAGCTGATCCAGCAATCGGGTGCCTCCGATGTGCTGGCCGATTTCATTGCCCACCAGGTCAATGGCCTGCCCGACTGGGCGGCGCTGGCGGCGATATTTCTGCTCGCCTGGTGCATGACCGAGCTGTTCTCGAACGCCAGCGCGGCGCTGATCACCCTGCCCGTCGCCCTGGGCACCGCGGTCCAGCTCGCCCTGCCCGCCGACGCGTTCGTGCTCGCGACCGCCTTCGGTGCCAGCGCCAGTTTTCTCCTGCCCTTCGGCTATCAGACCCACCTGATGGTGCTGACGCCGGGGCAATATCGCCTGTCCCACTTCCTGCGCCTGGGAAGTGTGGTGCTCATCGCCTACGCCATTGCCGCCATTGCCACACTGGCAATCCTGCATTTCTGACCCCGTCTGGAGTTCCCATGTCCCTGATCAATGACAAGAATGCCCTCGCCTTCGAATTCGCCCGCCTGTGCAGCGAAGCCGGTTCCGCCATCATGGAAATCTACAATTCCGACTTCGCCGCGCGCGACAAGGATGATGCCTCGCCGGTCACCGATGCCGACGAGCTCGCCGAGAAGATCATCCTCGCCGGGCTGGAGAAACTGCTCCCGGGCATCCCCGTCCTCGCCGAGGAAAGCTTCTCGGCCGGCTTCCGCCCCGATGTCGGCCAGACCTTCATCCTCGTTGACCCGGTCGATGGCACCAAGGAATTCATCAACAAGAACGGCGAATTCACCGTCAATATCGCCCTGGTCGAAGACCGCATCCCGACCGCCGGCTGCGTCTACGCACCGGCACGCGAGCGCGTCTATATCGGCGGCACCGAGGCCTGGGCCGGAGCCCTGAAGGCCGGCGATGCGATCCGGCCTGACCAGCTCGCGCCGATCAGTACCCGTGCGCGCCCGGCCGGCGGGCTGACCGGGGTAATGAGCCGGTCGCACGCCGATGCCGCCACCCTCGCCTTCGCCGACTCCGTCGGCGTCACCGAGCGCACCTCGGCCGGTTCCTCGCTGAAATTCTGTCTCGTCGCGGAAGGGCTCGCCGATGTCTATCCGCGTTTCGGCCCGACGCGCGAATGGGATACCGGCGCCGGTCATGCCGTGCTCAACGCCGCCGGCGGTGCGGTGCTGATGCCCGATGGCGAGCCTTTCCTCTACGCCAAGACGGAAACCGAATTCCTCAATGGCGCTTTCGTCGCCTGGGGCCAGCGCCCGTCATAACCCGACTGCAGACATGAAAAAGGCCAGGCGCGAATGCCCGGCCTTTTTTGTATTTTGCTGCCGCCTGGCCCTAGCCGAGACGGCCGGTCTCGCGCAGGAAGGCGATAACCTGGTCGGCCGCATCTTCCGCCGAAATCTCGGTGGTATCGATGCGCAGCTCCGGGTCTTCCGGCGCTTCATAGGGGCTGTCAAAACCGGTGAAATTCTT
Source organism: Maricaulis sp. (assembly GCF_048269565.1). Classification (GTDB taxonomy): domain Bacteria; phylum Pseudomonadota; class Alphaproteobacteria; order Caulobacterales; family Maricaulaceae; genus Maricaulis. Next base: position 68,746 of record NZ_JBLXIK010000009.1, on the reverse strand, counting down.
GATCTCGCCGGCGGCGACCTTCTTGTAGAGCCCCTTCGGATCGCGCTGCATGCAGACTTCGAGCGGCGTGTCGACAAACACCTCGATAAACTCGTCCTCGGCGACGAGTTCCCGCACCATCCGGCGTTCCGAACGGAAGGGCGAGATGAAGGAACAGGTCACCAGCAGACCGGCATCGACGAACAGCCGTCCGACCTCGCCGATCCGGCGGATATTCTCGACCCGGTCCTCATCGGTGAAGCCGAGATCGCGATTGAGGCCATGGCGGACATTATCGCCATCGAGCGAATAGGTGTGGTGGCCGGCGCGGGCCAGTTTCTGCTCGACCAGATTGGCCACCGTCGACTTGCCGGCACCGGACAGACCGGTGAACCAGAGCACGGCCGGCTTTTGCGCCTTGATCTGGGCCCGCTCGGTCTTGGTCACCGTCATCGCGTGATGGTGGATATTGGACGCCCGGCGCAGACCGAATTCGATCATGCCCGCCCCCACCGTCTGATTGGTGAAACGGTCGATCAGGATGAAGGCGCCCATATCCCGGATCTTGTGATAGGGGTCGAAGGCGATCGGTTGCGCGGTCGACACATTGCACATGCCGATGCCGTTCATCTCCAGCTTGCGGCAGGGCTGTTTCTCATAGGTGTTGACGTCGACGCGATGGCGCAGCGAGGAAATGGTCGCCGGCGTGGTCGCGGTGCCGATCTTCAGCAGATAGGAACGGCCCGGCAGCAGGTCTTCCTGGTTCATCCACAGGATCTCGGCCGCGAACTGGTCGGAGACTTCCGGCCGTTCTTCGGCGGAGGCAATCACGTCACCGCGCGAGATATCGATCTCGTGATTGAGCACCAGGGTGACGGAATCGCCGGCCACGGCCTCGTCAAGATCGCCATCGGCGGTAACGATCCGGCTGACATTGGCGGCGGTGCCGGATTTGGCCACGACAATCGCATCGCCCGGCTTGATCGAACCGGAGACGATAATGCCGGAATAGCCGCGGAAATTGAGATTGGGCCGGTTGACCCACTGCACCGGCATGCGGAAGGGTTCGTTCTGGATATCGGCCGAGATGTCGAGCCCTTCGAGGTGCTCGATCAGGGTCGGACCAGTATGCCAGGACATGGTCTCGCTACGAACGGTGACGTTCTCGCCAAAGCGGGCCGACATCGGAATCGGCGTGATGGTCTCGAAGCCCAGACTGTCGGCGCTCTTGAGATATTCGGCGACGATCTCGTGGAAACGGCCGCGCGAATGCTCGACCAGGTCCATCTTGTTGACCGCCAGCACGATGTGGCGAATGCCCATCATGCGCGCGATATAGGTGTGGCGCAGGGTCTGGATCAGCACGCCCTTGCGGGCATCAATCATCATCACGGCAACATCGGCCGTCGAGGCCCCCGTCGCCATATTGCGCGTGTACTGCTCATGGCCCGGCGTGTCGGCGACGACAAATTTGCGCTTCTCGGTCGCAAAATAGCGATAGGCGACATCAATCGTGATGCCCTGCTCGCGTTCGGCTTCGAGGCCATCGAGCAACAGGGCGAAATCGATCTCCTCGCCAACCGTGCCATGCTTGCGGCTGTCGCGCGCCAGCACGGAGAGCTGGTCTTCGAACAGGAGCTTGGAATCATACAGCAGCCGGCCGATCAGGGTCGACTTGCCGTCATCGACGGAACCGCAGGTGAGAAAGCGCAGGACGCCCTGGCCGCCTGAATGGGTCAGGCGTTCCATGACGGCGGCTTGTGGGTCGAGGTCGTCCATCAGAAATAGCCCTCCCGCTTCTTCTTCTCCATCGACCCGGACTCGTCATGATCGATCAGGCGGCCGGACCGTTCGGAGGTCCGCGCCGTGAGCATTTCGATCACGATTTCCTCAAGCGTCGTGGCACCGGATTCAACGGCACCGGTCAGGGGATAGCAGCCCAGGGTGCGGAAACGCACAAGCCGCAGCTCCGGCGTCTCGCCGTCGGCGAGCGGCAGGCGCTCGTCATCGACCATGATCAGCTGGCCATCGCGTTCGACGACCGGGCGGTGCGCCGCGAAATACAGCGGCACGATCGGGATTTCTTCCTCGAGGATGTACTGCCAGATATCGAGCTCGGTCCAGTTGGACAGCGGGAAGACGCGGATCGATTCCCCCTGCTTGATCTTGGTATTGTAATTGCGCCAGAGCTCGGGCCGCTGGTTCTTCGGATCCCAGCCATGATTGCCGTCACGGAAGGAGAAAATCCGTTCCTTGGCGCGCGATTTTTCCTCGTCGCGGCGGGCACCGCCGAAGGCCGCATCATATTTGTGCCGGTTCATGGCGGCGCGCAGCGCCTCGGTCTTCATCACCTGGGTGTGCAGATTGGAGCCATGGTCGAAGGGATTGATGCCGCGTTCGACCCCCTCCTCATTGATCTCGACGCGGATTTCCAGACCGAGTTCCGCGGCAATGGCATCGCGAAACGCGATCATGTCGCGGAACTTGAACGTGCTGTCGACATGCTGCAGCGGGAAAGGCGGCAGGGAGGGGTAGAAGGCCTTCATCGCCAGATGCAGCATGACGGCCGAATCCTTGCCAACTGAGTAGAGCATCACCGGACGGTCAAACTCGGCCGCGACCTCACGCATGATGTGCATGCTCTCGGATTCGAGGGCCTTGAGGTGAGCCGAAAGCGGACGTTCCCGGTGACGGGCGCTCTGAAATCGCTTCGCGTAGGCGCGGACGCTCTCCTGGATCGTACTCATCATGTCCTCACTGGCCGATACGCTTCAAATGCAGGAAGAAAGCCGGGCGCGCACCGCATCAGCGCGATTTAGGACAGGTAGCGCGCAAATACCACCCGTAAGCGCCATCAATTCCCGATCAATTCAGCTTTGCGGCTCAGGCGTGCGCAGCCGGATAGCTCAGCACCGCCTCGATCACCTGGTCGATATGCGCGTCCGACATGTCCGGATGCATCGGCAGCGAGACGACGCGCCCGGCGGCCGCTTCGGTGACCGGCAGCCCGCCCGGTGCGAGCGGGTAAGGCGCATAGGGCTCATGCAGGTGCAGCGGGATCGGATAATAGATCGCACTCGGCACACCCTTGGCGGCCAGATGGGCGCGGAAACCGTCGCGATCGGCGACTTCGATCGTGTATTGCGCCCAGGTGGACTGGGCATTGTCCGGCACGCGGGGGTATTTGACCTGGTTGCCGAAGCCCGCTGCATAGCGATCGGCGACGCGCTGGCGCATGCCGATTTCCTCGCGGAAGACGCGCAATTTTTCGAGCAGGACGGCGGCCTGGATGGTGTCGAGACGCGAGTTGAGGCCAATGCGCGCATACTCATAGCGCTCCTTGCCCTCACCATGCACGCGCACCGACTTCATCAGATCATACAGGGCGTCATCCTTGCACATCACCGCGCCACCATCGCCGTAGCAGCCGAGGGGCTTGGCCGGATAGAAGCTGATGGTGAGCACGTCGGCCCAATGCAGCGAGGACTGACCGTCCAGCGTGCAGCCGAAGCCCTGGGCGCCATCGGCGATGAGCTTCATGCCGTGGGCACGGGTGATCTCGTTGAGCGCCGGATAATTGGCCGGCTGGCCGAACAGATCGACGGCGATGACCGCGCGCGGTGTCAGCTCGCCCTTGGCCTTCACCGCATCGATCGCGGCAGCCAGGCTGGCGGGGGACATATTGTAGGTGTCGGGATCAATGTCGACATAGACCGGCGAGGCCCCGGCCAGCACCACGACCTCGGCCGTCGAGGCGAAGGTGAAGCTGGGCACGAAAACGGCATCGCCCGGCCCGATTTCCCAGGCCATCAGCGGGATCAGGATCGCGTCGGTGCCATTGGCACAGGACAAGGCCCGCCCCTCGCCATTGAACGCCGCCAGGTCCGCTTCCAGCTGGGTGACTTCCGGCCCGAGAATATAGCGGCCCTCACCGAGAACCTTGGCGACGGCGGCGTCGATTTTCGCGCCAATGCGCCCACGCTGGGCCTGGAGGTCGATGAAGGGGATCATGTCGGTCATGGGGCTTCCCGGTCTTGCAAGATATGCGGGCCGCGAACGCGCCACGCCATTGAAACAGAACGCCCTATAGACCCGGCCATCACAGCGATAAAGTCACGAAAGGTTTCGCTATTCTACCGTCACCGATTTCGCCAGATTGCGCGGCTGGTCGACATCGGTGCCTTTGTGGACGGCGACATAATAGGCCAGCAATTGCACCGCCACCGCCGCAACCAGCGGGGCCGCCAGGCCTTCGGCTTGCGGCAGGGTGATGATGGCGCTCGCCTCGCCCTCGAGTTCGGCGGCACCGCGCGGGTCGGTGATGGCGATGACGCGGGCACCGCGGGCGCGCACTTCCTGGATCGAGGAGCGGGTCTTGATGAAAAGCTCGTCATAGGGTGCGATCACGACCACCGCGACGTCGTCCTCGATCAGCGCGATGGGGCCGTGCTTGAGCTCGCCGGCGGCATAGCCCTCGGCGTGGATATAGCTGATTTCCTTGAGTTTCAGGGCACCTTCCAGCGCCATCGGGAAAAATTCATTGCGGCCGAGATAAAGCACGATCGACGCCTGTGACAGCTCGCCAGCGAGGTGATTGATCTGGTCCTCGATCCGCAGCGCTAGCGCCATCAGACCCGGCACGCCCATCAGCCGGCTGACATGGCTGGCCTGGTCGGCGGCATCGATACGGCCGCGCTGGACGCCGGCGAGCACAGCGAGCGCCGCGAGCGAGGCGAGCTGACAGGTGAAGGCCTTGGTCGAGGCGACGCCGATCTCGGGTCCGGCCATGGTCGGCGCAACGATATCAGCCTCACGCGCCATGGTCGACAGCGGCGAATTGACCAGCACGACGGTCGTCAGCCCGGCGGCCTTGCACATCCGCATCGCTTCAAGCGTGTCGGCGGTCTCGCCGGACTGGGAGATGAAGAGCGCCATGTCATTGGGCATGAAGGCCGGTTTGCGGTAGCGGAATTCCGAGGCGATATCGACCTCGACCGGCATTCCCGCCAGGCCCTCAAACCAGTATTCGGCGATCTGGCCGGCATAGGAGGCGGTGCCGCAACCGACGATCAGCAGGCGCGAGGCGGCCGCGAAATCAATCCCGTCCCGGGGACGAACCTGACCGGCGACCGGGTCCAGATACGCGCTGAGCGTATGGCCGACGACTTCCGGCTGTTCGTAGATTTCCTTCTGCATGAAGTGGCGATAATTGCCCTTCTCGGCGAGCACCAGCGAGGTCGGCGCCACGGTCGCCGGCCGTTTGACCGGCTGTCCCGAAACATCGAAGACCTCGACCTGGTCCGGGCGCACGATGACGGCATCGCCGACATTGAGATAGACCACGGAGTGTGCAGCGCCGGTAATCGCCATGATGTCGGAGGCGAGAAAGCCGCTGGACGGACCGATGGCCGCAATCAGCGGCGCGCCGCGGCAGGCCCCGAGCAGCAGGTCGGGCTCGCCATCAATGATGGCTGCGAAGGCAAAGGCGCCCTCCAGCTTGGCGACGGTGGACAGCAGGGCGGTGCGCGGGTCGGCGCCATCGGCCAGGGCCGCGTCGAGCAGGTGGGCGAGCACCTCGGTATCCGTCTCGCTCGCGAACACCCGGCCGCGGGCTGCGAGATCCGCGCGCAGCGTCTTGTAGTTTTCGATGATGCCATTGTGTACCAGCGTCACCCGGCCGGCGGTGTGCGGATGGGCATTGTCGCGGGTGGCGGCGCCATGAGTGGCCCAGCGGGTGTGGGCGATGCCGGTGCAGCCGACGATCTCGCCGGTCAGCTCGGAGGCGAGGTTGGACACCTTGCCGGCCGCGCGGGCGCGCCGCACCGTGCCCGCCGCGTCCATCATTGCCACACCGGCGGAGTCATAGCCCCGGTACTCGAGCCGATGGAGGCCTTCCATCAGGATGTCCCGGGCATCGGGGTTACCGGTTACGCCAACAATTCCGCACATGCACCGTGTCTCCTGACCAGTTCAGACCCGCTCGTTCAGCCTTCTTCGCACAGGCGGGTCGATATCGACAACTCAATCCCCGGACCGGCAAAGCCGGCCTGCACCGTCTCGCCCGCGCCAATCGGCAGCGCCGGGGCCAGCCCGCCGGTTGCAAAAGGAATGCCCGCCGGCACGGCCCAGCCCAATTGCCCGAACACCGCCAGGATGTCGGACATCGCGCCAAGCGCGCCATCAAGCAGCCGCGAGGCCTCGCCCTGTGATGTCCGCGTGCCGACCTGCAGTGTGACCCGCGCCTGCGACAGGGTGTCGAGATGCGCTGGCGACAGCTGTTCGCCGACCACCAGGGCGCCGGCGGCACAGCAATCGGCGAGCAGCCAGCCGACCCCGGTTTGCGGCAGGCCGCTGACGGGGGTGGCGGGCACTTCCAGCGCGATCCCGACCCAGGCCAGTTCGTCGCGCAGCGCCTGGACGCTGCGGGCGGCGCGCTGCGGCGCGAAGGGGCGGTCAAAGGCGAGCAGAATTTCCGGCTCCACCACCGGATTGATCAGGCCCGTCGGCAGGTCCTGGCCGTCCTTGATCAATTGATCGGCGCACAGCGCCCCGGCATAGGCCCGCGAAACCGCGAACGCCGTGCGCGTCGCCCCGGTCGTGCCGCCGAGCTTGTAGGCCGCCGCCTGAGCAGGATCACAGCGAAGGGCCGCGATCGCATAACCGGCTTCCAGGCTGAGCGGTCCGAAACGTGTCAGCGGGTCAAACGCCTGGCCTGCGGCCCGCGCCGCGCCCAGCGCCTGCGCGATGGCGGCCGGGTCAGAGCGTCCAGAGCTTGCCATTGTCCGCATGCACACAAACGGGCATGTCCATTGAGTCTCCGGCGATGGAGAAGCGGCCACCAGCGGCCTCGACCAGGGCACAGCCGGCTGCGACGTCCCAGAACATGATCGAGTCCTCGAAATAGGCATCGGCGGCACCGCGCGCGACATAGGCCAGCGATGTTGCCGCCGAACCGATCATCCGCACCTTCTTCCAGCGCGCGAAACCGGCTGCGAAATCCCCCAGCGCCTGCGCGCTGAAATCCCGGTTGATCGCCAGGCCGGTAAACAGGATCGAGTCCTCGGTCCGCGTGTGATCGGCGACACTCATCGGCTTGCCATTCAACCAGGCCCCCAGCCCGACGGCGCCGCTATAGAGGCGCTCGCTGAGGAATTCATAGATGACACCGGCGACCGGACGCCCGTTCTCGACCCAGGCGATCGAGACACTGCACAGGGCAATATCGCGATTGTAATTGGCCGAACCGTCCAGCGGATCGACGACCCAGACCTTGTCGCCCGCCGCCGCGGTCCAGCCGGTTTCCTCGGACAGGATCGGCGCCGGCACCAGAGCGGTGAGCCGGTCGATGATGATGCGTTCGGCCGCGCGGTCGGCATTGAGCTTGATGTCCCGGCCTTCCGAGCGCTCGACGCCCTCGAAATCGCCGCCGCCATCGCGCAGGGCCTGGCCAGCGGCGCGGGCCGCATCCTCGGCCGCCACCAGCACGGCGCGCAGTTCGGCGAGATCCGCCATCAGGAGGCCTTGCCGAGATCGGCGAGCAGGTTCTCGGCCGCATCCATTTCCATCTTGATGCGCCCCTCCAGCGAGTAGGAGCCGACATGCGGCGTCAGCAGGGCCTGGTCGTATTTGAGCAGATCGCCCTTATAGGGCTCCTGCGGGTGGGCGTCGGCCCAGATACCGGCGACGCGGCCATCATCGAGTGCCGCAAACAGCGCGTCATAATCAAGCAGCTCGCCGCGGGCGACATTGAGCAGGTACATGCCCGGCTTCATCGCCGCAAAGGCCGCCGCATCGATGATGCAGGTCTCGCCGCTGGCATGCAGGGAGATGGCATCGGCTTCGGCCAGCGCCTGTTCGAGCGTGACCACCGGCGCCGACACGGTCGACGGGTCGACGAAGGGGTCGACAATCTGAATCCTGGCACCGAGCGCGGTGAACAGATCGCCGGTCTGGCGGCCGATACGGCCATAGCCGACGATGGCGATGGTCAGGTCGCGCAACTGGCGGCCCATGCGCTTGTCCCAGCCGCCGGCGCGCATGGCGCGGTCCATGGCCGAGGTCTGGCGCAAGAGGTTCATCAGACAGCCGACCGTCAGTTCGGCAACAGCGAGAACCGGACCGTTCGGCGTGTTCGAAACGTGGATGCCCAGGCTTTCCGCCGCCGGCATGTCGACATTGGACATGCCCGAACCGACGCGGGCCAGGGCCTTGAGATCGGACTTTTCCAGCACCGGCCGGTCGAGCGGCTCGAGGCCGGCGATCAGGCCGGTGATGCCGGGCAGGAGCTCGAGCAATTCCTCGCGGGTCAGACGGCGCTTGAACGGATTATCGATCACTTCATATCCCGCCGAACGCAGCAGTTCCACGGGCGCCGGGCTCGCCTCGCCATAGCTCGAGGGGCCGATGAGGATCTTGCCTTTTGTCATGAGATGCTACTGCCTTCAGATAGAATGATGGATCAGGTAACCCGGCGCGCGAGCACACGCGCGAAGGATGAGAAACGGTGACGCTGCAGCAGGCGCTGCAGGTCGGTCTTGAAGTCCTCGCCGCCATGCTTGAGCGCGTGGGTCCAGAAATCGAGCGGATTGTCGGCTGGAGCCCCGTCGGCGAAGGCCTGGGTCAGGACTTCGACATCGAGCCGGCCCGGCGTTGAGAATTCAACGACTTCAAAGCCGTGCGCCGCGAGCTGTTCCATCAGCGCCGGCACCGAATACAGCGTCAGCCGGTCGAGCGCGATAAAGCTGGCCGCTTTCGGGCCGAGCACACGATATTCCAGCCCGCTGGCCATGCTGGTGGTGAAGGCGAGGAAGCCGCCGGGCGTGACCAGTTCCGACCAGAGGGCGAAACGGCGTTCCGGGTCGGACACCCGTTCCAGCGAGCCCATGTCAAAGACGAGATCGAAGGACGCGGCGCCGAGTTCGGCAACCGGCCTTTCAACCGTGCCCTCCGGCGCAGGCTGACCGGAGACGCGCTCGGTCAGCACCATCTCGCCGAGCCGGCCCATGGCGCTGAGCGAGCTGGCCAGTCCCGTCTCGTCATTGCCGACCAGAGCGGTACGCGGCGCCTCGAGACCGTATTCATCAATGACTTCCTGGGCCCAGCGCACGATCGGCGCATGGATCGACTGGCGCTGTTTTTCCGAGAAGCGATGACCGAAATAATCACGGCGCCAGCGCGCGGCCTCACCATCGCGGGCCAGCCGGTCGAGCTCGTCCTGCACCGGTACCGGCGAGGCGAACAGCGAACCGCTGTCGGGGCAATGATGGAAGCTCAGACCGTCGGACATGAAAGCCGGTTCCGGCTTGCAGCTCCGGGTCGGATTGGCGCGGCCGACCCAGCGTGTCGACGGGTTCTGCAGCAAATGCGCCGCTTCGGCCCGGCGCAATTCCTCGTAGCGTTTCGAGACCTGGTCGGGACGCACTTCGGCGAGGCGCATTTCATCAATCAGGACCGAGGTTTTCATGCCGATTGCTCGCTTTCGTCAGACTGGGTCCAGCTATTGTCAGCGCCGTAGATGGCAAACACCGTTTCCATGGCATCGACCGCCTGCTGCACCGTGCCGATCCGCACCGGTTCGCCGGCCAGGGCGCAGGTGACGAATTCGGTCATTTCCTTTTCCCAAGAGCGGTCATCGGCGAAAAAGCTGATCACCTCTTCGGGATTGGGCAGTGGATAGCCGTTCTCGTCCATGGTGTTGCGCGCGACGATCAGGGTTTCCTTGCCGTAGCTCATGGTCGAGGACAGGATTCCCTCAAGCGTCAAAAAGCCCTTTTCGAGGAAGATCTCGAGCCGGAAGGTGTGGCGCCATTGCGTCGCCGAAGAGTGGATAACGCCGACCTGGCCCTGGTCATTGCGCAGCAGGGCGAAGGCATTGTCCTCGACCGGAATGTTCCAGTACTGGCTGGTGACGAAGCTCTTCACTTCGCTGAAGGTCCCACAGAAATCATGGAACAGGTCGATCATGTGAATGCCCTGGTCGAGCAGGATGCCGCCACCGGAGCGGCTCGGCACATTGCGCCAGTTCTTGTCAAATTCCGGGCCGCCGGCCTTGCCGTAGACACCGCGCATCCACAGGATTTTGCCAAGGCTCTGCGACGACACCAGCCGCCGCGCCTGTTCGACGGATTCATGATAGCGATGGTTGAAACCGAACTTCACCATCAGTTCCGGATGCTGCTGTGCGGCTTCGCGAATGCGGTAGACATCCTGCGGGTTGCGCCCCGGCGGCTTCTCGCAGAAGACGTGGAGCCCCTTGGCCAGGGCGGCGACGGCCACGGTCGGGATCAGCTCATTGGTGCAGCTGATGACAACCGCATCAATGTCTTCTTCCAGGAGTTTTTCCCAGTCGGTATGCCGGATCATGCCCGGCTGGTCCGACATATCGGCATAGGGATCGGCCAGCGCCACAACGCGCGCATCACTGCGCGCATCAAGCGTCGCCTTGCGGATTCGCCCCATCTTGCCGAATCCGACGACCCCGATCTTCAACACCATTATCCTGTCCTTCTGGAATGTGACGCGACGGGCGATCGCCCGTTCAGCCACCGAATTGCGGGCCGTCTCCGAGATGGCTCAGCAGGGCTTCCGCGATATCCAAGTCTTGTTGTGTCTTGATGACATGCCCGGACCAGCGATCCAAGGGCATTATCCCGACGCGGCCGGCATAGGTGGCGCAGCGCCCGGCGTCCTGCGCTTCGAGGAAAACCGACGGGGTCCAGCTGGTCAGGCTCCAGGTGATGCGCTGCAGTGGCGGCAATTCCTGGGAATTGGTCTTGGAGTCGAAGGTGAAATTGACCGGCTCGCCACCCATGGCACACTCGATCTGTTCCTCGACGCAGCTGAGGACCGTGTCCAGCTCGCCACTCTCGCCATATTCGACGAAGCGGCGGATATGATCGGCCGATGCGAGCGGTGCGATCGAATGAACCTGGTAGACACGATCGCAGGAATGGGCGCGCATGAATTCGCCAACGAAGTCCTCGCTGGTAGCGTCATGGCCGCCGAGCCAGTCCGGGCGCTGGTGAAATTCGGCGCCTTCCGCAAGCGCATGCTCACGAAATTCCACATTTTCGGAATTGACGACGATCCGGTCGAAACAACCGGCCGCCTGGCAGCGCCGGACCGCACGGCGGATCAGCGGGATGCCGGCCAGCGGCGCAAGGTTCTTCTTCTTGAGCCGCTGGCTGCCCATCCGGGCCGGGATCATGGCAATGATAGTCACTGGAACACTTCACCCGGGCTAAGTTTCTGGGATGTCACTGAAAACTCATCGACAACCGAAAACTGGGCGCCCCTTTTGACAAGGGCAATACACAGCGTCGAGGCGGGATGTCAGGACGCAGGCTGCTGCTTCACGAGCTCGAGGCACTTGGCGTAGGTATTCATGATCCACTTCTTGCTGGCGGAGTTTTCGCCACCGGACAGCGACACGCCTTCAACGGCGGCCATGTGAAGCATCAGGGCATAGGCGACGGCTTCCGGGCAACCCAGACCGTTTGGTTCAAAGCTCATAATTTTCCTCTCTCAGGACCAGAAATTAGTGTTCAGGGACGATCCGGACTGATTAGCGCAATCGCGCCTGAAATCAACCGGAATCATGGCTGAAAAACCAGCCCACACACCAAATAACCTGGTTAACGGCAGCGCCGGAATCCGGATTTGTTATGAAACTACAGACGCCAACAGGGCATCGCGGTAACGATCATACAGCTCGATATCCAGCCGGTTCTTTTCGGTCAGGATCCGCGTGGCCTCGGCGACACGCTCACCGTCGACATCGAATTCGGAAAACTCCTTTGAAACATTCGCGCGCGGGACTTCAAGCTGGGCGAAACCCGTCGCCTCGGCGATCGCCGCCATCGTCGCGTTCATCTCTTCGGTGATCCCGACCACCAGCTTGTCCTGTTCGAGGAATGCCGTCGCCGCCTCAATCGAACCACCGCCAAAGCGCCGCGTGTAATATTCCGACAATTGCCGGTCGAGCGCGTCGTCACGCGCAAAGTCCAGGATATCCATGCGCGAGATGGTCTCGTACAGGGCGTGGGACTTCTTGTTGCGGACAAAGCGGTACAGCGACATGCCGCGCTGAACCGGGTGACGCAGCATGGTAACGATTTTCAACGGCCGGCCGTCAGACTGGCGCAGCCCCTCGATCTGGTTCTTGTGAAAATTGGCGCAAATCCAGCTCAGCTCGCCGGTATTCGTGACCGCCAGGGTCTCGTCGATCTTCGCCTTGTCCGGATGGATGATGTCCAGAAAGCGCTGTTCACCCACATTCTTCAGGATGAACTTCTTGAACGCCGTCCCGGCTGTTTTTGGAATGTGGTTGAAAAGGTAAAGGTATTCGCCATCAACGCTCATCTGTATCCCCCTGGTGCCTGATCGGAAAGGGTGGCGCCCCGGCCCGGCGCAAGTCCGGCCGGGGCGCACTCCCACTTCACGTCCGGGCGGCCGGCGCACAGGGCAGCCACCCGGTATTCCATTACAGGATGCCCCGCAGCAAGCCGGGTGCGGCGCCCGTCAGACTTCGTATTGCAGGCTGGCGAGCGGCCCCGCGAACATCTTGTTCAGCGCCTCGATCGTCGCCGGCTCCAGCTTTTCCTTGTGGTCACCCGGCACGGCCTTGCGCTTGTGCGCCGTGACATCCTCACTGCCATCGAGCTCGAACTGCGCCGCGCGCTTCTTCATCTGCTTGGCAATGAAACCCTTGCGGTTGCGCAGCGGATAGGGCTCGAGGAAACGGGGCAACCAGCCCTCGAAGTCCATGACCATGTCCTCATAGCGCGAGAAGGTCACATTCTCCTTGCCGAGCATATTCTCGATATAGAAGTTGTACCGCTCCAGATACTGGGGCGCCCTGAACATAACGTAGTTATCAATCCCCTTGTCCAACTCATTCAAAGAGTCAGAGGAAGGGTTGAAGCCCTCACTGCTCCGCCGGTGGGAGTATTTGTGGGAGAAATACAATGACACCAGCACGTCCCGCGGATCTCGCAGGTGCAGCATGATATGTGAATCTTCCCAGTCCAGCGGCATGAACGCGTATCGCAAAGTTCCGATCAAACCGGTTACTGTCAGCTTGCTTGGATCGCGCTCGAGTTCTTTCTCGCGTGGAAATCCCGGATGTTTGGGGGCATGCAGCTCCAATCCAGTTCCAATTGCGATGTCCCTCATCAGGGCATCAATAAATCTCGACGCCGCTTTGTGTGTCGTGAACACATAGTAGTTCTTGACGCCCCCCGTGCTAGCCATTCGAATTCTCCAATTGATTGATTCAGGCGAAAGAATATCTGCTTAGACCTCAATGATCAATCGACCGGAGAGGCTGTTAGCGGCTCGTTTCACTGCCACAGCATGAGATTTATGACCCGCGCCGGCCCAATGCCCGGGCACAGGCGGCGTCGACATGGATCTGGACGCTCGGCCGACCGGCGCAGGCGCGCGCGAACGGGCAAAGCACCGGCCCGGTAAGGGCCTCGCGCACGGCCCAGGCCTTCGACTCACCGCACGCCACCACCAGCAGGGATCGCGTTGCCCGCAGCACGTCGAGCGTCACCGACAATCGTTGATCACCGCGTGGCGACTGACCCACTGTCACGGTCCCGCTCGCATCCAGCGCGTCAGAGCCGGGAAAGAGCGAGGCGACATGTCCGTCTGGCCCCAGCCCCACCAGCGCCATGTCGAAAGCCTGAGCGCCGCCAAAATACGCCAGGCGCCGGGCATAGGCGGCAGCGCCGGCCTGCGGCGGGACCGTGCCCGACATTGCGCGGACATCAGCGCCATTCCAGATGCGCCCGAGATGGCGGCGGGCACTGCCGGCATTGCTGTCGGGGTGGCCGATCGGCACACAGCGCTCGTCAATCCAGAACAGGCGCAGGCGGTCGACGGGCAGCCGGCGTTCAAGCAAACGGCGCAACCGGCGAAAGATCAGCGGCGGCGTCGACCCGCCCGACAGCGCCAGATTGAAGCGCCGCCCGGCATGCCGGTTCACGGCCCGGACGATCTCGTCGGCCGCAGCACTGGCCAGCGTGTCGGGCGTGCTATGAATCAGCAGACGTGGCATTGGCCTCTCCTGTCAGCATCTGCAGCCGGTCGAGAATGCGCCGGGCGCTGCGCTCGACCGAGCGTTCGGCAGCGACGCGCGCGGCAAGGCCGGCGTCACACCGGTGCGGCCGCTTGAGCACGGTCGTGATCGCGGCAGCCATGGCCCCGGTATCAAAGGCGGGCACCAGCGAGCCGGCATCGAACCGGGTGATGAACTCCTCGGCGCCGCCGGTCGCCGCGAAGGCGACGCTCCGCGTGCCCGCCAGGGCAGCCTCGATTACCACGCGTGGATAAGGATCCTCGCGCGAGGTGCAGAGCAGCAGGTCGGCGCGGTACAGGACCGGCGCGATATCCGCCATCGCCCCGGGGAAGCTGACGGCATCGCCCAGCCCGGCCGCCTTGATGCGGTCGCGGCAAGGATCCAGCCACTCGCCCTCACCAAGCCAGAGGCCGGCAATGCGTTCGCCGGCAGGTGCGGCTTCAATCGCTCGCCCGAGACTTTCAATGAACAGGTCGGGACCCTTGCGCGGACCAACCGTGCCGGCCCCGACCACCAGGCGGTCGCCCGGCGCCAGGCCAAATTGCTGCTCGACACGGTCGCGTTGCCGCTCCAGCGCCTGAAGATCTGGCACCGCGGCGGCCGGCGGCTCGACCCCGAGGCGCGATGCGGCCACACCGATTTCCGCCAGGTCGGCCCGGCCACGTTCGGACACCGCCAACACCGGGCCATCGCCATGGAGGAGATGGGCGCGCCGGCGGGGGTCCAACGCCCGGAGACTGGGCGCCATCTCCCGGACATGGGTCAGGACCGGCAAATCGAGACCCAGAGGCTCGATCATATCGGCGCAGTGCGAGGTGTTGGCATAGATCGCCTGCGCGCCCCAGGCGCGATAGCGAGCGGCCAGCGCGGCGGCATCCCGCCGTTCGTTGCGGGAGAGGCAATAGGGCCGGTCAGGATTACGCAGGCACTTCAAAGCCATGCCAGGATCGTAATCGCGCAGGAGAGGAAGGACGTCCCCCGGGCCGAATTCCGGCCGCCCCCGGTAAATCGCGGTGGGCGCCACAGCCTCGAATGCGGGCCTAAGAACGCCATCCCGGCGCAGCAGGATTTCGACATCAAGCCCCATCGCGGCCCATTCCCGGGCCAGCAGCAACGCGCTCCGCGGCGCGCCGGTCCGATCTGCGGCATGGGACAACACGAGCAGTTTCACCAACGACTCCCCGGGCGGCGCGCTGGCCTGGCCGCGGCCCTATTCGACATCGGCTTCGTCGATGGTCGAATAGACCTCATAGCTGTAAGGCAGGTTGATATCGCCCCAGGTGAGCAATTCGGAGGTCCGCACGCGGAAAGTCAGGATCACATCCCGCCACAGATAGGGCTTGCCGTCATGGATCGAGATGGTGACGACATAATTGCCCGGCGCGAGCACCATGTCCGGGATCCTCACCCGGCAATGCACCACCCCGGCCTCGCTCTGGTCCTTGAGCAAGTCCTGGTTCAGGGTCGAGATGGTCGCGAGGCGGCCGCTGCCTTCCTTGTGAAACACCAGCGAAACGTTGAGATTGCCGACGGGCTCAGCCAGCCGGAAGCGATACTCGATCTCCATGCTCTCATGCGGCCACACCTCGTTTGTGGGCTGGCCATTGACCAGCAGTGCGGCGGAGAATTCGGCGACACCGGGTTCCGGGCGTTGGCGCCCGTATAATTCATTCACCTCGGTCGCAGTGATTTCCGGCCGGATCCACTCACCGGGCTGTCCCGAGAGATGCAGTTCACGCTCCACCGGACCGAGCGCCCGCACGGACGGCCGGCGGTCCACCGCGTTGAACGCCGTTCCCATGACGCTCTTGATCTTGCTGCCCGCCGGCTCGGCCCGCGTGCCGCTGCGGGCAACCGGTGCGGCATTGCCATCCCTGGCAGGCGCGGGCGTTGCCAGCGAGCTGGTCTGCCTTTGCTCCACAAACTGGAGATATTCATGCACGACTTCGCCGCTCGATCCGCGCGCGCGGATCTGGCCGTCATGGACCCAGATCGCGGAATCGCAGAACTGCCGGATCGAGGTCATGGAATGGGACACCATCACCATGCCGACACCGCGGCGGCGCAATTGCTCAAGATAGAGCAGGCATTTCTGCTTGAAGGACGCGTCCCCGACCGAGAGCGCTTCATCAATCAGGATCGCCTGCGGCGTGGCGCTGATACAGATGGCAAAACCGAGCCGCGCCTTCATGCCGCTGGAATAATAGCCGACCGGACTGTCGAAGAATTCGCCGAGTTCGGAAAATTCCTCGATTCGCGCGATCATTTCCTCACGCTGTTCGATGGAACTCGCCCGCAGGGCGACACCGCTTTCGGCGTTCTGGCGCCCGGTCAGTTTCTGGTTGATGCCGGCCCCGAGGCTCAGCACAGCCTGCACATCACCATTGTGCACGACACTGCCCGTGTCCGGCTTGATCACGCCGGCCAGCAGGCTCATCAGCGTCGTCTTGCCGGCACCGTTGAGGCCGATCACGCCCAGCGTCTCGCCATCGGACACCGTCAGATCGACATCGCGCAGGGCCCAGAACTCCCCCTCGGACAGCGCGACCGATGCCGAGTCGCCCTCAGTCGGACCGACAATCTCGCGGAACAGGGCGCCCAGGCCGCGGCGGCGTGTTTGCTGGTCTCGAAGGGAATATTTCTTGGATATTCCAGTGGCAGAAATGATCGGCATATCGGGAGGATCTCACAGGACAATTCTGAGTGTACGCCGGAAGACGAAAAGCGCGACTGCGAACACAATGATCATGATGGCGAGCCAGAGCCCGGCCAGAACGTAATCCACCCGCCCCACGCCGACAAGCGCATCACGGGCGGTGGAAATGGCCACGGCGATGGGATTGTAAATCCCCAGAAATCCGAACTGGGCCGGGATGGGGATGATGACGCCGGACACGAAGAGAAGCGGGCGCAGAGCAGAGGAAACCAGAATCTTGAGATCCCGGTATATCTCCGCGAAGGGCGCCAGCAACAGGCCGATCGCGACTCCGAACAACGGGGCCAGGAATGAAAACAGGGCGTAGGCGAGCAGATTGACCGGGTCATGGATGCCAAAGGCAATCGCCACCCCGAGCGCGACGACGAGCCGGAAAAGATGGAAGAAGCAGGAAGTCAGGATGACGACCGAGACCACCGAGCCAGCCGACACCTGGGTCGTCTTCAGCAATGGCCGCATCCGGGTGATCGAATTGAGACCGCCATTGATGCCGTCGACACAGGTCTGCCACACCATCAGGCTCGTGACGGCGTAGACCGCATAGGGCAAGGTGATGTCGCCGATCGTGATCATGCCGGAATGGCGCAGAAAGATGAACGCCCCGGCCAGGATGAGCGGTTCGAGCAAGGCCCAGAAAAGTCCGAGCCCCGATCCGGCATATTGTGCGCGGATATCCCGTCTCACGAGTTGAATGGCCGGTTGACCCAAGGTTCACCTATTGCTGGTTGCCGGGGCGTGGGCGATGCGGCGCCGGTGCCGGAGCACCCCGTCCGCGGCCTTCGCGAGACCGGTTTCGATGGATATGGCCGGCCTGAAGCCCCAGCCCCCTGATATTGCCGGGTTCCCGGCGACAAATCTGTATACATCCCCTGTCTGACTGGGCCTATATCTCTTCTCAGCTTCACACGCCAGCACGCGTTCGCGCCAGAGTCGGTCCGGCGGACGGGTTGCCGTCCCGGGCGCCCCGAAGGCCAGGCCCCGGCGAACTGGCACGCCAGAGGCCGGAAACTGCAGCCCTGGCGCGAAAAATATGGGCACGCCTGTTGAGATAAGGGGTTGCGTGATGCCGCCAAGTTTCTTAGACGGTCCGCCACATCTTTCATCGCGCGTTCTGGCATGCGAAACGTGAGGCTGACTGGGCCTTTCCGTGCCTCATCAGGTCGTGCGATCGGCTCCAGGGGGAAGTAATGGGCAAAAAAGTTGCGCTGATCACCGGCATCACCGGCCAGGACGGCGCGTATCTTGCGCGCCTGCTGCTCGACAAGGGCTATATGGTCCACGGCGTCAAGCGTCGCTCCTCCTCCTTCAATACCGGGCGGATTGACGATATCTACTCCGACCCCTTCGCCAAGGATCAGCGCCTGCACCTGCATTATGGTGACCTGACCGACGCGACCAATCTGATCCGTCTCGTGCAGCAGACCGAGCCCGACGAAATCTACAATCTCGGCGCCCAGTCGCACGTCCAGGTTAGCTTCGAAACCCCTGAATACACTGCGAATTCCGACGCCATGGGGGCACTGCGCATTCTGGAAGCCATCCGCATTCTCGGCATGGAGTCGAAGACGCGCTTCTATCAGGCCTCAACGTCCGAACTCTATGGCAAGGTCCAGGAAATTCCCCAGTCGGAAACCACCCCCTTCTACCCGCGCAGCCCCTATGCGGCGGCCAAGCTCTACGCTTACTGGATCACGGTGAACTACCGTGAATCCTATGGCATGCACGCCTCGAACGGCATCTTGTTCAATCACGAGAGCCCGCTCCGCGGAGAGACCTTCGTGACCCGGAAAATCACCCGCGCCGTCGCCGCGATCAAACTCAATTTCCAGGACTGCCTCTATCTCGGCAATCTTGATGCCCAGCGCGACTGGGGCCATGCGCGCGACTATGTCGAAGGCATGTGGCGAATCGTCCAGAACGAGACTGCGGACGATTTCGTGCTCGGCACCGGCGAAATGCACACCGTGCGCGAATTCGTCGAGAAGGCCTTCGGCCATGTCGGCGTCAATATCGAATGGCGCGGCAAGGGCATTGACGAGACCGGCGTGTGCACCGAGACCGGCCGCACGCTGGTTCGCATCAATGAGCGCTATTTCCGGCCGGCCGAGGTTGAACTCCTGCTGGCCGACCCGACCAAGGCGCGCGAAAAGCTGGGCTGGACCCACACCACCAGCTTCGAGGGCCTCGTCCAGGAAATGGTTCAGGCCGACCTGAAGACGGTCGCACTGGAAGGTGACCGCAATGACCGGTTTGAATAGTCCCGATTTCCCCTCCCACTGTTCGCTGAAGGGAAAGCGGATATGGGTCGCCGGCCATCGCGGCATGGTCGGCTCGGCCGTGGTCCGGCGCCTTGAGCGCGAGGCGCCCGGCGAACTGCTCACCGTTGGCAGCAAGTCGGTCGACCTGCGCGACCAGCAGGCCACACGCGCCTGGATGGCGGATGCGCGTCCGGAACTGGTCATAGTCGCCGCAGCAAAAGTCGGTGGCATCCTCGCCAATGACCACTACCCGGCTGACTTCCTCTATGACAACCTGATGATCGAAGCGAACATCATCGAGGCGGCTCACCGCGTCGGTGTCGAGAAGCTGATCCTGCTGGGGTCATCCTGCATCTACCCGAAATTCGCCGACCAGCCGATCCAGGAGGGCGCGCTGCTCACCGGCGCGCTCGAGCCGACCAATGAATGGTATGCGCTGGCCAAGATCGCCGGCATCAAATTGTGCCAGGCCTACCGCCGGCAGCACGGGTGCGACTTCATCTCGGCCATGCCGACCAATCTCTATGGTCCGTTCGACAATTATGACCTGCAGTCCTCGCACGTCATTCCAGCCCTGATCCGCAAGGCTCATGAAGCAAAAATGGCGAAGGCCGACTCCATGGAGATCTGGGGCAGCGGCTCGGTGCGGCGGGAATTCCTGCACGCCGACGATTGCGCCGATGCGATCGTGACGCTGCTCAAGGTCTATTCCGGCGATGAACACGTCAATGTCGGCACCGGCGAGGACATTCGCATTGATGACCTCGCCCGGCTCGTGATGGACGTCGTGGGCTTTGAGGGTTCATTGCGCAAGGACACCAGCAAGCCGGACGGGACGCCACGCAAGCTGCTCGACGTCTCGCGGCTGCGCAGCCTTGGCTGGGAGCCCTCGATCGGGTTCCGCGAAGGGCTGGCGGATGCCTATGAGTGGTATCTCGCCAACAGTGTCGGCGGCAGGGGGCCGAACGACCGCATATCTGGCTGAGCCCCGGCTTGATGTGTAGTATGGGGCGATGACAGGGATAATCAGGTCGAGAGCGGTATGAATCTAGAAAATGTGAATGTGGTCAATGACCTGATCTCCAAGGTCGTTGCGTTCGGGCTGCGGGTCAAATACGGCCGCGTGTCCAGCAGCGCTTCGAGTGCACCCACATCCCGCCGCGTCATGATCTATTCCAGCCATCTGGGCGGTCACCGGCATCTCTATGCCGCCCGCTTTGCCGATGCGCTGCACGCCCTCGGCTTCGAGGTCCATGTCGTCTATTGCGGCGAACAGGATGCAACCTCGCTGCAATGGCTATTGCACGATGCGACCCAGGCGACCTGGAAGGATTTCACATCCCCGAGCATGAAGGGCATTCGTGATCTCGAGAATGTTCGTGTCGTCAGCCTGCGCAAGCAAATGCCGACGGCGACATCCGAGCTCGAGATGATCGTGGAATACCAGAAGAACGAGGACATCGCGGCGACCTTCTTCATGGATGGCGACGCAATGCTCGAGACCTTCCTCGCCCAGGGCCGCGCCGGGAAGCCGAAATTCATCGGCAATACCTACGGTGTCTTCATCCGCTATGATTACCTCTACCGCCGGACGCTCGCCGAGCGCCGCTTCAAGCAGCTCAATGACCGCCGCCACTGGCTGCGCGGGGTGATCTATGAGCACCTGCTTGTCGAGCCGGGCTATCTTGACGGCATCCTGGCCTCCGACGACGTCTACGCCCAGCGCCACACGGAAACCGGTCGGGTCCACCTTATCGAAGAGGTCGGACATTACGAGCCGGAAGAAGTCCTCACCGAGGAAGAGACCACGCTCTACAAACGCCTGGCCGGCCGTTA
The DNA here is from genome assembly GCF_048269565.1 of Maricaulis sp. Lineage (GTDB taxonomy): Bacteria > Pseudomonadota > Alphaproteobacteria > Caulobacterales > Maricaulaceae > Maricaulis. The sequence goes on along the minus strand of NZ_JBLXIK010000009.1, from coordinate 47,874 downwards.
CCAGCAGTGGAAGGGCCGCCACAAGGGCAAGAAGATCGTGCTGTTGTTCGGCGATCTGGAAGTGCGCAAGGGCTTCGATTTCCTGCTCCGGCTCGTGGCCGACCGGCCAGACCTCATCCTGGTCCGCCTCGGCCGCATCAAGCCGGGCTATCAGGTCCTCAACTGGCGCGAGGTCCGCGCCCGCGAAAAGCTGATCGAGGACGACCGGCTGCTGGAGTTCAGCACCTATTGCGGATCCCAGAAATTCATCGACCGGCTGTTCCGCGACGCCCATTACATTCCGCTGGCCTATCGGGACCATGCCCGCACCAGCGGTGTCTGGCGTCAGGTTATGTCCTTCGGCAAGCCGGTAATCTTCCCGTCCTACGGCGTTTGCGGTTTCCGGACCGAAGCCAACCGGGTTGGCCTGACCTATGAACCGAACAATTACGACTCGTTCGTGGCGGCCTTCGACGAGCTCGACCAGAATTATGACGAGTATGCGGCCCGGGCGCAGGAATATTTCAAACGCCGCCTGTCGGACGAAGCCTTTGTCGCGACGCTAAAGCATTGCCTGGCCGAGTCCGGACTGCTGCCGGGAGCACCGGAGCCTGAAGCGTTGAGTGACCTATCGGCGACGCCGGTGGCTAGCTCGCCCCGCCCGCAAGAACAGTCGCGTACAGCTTCTGGAAGCGCTGGCGCTGCAGCTTGACCGAGCACTCCTGATCCATGAAGCGGCGCGCGGCCTTGCCGTGCGCTTTCGCCAGGATCGGATCATCGCGATACGCTTGCACCGCTGCCGACATGGCGACCATGTCGAAGGGCTCGATCACCCGGCCGGTCTCGCCTTCCCTGACGTATTCCGCATTGCCGCCGACATCGAAACACACGGTCGGCAAGGCGCAGGCCCCGGCTTCAAGCAGAACCTGGGCCGAGTTGTCACACCGTGACGGGAAGAGGAAGACATCCCCGGTCGACAGAATGCCGGCCTGCTCGGCCTCGTCGCCGACATAACCCGGGCTGACGATCTGGAGCCCCTCAAAGGCCGGATGCCCTTCGATCTCACCGACATTGCCGACGATGACCAGTGTCGTGCGCTGGCGTTCGCGCAGGCGCCCCACCACATCGGCAAACAGATCGAAGGCCTTGCGATGGTTCTTCGAGTTCGAGAGTACGGCCGAGATCACGAAATTCGCCTTGGAAATGCCGAGCCGCGCGCGATTGGCCTGCCGCGCTGCCGGCCGAAACACGCTCGGGTCCACGCCAACGGGAATATGGGTGAAGGAGGCGGCATCCTTGAGCAGGCTGACCCGGGCCTGTTCGAGCAGCCATTCGGACGGGAAAACCATATGGAAGGGCACGCCCTGGAACGCCTTGCGCCGGGCATTCCACATGATGGCGGAATTATCCCGGTCCGGACGGCGCAGTTCGGCCTTTTCCGGCTCGGTCGTGAGCTGCGGACACGGACCGCAACCCTCACGCCAGCGCTCGCAATCCAGCGAGTAGGCACAATAACCGGTGAAGGCCCACATGTCCGACAGGCGCCAGATGACGGGTTTCTCACGCGCAATGGCGCGCAGGGCGCGGAAGTTGAAGAAGGGGCGGTGACCACCGGCATGCAGCTGGCGTACCTCGAAAATATCGGCCGCCCGCACAAGCTCGGTATCCTTGAGCCCGAAGCTTTCCGGGCTGGCCCAAAGATCGCCGCTGCCGTCGCGCTTCTGATGCCGGCGCGCCAGCGCTTCAAACGCCCGCGCCTTGGCTTCGGGCACTTCGACCAGATCCTTGAGACAGTGAATATAGGGCGTATCCCCCTTCACCGCCTCGCCGACCACGATCTGGGAGTCGATGCCTTTTTCGCGCAACGCCTCATGATGGCGTCGCAATGCTGTGCCGGCGCCGCCGCGGAGTGTGTAGGTCAGGTGGACGATTCGCATCGGAACTCGCTTTGAATTCTAGAACAGGGAATCAAATTTGACGCGCGGGAAGATGTCGAGCTTCGAATTCTCGCCCGCATTGAACACTTCACGGCCGGAGTCGCGGAACACATCGAGCGCTCGTTGATACGCCTCTTCCTGGTAGGACACGTAGGGAATGCCGAACGTGCCGCCGATCTTATGGTAATTGTTGATGAAATGCGCTTCCTTCAGCATTTCATAGACTTCAGGTGTGATCCGGATCTTGCCCGGCGGATAGGCCTTGGCCAGCGGACCATAGCTGTGATCGCAACCGATGATGTAGACCGGGTTGAGACCGAGGAAGAAGGCCAGCTGGAGATTGATGTAGGTGATGGTCGAGCCGAGATAGACAATATTGGCAAAATCCGTCGAGAAGCCCGGATAATGCTCCCGCCAACGGTTTTTCGTCGGATAGCTGTCGACCGCGACATTCGCGAACAGCGTGTCCTCATCGACATCCTTGATCGCATAGGAGTTGTGCAGCCCGTAAATCTTGGTCGGGCCCTTCACCTTCGCCAGCTGGTGGCGCCGGTCTTCAACCTGCTGGATATCCTCCATCGTGAAATAGGTGGTGTGAAAACCCATTTCCTCGAATTTCAGGAAAATACCGTTCGACCCGATCGTGACCTCATCCTTGAGCTTGGTCAGATCCATCTGGCCCAGGCTCGGCCCATTGCCGAGCACAAAGCCGCGCTTGCCCTTGTGCTTGTTCCACAGGCTCGCAATGCGGCCCTGATATCCGGGGTCGCGCGACGTAAAAGGAAAACCCTTGCCGAGATCGAGACGCAGCGTCTCGAAATACCGCGCCCGCGCGCGCCTCACCCGGAGATAGCTCACGAGCCGCTCCAGATGCGAAATATCCGAACTCCAGGATAACACGTCGCCCCCCTCAATCGCCCGGCACCGCTAATGGGATGACGGGTTTGGAGTTTTATCAGGTCACAGGATATTCGGCCCGGCCCACCAGCATGTCGACAACCGCCATGAGCCAGCCCATGTGAATACACTCGACGATATTGTAGGCGCGGCTCTCAACCCAGAAATCAATGTCGGCGATGGCGCGCAGCGGATTGTCAGCGCCGGAGCCGGTGAAAGCGACAATCGGGATGCCCTTGGACTTGGCGTATTCGGCGGCCTTGACGGCATTTGGTGATTTGCCGCTGACGGAAATCAGGACCAGCACGTCTTCCGGATCGCTGTAGAATTCGACCGCCTTGGCGATCCAGTTTTCATAGCCAAAATCGTTCGAGAAGCAGGTGATCAGATTGGGTTCGTTGAAATCGACGGCCCGAACGCGTCCCTGCTTGGTGAAATCGACGGCGCCATGCGAGGAAATCGAGGCGCTGGCGCCGTTTCCGGCAAACATCAGCTTGCCGCCACGCTCGCGGACGCTCAGGCAAAGCTTGTGAAATTCCAACAGCTTGTCATAGACCTGCTCATCGAACATCAGGCCTTGGTACTTGTTGAAATACTCACCAAGCCAGGCATGGTTCACGTCGGACATTTCGAACTCCCGGAAATAGACTTGAGCCAACCCGCGCTCACGACCGATCAGCTAGTTGATCAATGCCACTGCTTGTAGCAATTTTTGGCCGGTTTGGAACGCCCATTCGGGTGATTTGCGCAGTCGGACACAGCATTGCCCCTATCCGCGCAGGCGTTCCAGGCTTTCGCGTTTGATCGCCCAGACGTTGAACGTGCCGACGCCGGCAATATGCGAAATCGGACGATGGGAAGTTGCCCGCAGATAATTGTATGACTTGGACACGCCATAGGCAAAACCGGCGCGTTCCAGCAGGCTCAGCGCCTCGGAGAGTCCGTCCGCAGTCTTGTCCGGATCGATATGCCACTCCATGGTCAGCTGATCGACCCATTTGAGCTTGTGTTCGATCTCGGCCAGCACCATCGGTTCGGCACCCTCGATATCGAGCTTGAGATAATCGACCGGGCCTGTGATGTATTCGCTGAGGCGCACGGTATCGACCGTAATTTCGTGAATCGTGTCGCCAAAGGCGGTCCGCCGCTCGGTGAGCGAGCCAGCCATGGAATGGTCTTCGGAGACAAAGAATGTCTCCTGTCCGCCATGGTTCGACAGGGCCGCGGTATGCACGACAACATCGCGGAAATTATTGCGTTTCGCGTTTGCGCGGATCAGGTCGGCATAGGCCTTGATCGGCTCGAAGGCGGTGACCCGCGCGTCCGGATAGAGCAATTTCCAATAGGTCGTCGACATCCCGAAATTGGCACCGCAATCGAGGATCACCGGGTCCGACTTGTCGCTGTGGAAATAATATTCCTCGTCGATCAGGATCTCATTGACCAGGGTCCAGAGCGAACGGCGATCGATGAACTCGATCTCGGCGTGGGGCAGGCGCATGACGTCGCCCTCGCACAGCCGCTCCAGCATGTAATCGCGCACATCGGTCTCGTGGCCGAAACCACGCTCGGGCATTGGCACAGGAGAGGCAAGTTCCTCAAGCCTTTCCTTGCCATACAGGCGCTCCAGCGACCGCCAGACATGCGCCGCGCGTCCGGTGAAATCGAGCAGTTTGCCCTTTCCCTTCCACGGCTGGTCCAGCAGGTTGGAGAGCACCGCCGGTGAACCGGCAAGCTTCGCGGCCAGGGCCGGCTCCTCGCCCAGGGCCGCCTGCACACTGTTTCTGAAGCGGCCGACGCGAAGCAGGTTCGGGACCGATTTCAGGAAGGATTCGTGATCGGCCACGGTCTTCAACACTTCGGTGGTCAGTATCCGGGCGACATATCGCTCGTCATCGTGCAGCGCCTGTTTCGCCGCCGCGATCAGGACATCGCCGGCGATGCGACGCGCAGCCGGCTTGAGCACCATATCGTCGTCGGCAATCGACTCGATTATCGCTTCGGTCAGCAGCCCTCGCGCATAATCCGCATCGCCGGTCATCAGGCGCCGGATCGCCGACTGGACACCGGTGGCGCGGATCGAGCCTGCGGCCACGGCCACGAAGGCCATCGTGTCGCGGGCCTTGCCCAGAACTGCCTCGTCCAGCAGGCCACGGCTATAGCTTGCATCCTCGAGCAGCGCGGCGCGAACCGCTTGTCGGAACACCGGTTTTCTAATCAGCGTGCCGGCCCTGGCTTCGATGGACGCGTGACCGGCAACGAGATCCGCTGTCCGCTCATCAAGCAATTGATCGCCAAAGCCCGGTCGCCCGGCGACCGCATCACGGATGACTGTCAGTACCTGGTCATCATCAAGACGGTCGGACAACAGCGGGCCGAGCGCGGCCCCCTCTGTGGCCGCACGCAGGATGTCGGGGTCCAGAATCCGGTCGCGATAGCGGTGATTTTCCAGCAGGCGCCGGCGGATGGCATCGACGATCGGATCGGCAGCGATCCGTCCGGCCGCGAGCTCGACGAAAGCCTTGGAATCCGCCATCGCCTTGAGCGTCGTCCGGGACACGATGCGATCGCGCAGGTCCCCGTCCGCTTCAATCGCCGCGCGGATGGCCTTGACCAGATCATCACTGCCGATTTCCGCAATTGCCAGTTTCCGGAAGGCAGGCATCTCGCGCAGGTGCTCGAGCAGGCCCGGATCGATAATGCGCGAGCGATAATCTGCATCGGCACCAAGGGCCGCCCGGACCGCATCGACCAGAGGCTCTTCACCGACGAGCCCGGCCGCCAGCTCGATGAAGTCCGGCTCGGATGACAGCCCGGCGAGCGCCTCCGGTGACATGATCGAACGCGCATATCCGGCATCGTCCTGCGCGGCCTGGCGCACGGCGGCAACCATGGCTGCCTCGCCTGTCACCGCGGCAGCGGCATCGAGGAAGACCGCGTCGCGGGCGATAAGCGCCAGCGCCTTCGGCGAAATGATCGACCGTGCGAAGTCGGGATCGCCCTTCGCGGCGCTCCGGACAGCCTCGACGACCGGCGCAGCGCCAATCATGCCGGCGGCGGTCGCCAGGAACAGGGCATCCTCCCGCGCCGCATCATAAACGCCCTGGTCCAGCGTTGCTGCGCGGTAGGACGCGTCCGTTGCGAGGCGGGCCGTGACCATTTGCGTGATCGCAGGGCTATCGAGACGCTCTGCGACGAGGGTGCGGAAATCCTCACCATCGACGAGATGACGCAGCGCGCCGAGGCTGATCAGGCTGCGGGCGATCGCCGGATCCTGCTCGGCGCGGCGGGAAGCCGCTTCGACAAGCACCGGGTCATCGATACAGCTCGCGGCAATTTCGAGGAAAACCGGATGATGGCAAACAGCCATCATCTGATCGCGGGTCAGCACGCTGCGCGCATAGGCGGCATCGCTGGCCAGGCGGAGCTTGACGGCATCGCGGACGGCCGGTCGCGACAGGCTGTCCGCGGCGACAGCGTCAAAACGGCTGGCCTCGCTCAAATTCTTCAGGACCCGGTCATTCACCAGCTGCCAGGTGAAGGCCATGTCCGCTTCCATGCGCGCGCGCATGGCCTCGACCATCGCCGGCCGGCCGGCCTGGCGGGCGAGCTGGGCCGCAAAATCCGGACTGCTCACAAGGCTCTTGACGAATTCGGGGCTGGCCAGTTCGGGCGGCACCGCACCGGTCGCCGACATCCGGGCCTGCAGCGCATGCGCCAGGACCCCGTCAGACGCATGATCGATCACCGCATCTGCAAGGCCGGACACATCTGCGGCGCGGGGCAGACGCGCGGACCTTGCCAGCAGGGTGGCCGCCCGCTCGGGATCGGCCGTTACCGCCTGGTCGAAAACCGGTTGCCCGTCCGGACCCTCGAGAAATTTGAGGAGGGCGGACCGGAAGCCCGCCCACTGCGACAGCAGTCCAAGAATACGGGTCAGAAAGTTTTGCATAATTGCGTCGTCATTCCATTCTGCCGGGAAACCCCTGTCCGGCACATGCCGCGGGCACATTCACCGAACGCGCACGCCCGCAGGTCCATTCAAGCCAGACCTGCACCCTCAAGTCGAACACACAACGCAGCCTGCAGCATCATTTCCGGGACGGTGCTGCCGAATTCATTCATCCCCGGCGAGACCCTGCGAATGCAGGATCGACGCCATACGCGATGCACTCTTGATGATGGAAAAATGTCCGCAAAACTTTTGCCAATGCCGACCTCTTGCCCCAACAATAGTCGTCCGATTTTCGCGATGCGCCTCACATTGACCGGCGAAACCGGTCAGTCCATAAGCTCATGAACCCGCTATGATCATGAAGCTTTCATCGCATGATTTTCCACTACTATCATCTGGGCAACGGCAAATGAAGCTACTCGCGACAGTCCGCGAAGGTTACCGGGCAGATATCGACGGGCTCCGCGCCCTGGCGGTACTCTCGGTCGTTCTGTTCCACATCGACAAGAGCTGGGTGCCCGGCGGCTTCATTGGTGTCGATATCTTTTTCGTCATTTCCGGTTTTCTGATTACCGGCAATATCGCGCAGGAAATTACCCGCGGAACCTTCAAGATCACCGAATTCTACCGGCGCCGCATCCGGCGGATCATGCCGGCGCTATCGGCTGTTCTTCTGAGCTGCCTGGTCGTCGGACAATTCCTCTTCCTGCCCGAAGACATGCTGGACCTGGCCTTCAGCGCCCTGGCCTCCCAGCTCTCCGTCGCCAACTTCTATTTCCTGTTCTCGATCGACACCGGCTATTTTGCCGATGATTCCGCCCTGCACCCGCTGCTGCACCTGTGGACGCTGGGCGTGGAGGAGCAATTCTACCTGCTCTGGCCACTCGCGCTGGCCGCGATCGGCGCCTTCCGCTTCAACCGAATCCTGGTCGCCGTGCTGGTCCTGGTCGCAGCGGCAAGCTTCATCGCAGCCCAGCTGATCGCGCCGGAAGCGCCGATGACCGCCTATTACATGCTGCCGACCCGCGCCGGGCAATTGCTGGCCGGCGCCCTGTGCTATTTCCTCGTGCGCCAACCCGAGACGATCAGCCCGGTACCGGGCTGGACCCGTGAAGCCATGGGCTGGGGCTCGATGGCGCTGATCGCCGCCAGTCTTGTGTGGATCGATGAGAGCATGACCTTCCCCGGCCTGCTCGCCATCCCCGTGACGCTGGGCTCGGCCGGGCTGCTGATGACCGGGGCGCTGGGTGGCTCCTCCCTGTCACGCGCCCTGACCTTCCGTCCCTTCGTCTGGATCGGCCTGATCTCCTACTCGCTCTATCTGTGGCACTGGCCGGTCCTCGCCTTCGCCCGCTACGTGATCGGCGAGCTCAACCTGGTGCAGCAGGCGCTGGCCTTCTTCGCCATGGTGGCGCTGTCATGGATGTCCTTCCTGTGGGTCGAAGGACCGCTGCGCCGCACCCGGGCCAGTTTCAAGAGTGTATTCACAACCCATTTCCTGCTGCCCACCGCCTGCCTGGCCGTCGCTGTAATCGGCATCCGCGCCACGGACGGCTTCGGGCTCTGGCAGTTCAATGCCGGTTATGCGCAACGCCTCGCCCAGCTTGAGCAGGACAATCTGCCCAGCACCTCCGCGAGCTATGTCTGTCAGGGCCCCTATCTGGACCATGACGATGTCACGCTGCCGGCGTGCCGCATCAACAGTATCAACGAGCCACGTGCGCTGCTCTGGGGCGACTCCAATGCCGGCCACTATGTCGGCACCATCCGCGAGATCGCGGAACATCTCGGCTTCGGCTTCCGCAATATCGCGCACTCGGCCTGCCCGCCCCTGCTGGAACATGCACCGGAATTCGCCAATCCACGCACCGCCGACGGTTGCGCCCAGTCCATCGCCGCGACTCTGGAAGTGCTCGACCAATACCCGTCGGTCATCCTGGCCGCGAACTGGGAAAACCACTTCAATCAGTGGGGCGACCGCTTCCTCGGCGAGGTTGGCGCCACGATCACCGAACTGCGCTCGCGCGGTGTCGATGTCCTGGTGGTCGGACGTTTGCCGCAATTGCAGGCCGTCGACCATGATTGCGAGCGCAAGCAGTTGCGGCTGCCATTCATGGATTGCGGTGCCCGCGCCGTCATCAATCGCTCACGGCCGGACCGGGTCAATGCCGCGATCCGCGAAGTGGCCGAGGCCGCTGGTGCCCGCTATGTCGATTTCAATGATCATCTCTGCCAGGACGGCGTCTGCCACGGCACGCTCGACGGCCGGATAGCCTATTACAATGTCGGCCATCTCAGTGAACGCGGATCGGAACGCCTCGGCGCGCTCGTCGTCGCTGACGACGCCATCCTCGACGTCTTCCGGCCCATCACCGCGATCAGTCCGACCGACATGCCGGCCCGCAGCGATGGTGCAGTGATCGACGGGAGGCCGTCTGTGGTCAATCTGATGGACCCCGCCATCTGGTCGAACGGACGCGCCACGCCGATCACCTCCGGCCTTCTGTTTCGCGACGAATCCGAAACCGCTTACCAGTCCAGCTATATCGAACTGGACGCGGCAGCCCTGCCGGCTTCCGATGCCCACTCGTTGACGATCACCGCGGTCTTCCGGCGCCTCGACACGAGCCGTCCCGTCTTGCGTATCACCACCACAGACCCTGACGGCCGCTCTGATTTCCTCGCCAATGAAGACGGTGATGGCCTCGGCCTGCGCCGAGGGCGGCTGGACGACTGGTCGGCCACGCTCGAGGGCGACATCATCACCCTGACCGCCACCATCCCCTTCGAGCCCGGCAGCAGCACGCTCCGGATCGACCTTCTCCCGGCCGCCGCCCTGGCGTCAGAGACCGAGTATGCGGTAGCGGCGACGGGCAGCATCGTGCTGTCCGACCTGGCGATTGCCGACCCCGATGCGACCCCATGACCCCTGCCGGATCGCCCCACTGATCCCCTCCTGCTGCGATAGCGCGGCCTGGTTTCAAGCCAAAAGAGCAGATTGATGACCTACCCGCACTCCGGAACCACGTCGAACTACCGGCCTGATATTGACGGTTTGCGCGCGATTGCCGTGATGGCCGTCGTGCTCTTCCACATCGACAAGAGCTGGGTGCCCGGCGGCTTCATCGGCGTCGACATCTTCTTCGTGATTTCCGGCTTCCTCATCACCGGCAATATCACGGCCGACATCGGCAGGGGCAGTTTCAGCATTGCCGGCTTCTATCAGCGCCGGATCAAACGCATCGTGCCCGCGCTGATGGCACTGCTGTTCGTGACGCTTTTGGTCGGACAGCTCGTCATGCTGCCGGCCGACTTCAAGGACCTCACGCTTTCCTCGGTATTCTCGGCGCTGTCGCTGGCCAATTTCTACTTCCTGTTCTCGGTTGATACCGGCTATTTCGCCGATGATTCCACCACTATTCCGTTGCTGCACCTGTGGACGCTCGGCGTCGAGGAGCAATTCTACCTGCTCTGGCCACTGGTGCTGGCGGCCTGGGGTTCGCGGCGCTATGGCCGCTTCATCCTCATCGGGCTCGGAATCGTGGCGCTGGTCTCCTTTGTACTGGCGCAACTGGTGGCACCGGCCGCACCGATGACGGCCTACTACATGCTGCCCATGCGCGCCGGCCAACTGCTCGCCGGCGCGATCTGCCTGCTGGTCGTCCGGCACCGTTATCGCGACGTCCAGCTGCCGCGCCTGCTGCGCGAAGCCCTCGCCCTGATCTCGCTGGCCCTGATTGCCGGCAGCCTGGTCTTCATCCATGAAGGCGACACCTTCCCGGGCTTCCTCGCCATCCCGGTGACGCTCGGCTCCGTCGGGCTGATCTATACCGGCAGTGTCGGCGGTTCGCTGGTCAACCGGGCGCTGTCCTTCCGGCCGGCGGTCTGGATCGGCCTGATCTCCTACTCGCTCTATCTGTGGCACTGGCCGGTTCTGGCCTTCACGCGCTATCTGACCGGCGATCTCGATCTGCAGCTGAAACTGCTCTGTTTCGTCGTCATGATCGCCGCCTCCATCCTGTCCTACCGGCTGGTCGAGCAGCCGCTGCGCCGGACCAAAGCCCCGCTCTCGCGGATTTTCACCATCTATTTCGCCGCCCCGACCGCCGCGCTCGCCATCGTCACGGCAGCCGTCTTCGCGACCGGCGGTTTCGGCCTGTGGCGCATCGATTCCACCTATGTGGCACAGGTTGAACAGATGTTTGCCGAGTCCGGCAAGTCCACCGATGCCGGGTATGTCTGCCAGCGTTTCATGCTGCGCGACACGATGTTGACCGACCCGGCCTGCCGCATCAATGCAGATGAAGAGCCTCCCGTCCTGATGTGGGGTGACTCCAATTCGGGACACTATGTCGGAGCCGTTCGCGAGATCGCCGATGAAGCGGGATTCGGCTTCAGAAACGTCTCGATTTCGTCCTGTCCTCCACTCCTGACCAATCCGGGCCGCTTCGCGGCGGCGCGCTTCAGCAATAGCTGCGAGGCGTCCGTGGACATGGTCCGCGATATCCTGCCGGATTACGATCACATCATCCTGGCGGCGAATTGGGAAAACCACCTGTCACGCAACGGACAGGCCTTCCTTGGCGCCCTGAGCGACACGATCCGGGCGCTGACAGAGGAGGGCGCGGCGGTCATGGTGATCGGGCGCGTTCCGCAACTGGCGCAAACCGATCCGACCTGCCCGATCAAGGCGTTGCATTTCCCCTTCCTGCGCTGCGCTGACAGGTCGGCCGCAGACCGTGGGGTCGCTGACGAGGTCAACACCGTCATACGCATGACAGCGGAATCGCTGGGCGCGCGCTTTGTCGACTTCAATGACTATCTTTGCGAGGGCGCGACGTGCAGAGGCGTAATCGACGGCGAGTTTTCCTATTACGACCGCGACCATCTCAGCTGGCGTGGCTCGGAACGGCTTGGCGAGGCCCTGCGTGCCGACGCGGATATTATCGCGCAATTCCGCTCTTTCATTGGATCCGACGGTGCGGCCTCACTGCAGGCGCAAGCCCCCGAGCTTGCCCTGACGATCGAGCCGCAGCTCTCGCTGCTTGATCCGGCCGGCTGGGAGGGCGCCGGACTGTATGGCTCGGCCGCCGGGCTTCTGGCGAGCGACAGCGCCGAAAACTCCTACCAGACTGCCCGGTTCGAAATCGCCGCTTCCGTCCTCGAACTGCACCCGAATGCCGATTCGGCAACGCTGGAATTCGTGCTGGATCGGCCACGCGCCAGCCTGCCGGTCATCCGGATCACGGTTGATCCCGCCGACACGAAATATGATTTCCTGGTTGATGGAGCAGCCGGACGGGTCATCGCCCGCCGCAGCGCCAGACAGCTCGAATGGTCCGCAGACTTCACCGAGAACAGTGTGCGCCTGACGATCCCCTTCAACCTGCCGCCCGGCACAGGCCGCGTTCTGGTTGAACTACTGCCGGCGGCCAGCGAGCCAGGCGCCGACCATGCCTATTCAAACGAATATATGGGCTCTGTCACCATCCGCGCTGCCGCGCTCGCGTTCCACGAGCGCTGATCGCGGCAACCGGAAGTGGGGGATCGAAGCGGGAGGATCAGAGCTTCTGGTCGAACTCGCCGACTTCCGGATAGGCCGACAGAATATCTTCGATGGCCGCGAACACCGAGGCGACATCGGCGGCGGATTCGGTGCTCTCGATGACCACAACCAGATTGGGCGTGTTGGAACTCGCCCGCACCAGGCCCCAGGCCCCGCCCTCGAGGGTGAAGCGGACGCCATTGACGTTGTTGACATCGATGATCTTGCGCCCGGCAACCTTTTCGCCCGCCGCCTGACGCGCCTGGATATCGGCGACGATCCGTTCGACGACGCCGTATTTGACCTCGTCACCACAGGCCGGCGACATGGTCGGTGAGCCAAAGCTGACCGGCAGGGCGCGGCGCAGGTCGGCCATCGAGCGGCCGGGGTTGCGGTCGAGCATTTGCAGGATGGCGCGCGCCGCGACGAGGCCGTCATCATAGCCGCGGCCGATCGGGGGCTGCAGGAAGAAATGCCCGGACTTCTCGAAACCGGCCAGGGCGCCCAGCTCGCGCGAGCGGCGCTTGATGTAGGAGTGGCCGGTCTTGTAGTAATCGGTCTTGCAGCCATGCTCGGCCAGCACCGGATCGATCGCGAACAGGCCGGTCGACTTCACATCGACCACGAAGGTAGAATTGGGATAAAGCGGCGCCAGGTCGCGCGCCAGCATCAGGCCGATCTTGTCGGCGAAGATCTCCTCGCCCTCATTGTCGACAACACCGCAACGATCGCCATCGCCGTCGAAACCGAGGCCGACATCGGCCTTGTGCTCGAGCACGGCATCGCGGATCGCGTGCAGCATCTTCATGTCTTCGGGATTGGGATTGTAGCGCGGGAAACTGTGATCGAGCTCGCAATCGAGCTCGACCACCTCGACGCCCATCGCGCGCAGCGCCTGTGGTGCAAACGCGCCAGCCGTGCCATTGCCGCAGGCCGCGACGACCTTGAGCGGGCGGGATATTTTCGTACCGTCCGCGACATCGGCGAGATAGCGTTCCGCCACACCGGTTTCGCGGACATAGCCGCCGCCGGCGCGCGATTTTCCCTGCCCGCCCAGAACGATCTCCTTCAGGCGCGACATCTCGTCGGGGCCGAAGGTCAGCGGGCGCTCGGCCCCCATCTTCACCCCGGTCCAGCCATTGGAATTATGGCTGGCGGTGACCATCGCCACGCAGGGCAGATCCAGGTCGAACTGGGCAAAATAGGCCGTTGGCGACAGCGCCAGCCCGATATCATGGACTTCGATCCCGGCATCCATCAGCCCGACTTCCAGCGCCTGTTTGACGCTCAGCGAATAGCTGCGGAAATCATGCCCGACGGCGATTTTCGGTGCGACGCCAAGCTCATGGATCAGCGTCCCCAGACCCAGCCCCAGCGCCTGCACGCCATAGAGATTGAGGTCCGGCGCGACATCGGAGCCCGGATGGCCGAACCACCAGCGCGCATCATATTCACGGAACCCGGTCGGCTTGATCAGCGCTTCATTTTCGAACGCGGAGGTGTTCGGTTTCAGGCTCGCTTTGGGGGTCTGGCTCATCATGGGCATCCATCTGAAAGTTTGGAGCACCTACCTATGGCATGGCCGCAATTCTGCAAACCCCGGGATCGGATCCCGGGTTGGGCGGCATGCTTCCGGCGGCGCAAAACAGAGCCCCCAGGCCTCAGGCCGTTGGCCGTCCGACGCTGGAATAGGCGAAACCGGCAGCGATCATTTCCTCAGGTGAGTAGATATTGCGCAGGTCGACAATCACCGGTGCCCGCATCACCGCCTTGATCCGGTCGAGATCAAGCGCGCGGAACTCGTTCCACTCGGTGATGATCACCAGCACATCGGCGTCCTCGGCGCAGAAATAGGGTCCCGAGACGAACTCGACGCCGGACAGGAGCTTTTCCGCTTCCAGGGTTCCGGCCGGGTCAAACGCCTTGATCCGGGCGCCGGCCTTTTGCAGGGCCGGCACGATTTCCAGGCTCGGCGCGTCGCGCATGTCATCGGTGTTCGGTTTGAAGGTCAGGCCGAGCACGGCCACCGTCTTGCCGGACACATCGCCATCACAGGCCTCGACGACCTTTTTGGCCATGGCGCGCTTGCGGGCGTCATTGACGTCGACCACGGTCTCGATCAGGCGCAGCGGCGCGCCGGCTTCCTGGGCCGTGCGCGTCAGCGCCAGCGTGTCCTTGGGGAAGCAGGAGCCGCCATAGCCCGGTCCGGCATGCAGGAATTTGCCGCCGATGCGATTGTCGAGGCCGACGCCGCGGGCGACTTCCTGCACATTCGCGCCCACCGCCTCGCACAGATCCGCCATCTCGTTGATGAAAGTGATCTTGAGGGCGAGGAAGGAGTTGGCGGCGTATTTGATCAGTTCCGACGTGCGCCGGGAGGTGAAGACGATCGGCGTCTCATTGAGGAAGAGCGGCCGGTAGATATCGTGCATCACGGTACGCGCCCGCTCGTCATCAGTGCCGACGACGACACGGTCGGGATGCTTGAAATCATCGATCGCCGCGCCTTCGCGCAGGAATTCAGGATTGGAGACGACCGCGAAATCGGCATCGGGCCGGGTTTCGCGGATGATGCGCTCGACCTCGTCGCCGGTGCCGACCGGGACGGTCGATTTGGTCACGATCACGGTGTAGCCATTCATGACCTCAGCGATTTCCTTCGCTGCCGCGTAGACATAGCTCAGATCGGCAAAGCCGTCGCCGCGCCGGCTCGGGGTGCCGACGGCGATAAAGACCGCATCGGCATCGCGCACGGCTTCGGTCAGGTCCTGGGTGAAGCTCAACCGGTTTTCGCGGACATTGCGCTGCACCAGAAGATCCAGGCCCGGCTCGTAAATGGGAATGCCACCGGAGCGGAGCGTCTCGACCTTTTCGACATTCTTGTCGACACAGATGACCTCATGGCCAAAATCGGCAAAACAGGCACCAGAAACCAGGCCCACATATCCCGTTCCGATCATTGCTACGCGCATGTCGATTTACTCCTGCTTTGATTGCGTCCGGTATCGCTGACCCAGCGTGCCTGCGCAAGGAAAGATTGCCGCTAATCCGGCCGGACCGGGGCCGGATTCGGCGCGAGGCGGCGGATAAGCTTTTTCCCGGCCCGCAACATTGGACGTTCGAGCAGATAGTGGTTCAGCCGCGCCAGGAAGAAGCGCGGCCTCGGCCCCGACACTTTGCCGTAGAGATGGCGGATGATGAAACCGGTATGACGAAGAAGACGTCGACGCTGCTGAATCTGAAACAGGCAAAGCTTTCCGGCAGCGGATCACCGAGAAGATGCCTCTCGGTCTGATGACAGGGCCGCTAAGCAGCCGCGCGTTCGATCGCCGAACGGACATCGTCAACCACGCTGCGGATCAGCTTCATTTCGCCCTCGGCCATCACCCGGATCACCGGTTCGGTACCCGACGCCCGCACCAGAAGCCGGCCATCGCTGCCCATGCGCTGCTCCGCCTCGGCAATCGCGGCTTTCACCGCCTCGCTGGTGAGCGGTGACTTGCCCTTGCCGACACGGACATTCTCGAGCAATTGCGGCGCCGGCTTGAAGACGCGGAACACCGAGCTGGCCGGCTCGCCGGAATCGACCAGCACGCGCAGGACCTGCAGCGCCGCGATCAGCCCGTCGCCGGTCGGCGAGAAATCCGGCATCACGATATGACCCGAGGCTTCGCCGCCGAGATTGATCCCGGTCTCCTTCATCCGCTCGGAGACATAGCGATCACCGACCTGGGTGCGTTCAAGGGCAATGCCCTCGCCCTCGAGAAAACGCTCAAGGCCGAGATTGGACATCACCGTCGCGACAATGGCCGGCTTGGCCAGCTCGCCGGTCCGGTTCCAGTGACGCGCGAGCATGGCGAGGATCTGGTCGCCATCAATCACACGGCCCTTTTCATCGCACAGGATCAGGCGGTCGCCATCGCCATCGAGGGCAATGCCGAGATCGGCGCGGTATTTCACGACTTCCTTGGCCAGCCGCGCCGGCGCGGTCGAGCCGCAATCCTCATTGACGTTGAAACCATTCGGTTCGACGCCGATCGGGATCACGTCGGCGCCCAGCTCCCACAGCGCTGTCGGAGCCACCTTGTAGGCCGCGCCATTGGCACAATCGATCACCAGGCGAAGGCTGGACAGGCGCTGGGTGCGCGGGAAGGTGGATTTGACGATCTCGACATAGCGCGCCTGGGCATCATCGATCCGCTTGGCGCGGCCAAGGTCGGAAGGTGCTGCCAGTTCCTCGCTGAGGCTGCCATCCATCAGCGCCTCGATCTGCAGCTCGGTCACATCGTCGAGCTTCTTGCCCTCCGGTCCGAACAGCTTGATGCCATTGTCATGATAGGGATTGTGCGAGGCGGTGATCATCACACCGAGATCGGCGCGCAAGGACCGCGTCATCAGTGACACCGCCGGGGTCGGCAGGGGGCCGAACTGGAACACATCCATCCCGACCGAGGTGAATCCGGCGACCAGCGCCGATTCGATCATATAGCCGGACAGGCGCGTATCCTTGCCGATCACGACCGAGTGGCGGCCATTATGGCGCACGAAATGCCGCCCCGCCGCCATGCCGAGCCGCAACGCGGTCTCTGCTGTCATCGGGAAAGCATTGGTGAGACCGCGGACACCGTCCGTGCCAAAGTATTTCTTGCCCATGCGCGCATCCAGAAACTGGTTTATGCAAACCATATAGGAGCTCGACCCTTACGCGAAGTGAATGCGTAAGCTGGACGGCAGTTGTTTGATCCGATAGGCGTTTGCCAACGATAGAGACATGGAGAGCGCCCGTCATGAAGCGAGTCCGCAAAGCCGTCCTGCCGGTTGCCGGCTTGGGAACACGCGTCCTGCCCGCCACCAAATCCATCCCGAAGGAAATGCTGCCGGTGTTCGACCGCCCGGCGATCCAGTATGTCGTCGACGAGGCGATCGCTGCCGGCATCGAGCATTTCGTCTTCGTCACCGGGCGCAACAAGGGCGCGATCGAGGATTATTTCGACCGCGCCTACGAGCTCGAGGCCACCTTGCAGGGCAAGGGCAAGACGGACATTCTCGAGATCCTCGACCAGACGCGGGCCACCCCCGGCTCGATGAGCTTCGTGCGCCAGCAGGCGCCGCTCGGTCTCGGGCATGCGATCTGGTGTGCGCGCGACATTATCGGCGATGATCCCTTCGCCATCCTGCTGCCCGATGTTCTGGTGCGCGCCGAGCCCAGCTGCCTGGCACAGATGGTCGCCGCCTATGAGGAGACCGGCGGCAATATCATCGCCGTCGAACAGGTCGCCCCGGAGAATGTCGACAAATACGGCGTCATCGACCCGATCGAACGCCAGGGCAATCGTATCCGCATGCGCGGCATGGTCGAGAAGCCGGACGTGGACAAGGCGCCGTCAAATCTCGCCATCACCGGCCGCTACATCCTGCAGGGCTCGATCTTCAAGTATCTCGAGGACCAGGCCGCCGGTGCCGGAGGCGAAATCCAGCTGACCGACGCGATGGCGCGCCTGATGCAGCACCAGGACTTCCACGCCGTGGAGTATGAAGGCAGCTCATATGATTGCGGCGACAAGCTGGGCTATCTGCGGGCCACGCTCGCCTTCGCCCTCAATGAACCCGAATACGGCCGCGCCGCGCGCAGCGTCGCCGAGGCCGTCCTCAAATCCGAAGGGACCCCGGGTTAGGCTGACCGGCTGCGCCAGTCCCGATACCAGTCGGCAAAGCGCGCCAGACCGTCCTCGATCCGGATGCTCGGCTTGTAGCCGTAGACGCGCTCCAGCTTGCTGGCGTCGGCATAGGTGCGCGTGACATCACCGGCCTGCATCGGCAACATGATCTTCTCGGCCGTCATGCCCAGGGCGCCTTCCAGAGCCGAGATCATGTCCATCAGCTTGACCGGCGAGGCGCCGCCGATATTGAACACGTCGTGATGGCCGCGCGCCGGGCTGTCATCGAGCACGCGCAGGAGCGGCGCGATGATGTCGTCGATATAGGTGAAGTCCCGCTCCATCTCGCCATTGTTGAAGACCTTGATCGGCCGCCCTTCGAACATGGCGTCCGAAAACAACCAATAGGCCATGTCGGGCCGGCCCCAGGGGCCGTAGACGGTGAAGAAGCGCAGGCCCGTCGCCGCGATACCGTAGAGACTGGCATAGGCCGAGCTCATCAATTCATCCGCCAGCTTGGTCGCGGCGTAGAGCGAGGCCGGCTGCATGGTGACATCATCCTCGCGAAAGGGCACCGCCGAGCGCTCGCCATAGACCGAGCTCGACGAGGCGTAGACCAGGTGTTTCAGCTCATCGCCAAGAAAGCGGGCCGCCTCGAGGATGGAAAGATGGCCGTGAAGGTTCGAATTGGCATAGGCGAAGGGCTGGTCGATCGAATAGCGCACCCCGGCCTGGGCCCCGAGATGCAGGATACGGTCGGGGCGCACCCGTTTGACCAGCGCCAGCACGGCCTCATTGTCCGCCAGCTCCATCTTCTCGAAGTTGAATCCGTCGCGGGCCTGCAACAGCTCGAGACGGGCCTGTTTCAGGGCCGGGTCGTAATAGGTGTTTAGATTGTCGATACCGACAACCGCCTCACCGCGATCGAGCATGGCATTGACCGCATGAAAGCCCACAAAGCCTGCAGCACCTGTCACTAGAACCGTCATTCAATTTCCCCACATCGATCCACCGGCCGAACCTGGCGGCGGACATCTCTAATCATCTTCAACATCCAACAGTTTGGCCAAGTATTTGCCGTAGTCGGAATTAGCGAATTTCTGTGCCGAAAACCGCAGGGCGTCGCGGTCTATCCAGCCGTTCACAAAGGCGATTTCCTCAAGGCAGGCGATCTGCAATCCCTGCCGCCGCTCCAAAGACCGGACATATTCCGATGCCTCGAGCAAGGCCTGCGGCGTGCCGGTATCAAGCCAGGCAATGCCGCGGCCCAACTTCTCGACATGCAGGTCGCCGCGCTCCATGTAGGCGCGGTTCACATCCGTGATCTCAAGCTCGCCGCGCGATGACGGGCGGATCGACCGGGCAATCTCGATGACGTCATTGTCGTAAACATACAGCCCGGTGACGGCGAGATTCGAGCGCGGTTCGCGTGGCTTCTCGTCAATGGCAACCGGTCGGCCATCGCCATCCAGCACGACAACGCCGTAACGCTGGGGCTTGTTGACATGATAGGTGAAAATCGTCGCTCCGCTGGTCAACCCGGCAGCCTTGCGCACCAGGTCATCGAAGCCGTGTCCGTAAAACAGATTATCCCCGAGGATCAGCGTCACCGGCTCGTCGCCGATGAAATCCTCATCGAGCAGGAAGGCCTGCGCCAGGCCCTGCGGGCTGGGTTGCACGACATAGTTCAACTGAACACCAAACCGGCTGCCGTCGCCGAGCAATTGCCGAAAGCGGTCCTGGTCCTCGGGCGTGGTGATGATCAGGATTTCCCGAATACCCGCCAGCATCAGCACCGAGAGCGGATAATAGATCATGGGCTTGTCGTAGACAGGCAGCAATTGCTTGGACGTGCAGAGCGTCAAAGGCCAAAGCCGCGTCCCGCTGCCCCCTGCAAGCACAATTCCTTTCACGTTCCACCCCAGTCAGTTACCGCGCACGCCCCAGACGGACGCTTACACGCATACAAGACCTCAGCCGGTCTGGGAACCGCGCGAAGGCGGTTCCTGCCCGGCCAGACTTGAGTTGGCCTGCAAACCTGCGCATATCCCGATAGAACAGGGAGCGCCGACATGCAGATTGAACGCCTCGCCATTCCCGGAGTGGTGCAATTCACCCCGCCGCGTTTTGGCGATCACCGCGGATATTTCTCTGTCACCTATAATCGCGATGAACTCGCGGCGCTGGGTATTCACTCCGACTTCTGCCAGGACAATCAATCCTGGTCTGCAGCGGCGGGAACGGTGCGCGGGCTTCACTTCCAGCGGCCGCCGGCGGAGCAGGCCAAGCTGGTCCGGGTGGTCCAGGGCCGGGTGATCGACGTGATCGTCGATGCCCGGCTTGGCTCGCCAAGCTTTGGCCTGCACACGAAATCGGAACTCTCGGCGCAGAACGGAACACAGGTTTTCGTGCCGCGTGGCTGTCTGCACGGATTTGTAACGCTCGAGGCCGATACCATCGTCCAGTACAAGGTCGACAATGACTATGCGCCCGGCCTGGATGGCAGCCTGGCCTGGGACGATCCGGAGCTCGGCATTGACTGGGGCATCGAGCGCAGCGCCGCGACCCTGTCGGAGAAGGATGCCAATGGTCTATCCTGGGCGCAATTCGAGACGCCGTTCCGGTTCGGCGCACAGAGCGGAGACGTAGCAAGGTGAAACTTCTCATCACAGGCGGCTGCGGCTTCATCGGTTCCGCCGTCGTCCTCGCAGCGCTGGAACGCGGCCATGAGGTCGTCAATCTCGACGCCCTGACCTATGCCGCCAATCCCGCCAATCTCGCCAGCGTCGAGAACAATCCGTCCTATCGGTTCGAGCAGGCCGACATTCGCGACGGCGCGGCGCTGGAGGCGATCCTTGCACGGCACCAGCCTGATGCGGTGATGCACCTCGCCGCAGAGTCCCATGTCGACCGCTCGATCGACGGACCGCAGGTTTTCGTCGACACCAATGTCGGCGGCACGGCCCAGTTGCTGCGGGCCAGCGCCGAATATCGCAAGACGCTGGCGCCAGACCGCGCCGATGCCTTCCGCTTCCACCATGTCTCGACCGATGAGGTCTATGGCTCCCTCGGCGCCACCGGGCGCTTCACCGAGGACAGCCCCTACCGGCCCAATTCCCCCTATGCCGCCAGCAAGGCTTCGGCCGACATGATGGTGCGCGCCTGGCACGAGACCTATGGCCTGCCGGTCGTGATTTCCAACTGCTCCAACAATTACGGGCCGCGGCAATTCCCGGAAAAGCTGATTCCGGTGGTCATCCTGTCGGCGCTCAAGGGGGCCCCGATCCCCGTTTACGGGCGCGGCGCCAATGTGCGCGACTGGCTGCACGTCGAGGATCATGCCGATGCCCTGCTCGCGATTCTCGAACGCGGCCGGATCGGCGAGACCTACAATGTCGGCGGCGATGCGGAGCGCAGCAATCTCGACCTGATCCGGCTTCTGTGCGACGAGCTCGACCGTCAATGCCCCCGCCAGGGCGCCTCCAGCGATCTCATCACCTTTGTCGCCGACCGGCCGGGCCATGATTTCCGATATGCGATCGATGCCAGCAAGCTGCAGCACGAACTCGGCTGGTCGCCGCGCTACACACTGACCGACGGGTTGGCGCAGACGGTTCGCTGGTATCTCGATCATGACGACTGGTGCCGCCAGTCGCTGGCGCGTGTCGGTGGCGAGGCCTCGCTGCAACGGCTCGGGCTCGGATCGAAACCATGACCGCAGAGATTATCCTGCTCGGACGCTCCGGCCAGGTCGCGACGGCGATCGCGGCCCTGGCGGCCACGTCAGGGCGCACGATCCGGCAATTGGCCCGCCCGGACTTCGATTTCGCCAAGCCTGACAGTATCGCGCCCGTGCTCGAGCCGGTGCTGGCCGCCGCCACGCCGGGCAGCGTGGTCGTCAATGCCACCGCCTATACCGATGTCAATCGCGCCGAGGTCGAACCGGAGCTGGCGCACACGATCAATGCCCTGGCCCCGGGCATTCTGGCCGGGCAGTGCGAACAGGCGGTCCTGCCGCTGATCCACCTGTCCACGGACTATGTCCATGACGGGACCAAGGGCGAGCCCTATGTCGAGACCGATCCGTGCAATCCGCTTGGCGTCTACGGCCGCACCAAGCTCGCCGGCGATGAGGCCGTGCAGGGCAGCGGTGCCCGCCATGTCATCCTGCGGACCGCCGCCGTCTATTCAGCGACCGGGAAGAATTTCGTGCGGACCATGCTCGAACTCGGCCGCCGGCAGGATCGGGTGCAGGTGGTTTCTGACCAGAGGACCAACCCGACAGCGGCCGCCGATATCGCGGTCGCCATCCTGGCCATCGCCGACCAGCTGACCTCGCAAACTTCAGATAGCGGCCTCTTCCACTTTTGCGGCGATGCCGCGGCAAGCTGGGCTGACTTCGCGACCGAGATCTTCGACATCGCCGCAGGATTGGGCGAGCGCCCCGTCCAGGTCGAGCGCATCGCCGCAAAGGACTTCCCCAGCCCGGCAAGGAGACCTGCCTGTTCAGTCCTCGATTGCGGCGCGATTGCGGACCGGTTCAGTATCCCGCAACCGGATCATCGCGAGGCCCTGGTCCGCGCGATCACCGGGATCCTCGCCTGACCCGCCACCGCCCGGCCCGCACCGGAAACGCAACCAAAGCTTGCTAAAAGTGTTAATCTGCCGGATACTTGCCTTGTTGTTGTTACAAGCGGGTGGGCTTGGGTAGTGGTTAATCTTGTGTGCAGTGTGGTCACTTGGGGGCTGCTCGGTATCTTCGCCGGCTTCCTGGCATACGGGACCGTGGTCGCCACCTTCACCCTGTTCCGCTTCTATCAGGGCCAGTTCGCCAAAATCACCGGTAACCGCGCCTCAACTCCGTTGAAATAGCTTAACAATCGCGCCAATTGCGGTCGCCCGTCGGAGGGCAATACAGTCCCCTGCGCCCCGGCCAATACAACCATATCGGGCACCACCTCCTGCGCCCATCGGAATCAATGCCAGAACCGGGCGCGTCCTCAACCGTCAACGATGTCTATTTCAGGCCGGCGCGCAGCAGGTCGTGCAGGTGGATGATGCCTTGTGGCCTGTTGTCGGCATCGACGATGAAGAGCTGCATGATCTTGGCCTTGCCCGCCGTCATCTCGCGCAGGGCGTCAGCGGCGAGCATGCCCGGGGACCCGGTTTTCGGGTCCGGCGTCATGATCGCATCGGCGCGCTGCTCGACCAGCGCGTCGCCCATATGCCGGCGCAGATCGCCATCGGTGATGATGCCGACCAGGCGGCCATCCTCGTCGGCAATGCCGGCGCAGCCAAAACTCTTCACAGTCATCTCGATCAGCACATCGCTCATCGGCGCGCTCCGCGCGATCAGCGGCATTTCCTCGCCGCGATGCATGATGTCGCCCGCCGTGGCGAGGGCCGCACCGAGCGCGCCGCCCGGATGAAAGGTCTTGAAGTCCGCCGCGGTGAAACCACGATGCTCGAGCAGGGCGATGGCGAGGGCATCACCCAGCGCCATCATCAGCGTGGTCGATGTCGTCGGTGCACTGGTCTCGCCGCAGGCTTCCGGCGCATCGGGCAGGATCAGTTTGTAGTCGGCGGCCCGGGCCAGCGTGCTCTCCGCCTGGGTCGTCATGCCGATCAGCGGTACGGAGAAGCGGCGGCAATAGGCAATCAGGTCGCCCAGTTCCCGGGTTTCGCCGGACTTGGACAGGGCGAGCACGGCATCGTCCGGCGTGATCATGCCGAGATCGCCATGGCTGGCCTCGGTCGGGTGGACGTAATAGGCCAGCGTGCCGGTCGAGGCGAGGGTCGCGGCGATCTTGCGCGCCACATGGCCGGACTTGCCGACGCCGGTACAGATCAGGCGTCCATTGACCCGGCGCAGTCGTTCGATCGTGGCGGAAAATGCGCCGTCAACCGACTGGAGCAAGGCGTCCAGCCCGTCTCGTTCAAGCGCGATCACGCGCCGGGCGGATGCGACGGGGTCAAAATCAATCATGCCGGGTTCCTGAATCGCGAGGGCATAGGATGCGCCTCCATAACAGAACCGCGCACATCCCGGAAAGGGAGGTGCGCGGCTGGTCTGGCGAGAACGGTTCCGGCACTCCACAGGGGGGCGCGCAATACCGGACCAGTTTTCGCCACCAAGGCCGGTTTCGCGGGAATCTCTTGCGAGCTGTTCCGCGAATCCGCCCCTCTGCTCTTGCGCGAAAACAGATAGCACAACTCGCCTGGAAAGTGAATCGAAATCGGTCTGTGCGACGCCCGCGACAGCGACCGATCCTTGCCCGCAACCTCACGCCGGGCTATCGCTTCGCCACCGTTATGCGCAAGGAGATATCGCGATGCCACAACTCGCCCTAATCCGCCACGGCCAGAGCGAGTGGAACCGGGAAAACCGGTTCACCGGATGGGTCGACGTTGATCTTACCGATGAGGGCATCGCGCAGGCGCGCCGCGCCGGCGACCTGCTGGCAGAGGCCGAATTCAAGCCTGACCACGCCTTCACCTCGGTCCTGACGCGGGCGATCCGCACGCTGAATCTGTGCCTGGAAGGCCTGGGACGCAACTGGATCCCGGTCGAGAAATCCTGGCGGCTGAACGAGCGCCACTACGGCGCCCTCGCCGGTCTCGACAAGGATGAGACCCGCGCCAAGCATGGCGATGCCCAGGTCAAGGTCTGGCGCCGCTCCTTCGACACGCCGCCGCCGCCCCTGGCCGAGGACGATCCCGAGCATCCGGCGAAGGATGAGCGCTACAAGAGCGTCCCGGCGGCGCTGCTGCCCAATTCGGAATCGCTCAAGATGACGCTCGAACGTGTCGAACCGGCCTGGGAAGGCCTGATCGCGCCGCGCCTCGCGGCCGGTGAAAACGTGATCATCGCGGCCCACGGCAACAGCCTGCGCGCGCTGATCAAATTCCTGTTCGAGGTCAATGACCAGGACATCATCGACATCGAGGTCCCGACCGGCAATCCGCTGTTGATCGACCTCTCCGAGGATGAGCTCAAGCCGGTCGCCGCACGTTATCTCGACCCCGAACGCGCCCGGTCACTGCCGCCCCTGCCCTGAGCCATGTTCAGTCCGGCCGATTTCCGCTTCATGGATACCGCGCTGGCCCTGGCGCGGACGCAACTGGGCCGGACCGCCCCCAATCCCGCCGTGGGATGCGTGCTGGTCAGCGGCAACAGCATTGTCGGCTGGGGTGCGACCGCCGATGGCGGCAGGCCCCATGCCGAACGCCGCGCCCTGGAGATGGCCGGCGAAACGTCGCGCGGCAGCCGCGCCTATGTGACACTCGAGCCCTGCGCCTTTCACGGCCAGACCCCGCCCTGCGCCGATGCGCTGGTCGGAGCGGGCATCGGCTCGGTCGTGATTGCCTGCCTCGACGAGCATCCGAAGGTCGCCGGTCGCGGCGTCGTCCGGCTTCGCGATGCCGGCATCGCGGTCGAGACCGGATTGCGGGCGCACGAGGCCGCGGCGCTCTATGCCGGCTTCTTCCACCGGCTCCGGACCGGTCAGCCAATGGTCTATCTCGACCCGGAACCGGCGCAGTATGATGCCATGCTGACGGTGGCATCGATGAGCGAGCTTTCCCTGCATCTCGACCGGCTCGGCGATGCTGGCATGAATCGGGTCAACCTGGCCCCGGAACACCCGCTGGCGGCCCGCCTGCTCGAGGCCGGCCAGGCGCAATATCCGGGCTCCCCGTCTCACACCGGGCGTTAACACTCCATCGCTAGCCTGATCCGTCAGAGTCCGCACTGACCTGTGCGGCTGACAGAGGTGACGCATGGCCGGGCAGAAAATCGAGCACACGCGACTCGACCAGGGGCAGGTCGACCAGATCTGCGACCGGCACGAGCGGCTGTGGTCAGGACGCTCGGGCGGCGCCCGGGCCAATTTCGCCTATTCGATTCTTGAAGACCTCAACCTCTCCAACCGCGAACTGTCGGATGCGGACTTCAGCGGTGCGGTCCTGCGCGGCAGCAATCTTGCCGGCGCAACACTCAACAGCGCGGTGTTTTTCGCTGCCGACCTGCGCCGTGCCTCACTCGAGGGTGCCTGCCTGCGCCGGGCAGATCTGCGCGGTGCGATCATGCGCGGCGCCAATCTCACCGGGGCCGACATGACCGAGGCCGATCTGCGTGAAGGCGCGATCGCCCAGGTCGACAAGGAAAAGGGCCTGGCGATCCTCACCCATACGGCGCAGCAGAATGATGCCGGCAAGGCCAATTTCACCGGGGCCAACCTGTCGGGTTCGAAAATGGCCGGCATGACGGCCCAGACCGCCGACTTCACCGACGCGGTCCTGCTGGGAGCCCGGATGATCCGGGCCAATCTTCGCGGCTCATCCTTCCACGGCGCCAATCTCGAGGGTGCCGACCTGTCCGGGGCTGACCTGACGGGCGTCGATTTCACGAACAGCGTGATGATCGGCGTCAAGACAACAATGGCCAAGACCGAAGGTATGAAAACCGACGGAGCCCTGACCAACGAACCGGTCGGCATAGACCCCAACGGGCTTGAAAATCCGGTCGCCGACCAGATTGCTGCCCATGTCCTGTGGTGCGAAACCGAAGGCCGCGAAGGCAAGCCCTCCCTGTTTGACGGCATGGATCTGCGCGGCCTCCATTCGCTCGCCGGCAAGACCTTGACCGCCTTCCACGCCCGCGGCGCGACGCTTTATGGCCTCGACCTCGAAGGGGCGCAGCTGCAGGGGGCCCGGCTTGAGCGCGCCGACCTGCGCATGGCCTGCCTGCGCGGCGCCGATTTGCGCGGGGCCGACCTGACCGGGGCCAATCTGTGTAATGCCGACCTGCGCGACTGCCAGTTCGGGCCCCTCGTTCTCGAGGGAGATCGTATGCTGCCGGCATCGCTGGCAGGCAGTAAGGCACGCTATGCCGACCTGCGCGGGGTCGACCTGCGCCAGGCGAAGGCGACCGGCGCCGATTTTTCCTATTCACGGCTTGATGGCGCCAATGTCCGCAAGGCCCGCTTCAGCGGCTCATGCTTTACCGGCGCGACGCTCGACCGGGATTTCCTCGACCAGGCCGAAGCGGTCGACGGTGCCGTCGATATCCAGGCAGCCTGATCCGAAAAAAGGGCGGCGAACCCGGGTTCGCCGCCCAATTCGGAGGGGTAATGGCTATCGTGTGCGACGGCGATCAGGCCGCCTTGGTCTTGCTTGATTCGATCAGGCGCGCCTTCGGCTTGCCGGAGACATCCTTGATCGTGATCTTTCGCGGCTTGGCCGCTTCAGGGATCTCGCGCACCAGGTGCACCGTCAGCAATCCATTGAGCAATTCGGCGTCGGCCACCTTGACGTGGTCGGCCAGATGGAAGCGGCGCTCGAAGGCGCGCTCGGCGATGCCGCGATGCAGGAAGCGTCGCGTTTCAGCCTCATCCTTCTCGGTGATCTTGCCGGCGATGGTCAGGACATTTTCCTGGACCTCGACGGTCAAATCCGATTCACCGAAGCCGGCGACAGCGAGTTCGATAAGATACTCGTTCTCATCGACATGCTGGATGTTGAAAGGTGGATAGCCCTGCGACTCGATCTTGGTCGCGGAATCCATCATGTCCGCCAGCCGGTCAAAACCGACGATGGAGCGGTAGAGCGGGGTAAAATCAACTGTTCTCATCTCAACTTATCCTCTTTTGAGCGACAAGGCCTGCTGGCAAACCACTTGCCAGAGCTGAGCCAATCCGGGTCGCGCCATCTGGCCGCGACCGGATCACGAACCCCTTGAAGGCGGCTCGTATTTTTCAGATGGGAACTGATTATCGCCGCCGCAAGCCCCGCCGGGCGCGAGGGTGATTGCCTTGCCGCCGGGCCTTCTCTAGGACTATCCCTCCCGTTGCCGGAGAGAACCGATGAATCAGAATATCCTGTTGGGGGCCACCATGGCCTCGCTCATGCTCGCCACTGCCTGTAGCGAACCGGCTGCCCCGCCGGCAGACACGGCGCTCACCGGCGCTGATGCCCCTGACGGCACCGAAGCGGCAGCGGCCGAAGTGGTCCAGCCCGAGGCGCCCCGGCTCACGGAACTCTCCGATGTCCTCGCCGGTGACTGGCGTGAGGCAGATGCTGCGCGCGATGCCGACCGGCATCCTGCAGAAACCCTCGAATTCTTCGGCATTGACCCGAGTGGAACCATTATCGAGATCTGGCCCGGCAGCGGCTGGTATACCGACATTCTGGCACCCTGGATCGCCGCCAATGACGGCCAGTATGTTGCCGCACACTTTCCGCTGAGCGCCGAGAGCGCCTCGCGGCGCAGTTCCCGCGCGTCATTCGAGGACCATGTCAGTGATCGCGCCATTTTCGGCAATGTTCGCATTGTTGATTTCGGGCAGAACAGCCAGGCGCTCGTCGAGCCGGGTTCCGCCGATGCCGTGCTCACCTTCCGCAATGTCCACAACTGGATGATGTTCGGCTATGCGGAGCGGGCCTTTGACGATTTCTACGCCGCGCTGCGCCCCGGCGGCCTCCTCGGTGTCGTCGACCACCGCCTGCCCTCCACCCGTGAACAGGACCCACAGGCCCGCACCGGCTATGTGCAACAGGCCTATGTCATCGCCATGGCCGAGGAAGCCGGGTTCGAGCTGGTCGGCACCTCCGAGATCAATGCCAATCCCGCCGACACCGCCGACCACCCCTTCGGCGTCTGGACCCTGCCACCGGTGCGCCGTTCCGCATCAGGCGGCGAGGAAGTGGCGGCCGATTTCGACCGCGCCGGTTATGATGCGATTGGCGAGAGCGACCGCATGACCCTGTTGTTCAGAAAGCCTGTCGCCGATGACGCCGCGGCAGCAGCCGCGCCAGGCGAAGAATGACAATGATGCGATCCCTTCTCGCGGCCATCCTGTCCGCGGGCCTTCTGGCCAGCGGCGCAGCGAGCCAGGGCGAACTGCGCGAGATCGGCCCGTTGATGCGGCTATTCCCACATTGGCAGGCCTATCTGGACCTGCCGGCCGAGGATCGCAGCCGTTTCACTCTCGCCTACCATATCAGCTCCAGCCAGGGCGTGCCAGCCGAGGAAATCCGGATCCGCTATACGGCGGGAGACATCAGCGGCACGCTGGAGCTGGATCCGCATGGACGCGTCCTCAATCCGCCCGACGCGGCCCTGATCGAGGCGGAACCGGTCGCAGCCATCAACCAGCCGGCCGGCAGCATGGCGGCCCGGATGGCCTTCGAGGCGCGTTTTGATGATGTGATGCGGGTCGATCCGCACGACGCCGTCGCGGCACTCGACCAGGCCAATCAGGCCATGCGCCGCGTCGGCGGCGTCGCGGCACTGTTCGCGCCGTCCTTCAAGACGGTGATCTTTGTCTTCGATGGCCCGGCACCAGAGGCCTGGGCGATTCAGGATGGCCAGGAACGCACGGCTCTCACGGTGCAGGAAGACCGCGTGATCTACCGGCCGAATGACCGCGATATGCGCAATGTCAGCGAGGTCGTGCTCGGCCGCGCACCGGCCTTCATCCTGATCGACAGCTAGAGCGCCGCCGGTTTGAGCAGAGCGAGGGCTTCAGCGTGTAGGGCGTGATTGGCCGCGGCGATGACCTGGCCGCCGCCACTGCAATCACCGCCGGACCAGTTGGTCATCACCCCGCCAGCGCCCTGGACCACGGGCATGATCGCCTGCACATCATAGGTCTGCAGCCCGCTCTCGACCACGAGATCGACGCCGCCCATGGCCAGCATGGCATAGGCATAGGCGTCATAGCCGTAGCGGCATAACTGCACCGTCGCGCGCAGCCGCTCAAACACACTGGCCTCGCCTCCCTGGAACAGGAATGGGTCAGTCGTCGACAGGATCGCATCCGGCAACGCCGTGGTCTGGCTGGTGTTGAGGTTTCGCGTCTCGCTTCCGCGCTGCCAGCGCGCACCGCCCGGCCAGCCGGTGAAGCGCTCTTCGGTCAGCGGCTGGTCGATCAGGCCAATGCGTGGGCAGCCGTGATCGGACAGGGCAATCAACACCGTCCAGCTCGGCAGGCCGGCGATGAAGGCACGGGTTCCATCAATGGGATCAAGCACCCATTGGCGGCCATTCAGACCCGGTTTCGCGGCGAATTCCTCGCCGAGAATGCCATCCTCCGGCGCCATTTCAGCCAGCACAGCGCGCATCGCAGTTTCAGAGGCGCGATCGGCGATCGTCACCGGATCGAAGCCGGCCTGCAGCTTGTTTTCAACGGCCAGGGGCTGCCGGAAATGGGGCGCAATCGCAGCCCGCGCGGCATCAGCCATGCGGGCGGCGATAATCAGATCGGTCTGGTGGGTATCTTCTTCAGACATGCCATGCGCCTAGCATGGCGCCGCCAGCCGCACCAGACAGGATGCGGCTGCAGCCCCGCCTCAGGCGGCGTCGTTCGCCGCTTCTTCGGGCTCGAGCGACTTCGCCAGTTCGAGCAGTCGTTTGCGCGGGCGTTCGCCGAGCCGGTAATAGGCGCGGATCAGATCCACTGTTTCCTTTTGCGAGAGCACATCGGCGGCAAGGTGGCCCTCGCCGGCAATCTCGTCGCGATGCGACAGGCCCTCATAGAAATACTGCACCGGAACGTCGAGCGACTCTGCGAGTTCGAAGAGCCGGCTGGCACTCACGCGGTTGGCGCCGCATTCGTACTTTTGGATCTGTTGAAACCGGATGCCGACCGATTCGGCCAGCTGTTGCTGGGTGAGCCCCAGGAGCCGGCGCCGCCGCCGCAGACGCTTTCCAACGTGAAGGTCGATATCGCTTGTCATAATCGTGTGCCGCCCATTCTTCGCCTGTTGATGTGCGCCGCTGTGGGACGCTCACCTGAGAGGAGAGCAAAGCGCGTGCCGCGCGAAGCGAGACCATGATGCTCGCCTTATGTGGGCATGATTATGACGGTGACAGGCAGGCCCAGTCATGATGGGCGGTTTCGTAGATAAAGCGTTGTATTTTTTCACGAAACATTTCAAACCCGGCGGTCGGTGTGACACGGGGCTCGTGCAGGTAGAGCCCGCGATTGATCTCGATCTGGATCACGTGCACGCCTGTTGCGGGCTTGCCGTAATGCTCGGTGGTGTAGCCGCCGGCATAGGGAGTGTTTCGAACTGCAACGTATCCCTGCCCGCGCAAACCCGCCTCGATTGCCATCGTGACGCGCGGATCGCAGGACTGACCGAAACGGTCCCCGAGGACAAAATCGACACCGGGCGCACTGTGTTCAGGCATGGAGTGCATATCCATCACCACGGCAAACCCGAACACCTCCCGGGTCTCAGCGATCAGCTGCGCCAGGGCCGCATGGTAGGGCGCATAATAGGTCGAGAGGCGGCTGCTGGCCTCCTGCGACTGCAAGCGTCCGCGATAGAGCGCCTGCCCGTCTGCCCCGACACGCGGGATCACGCCCAGCCCGCAGGCGACGCGGCGCGAGGCTGGATCGACCTGCAGTCCGGCGCGATCACGAAACATAGCGGGGTCCAGCTCGCCGCGCGCCCGGTTCGCATCGATGAAGACGCGGGGAAATAACGCACAGACCAGACTGGCTCCGCTGCCCGCCGCGCCTTCGATCAGCTGGTCGACATAGGCATCTTCGGAACGCCGAAGTTGCTCGACAGGGACACGGGTCGCGGCGCATAATTCGGGTCGATAATCGCGTCCTGAGTGAGGCGAGGCGAGGATGAGCGGCCGCGGGGCGGCGTCATCAGGCCGCACCACCCGAACCACGCCGGGGACACTGGCAGCATCTGCCCTTGCGGGTGTTGTCGGCAGGATCGTGGGGGTCACTGTCATCGGGTGAGAGTGGGCGGGTGCAGTTCGCGGGTCAAGCGGCAGCGCGTTCAGCGGGCTTTTACCTTAGCGGTGTATGTTGGCGTCAATATCGGTTTTCCTGAGGGTGGGACCCAATCATGAGCAAAATACTCCTGGCTGAAGATGATGATTCAATGCGGGACTTTCTGGCCAAGGCGCTGAAGCGCGCCGGCCATGACGTCACAGTCTGTTCCGACGGTGAGGAAGGCCTCGACGCCATCGGCGAGACGGCAGCCCAGTTCGACCTGTTGCTGACGGATATCGTGATGCCCGGCGTCGACGGGATCGAGCTGGCGCGCCGCGCGGCGGAAGTCGATCCGGCGTTGAAGATCATGTTCATCACCGGCTTTGCCGCCGTCGCGCTCAATCCGGGCTCGGGCGCGCCGACCAATGCGAAAGTGCTGTCGAAACCCTTCCACCTGCGCGAGCTTGTCGACGAGGTCGCCCGGGTAATGGCCGCCTGATTCTGGCCACGGCCCGAATTGAAGACAGAAGACACCGCCCTTGAGGCGGTGTTTTTTTGTGCGCCCTGCAAAACGGGCATCGCGATAAAAAAAGCCCCCCGGTTTCCCGGGAGGCTCTTCTTCAGGTCTGTCGCCGTTAGACTAGAGTCCGCCGGGCCCACAATCCTCGGTGAGGAAACGCTCGATTGCCGGAAGCGTCTCCATCTGGTGCCGTGGATACCATGGCATGCTGTGGGGCATGTCTTCCACGACCAACAGCTCGGCGTGTACCCGGCCACGGACCGCATTGTAGAAGTCGACCGAGTGGAACAGGGGGACGCGGACATCACGATTGCCGTGGAACAGCATGATCGGGATGTTTGCGCGTTCGGTGTTCTGCATCGGATCCATGCCGGTAACGGTCCAGCCTTGGACCGCGCGCTGAACGCGGTTTTCGCTCCAGTTAGTGCCGATACGGGCCAGATTGCTGACCCCGGCGCCGGCAATGGCGCACTGGTAGGGGCTGTTGTCACGGACCACGGCTGCTATGGCTGCAAACCCGCCATAGGAATAGCCAAAGATGGCGATCCGGTCCGGGTCGGCAAAGCCCTGGGAGACCATCCAGGCCGCGCCGTCATCCTTGTCGTCCTGCATGGACAGGCCCCATTGGGCATCGCCGGCGCGCCAGTGATCAAGGCCCCAACCCTCGGAACCGCGATATTGCGGACGCAACACGGCATAGCCGCGTGAAGTCAGGAAGGGCACCCAGCCGCTACCGTCCCAGCCAACGCCATCGCGAGCCCATGGTCCGCCATGCGGGTGGATAATGGTTGGCAATGGACCGTCGGACGGCTCCCACCCTGCCGGCAGGCTGAGAATACCGGGAATCTCACGACCATCGCGAGCCGTGTAGTGGATCAGAGTCGAGTCAGCCAGGTCCTCCGGGTCAATCCACGGACGTGAATTGCCAAGCAGCGTAATGTGGCCATCGCGGTAGACATAATAGACCGTCGGCATCGCGCCACTTCCGACCGCGAACAGCACCGTGTCCATTCCATCAGTGTAATCAAGAATGGATACGCCGGCTGTCGGGAAGAGGTCCTCCAGCGTCGTCTGGGTCGCCGACATCACCGGGTCAATCCAGTAAACGTCATTGCCGCCAGGGCCGCTATAGCGGAAACCGAGAACCTCATTGAAATTGCTGGGTGTTCTGCCCAGGATCAAGTTGGTCACGCTATAATTCGGATGCGCAAGGATCGGGCCATCCGAGTAGCGCCGGCTCACCGCATCATACGCATAGACCTGGGCAAGGTCGGAGAACTGGTCCGTGATCACATAATACTGGCCCGTCGCCTCATCGCGACCGACCACCGCAACGGTATGGCGCGCGCGCAGCTGATAGGTCAGCGGATCGTGGATTTCGAACTCACCCGTCGTCTCGTTCCGGATAAAGGTCCGGGCCTCATAGTCGTTGCCCTCAATTGGCTCGAGGCTGTTGCGCACCAGAATGTCGCCGGTGCGTGGATCGATCACCGAAATTTCTGTCCGGCCATTGGCGCGGTACATCATTCGGGTTTGGCCTGTGCGCAGATTGTAACGATAGAAGCTGGCTGCGAGGGTCCCGACATTGACGCGGCGAATGATGACATTGTCCGGGTCAAGCGGCAGAAAGGCCGCGACGGAGGCCGTACCCGCAAGTTCGAAACACCGTTCCGTATCACGGCTGACACCGATCGTGCGGCCATTGCTGGCGAAGGCCTGCTCGAAATCCGTTTGTTCGCGGTCAGTCAGATAAACCTGGGTGACGAATGTCGCGGTCGCGCCGGTCGTACGACCTTCACCGCAACCACCGAGCTGGCCGGTCCACTCTTGGCGGCCCAGAGCCAGGATTTGGCCGGCCTTGAGCGCGGTCACGCCAATGAATTTCATCCGGTCGCCACTGGGCGTAACGACGGGCGGTTGGGAAAGATCGTTCAGATTCCAGGTCGCGATGGCAGTTTCCTGGTTGTCCGACCCTGGCGCGGCGATGAGCGCCGAGATCATGTCGCCTTCAGTACTCATGGTGACAGAGGCGATGTTGGGGATCCTGGCGAACGAATCGGCAGGAATGGGGTCAATTCGCATTTCGGCAGTCGCTGCCGACGCGATCCCCAATCCAATGGCCAGCGAGATCATTGTTCGCTTCAACATGACTGCAATTCTCCTTCTCTCGCGCAATCAAACCGGCGCGGTAACTGTTCCACGGACACACTAGGCGAAATCGTAACAATATCCTAGCGGGTCTTGCCCTGCCCGTCCGCAGCCTGATCGCAGAAAACACGGGTTGCAAAGAAAAGGGGCGATGGTTGCCCATCGCCCCTCATCACTACTGATATTACAAAACCTTAGAAGGTTTTGGTTGCACGGACGAACAGGGTCCGGCCACGCAGGTCGTACTGGGTTGCCGACAGCGCGGTATTGCCGCGGCGAGTCGCCGTACCGGTCGAGACCGTTGGCGGCTCTTCGTCCCACATGTTGGACAGACCGGCCAGGATGGACAGGGTGTCACCCTGCCAGCGGACCGACACGTCATGATAGAGCGTACCTTCGATATTCACGTCGTAGAAGGCATCGGCCTGGCCATAGTAGGAAGCCGTATTGCTCGTGTAGATGCTGTTCGACGTCCCATCGATGTAGTTCATGAACCAGGAATAGGTCCAGTCGCCACGACGAAGCTCCGTACGCATGTTGGCGACGAATTCAGGATCGCCAATGCTGCCATTGAAGTCGTTGGTGTCATAACCAGACTCGAGGGCCGGATCGAACAGGAAGACTTCGTCATCCATGGTCCAGGTACCCTGACCTTCAATCGTCAGGTCACCAATGGCGAGCTCGTGGGTATAACGAAGCGTCAGGTCGAAACCGGACGTGTTCTGCGAGTTGACGTTGATGTAGCTGTCCCGGACTTCCCCGATGCGATACGGGGACACCGGATCGGTCGCAGGGTTACGGTCGAACAACGTACAGAACACGTTCGGATAGTTGTTGGCACCGTAGCAGCCACCAACGATGGCGCCGCCGCCCAGCTGGGCGACCTGGTTTTCGATTTCGATCTGGAAGTAATCAACCGCCACGCTGAGCGCAAACCGCTGAGGGGTGTAGACGAAACCGATCGTGCTGGCTCGCGAGGTTTCCGACTCGAGGACACCAGCGCCACCACCGGAAACGATCGTCGCGGACGAGCCGATACCGGTATAGCCCATCGGGATACCCGCTGCGGAACAGTTGGCCCGGATATTCGCGTTGGTGCTGTTTTCCCAATCGATACAAGGATCGATTGCGGTCTGGCCAAGGAATGAAGTCTGGTCACCCAGGAAGAGCTCATACAGCGCCGGGGCACGGTAGGAGGTACCTTCGGTAGCACGCAGACGGAAGGTTGGAGTGATCTGCCAGTTGGCACCGACCTTCCAAACCGAGTCAGAACCGGCGGACTCATAATCAAAGAACCGGGCCGATCCATTCACCGTGAAGGATTCGATGAGCGGCACGCCAGCAATCACAGGGACTTCGACTTCGGCGAAGAGTTCGTTCACCGTGTCGTCACCGCGGGTGACCTGGGCGCTGGACGAACCCCAGAGGTCGCCATCCTGAGCGGCCTGATCCGGGGTGTCGTCGATCGAGAAGGTGCGGTGTTCGGCACCAATCGCCATGCCGACAGCACCGGCAGGCAGATCAAACAGGTCACCAGTGGCAATCGCCCTGAAGACGGTCTGTTCGTAGATCGTCTCACCAACCGTGTTGACCGTCAGGTGATCATAGACAGCGTCGGAATAGTTGCCGCTGAGGAATTCGGCAGAGAAGGGATCGTAAACAGGCGAGTTGTCATCGTACTGAACGTCGCCAGAATTCGATGCCAGAATGCCGTTGCCTTCGTACGTGCCTTCCGAACGCGAATACTGCATATCGAGAGACCAGGCCCAATCGCTCAGGAAGCCCATGCCGGAACCGAAGCCGCCATCAAAGCCCGTATTGAACGAGAAGTAGTCAACCTCGATACGCGAGTTGGATGGCCAGAGCGCGACCGGCTGAGACAGCTGGAGTGGCCCGTCATACGTCGGATCGTTGTCATAACGATAGGCCGTAGAACCGGTCCACAGGGCTGCTGTCGCGCCACCGATGAGCGGGAAGAACTGACGCCAGCCATCGGATTCAGTCGTACGGCGCGTGAAAAGCGCGTCGGACTGCCAATCCACACCGCCGAGGAAATCGAGCGAGAAGTCGGCAGATGCATAAAGGCTCATCCGCTCCTGGCGGTTGATCGCATCGCGGCTGAGGACGCGGGCGTCATTCAGCACGTCTTCATAATAGGCTTCGCCAGCTGGATCATCATAGCGACCATTGGCGCGCGGGCGGTAACCCGGGATCACGCTGCCAGCGGAAAGACCATCTGGATCCGGGATGTAGCGATCACCGAAGAAGGCATCAATGATGGTGTTGGCATAGATGTTATTACAGCCAGCCAGCGAGGTGCCGGCAAGAACCGAGCGGTCTTCACGGTCGATGATGCTGCCACCGGCCGAGTCACGCACGAGATCCTGTGGGCAGCTCAGATATTCACGATCACCGATGTCGAGTTCTTCGCGGAGCTGGTATTCAGCGCCAAGAACGATGCTGCCGCGGTCGAAATTGAAACCGTAAGCACCGCTGATGCCATAGGTTTCGCCACCACCGGCAAGCGGGGCGTTCATCGTGACGGTGACTTCCGGACGATCAATCTGGCGGCGGGTGATCACGTTGACCACACCGGCGACGGCGTCGGAACCGTAGATCGAGGACGCGCCATCCTTCAGGATTTCAAAGCGCTGAACGATCGAGGACGGGATAACGTTGAGGTCGAACGAGCCGACCTGGCCGCGCGTACCGGCTGGACCAGGGCGGTTGCCGTTGACCAGGACCAGCGAGCGCTGGGCGCCAAGACCACGAAGCGAAATCGAGTTCACGCCGACGCCACCCTCGACGACATAGCCGCCGAACTGGTTGTTCAGCTGAACCGAACCGGAGGCCACGCTGGCACCCTGGAGCATTTCAGCCGGGTCAACCAGGCCTTCAAGAGTAGCAATCTCGGCGTTGACGACCTGGATTGGAGAGATGGAGGTGAATTCGCTACGACGAATGAGCGAACCCGTAACGACGATGACTTCTTCGTCGGCTTCTTCTTCAGTGTCTGCCGGCTGTGCATAGCTTGGCGAAATCGCCAGACCAGCCGCAGCGAACCCGGCAAGAATTGTCGAACGCAGCAAGCGTTCGCGATCCCAGATATTGCTCACGATCATACCCCTTTTGTGTCTTCGTGGTGGGCGGTGCGGTCCGTTTTCGGCTTTCACACCTAGC
The DNA here is from genome assembly GCF_048269565.1 of Maricaulis sp. Classification (GTDB taxonomy): domain Bacteria; phylum Pseudomonadota; class Alphaproteobacteria; order Caulobacterales; family Maricaulaceae; genus Maricaulis. The sequence goes on along the minus strand of NZ_JBLXIK010000009.1, from coordinate 10,317 downwards.
CAGATTACCCTGACTGATAGGCCCATAAGAAGGAAAAGGGGCGGCTTCGACAAGCGCCGGTCGCGGCTTACACATCTTTCGTCGACATTTGTTGCAAAAAAGCCATATTCCGGCCGGCTTGTGACAAACCTGCCATTTCTCGCGACAAGCGAACTTGTCCAGAGACGAGCGGTCGCGTTTGAGCACAGCCGAACGGGCCCTGGCTGCGGCCAGATGCAGATCAGCTGAAATGCACTGGCATTTGTGCCTTGCCTCTCCAGTCAGCGAACGCTAGATACTCGGCTCCTTGCACGGATGGGCGATTAGCTCAGCGGGAGAGCACTTCGTTGACATCGAAGGGGTCACTGGTTCAATCCCAGTATCGCCCACCATCCACTTCCTGACGGACCGCCGGTTTCGCGCCGGCCTGCGCACCGCCGGGAAGCTGCACAGCCGCCCCTCACGACACCGCCAACATCAGCGATCAGGCTTTCGGCCCGGGTCACAAAGGCCTATCTCTGCGTCAAATCGTGGAGGACCAGATGGACGATCGCCTGCGCAAAGCCCTGACCAGCGTCACCGAGCGCCAGTCCGGCCGCAATATCATCGATGCCAACCGTGTTGATTCAGCCAGTGTTGCCGGCGATACGGCGACCATTGTCCTGACCCCGCCCGTGGCCGGCGATCCCGATTTCGAGACCCTGCGTCCGCTGATCGAAGCCGCCGTGACGGGGATCAAGGGGATCAACCGCGCCCGCATCGTGATGACAGCCCATCGCGACCAGCCTGCCAAACACGCCCATCCCCATCCGCCAAAGCCCGCTGCCCGGACAGTGAAAAAACCGGCCCGGCGCATCATCGCCGTCGCCTCGGGCAAGGGCGGCGTTGGCAAATCCACTGTCGCCGCCAATCTCGCTGTTGCCCTGGCGCGCGACGGCATGAAGGTCGGCCTGCTCGATGCCGATATCTATGGCCCGTCAGCGCCGCGCCTGTTCGGCATTACCGACGCGCCCGGCCTGCGCAAGAATGATGCGGGCGTGCAGCCCATCACCGCCCATGGCGTCAAGCTGGTCTCGATCGGCTTTGTCATCAAACCGGGCGCCCCTGTCGTCTGGCGTGGCCCGATGGTGCAGGGCGCGATCCGCCAATTCATGACCGATACCGATTGGGGCGAGCTCGACGTGCTGATCCTCGACATGCCACCGGGCACCGGCGATGCCCAGCTCGCCATCGCCCAGGACCTGCCGGTCGATGGCGCCGTGATCGTCTCGACACCGCAGGACCTCGCGCTCGACGATGCCCGCAAGGCGATCGGCATGTTCGAACAGACCCACATCCCCATTCTCGGCATTGTCGAGAATATGAGCAGTTTCATCTGCCCGCATTGCGGCGAGCACAGCGATATCTTTGGCCATGGCGGCGCCAAGTCCGAAGCCGAACGGCTCGGCGTTGCCTTCCTCGGCGAGATCCCGCTGCATCCGCAACTGCGCACCTCCTCCGATGAAGGCCAGCCGGCGGCGCTGGACGACAGTCCCGTCGGACGCGCCTTCCTCAAGGCTGCCCGTTCGGCGCTGGAGGCGGCCGATCAGGCGTCCAAGCCGGCACCGGAAATCGTCTTCGATTAATCGCCCAGGCGCAGCGGCGTCGGTGCAATCCCGCCCGGCGCCACCACGCCGAAGACTTCAGCGATGCGCGATTCCGACAAGCTCTGTTCCGGCGGCGCGTCGGCGATGATGCGGCCGGCCTGCATCAGGATCGCCCGGTCGGCATAGCGCGCCACCAGGTCGAGGGCATGGGCGGCGACGATCACCAGCGCCCCGCGCCCGGCCTCGGCGCGCAGGATTTCCATCACGCCGAGCTGGTGCCGCGGATCAAGCGCCGCCGTCGGCTCGTCCAGCAGGATCAGATCGGCCTGCGTCGCCAGGGCGCGGGCGAGCAGGACGCGGGCGCGTTCGCCGGAGGAGAGCTGGTCGAAAGGTCGCTCAGCCAGACCGGCAATCCCCGCACGGTCGAGCGCGGTATCAATCGCCGCCTCGTCATCAGCCGTCAGCCGCCGCAGCGGTTGGAGATGCGGCACCCGCCCCAGCGCCACGATCCGCCGCACCACCATCGGCCAGGCCGAGGCCCCGTCCGGCGGGAGATAGGCAATGCGGCGCGCCCGTTGCGGCGCCGGCAAGGCATGGATCGAGACACCGTCCAGCACCGCCGCTCCGGTGGCCGGCTCAAACAGACCGGCGCAGAGCCGCAGCAGGCTCGACTTGCCGGCCCCGTTCGGCCCCACCAGGGCGATCAATTCGCCGCCCCCCGCCTCAAGCGAGATTTGCGACAGGGCCGGCCGGCCCTGATAGCCGAAGTCGAGCGATGACAAGTGCAGCCGCATCAGACCGCCCTCCCCGGCAAGCTTCGCACCAGCCACAGGAAGAAGGGCGCCCCGATCAGCGCGGTGAGGACACCGAGATAGAGCGGCATGCCCGGACCCGACAGCAATCGCGTCGCCAGATCGGCCAGCTCGATCAGCATCGCACCGCCCAGCACCGAAGGCAGGATCAGCGCGCCGGGCCTGTGGCCGACCAGCGGCCGCAGCAGATGCGGCACCACCAGTCCGACAAAGCCGACCGCCCCGGCAACCGCGACACCGCCGCCGACGGCCAGCGCCGTACCGCCAATCACAATCAGCCGCAGGCGTGCCATATCGATGCCGAGGCTGCGCGCGCTTTCCTCGCCGAGGCTGAGCGCATCCAGCGCCCGCGGCGTCAGCGCCAGCAGGGCGAGGCCCGCCAGTATGATCGGCGCCGCGAAGCGCAATTCGGTCCAGCTGGCATCCTGCAAGGACCCCATCAGCCAATAGGCAATCTCGGCCAGGGCCCAGGGATTGGGCGCGAGATTCATCAACAGGGCCGTCAGCGCCGTCGCGATCGAGCCGATCGCAACACCGGCGAGAATGAGCGTCGTCGCACTGGCGCGCGGCCCGGCGAGCAGCAGCAGGCTGGCAACGCCAAGCCCGGCGGCCGCGACCGCCGCGAAGGGCAGCACCAGAACCCCCAACGCCGCAGCGCCAAAATACATCGCGGTCACCGCGCCAAGCCCGGCACTGGCCGAAACCCCGATCACGCCGGGGTCGGCCAGCGGATTGCGAAAGAAGCCCTGCAACACCGCCCCCGATCCACCCAGCCCGGCGCCGACCACCAGGCCCAGCAGCGCCCGTGGCAAGCGCAATTCGCGCATCAGCAGCGCTGGTAGATCCTCCGAGCCGGCCAGTGCACCGGCGAGACTGGACAGACCGAGCCGTGCATCGCCGAGAAACAGCGAGGCGGCGAGGCTGAGAAACAGGCCGCCGGCGAGCAGGAGATTGAGATGCAGCGGCTTCATGAGCGGCCCGCCCAGGCATCGAGCGCATCAGCTATCGCCTCTGCGGCATCGATCAGGCGCGGTCCGGCACAGGGCCAGTCGGCGCTGGGAATATCGACACGCTCGCCATGGTCGAGCAGGCGCCGATAGGCAGCGTGACGCATGGCGCGGTTGAATGTACTGGCGAAGCCATCGGTGAAATAGCTGGTGACGATGATGTCGGCCTCCAGGCTCAGCGCCAGTTCCGGATCCGAGCGTCCCCAGCCAACAACCCCGCCCTGCGTCGCATTGTTCACGCCGCCGGCCGCCGTGATCGCGGCGTCGACATAGGTGCCGGCACCGGCCGAGCCGCCCGAGGCGCTGAGATAGACCACACGGGGCACCACGCCGCGCGCCGCCGTGCGCTGCTGCAAGGCTGCCAGCCGGCGATCCAGATCGGCAATCGCGGCCTGCGCCACATCGACCCGCCCCAGCGCCTCGCCCAGCGCCAGGAGATTGGCCCGCACACCGTCGAAATCCTCGCTCCAGGCGAGTTCGAGCGTGCGATAACCGCTGCGCTCCAGCATCGCCGCTGCACGTCCACCCTCGCCGGCGCCAAAGACAGTCAGGCCGGGATCAAGCACCAGAAGCCGCTCGGCATCGGGCCAGGCGCGCGGCAAATGACGCGCCCAGTCCGGTGCCGCCGAGACCGGCTGGTCGACCTGCCAGGACAGGGCCGCGATCTCGGCACGCGGCTGCAGCGCCAGCAGATAGGCATCGGCACACAATGAGGCCGACACGGCCCCGCCCTGCGGCGGAACCGTCTCCTGCGCCTGCACTGCTGCAAGGCTAGCCATGGCGAAGACGCAGGCCGAGATAAACACCGCGGCCGGGCGTGTGATAGCCAAACACATCCTGATAGTCCTCATCCAGCAGGTTGTCCCCGCGCACATAAAGCTCGACGCCCTCGCGGGCCTGCCAGCGCAACTGCCCACCGAGCAGCGTATAGGCCTCCAGCGTCACGCTCTGGAAACTCCCGAAATCGGTATCGAGCTGCTCGCCGGTATGATCGATCGTCATTGAGGCCGACCAGCTGGCCTGCGGATGCCAGTCGAGCGTCAGCGAGGCGAGCCGTTCCGGGCGACGGATTTCCGCGGCCCCGTCCTGCTCGCTCTGCATGAAGGTGGCCGAGCCGAACACGGCGATGGCATCGCTGACATCCCAGCCCGCCTCCAGCTCCAGCCCGGAGCGGTCGGAGCGGCTGGTGGCATTGCGCGCGGTTGCCGGGAAGACACCGAAATCGGTGTAGATCTCGTCGGTCAGCTCGGAGCGGAACCAGACCGCCGACGCATGACCACGGCCGCCGGCAAAGCCCTGTTCCCAGCCCAGTTCCCAGCCGCGCGAGCGCTCCGGTTTCAGGGCCGGATTGCCAATGAAATACGCCGGGTAATAGCCAAACAATTCAAACACGCCGGGATTCTTGACGCCCTCGCCGCCGCTCAGCCTGATCCGTCCGCCGAGACTGTCAAACGCCCAGGCGATGCCGGCGCGCCAGGTCACCGCGTCCTCGAAACGCTCATTGCTTTCATGCCGCGCCGAGGCGGTGAGATCGAGCGGACCGTGGCCGAGCCCGTAATCAAAGGCGAAGGCGGTGCTGGAAAGCTCCTGGCTCTGATTGGCCAGCGATCCCGCGCCGGCATCATTGCGGGTGCGGTCCTGCTCGTATTCGACCAGACCTGTCAGCCGGTGCGCGGTCTCGCCGGTCGTCCATTGGCCGGTCAGCTGGTAGTGCGCCTGGCTGCGCTGCCCTTCGGACAGGGCGGTGCGCACGGCATCATCAAAGCTGCGCGAAACATCGTCGGTGTATTGCGTCGCCATCTCATGAGTCAGCGCCACGCTGTCGATCTGTTGCTCAATCGTCAGTGCGGCCCGCGCCAGAATCTGGTCGCCGCTACGCCAGTCATCCGTGTCATCAAGCTGGCCGTCATAATCAGTGTCGGCATCGGAGCGGGTCTGATAGCCGACCCAGCGCACGGCCGTCTCGATCCGGACCCCGGCGCCGAGATCATGGCCAGCGAGGAAATTGGCGGTGTGATTGGTGTAGCCATCGCGCTCGCCGCCAAGGCCGGAGACATCAATGCCGTCGGTCTCGAAGGCACCGAGCCCGACGGCGAGATAGCCATCCTCGAATCCCTTGCCGAGACGGGCGCTGAAGCGGCGGCTGCCGAATGAACCGGCCTCGGCCCGCAGCGACAATTCGCGTCCGGCCTCCGGCACGGCGGTGCGCAGCGCGATGACGCCGCCGATCGCATCGCTGCCCCACAGCGCCGATTGCTCGCCGCGTGAAACCTCGATCGAGGCGAGATCATCAAAGGCGTAGTGAGCGAAGTCGGCCTCGCCGGTGAAAGGGCTGGCTGCTTCAATACCGTCGATCAGGACGAGGACGTGATTGGCTTCCGAGCCGCGGGCGCGGATCTGGGTCAGGGCGCCGGAGGTTCCCGAACGGGACACGGCCAGTCCGGGAATGGTGCGCAGGATGTCCGCGACGAAGACGCCGCCGCGGGCCTCGATCATGGCCGGGTCGAGTGCGGAAATGCTGACCGTCGCATCCGCGGCAGCGAGCGGAATGCGGGCGGCGGTGACATAGACGGTCTCGGCCATTTGCCTCTCCTGCGCCATCGCGGCGGTGGAAGTCGCCAGCAGCGCAGTGGCAGAGAATAAACCGGTGAGGAACGGGTGGGGATTACTTCCAGGCATGCACGTCTCCAGAGCTTTGGAGCCGGCGCATAACGACGCCGGCACGGATTGCAGGAGTCGTCAGAAAACGGATAGACCGCGTCAGTCTCGTGTACCACCGCACGAGCAGACAGACGACGGTGATGGCAGGTCTTCCGGCTTGCGGGTCGTCACGAACGATGCGCCTTCCCGGATTTCACTCCAGTGGCTGATTGCATCGCCGCTCACCGCCTACGGCTGCGGGTACAGCGCCGGACTGGGTGTTTCCACCGTACCGGCTTCCCGATTAATCCCTTGCGGGAACCATCACGACCGCGAAGCTAGACCCGCCCGAAACGGAACACAATCCCGGCATCTGGCTCAGTCGGGTTTGGGGGCCTGGAGCAGGCCTTCGAGCGCACGGATGCGCTGATGCAGCGCCCGCTCGCGCATTTTTTGCGGATCGGACAGGGATTTTTCCAGCGCCCGCAGCTCGCGCTGGGTCTTGCGCCAGCGCCGCCACAGGAAGAATACCTTCGGCCCGTCAACGAGATAGCGGCGCCACATCCGGCGCGGCTCGGAGGCCAGACGGTGCAGCCATTCCAGCCGCGAACGCTGCATCCACACCGGAGCGCGCTCGACCTTGCCGCCGAGAAAGTCCAGCGACGCGCCGACACACAGGCCCAGGCCAGTGCAGTCGCCACGATCGAGACAGGCCTCGGCGACCATTTCCTGTTGCGGCGAACCGACGCACATGAAGATGAAGCGGGCCGGGTTCTCGGCGACGAAGCGGGCACAGTCCTCCAGCGCCTCGCGATTATGGCGCAGCCCCATCGGCGGCTCGTGCCAGCGCACATCTTTCAGGCCGTAGCGCGCAGTGACAGCGTCGATGACCTCCCGTGATGCACCAATCACGGTGACGGTCTCATTGGGGTCGATCTCGGTCTCGAACAATTGCGCCGTCAGATCGGAACCGGGCGTGACATCAATGGTCTCGCCGGAGAAACGGCCGATAAGTTCCAGCACCCGGCTGTCGCACACGGTCAGCCAGGCCTGGGCGTACAGCGTCGCCAGCACGGTATCGGTCTCGAGCCGGACCAGGTGATCGACATTCGGGGTCACGACAAAGGCGAACGGCTTCTGCGGGTCACGCTCCGTTATCCGCTTCAGCGCGATATCCAGCCCGATCCGGTCAAAGGCCGAATTGAGGAACCACACATGTCGCGTGCCGGAACGGCGATCCTGGAATTGCGTGCTGCTGGCCTGTTGATTCATCGGTTTTCGTCCCGTTTCGCGTCACAAGCGAAGTCTCTGGGAGAATTTCTGCAAATCCCGGGCCGAAAAAAGCGGCGGCGGGTGCATCCGAACAGCGCCCCGGCGGCATCCCTGTCATGTGGACAGATGTGGGACCCTGAAGATGATCATCAAGCCAATCCTGATCGGTGTTGTACTGGCCGCGCTCGCCAGCGCGCCCGTCGCTGTGCCGATGGCAGCCGGTGTGCCGGTCGCCCTGGCCATCGGCCCGGTGGCGGTGACCTATGACCGGGAGAACGCGCTCGACCTTGATCTCGACATTGCCTGCCTCAGCACCGAATGCCCGGTGATCGAGCTGCGCTATGGCGCCGCCGGCCGGGAGAGCCTGCGGATCGGCATCTAGTGACTGCGCTTGAGCCGGCGCCAGGCAAAGCGCGTCGATTGCAGGCATTCCCGCCCGCTTCGCTCCAGCGCCCCCGGCTCTCCGCCCAGATCGCCCGCCAGCGCCTCGGCCAGCAGCGGTGCGTGGGCAAAGCCGCGCGAGCCGAAACCGGACAGGATGAATTGTCGGCACGGGCCCGGCGGTCCCGGCTTGATCCGCGGCAGACGCCCGGTTGAGTATTGCAGCCAGCGGTCGTTGAACGCTCCGCCCGGCAGCGGTCCGGTGACGGGCAATTGATCCGCCGTCACCGCCCGGATGCCCGACCAGGTCTGCAACACCTCATCACCCAGCCTTGCTGCCAGATCCGGTTGATGCGCCGCGAGCTCGGCCCGCAAATCCGGCACGGCACTGCCCGCCGCTCCGGGATCGGTGCCGCGGACATGGGTTGTGCCCAGCATCACCCCGCCGCCGGGCGCGGCGCAGGCATAGCCGCCCCAGACCACAGGCCGCACCGGCGGCTCACCCTCGATCACGGCGAGCTGGCCGGCATTGGCGGCGAGTGCATCGAACACAGCGCTGGCGCCCCAGCCATTGGCGTGGATAACCAGATCAGCAGCGACAATCTCGCGGCCATAGGCGTCCAGCAGGCAGACCCCGTTTTCGCGTTCCTCGACTTGGGCGACCTGCGCAATGATCAGCGGCGTATCGGCCAGCAATTGCGTCACCAGCAAGCGCGGCTCGATGCGCGCGGCCAGGGGCTGCCACAGGCCCTCGCCATCCCAGACATGATCGTCATCCAGGCGGCTGGCGATCAATTGCAGGCGCTCGCGATCCGCCTCATCGCGCGGCAGGCGCAACACGCCATCGGGATGAAAACCGTCCAGCCCCTGATAGGTGCGGCGGGCGAATTCATAGGCGGCGAGCGTGGCGCGGACATGCGGCCGGCCGGTGCGTTCCAGACGCGGGGTCAACAGGCCAACCGGCGCGCCCGACGCGCCGCCGGACGGACCGATCGCGTCGATCACCAATGCCTCGCGGCCACGGCGGCGGAAGGCCAGCGCCAGACTCGCCCCGGCAATGCCGGCACCGATGATCGCGACCCGGCCCAAACAGGGCCGGGTGCGCTCGACCGGTGAGATCGCGGGCGGGGTGGCCGCGCCGGCATAGACGGCTTCGAGCCGCTCGCGCTTGCGTCCGAAACCGGGGCGTTTCTCAACCGCGAAGCCGGCCTGCTCCAGCCCGCGCCGTACCGCGCCGGCCACCGTGAAGGTCGCGACACGGGTGCCGCGGCGCGACAACTTGCCAATGCCGTCGAGCACCGCCTGTGACCACATCGCGCCATTGCGATCCGGCGCGAAGCCGTCGAGGAACCAGGCATCAATCCCGGCCTCGATCTCGCCGAGGGCGCGTTCGGCCTCGTCCTGGAAGACGGTGATGGTGAAGCGATCGTCCGGGAAGATCAGCCGGTGGGCGCCCTTCAGGGCCGAGGGCCATTGTGCCAGCAATTGCGCACTGAGCCCGGCCAGCGACGGCCAGGCCTCGAAGGCGCGGGCGGCATCGGCGCGCGACAGCGGATGTTTCTCGATGCTGACGAAATGCAGCCAGCCGGCCGCCGGCCCCTCACGCCGCCACAAATCCCACAGCGCCAGCGCATTGAGCCCGGTGCCAAAGCCCAGCTCGCCCACGGCATATTGCGACCGGCCCTGCCAGTCGCGCGGCAGGTCACAGCCCTGCAGGAAGACCGCCCGGCTCTCTTCCAGCCCGTCCTCGGCGGAAAAATAGATATCGCCATAATCCGGCGCCCGCGGACCGGAGTCTTGCGACCAGTCCAGCTGCGGCGGCTGACAATACAGCCCGTCCGCGCTCATGCGCCCGGCGGTGTCAGGGTCGAGAGGAAATTGGCGAAAGCCATCATGCCCTCCGGCCAGGGCCCGTGACCGCTGGCGGCGTTGAAATGGCCCATATCACCGGCGACAACGAAGCTGGCGCCCCAGGCTTTCGCCCAGGCTTCAGCCCGTTCGACATCGCAGTTCGGATCATTGGAGCTGGCCAGCAGCACCGCCGGAAAGCCGAGCGGTTGAATCGGCACCGGGTCGAAACCGTGTTCGCCATGCTCTTCAGCGATTTCCGGCCGCTCCCAATCGGGAACCCCGACCATGAAGGCACCGGCGACCTTGTGTCTGTCCAGCAATGGCGCGGCATGAACCAGGGTGAGAATGCCGACCGAATGGGCGATCAGCACCACCGGCTTCTTCGCCCCGGCAACGGCGGCGACCAGGGCATCGACCCAGGCCTCGCGCTGCGGCTTGTGCCAGTCGGCCTGCTCGACGCGGCGCGCTGTCGGCATCCGCGCCAGCCAGCGTCCCTGCCAGTCATCATCAGAGGCATTGCCCAGACCGGGCACGATGAGCAATTCGGTTTCGCTGATTTTCATGGCGGTGTTCTAGCGCCTGGGGTCTCGGATTGGCCAGCCCCAAACGCAAGCGCGGGCGTGCGGGGCAAATGGTGACCGGCGCCAATCATTCAGATCACACCTGCACGAAAATCTCCACGCGGCTCGCCGCTGGAGGTTTGAGTGGCCCTCCCCGTTTGGGAGGTGTGCGGGACGCGGCGAATGCCGTTTAGCGCAATAGTTAAGTGAGACATTCGAAACGTCCCGC
>NZ_JBLXIK010000008.1:0-99276 GCF_048269565.1 Maricaulis sp. | reverse complement strand
GCCATCTGCCGACCGCCGCGCCTGCCATCCTCACCAGCTCCGACCGCTTCGCGGCCACCTCTTCCATCAAGGAAGAGGAGGGAGATCATCGAAGCGGGTGAGATCAAACGCCCACCTCTTCCTTGATGGAAGAGGTGCGCCGGACGTAGTCCGGGGCGGAGCTGGTGGCGGCCTCGCAGTGACGTTTGCAGGCTGTCACCTCAGCACCAGCTCGCCTGGTCTTCCGGCGGGTTGCGCAGCAGTTCGAGCACATTGGCTTCGATCAGCCGGTAGCCGACATTGCCGAACAGGCGCTGGCGGCCCTCATTCATGACAAAGGTCGGGCTGCCCTTGATGGCGTGGTCGCTGCAGGTCTGGTAGTCGCGCAGCAGGGCGGTGATCGCTTCCGATGTGCACAGTTTTTCCTCGATGCGGGCGCGCGCGACGCCGAGCGCGTCGGCGATGGTGCACTGGACCTCGTAGCTGGAAATATCCTGACCCTGCTCGAAAAAGCGGCAGCGCAGCGCCCACGCAGCCTTGGCCGAGGCGCGTTCCGGCCAGGGCAGGGCGACGCCATCCTCGGTCTCGATCAGCTCGATTGCCTTGACGAAAAGGTGCGCACTCGCCGAGGAGCGCGGCCGCGCCTCGAGCCAGACGCGCGGATTGAGTTCGACATGGGGAAATTGCGCCACCACCTCGCAAAGATGCGCATTGAAGCCGTCAAACCCCTTGCCGCCTTCGATCTTGCCCCAGGCATCGGAGAAGACCGAACAGAAATGCGATTCGATCTCTATTCTGTCGCCGAACTTGGTGACCAGCTGATCGAGGCGCCGTTGCCCGATCCAGGCCCAGACGCAGAGGATATCGGAATAGTAGGTGATCTTGATGGGGGCGGGCATGGCGGGCCGGATGCTGCGGTCGGGAGCGATCTGTTTGCCTCATGCCAGACGCACTGGCGATGCGGCATATCGAGCCAGAGTTTGGCGCCCAGCCGGGACATGCTCCGGCGTCCAGCCGGTGCGTGTCCCGACTTGGTGAGGTCTCGATGGCCGCCCCGGTTTCGCGCGACCGCCGGTCAGTCCGCAGGCGTCGCGTCCGGAACCTCGCGAGTCGGGACACGCACCGGCAGAGCCGGAGCATGTCCCGGGTGCGAGACCGGGGCTTTGGTTCCACCCTGCGCTGGAATGACGGTTGGAGAATTTGGTTGGATTAAAGCTTCAACCCCAACTCCCCCCACATCGCATCAACCCGCGCCTTCGTCGCCTCATCCATATCCAGCTTTTCGCCCCACTCGCGCTGGGTCTCGTTGCCGACCTTGTTGGTGGCATCGAGGCCGATCTTGCTGCCCAGTCCGGAGACCGGCGAGGCGAAGTCGAGATAGTCGATCGGGGTGTTTTCGACGGTGACGATGTCGCGGGCCGGGTCCATGCGGGTGGAGACGGCCCACATCACGTCTTTCCAGTCGCGCGGGTTGATGTCGTCATCCACGACGATGATCCATTTGGTGTACATGAACTGGCGCAGGAAGGACCAGGCGCCCATCATCACGCGCTTGGCATGGCCGGCATAGGCCTTCTTCATCGAGATGACGGCGATGCGGTAGGAACAGCCTTCGGGCGGCAGCCAGAAATCGAGGATTTCCGGATATTGCTGCTGCAAGAGCGGGATGAAGACCTCGTTGAGGGCTTCGCCGAGGACTGAAGGCTCGTCGGGCGGGCGGCCGGTATAGGTCGACAGATAGATCGGATCCCGGCGCATGGTGATGGCGCTGATCCTGAAGACCGGGAAATGCTCGACGGAATTATAATAGCCGGTGTGGTCGCCATAGGGTCCTTCCGGGCCGTATTCGTCGAGCATGACATGGCCCTCGAGCACGATCTCGGCCTCGGCGGGCACTTTCAGTGGCACGGTCTTGCAGTCGACCAGTTCCACCTTCTGGCCGCGCAGGATTCCTGCGAACTGGTATTCCGACAGCGTGTCGGGGATGGGGGTGACGGCGGCGAGAATGGTGCCGGGATCGGCACCGAGCACGACGGCGCAGGGCAGGGGATCGGGCTTCTTGTCTTTCCAGCGGGCGAAATGCTGCGCTCCGCCGCGATGCTTGAGCCAGCGCATCAGGGTGTGATCCTTGCCCAGCTTCTGCATGCGGTAAATGCCGAGATTATAGTCGTCCTGCTTGTCGGATGAGGGGCCCTTGGTGACGACGAGCGGCCAGGTGATCAGCGGTGCCGGCTCGCCCGGCCAGCAGGTCTGGATCGGCAGGCGGTCGAGATCGATCTCGTCGCCGGTGAGGACAATATCCTGGCAGGGCGCCGATTTGACGGTCTTCGGCCGCATCGACATCACCGTCTTGGCCAACGGCAAGAGCTCGATAGCGCCCTTGAAATCGCGCGGCGGCTCGGGCTGGCGCAGGAAGGCGAGCAATTCGCCGACTTCGCGCAGCTCGCCGGCCGTCGAGCGCGGCTTGCCGCCGAGCGTCACCGCCTGGGCGACGCGGCGCACGGTGCCGAACAGATTGACCAGCACCGGCATTTCGCTTTTGACGCCCTGCTCATTGACGACATTCTCGAACAGCAGCGCCGGGCCGCCGGCGTGCAGGGTGCGCTTGTGGATCTCGGTGATCTCCAGATCGGTCGAGACCTGCGTCGTGATGCGCACGAGGTCGCCATCACGCTCGAGCTGGTCGATGAAGTCGCGCAGGGATTTACAGGCCATGTCGGGGTCTCGCTTGCACCGGGTGTAGAAACTGCAACTTCGCCGCAGAAAATGCCAGTGCGCGATGCGCCGCAGCCATGGGTTGGTTGTTTGTAAAAACCTGAGTGTGGCAAGGCATTTGCCGGCCGGCAGGCGCTCGGGCCGCCTCGATTGTCTCAGGTTTTATACGTGTTTGAGTGAAATTATCACCGTCTTTGAGACGAAGCCTTCAAGCCTTCACGCTACTCAGCAGCGGACAGGATTTTGAACGGGTAGCGGCGACGATGTTGTACAGGGCGGTGATGGTCTCGAAAGCGCAGGTCGATCTGGGCGTGGGTGCGCTCAATGGCGAGTTGGGCAGTGTCCTGGCCTGTTGCATGAAGGCGAGCACTGACCGGCAAATGACCGGCGCCCTGGTCTGGGATTATGGCTGGTTCATGGAAGAGCTCGAGGGCGAACGCGAAGTGCTGGAGGCGTTCTGGCACGGCATTGCCGGCGACCCCCGTCATGCCGATCCGCAACGCCTTGAATTCGTGCCGCTGCTGAAACGACGATATCAGACCTGGTCGGTGGGCACCTCGCGCCGCGGCCCCGCCAATCATGCCCTGATCAAAACCCTCCGCCGCAATGTCCCGACCGCCGGTGAGGTGCGGACTCACGTCCGCACCGTCATCGCCTCCGGTCTGGTTGCGGAATCGCCGCCGCTGGTGTGTGTGGCGCGCGCCTAGAGGGGCTCGTCTTCGCTGGCCCCGGCCTCTGGCACCTCAACCGGTGGCACCTCAACCGGTGCCGGGGGGCGCAATGCATCGACGACTTCGCGCGCCAGACGTCCGGAGCGTGAACTGACGCCGATCGTCGCCCCGAAGCGCACGATCACCAGCTCCTGCGCGGGCAGGACATAGCCCCACTGGCCCTGGAAGCCGCTCATCATGATGGTTTCCGGCGGCAGGCCCGTGGCCTCGGTCGGCAGCCAGAACCCCATGCCATAACCGCCGCCCGACCCCGGTGTCGGCTCGGCGACGATTGAATACCAGTCTTCCGGCAGGATGCGGGTGCCATTGGCGACGCCATTGTCGAGATAGAGCTGGCCCAGCCGCGCCCAGTCCTGGGCGGTGGCATACATGTAGGACGAGCCCTGGAAGACGCCATTCTCGCCCGGTTCCATGATGGCGGAATAGATGCCGAGCGGTTCATAGATGCGCGCCCGCAGGGCGGCGATCTGTTCCGGCAGGCTGTCGCCGAGCCGGCGCTGCATGGTGTCGGAGGCGAGGATGGTATTGCCGCTCATATATTGCCAGTGATCGCCGGGCGCATGCAGGCGTTCACGGGTGGCGGCGAAATGCGGCATGTCCCACGCCGTGAACAGCATCTGCGAATTGGGATCCATGCCGTTATTGAGCTCGGCAATCGCCAGTCCGCCGGTCATGCGCAACAGGCTTTCGACCGTGATGTCGGCGAGGCGCGGGTCGCCGACCGCGGCCAGGGCCGGGATATCGCCCTCGGCGCGGATGTCGAGCATTCCGTCCTGGACCATGGAGCCGGCCAGGGTGGTGATGACGCTCTTGGTCATCGACCAGCCATGGAAGCGGGTTTCGCGGCTGGCACCGGGAGCATAATGCTCGGCGACGAGCCGGCCCTGGTGCAGGATGGCGACGCCAAGCGTATTGCGGCTGTCCTGCGCGGCATCATCGAAAGCGCCCAGCACGGCGGCGTCGAGCGCCTCGCGGTCGAACCAGGCATCGCGGTGGGCGGTATCCAGCTCCATCGGCATGAAGTCATGCGCGACCGGGACGGTCAGGTCGGGATCGAAGCCATGGCCGCCATGCACCAGGGTGCAGCCGAGCCCGTCACGCCAGACCGCGCGCTGGGTCCAGAACAGGCCGAGGAAATTCGCGGTGACCTGGTGATTGTCGGCATCGATATGGTGGGTCAGCACGCTGCCGGCATCGCCGAGCAGCGGGTCGAGATACATCGCCCGCGCCTGGTCCGGATCAAGGCCGGAGACCCAGGTGAGTGAACACATCTGCTTGGCGACAATCCCGGTCGCCGAGGGCAGATAGATCTGCCCGATCGGTGACAGGTTGAGTGCGGCCAGGCCGGCGGCCAGAACGGCGCCGCTGGCGCCCAGAATGATACGCAGCATGTGATCGCTCCCCCTGATCGGTTCAGTCTAGCCGAAATTCGAGAAATCCGGCTTGCGGCGTTCCATGAAGGCCGTTGCCGCCTCGGTGAATTCTTCCGAGCGCAGCAATTCGGCGAACATGCCGCCTTCCAGCGTGATGCGCTCCTGGATGGCTTCGGGCGGGCGGCGCATCAATTCCTTGGCGGCGCGCAGCGAGCCGGGAGCCTTGGCGGCGAGATTGGCAGCGCTGGCCCGCGCCAGCGCCTCGACATCATCGGCGACCTCATTGATCAGCCCGTAGCGCGCGGCCTTGCCGGCATCCCAGGTCGAGCCCAGCAGCAGCAAATCGGCCGCGATGACATGGCCGAACATGCGCGGCATCACCTGGCTGGAGCCGTATTCCGGCGCCAGGGCGAGATCGACGAAAGGGGTCTTGAATGTGGCGCGCGGCGAGGCATAGACCAGATCGCAATGCATCAGCATTGTCACGCCAATGCCGATGGCGAGGCCGTCGACGGCGGCGACGACGGGCTTTTTCGCATTCAGCAGCGCGCGCATGAAGCACTCGACCGGCGGTACATCGCCACCACCGATATGCGGCGGGGCCTGCATGAAATCGACCAGGTCATTGCCGGCGGTGAAAATGCCGCCGGCACCGGCGATGATGAAGACACGGATGGCCGGATCGGCATCGCCGCTTTCCAGCGCGTGGGCTGCAGCGGAATACATCGGTCGCGTCAGGGCGTTCTTCTTGTCGGGACGGTTGAATCGGATTGTGCGGACACCTTCGGCGTCCTCGACCAGAACCAGCTCGCTCATCGCAGTCTCCCATTTGATTTTGCGGCAGACTAGAGCATCCCGCGGGCGCTTGGCCAACGCTTTTGCGCTTACGTATGCGTCAAGCAGGCTTGGCGATCAGGCCTGCCGGGCGGGCTGTCGCGATCAGCTTTCCGTGGCCAGCCGGGTGAGGACGCGGTGCAGCATGTCGCTGTCATCCTCGCCGAGCCGCGCCTCGAGCTCGGTATTGAGGCCGCGCAGGCTGATATCGGCGGCATCGCCGAGGGCGCGGCCCTTCTCGGTCAGCGAGACGACGGCGGAGCGTCCATCGGTCCTGGAGGCGGATTTGACGACCAGGCCCAGGGTCTCCATGCGGCTGACCAGGCCGGTGACGGCCGGCGGGTTGAGCGAGAGCGTGTCGCCGATCTCGCCCATGCGGCGCTCGCCGCGCCGCGCCAGCAGGAAGAGCACGGCGGCCTGGGCCGAGGTGACGCCGGCCTCGGCCTTCAGGCGTGCGTCGGCATCCCGGTTGAGACGCCGGGCGGCGATTTCGATCAGAAGGAATAATCGCCGGTCTACGGCGCGGATGCGGGCCATGGCGCGAAGCTGGCTTGATTCTGCTGTCCGGGGGAGTGGCGCTAGCGGAATTTCCAGACCTTGGCATAGCGCACCTCGCGATCTTCCAGGTCGCGCGTTACCGGCACGGTGTATTCGGCCAGCTTCTCCAGCCGGTCCTGCGGCAGGAAGGAACGCCCCGGATCGCCAATCAGCACGGTGGCGCCGCGCCGGGCGAGGTCTTCAAGCCAGCCGCCGATCAGCCGCGCCGGACCGTCTTCGTAGAAGACATCGCCGGCGAGCACGACATCCCAGCCCTCATCCGTGCCGACCAGGTCGCCGAGCCGGGTTTCCAGTGTGACGCCATTGGTCTCCGCATTGGCCTCGATCGCGGCGATGGCGAAGGCGTCGAGCTCACAGGCCAGCACCGATGTGGCGCCGGCCTGCATCGCGGCAATTCCGGAGACCGCGCCACCGGCGGCGAAATCGAGCACGCGCCGGCCGGCGACGATCTCCGGATTGTCGAGGCAATAGCGCGCCAGCGCCTGGCCACCGGCCCAGGCAAAGGCCCAGAAGGGCGGCGGCAGGCCCAGGGCGCCGAGTGCTTCCTCGGTCTGCTCCCAGATGGCCACTGTCTCGACAGCGAGATGCAGCGAGATTTCGGGCACCAGCGGCGGAGCCATCAGGGCGGTGTGGGCGCGGACAAAGCCGATCGGGTCGAGGGGGTCGGTCATGGGCGCCGTATAACGCAAAACGGCCGGACGCAAAGGCCCGGCCGTCATGGCGATGACTCTGAGTGTCAGTCCTCGGACGCCGTGATGAAATGCGCACCCTGCAATTCGGGCAGGGCGCGGACATCATCGCCGATCAGCGAAAGGTCTCCGACCAGCACCAGAACCATCTCGTCGAGCGGCAGGTATTGGCCGGCCATTTGCGAGATATCCTCATCGCTGACGGCGAGGATATCGGGCACATAGGTGTCGAGATAATCCTGCGGCAGACCCCAGAAATCCCGGTTCGCCAGCTGGCCGATCAGTCCGGCTGTGGAGGCATTCTGCAGGATGAAGACGCCCGACAGCCAGGAGCGGATATTGCCGGCCTCGGTTTCAGTCGGGGTTTCGTCCTGCAGCCGGCGGATCTCCATGAAAGTCTCGCCGAGGGCGGCTGCAGTGTCGGCGGCCGTGACATCGGCATTGAAGGTCCAGACCCCGCCGCCCATCATCCAGGTCGTGCCGGAGCCGGGCGAATAGGTATAGCCCTTTTCCTCGCGCAGATTGCGGGTCAGGCGCGAGGTGAAGGAGCCGCCGAGCAGCGCATTCATCACCGTCATGGCCGGCGCATCCGGATCGGTGATCGCCATCACCGGAAAGCCGAGCCGCAGCGTGGTTTGCGGCGCGCCGGGACGGTCAATCAATTGCACGATCGGGCCATGCCGGGCGGGCGTGCCCTGCGCCTGGTCGGGTTCGCCGCGGGCCCAGTCGTCAAAGGCGTCGCGGATCGCCGCTTCCATTTCCGCATCGTCAAAACGGCCGGCGACATAGATACGGGTGCGCCCGGCACCGAAATTGGCAGCGTAGAAGTCGCGGACATCGTCGAGCGTATAGCTGCGCAGTTGTTCCTCAGTCGGCATGTAGCGGCCATAGGGATGGCTGTCGCCAAACAGGATGCGGTAATAGGCCTCGGTCGCGATCGAGCCCGGCTGGGCGCGCTGGATATCGACATTGCGGATCAGATTCTGGCGCACGCGGTCAAATTCGCTTTCGGCAAAGTCGGGCCGGCGCACGACATCCGCGAGCAGGGCGGTCGCGTCGGCGCTGTATTGCGACAGCACATTGGTGCTCACACCCGACGAGTTCCAGCCGATGCCGACATTGATCGACCCGCCCATCGCGGCCATTGCGGTGGCAAGTTCTTCCTTGGACTGGCCGGCCGAGCCTTCTTCCATCATCGCGCCGGTGAGGTCGGAGACCCAGGTCTGGTCGCCATCATCGACATTGCCGACCCGCATCTGGACCGAGATGCGAGTTGTCGGCGCGAGGCCAAACGGAATGAAGGTGACTTCCAGACCATTATCGAGCGTGAAGCTTCGGGTCTCGGGCAGGTGGAAGGCGGGCGGCGGGCCGACCGGCGGTTGCTGATTGCCCTGGGCCAGTGCCGTTGCGGGCAGGAGGGCCAGGCTGGCGGCGGCAAGCGTCGCGCGGAGAAGTGTGTTGATCATGGTTTTCGCTCCCATCAAGGCCTGGCTATTCCGGTGAACCGGCATCATCACCGGCATCATCCGGCGCGAGCCGGACCTCGAGCACGGTGCGATTGGTCGGGCGAAGATACTCCTCAGCGGTGGCGCGGATCAGTTCCGGTGTCACCTGTTCGAAGCCCTCGGTGATGCGGTTGATGCGCGACGGGTCGTCATCAAACAGGGCGAAGGCGGCGAGCAGGTCGACGAGGCCAAAGCGGGTGCCGGTATCGGCGGTGGCGTAGAAGTCGGCGAGCAGCTTGGTTCGCGCGCGTTCGACATCGGCGGCGCTGAACGGCTCGCTGCGCACCGTCTCGATCGTGGCATCAAGCGTGCCCATCACCTCACTGACGGTGAATTCGCTGTCATGGATCAGTCCGACCGTCCACAGCATCGGGCCATCATAATTGAAGGCATTGCCGAGCAGATTGATACCGCCGAACACGCCGGAGGCATAGCCTTCCTCATTGACCAGCGAGGCGGTCAACAGGCTGTCATCACCCTGCAGCAAAAGCTGGTCCAGCATCGCCATGGCATAATATTCCGGCGTGCCGCGCTCGGGCATGTGATAGCCGACGGCGAGAGCCGGCTGATTGGCCAGCGCGTCCTCCTGCGAGGCGAATTTCTCGGCATTCTGGCGCGGCTCGCTGGTATCGATCTGTGGCAGCGGCGCACCCGCTTCGATCGGGCCGAACATTTCCTCGATCCAGGCCAGTGTCTCGCCCTTGTCGATATCGCCGGCGACAACGAGCACGGCATTGTTGGGCGCGTAGAATGTGTCGAAGAAGCCTTGCGCGTCGGCGAGGCTGGCGGCGTCGAGATCGCTCAGATCGCCGTAGAAATTGTGCGCATTGTGCCAGTTCTCGTTCGCCGCCATCGGCAGGTCGATCCAGATCCAGCCGCCATAGGGCTGGTTGATGACATTGACGAAAACCTCGTTGCGCACGACCTCGCGCTGATTGTCGAGCTGGCTCTCATCGAGATTGGGTGAGGCCATGCGGTCGGCCTCCGCCCACAATATCGCCTGCAGCGCATTCGAGGGGACGACCTCGTAGTAATTGGTGAAATCATAGCGGGTCGAGCCGTTATTCACCCCGCCCGAGCCATAAATCAGATTGTCGAAGGCACCGTGAGGCAGATTGGCCGAGCCCTGGAACATCAGATGCTCGAACAGGTGGGCAAAGCCGGTGCGGCCCTGCGGCTCATTGCGGAAGCCGACGCCGTAATAGACCCCGACCGTCGCCGTCGGCACGGTGTGATCCTCCGACAGCACCACGCGCAAGCCATTGTCGAGCTGGTAATAGCTGACATCGACCTGGAAGCTCGTGTCATGAGCGACAACCGCTTCATCAGTGGTGGTCTCCACGGCATCGACCGTGTCTGCCGGCTGGCAGGCGGTGAGGAGAAGGGCGCCGAATCCGGCCGCCAAGCCTCGATAGAGTGTCATGTTTTCCCCTTGGGTCGGCTCAAGTCTGCTGGCTACCATCAAAGACCCAAGCGGGCAGCCGGTCAAAGGGGGGTGACGAAGATTTAATGTCGCAGGCGGGTGCTGCGGGGCTCAGAGCAGGGCGGCGAGGCCAAGCGTTGCGACCAGCAGCAGGCCGGTGGTGCGGTTGGATTTGAAGATCGCCAGGCATTGCTCGCCATTCTCGATGTCGAGGAGGCGGACCTGGTTGAACAGGTGCGCGGTGTAGAGTGTGTAGGGGATCACGACCCAGGGCGTTGCGGCGCTGAGCCAGATCGCGACGCCGACCAGCACGGCATTGAGGCCGTAAAAGCCGGCAACCCAGAGCTGGGAGCTTTCGCCAAACAGGCGGGCGGTGGATTTGACCCCGACCAGGGCGTCGTCCTCGCCGTCCTGATGGGCGTAGATCGTGTCATAGCCCAGCGTCCAGAAGATCGCGGCGGCGTAGAGCACGAAGAGTTCGGGATCGAAGCGGCCGGTGGCGGCGACATAGGCGACCGGAATGCCCCAGTTGAAGGTCAGGCCGAGCCAGGCCTGGGGCCACCAGGTGATGCGTTTCATGAAGGGGTAGGCGGCGACCAGCAGCAGCGAGGCCAGCCCGACCGCGATCGCCGGCAGCGGCAATTGCAGCAGCACGACCAGGCCGACGAGGCATTGCGCCGCGACGAAGATCCAGGCCTGTTTCAGCGTCACCGTCCCGGCCGGCAGCGGCCGGTTGGCGGTGCGCGCAACGCCGGCATCGAGATCACGGTCGACAATGTCGTTATAGGTGCAGCCGGCCCCGCGCATCGCGATCGCGCCGATGGCGAACAGTACGCCATACCAGAGATCGATCCAGCCCAGCCCCTGGCCGGCCCGCGCCAGCAAAAGGCCGTGCCAGCACGGCAGGGCGAGCAGCCAAAAGCCGACCGGACGGTCATAGCGCGCCAGGCGCAGATAGGGCCGCAACGCCTCCGGCGCTTCATCTACCCAACTGCTTGGCAGGGAGTCTGCGACTCGCCGATCGAAATTCAATTGCATCCGCAAATGTGTTGCAAAGCCGGGCGGCCAATTCAAGGCAGGCTTGACGGCAAGACGCAGTGACGCCAAAGCCAAGGGCATGTCGACCGATCCCCGCCTTTTCCTTGATGCGCCCTTCGCACCCGCAGCCCGTCTCGCGCTGAGCCGCGAGGACACGCATTACGTGCTCAATGTGATGCGGCGCGGCGAGGGCGATGGCGTGCGCGTTTTCAATGGCCGTGATGGCGAATGGTCGGCGCGCATTGCCGATGCCCACCGCAAGGGTGCTATCCTCGAACTGCTGGCACAGACCCGGCCGCAGGCGGGCGTGCCCGATCTGTGGCTGCTGTTCGCGCCGGTCAAACGGCAGAAGACCGATCTCATCATCGAGAAGGCGACCGAGCTGGGCGTGCGCGAAATTCATCCCGTCACCACACGGCGCACCCAGTCCGACCGTATCAAGCCGGAGCGTTTCCATATCCTCGCCAAGGAGGCGGCCGAACAGACCGAACGCCTCGACCTGCCGCTGATCGCACCGATCGAACGGCTCGAGCGCGTGCTCGAGGGCTGGGATGGCACGCGCACGCTGTATTATTGCGATGAGGCTGGCGACGAGGCCGATGCCGCCTGGGGCGGACAGGCGGGGCGGGCGCGGCCGATGCTCGAGGTCTTGCGCGACACCGGCGCCGGTCCGGCAGCGCTGCTCATCGGGCCGGAGGGCGGATTTTCCCCGGAGGAGCGGGACCGGCTGCGCCAGCTCGATTTTGTCCGCGCCGTCTCGCTGGGGCCGCGGATTTTGCGTGCGGAGACAGCCGTAATCGCGGCGCTGGGTCTGTGGCAGGCCAGCCTGGGCGACTGGGCCTGAGCCTCACGTCAGCGTGAAACACAGAGGCTCGCTCTTGTTCAATGCGCCGCGCCTCCATATTTGAGACGGATATCAATTGCGACCGGGGGCCTTGGCATGAGCGGCACGTATAACCAGGGCGGCGAAGGCGCTCCCATCGAAGATCCCGGCCAGCTGGCCGCATATCTCGCCTCCGGCTGCAAACCGCGCGACTCTTTCCGCATCGGGACCGAGCACGAGAAATTCGGCTTCGCGCTGAAGGACCACACGCCGATTCCCTATGAGAGCGATGGCCCGAGCGTGAAGAAAATGCTCGAGGGTCTGACCCGTTTCGGCTGGGAGCGCGTCGAGGAAGACGGCAAGCTGGTCGCCCTCAAGCGCAATTCGGCCTCGATCACGCTGGAGCCGGGCGGGCAGTTCGAGCTCTCCGGCGCGCCGCTGGAAACCGTGCACCAGACCTGCGACGAGGTGAACCTGCACCTGTCCGAAGTGCGCGAAGTCGCTGACGAGATCGGCGCCGGTTTTCTCGGTCTCGGCTTTTCGCCGAAATGGTCACTGGAAGAAACACCGATGATGCCGAAGGCCCGCTACGGGCTGATGAAGGCCTATATGCCCAAGGTTGGCACGATGGGGCATCAGATGATGTTCCGCTCCTGCACCGTCCAGACCAATCTCGACTTCTCGAGCGAAGCCGACATGGTCAAGAAATTCCGCGTCTCGCTGGCGCTGCAGCCGCTGGCGACGGCGCTGTTTGCCAATTCCCCCTTCAAGGATGGCGAGCTCAACGGCTATCTCTCCTATCGCGGCCATGTCTGGACCGACACCGATAATCATCGCACGGGCATGCTGCCCTTCGTGTTCGAGGACGGCATGAGTTTCCAGCGCTATGTCGACTGGGTGCTCGATGTGCCGATGTATTTCGTCAAGCGCGGCGGCAAGTATATCGACGCCACCGGCCAGAGCTTTCGCGATTTCCTCGACGGCCGCCTGCCGGCCCTGCCGGGTGAAAAACCGGTGATCAGCGATTGGGAAGACCATATCGGCACCATGTTCCCGGAAGTGCGTCTGAAGACCTTCCTGGAAATGCGCGGCGCCGATAGCGGCCCGTGGAATACGCTCTGTGCCCTGCCGGGCTTCTGGGTCGGTCTCCTGTATGACGACACCGCCCTGGATGCCGCCTGGGATCTGGTCAAGGGCTGGAGCGCCGACCAGCGCGAAGGCATGCGCCTTGCCGCCGCCGTGCACGGCATGCGCGCCGGCTATGACGGTGACCGCTCAATGCAGGACCTGGCGAAGGAAGTGCTCGCGATTTCGCGCGCCGGCCTCAACGCCCGCGCCCGGCTCAACAATTACGGCGAGAACGAAGCCCATTTCCTTGATGATCTTGACGAGATCGCCGCCACGGGCCTGACCCGCGCCGACGGGCTGATCGAGCGCTTCAAGGGCGAGTGGAAGGGCTCCATCGAGCCGGTCTTCACCGAGTGCGCCTACTAGGTTTTTGCCGGCTTCACGTTGATTTGTAATCCAGATGAACGGCAAAGCCGTAACTCAGACTTGAGCCTTACCCCCGGGCGTGGTCAATTGCGCGCCAGAAATTGACCCGCATGATGCGGGAAAAGGGGAGGTTTGCGTGACTGATACCAATGCCACGCCGTCGGCGGCATCTGCGGATACGTCGTTTTTCGGTCACCCGAAAGGGTTGGCCATTCTGTTTTTGACCGAGATGTGGGAGCGCTTTTCCTATTACGGGATGCGCGGCCTGCTGGTCATTTATCTGACCCAGCATTTCCTGTTCTCGGATGAGCGGTCAACATTGATCTACGGGGCCTATACGGCCCTGGTCTATGTGATGACCATCATCGGTGGCACGCTTGCTGACCGTTATCTCGGGCAGAGAAAGGCCGTCACCTTCGGGGCGATCCTGCTCGTGTTTGGGCACGGGATGATGGCGTTCGAGGGGGAGGGCTCGCGCGAGATCCTCACCTATGACGGCAGCGCCTACGAGGTCACGCTCGATGGCCGCGGCGGCGATGCCAATCAGATCATTGTCTCGGATACGGGGCAGTCACTGATCACATTCGAAGATGAAGGCACTCGCCTTGTCGTCGCCGACCCCGATGCGGTTGGCCTCCCGGCTGAAATCCCGTTCTCCAGCGACATGACCCGCATCGAGCAGGATCCACTCTACGTCAATATTCTCTACTTCGCCCTGGCCCTGATCATCGCCGGCGTCGGCTTCCTGAAAGCCAATATCTCCACCATTGTCGGCTCGCTCTACAATCTCGGAGACACGCGGCGGGATTCAGGTTTCACCCTGTTCTATATGGGGATCAATCTGGGTTCCTTCCTGTCCTCGATCACGGTGGGCGTTATCGGCATCGTCTATGGCTGGAACTGGGGCTTCGGCCTCGCCGGCGTCGGAATGTTGCTGGGCCTGTTCACTTTCCTGTTCTTCCAGGGCTGGCTGGGTGGCCGCGCCGAACCACCAAATCCGGAGAAGCTCAAGGAAAAGGTCTTCGGGCCAGTCAATGTCGAGATGGCCTGTTACCTGGCCGGTTTGGGCATTATCGCGATTGCCATGCTGGCCGTGATGAATCCGGAGTATATGGGGGGCATCCTTGGCCCGCTGGGGATCATTATGTTTGTCGTGCTGGTCGGGTATGCGATCTTCAAGACCACCGGCACGGAACGTGGCAAGATGTTCGCGGCGATCTATTTCGTCCTCGCACAAATTCCATTCTGGGCGCTGTTCGAGCAGGCTGGCTCTTCGCTGACCCTGTTCACGGACCGTCTCGTCGACCGCACGATGTTCGGCATCTCGGTGCCGACCCCGGTGTTCCAGGCGCTCAACGCAGGCTTTATCTTCATTTTTGCACCGCTCGTTGCGTGGCTCTGGATATGGCTGGCGAAACGCGGGCGCAATCCCTCGACGCCGGTCAAGTTTGCGCTCGGCGTCTTCATGGCGGGGCTGGGTTTCTACGCCCTGGTCGGCGGCATGGGCGTTAGCGGCGGTGCTGGCCTGACAGCCGTCTACTTCGTCTTCCTGATCTACTGGATCCATACCATGGGTGAGTTGATGCTCTCCCCGGTCGGATTGTCGGCGGTTACGAAGCTGGCACCTCCGGCTGTCGTCGGCATGACGATGGGGGCCTGGTTCCTGTATTCGGGCCTGTCCAACTTCCTCGCCGGCGTGATCGCCGCATCAACCGGCGCGGAAACCATTGGTGGCCAGCTGACGGATGTGGCTGCAGCCAAGGCGACCTATACCGAGATCTACTCGCAAGTCGGGATGATCGCGATGGGTGTCGCCGTCGTGATGTTGCTGATCTCGCCGATCATCAAGAAACTGATGGGCGATGCCGATGGCACCATGACGCCGCATCCGGCTGAAACCGAAGCCGGCGGGCCATCCATGGACCGCTCGTCCGGCGCCCCGTAGGCACCGGACCGGCTGACAAATCAGGCCGCGGAGCACATCGCTCCGCGGCCTTTTTTGTCTGGCGGAATGGATCAGTGGCTGTCGCGCTCGCGGGTGAGGGGGATGACGCGTTCGCCATGGCAGGCATTGGCCGCGTCGGAGGCGCTGATCTCGAAAGTGCCGGCCTCACGGTCGACGGTGATGGTGGCGTGTTGCAGCACGTCCATGCCGATCACCATGGCCGGCATCTGGCCCCAGTCGAGAGCCTCGAAAATTTCGAGGTCGGCCTGCAGTCCGAGGACCGAATTCAGACACAGCCCGCCCAGCTCGAGTTGCCGCAGCAGGACCGGTTGGGCTTCGGCGCTGGTATCATCGATCAGGCGGCTGCCGACGCCATCGATCGTATAGCTGACGCGGCGGCCGCGCTGCTGCACCTGGGCGCGCAGCCGCGCATTGACGAGGGTTTGGGCGCTGCCGGAATCGATCAGAATCCGTACGCCATGCATGCCCTGGCTGAGATCGGCCTGGCCGAGCAGCAGGTTCTGGGCATTGACGTAGCCGTCAGCATGGTCCGGCCTGTCGGCATCGAGTGTCAGTGTGGCGCTGGCGAAGTCGAGCGCATATCGCGTTGCCGGGATCGCATCGGCGCCAAGCAGGCCGGCGACCGGACGCTCGTGCGTGCCATCGACCGGGATGACGACGCTGTCGAGCGAGACCGGCCCCAGACCGGCAAAGCGCAAGTCCTGCAGCATGAAATACTCGGCCGAGAAGCGCGCCGTCAGCGACTGGACATCGCCATAATTCTCCCACGCCGACTGGAAACCGAGCGCTTCGGCGACCGGCTGCGCGATCGCCGTGTTGCTGGCACCTGTGTCCAGCAGGAAAGTGTAGGGGCCGTCGGGGCCGATATGAACCTGGGTCAGCAAATGCCCGCTCGGCGCGCGTTCCAGCTGGGTGATGGTCTCCGCATTGCCGGAGGCGGCAAGACCCAGCGCGGCAAACCCGGCCATCAAGACCTGTCGGGACCGCCGGCCGGGCGTGGGGCCTGGGGGACGGGGCTGTGGGGCCATCATCAATCTCCTGCGGTGAGGCCGATCGCGGCGCGCCGGCCTGGAGCGGGCCGAAGCCGCGCCCCGGTCCGCACAGGGAGGCTAACGGCCTTCATCCGGCTTCGCCATACGGATGGGCCCGGCCTCGCGAAGACGTGAACGCTCCGCGAGGCCGGGCACTGGGTCAGAAGGTGCCGCGTATCTGCAGATACCATGTGGCGCCATAGCTTTCGTTTCGGTATTCGGTGCCGGTGACCAGGCCGGTCGCCCGTGAGCCGTTATAGAAAACGCGCTGCCGGTCATCGCCATTGTCAATGGCCTCGTTGACGCCCAGACGGGTGGTCACACCGCCCCAACGTGTGGTCTCGATATAGAGGTCGAGATCGCCATCGGTCGTGCCCTGGACGCGATATTCCTGCGCCCGGAAGACTTCGCTGTCGGAATACCAGTGGTAATCCCAGCCCCAGGCGATCTGCAGCGCCGGGAAGGTCTGGCGGAAGTCCAGTCCCAGCTCCCATTCGCTGTAGCCGGAGAAAGGGCGATCCTCACCGGTCAGGGGATCCTGGACATTGGTGTCATACCATTCCGCGAACACGTCGAGCACGGCATTCGACAGGCCGATTGTATCGAGCGGTGTCGTGAGATTGCCGGTCACGCGAAGGACGGTGCCATCGCCGATATTGCCCGGGGCATCAAACACGCCGCCTGGCGTGTTGACCGGGATCCAGCCATCGAGATCCTCGATCCAGTCCTGCCCCACTTTCAGGGAGAAGGAGCCGTCATCGCCAAAGCGCCGTTCCCACTCGGCCTCGAGCGTCCAGGTGCGCTGGGGCACATAGTCCGGATTGCCGAGGGTGGAATTATTGTCGGCGATGTCGACGGAGCTGGCGAATTTTCCGAAATCCAGCTGATCGACATCGCGCTGTGCCGTGAACCGCCAGCGATTGCGTTCACTCTGGCGCCAGTTGAGCGTCACGCTCGGCTTGAGATAGGCGAAGGAGCGCGACTGGTTGGCGTCGCCGGTCTGGACGATTTCGGAAAATTCATAGCGCAGGGCGCTTTCCAGGCTAAACGCCTCGCTGATCGTCCAGGTATGATTGACGAAAATCTCGCTGCGCGTCTCCTCGACACGGGTATTGGCGACCGGTAGCGGGATGGGGGTGAGGGATGTGCCGTCATCCTCGAACAAGGCCAGATGGGTGTCGCGTGCATTCACCGCGATCTCGCCGCCAATCTCGACCGTATTGCGCGCATTGGGCGTCCAGTTCAGCGTCTGCCGCAAGGCGGTTTCCTCGGAATCGCCGCCGCCATTGACGATGATGGCGCCGAGAAAGCCGCTCGCAGGATCGTAGGTCTCGTAGGCTTCGGGACCGTCATCCCAGGAATCCCGGCGCAAGTGCGCCATGGTCTGGCTGGACAGGGTGTCGTTGAACGCGTGCGAATAGGTCGCGGACGCGACGTGGAAACTGCCGTGATTGTCTGTCGAGTTCTGCTCGTAGCGCAGGGGTGTGACGCCCGCGCCGGCCGGTGCATCGATGAAGGAGACCTGCTGGTTCGCCCACCGCCAGACAGTAGCCTCGATATCGAAGCGCAGGCTCGAGCGGTCATCGATCTGCCAGTTGAGCGAGAGGGATGGCGCGGCCTCACGATAGGCCTGCTGGTCATTGTCGTGCTGGATTTCGGTCAGCATGTCCGCACCGTCGAACCGGGTGCTGCGGCGACGGACCCGGTCGCCCGAACTGGTCGCGTAGAGGCCGACGGTCAGGTCGACCGGCCCGATGACCCGGGCCCAGGAGATATTGGCCTGCGGGCCGACGCGACCGGATGCCGACACGTTCAGGGTCGCATCCCACGAGCCCGAATTGCCGGCGCCCTCGACGAGAATGACGTTCACCAGGCGCGCGTGTCCGCGCATATTGTATTCCGGCAGGGCTTCGGAGATGAGCTCGATACGGTCGACATCACTGATCGGAATACGTTGCAACACGGTGCCGAGCGAGAGCGATTTATTGGACGGGCGGGCGCCATTGATCAGCACATTGCCGAAGCTGTCGCCGAGCCCTCGCCGGCCCGTGTCGCCGTTGGAGACAGAGAAGCCGGGCAGGCGCGTGACCATGTCCAGCGCCGTGACCGGTGAAAAGGGTTCGAAAAAGGCTTTGGAAAACACCGAAACGCCATTGCGCAGTTCGGTCGTTTCCGAACCGGTTTCACGGATGGTGTCCTGTGCTTCACTGAAAGCCGGAAATAAAACACTCGCCAGCAGCGCCGTTCCGGCAGCTGTTGATCTGAAATATGTTTGCATGTGTCCCCACAAAAATTGTCGACCCCCGAGGCCCAGAACCAATGAAATAGTCGGTTCGAGTGCGACAATCTATGTAAAGATTGGTAATTGTGGAGACAAGTAGAGGTAATTAAATGGGCAATTGATTGAGTAATTTTAATGGAGACGGACTTAAAGTTTGAGTATTTTGCATTCGCGAGTCCGGACTCACTGCTCTGATCTCAGAACGTGCCGCGCACCCGCAGATACCAGCTTGCACCGCTGCTTTCATTGCGGTGCTCGATGGCGTCCACAACGCCGGCTGCCCGGGAGCCGGCGTAGAAAACCCGCTCGCGGTCATCGCCATTATTGAGCAGGCCATCCACCCCGAGCCGGGTCGTCACACCGCCCCAACGTGTCGTCTCGATATAGAGGTCGAGATCGCCATCGGTATTGTTGTGAAGGCGCTGCTCCTGGGCGAGGAAGACCCGGCGGTCACTGACCCAGTGGTAATCCCAGCCCCAGGCCAGCTGCTGCGCGGCGAGGGTCTGGCGGAAGTCCAGGCCGAACTCCCACTCCCGCACGGCGGCGAAGGGAATGTCGGCACCGGTCAGCGGATCCTCGACACTGGTCTTGTACCATTCGGCAAAAATATTGAGCACGGCATCGGCAACACCGAAGCCATCGAGTGGTGTCGTCAGATCGGCGGTGACGCGAAAATTGGTGCCGTCGCCGATATTGCCCGGCGCGTCGAACACGCCGCCCGGCGTGGTGACCGGGACCGACCCATCGAGATCCTCGATCCAGTCATGGCCGACCTGCAAGGAGACCGAGCCGTCCTCGCCGAACTGGCGCACCCATTCAGCCTCGAGCGTCCAGGTGCGCTGGGGTACATAGTCGGGATTGCCGAGGGTCGCATTGTTGTCCGCGATATCAACAACGCTGGCGAAATTGCCGAAATCGAGCTGGTCGACATCACGGCGCGCTGTGACACGCAGACGATTCTGATCGTCCTGGCGCCAGTTCAACGTCACAGCCGGTTTGGGGTAGGCGAAGGAGCGCGATTGCTGGAAGTCACCGCTCTGGACAATTTCGGAGAACTCGTAGCGCAGGCCGCTCTCGACACTCAGGCGGTCGCTGACCGTCCAGGTATGATGAGCGAAGATCTCGCTGCGGGTTTCCTCGACGCGGGTATTGGCGACGGGAAGTATGATTTCGGTGATCCGGGTGCCATCATCCTCGAACAGCACCAGGCCGGTATCGCGCGCATTGACGGCAATCTCGGCGCCAAACTCAAATGTGTGCCGCGCATCGGCTGTCCAGGCGAGGGTCTGGCGGAGTGCCGTTTCCTCGGTCTCGCCGGTCGATGAGACAATGATCGCACCGAGATATCCGATCACAGGATCATAGGTCTCGTAGGCTTCCGGCCCGTCATCCCACATCTCGCGATTCACCAGCCCCATGGTCTGGATCGAGATGGCATCGGTCAGGTCACGGCTATAGGTCACCATCCCCTGATAGGAGTGACCATGATTGCCGGTCTGGTTCTGCTCATAGCGCAGCGGCGCAACGCCGCTGCCGGCCGGCGCGTCGACGAAGGAGGTCTGGTTGCGGTGCCAGTCCCACACAGTGCCCTGCAGGTCGAAGCGCAGGGTTGACCGATCATCGACGGTCCAGTTGAGCGAAAGGGTGGGAACGGCTTCGCGATACTGGCGCTGATCATTGTCGCGCTGCAGCTCGAGCACCGCGCCGCTGGCGTCCTGGAGGGCGCGGCGGCGCCGAATCCGGTTTCCCGACGTGCCGGTGTCGAGGCCAAAGGTGAGTTCGACCGGCCCCTGGACCGTGGCGTAGGCGATGATGCCGCGTGGTCCCAGCCGGCCGGCAGGCGAATATTGCAGGCGCGCGTCCCATGAGCCGGAATTACCCGCCCCGGGCGCCAGGATGATATTCACCAGCCGGGCATGGCCGCGCATATTGTATTCCGGTTGCGCGCCCTGGATCAGCTCAAGCCGTTCGACATCGTTGATCGGAATGCGCTGCAGGACGGTGTCGAGGCTCAGGGACTTGTTGGACGGGCGGCGGCCATTGATCAGGACATTGCCGAAACTGTCACCGAGACCCCGACGGCTGGTATCGCCATCGGAGACCGAGAAGCCGGGAATGCGCTGAACCATGTCGAGCGCCGTGACGGGCGAGAACTGATCGAAATAGGCCTTGCTGAAAATCGACAGCCCGCGACGGGCTCCGGTTTCGGTTTCCGCGCCGGCGACCGGCCCGTCCTGCGACCAGGCTGGTGCGTCGATCACGGCAAGACAGGCCGCGCCCGCTATCGCGGATGTAAGTAGTCCTCGCATATGTCCCCACAAAATGCGCCTGCCCCCAGGCTGTCCCCGGGATAACAATTCACCGTGGCACACACCATGTAACGATTGGTAACGTAGCTCACATCCGCGCGATCCCGGCGGTGAAAACCACGGCCGGAGCCTTCTATGGCAGGCCTACACCAAAATCATTGTTTTTCCGTCAGGCAGCGCCGCCGACGGTCAGGCCGGTGATTTTCAGGCTCGGCTGGCCGACCCCGACCGGCACGCCCTGACCGCCCTTGCCGCACATGCCGACACCCGGATCCATCTCGAAATCATCGCCGATCATCGAGATCTGGGTCAGCGCGGTCGGGCCGTCGCCAATCAGGGTGGCGCCCTTGACCGGCGCCTCGATCTTGCCGTTGCGGACCCGGTAGGCCTCGGTGCACTGGAAGACGAATTTGCCGGAGGTGATATCGACCTGGCCACCGCCGAAATTGACGGCGTAGATGCCGTCGGTGAGGCTGGCGACCATTTCCTCGGGCTTGTGCCGGCCGGCGAGCATGTAGGTATTCGTCATGCGCGGCAGCGGCGGATAGGCATAGGATTGCCGGCGGCCATTGCCGGTCGGCTTCTGGCCCATCAGGCGCGCATTCATCCGGTCCTGCATATAGCCGACCAGGATGCCGTCCTCGATCAGCACCGTGCGCTCGGTCGGCGTGCCCTCATCATCAATGGTCAGGGAGCCGCGGCGCTTCTCCATCGTGCCATCATCGACAATGGTGACCCCGGCAGCGGCGACGCGCTCGCCCATGCGTCCGGCAAAGGCCGAGGAGCCCTTGCGGTTGAAATCGCCTTCCAGGCCGTGACCGACGGCCTCGTGCAACAGCACGGCCGGCCAGCCCGGTCCGAGCACCACATCCATGACCCCGGCCGGGATGTCGACCGCGTCGAGATTGACGCGGGCAATCCGCATCGCCTCGTTGGCGAGACCCTTCCAGGCGTCGGGGGCGATCCACTGGTCAAACTCGGCGCGTCCGCCGGCCCCGGCCGAGCCGGTCTCACGGCGGCCATCGCGTTCGACGGTGACGGAGACATTGAGCCGGACGAGCGGGCGAATATCGGTTTTCATGTCGCCGTCGGCGCGCAGCACCGAGATCGAACGCAACGAGCCGGCGATCGAGGCGCTGACCTGCACCACGGACGGATCCTTGGCGCGGCAATAGGCGTCGATTTCCTGCAGCAGGGCCGATTTGACCTCGAAGGCCGGATTGGCGACCGGGTCGATGGCGTCATAGAGCTTGCGATTGGTGCCGGCCGGCGGCGGCGCGAGGACGGCGGCAGGCCCCCGCTTCACGGCCGAAGCGGTTTCGGCGGCGCGCTTGACCGCGGCCAGCGTCGGGTCCGAGGAATGGGCAAAGCCGAAGGCCTCGCCGGAGACGCAGCGCAGGCCGAAGCCGCGGCTGGTGTCGAAACTGGAGGCCTTCATGCGCCCATCGTCGAAGACGAGTGATTCGGAGGCGGCGGTTTCCAGGAAGAGCTCGCCGTCATCGGCGCCATCAAGGGCCTCGGCCAGCACCGGCCGGACGTCGTCCGCATCGAATTCGAACTGGCTGATCGGTTCGTCGGACATGATGGGCCTCGCTTCTCGCTTTTCGGATGCGCTAGACATAGTTCAGCCTGCGCCGCTAGGGAATAAGCGCGGGCGGGGGCAATCGCAGCGCGTCATCCCCAGGTGCCGTGCGACTCGCGCGCCTGGCCCCGCGCAGCCCGGTGAGACGATTGGACGCAGAACGCGCGTAAAATTGCCGCAGGATGGGCAATCGGGCAGCAATTTCATGCGGAAAGCGGCTTTATTGCAGTCGCTGACCTCGGACTTAAACGTCTGATCAGCTTGAATTTTCGCTCAAAACCGATCATGCCCTGCGCAAGGCACTACAAAAAGTGTGCTTGGTGACCTGACAGCGCAGGTGACCGGCTCTATATTCCGCCGCCATCGGTGAGGGTTTCCTCGCCTTCACGCCTGACTTGTATGGGGAAGCCATGCGTTTCTTGACCGCAATCGTGCTCACCTGGATCTGCGCATCCACCTCCGCTTTCGCGTTTGACGTGCCGGTGGACGGGGCGCTGGGGCTCCAGCCTGCCGTTACGCCGATCATGGAGCGGATCACCGAGTTCCACACCTTGCTGCTGTGGATCATCATTCCGATCACGCTCTTCGTCATGGCCCTGCTGATCTGGGTCATGGTTCGCTACAATACGAAATCCAATCCGGTTCCGAGCAAGAACAGCCATAATACGCTGCTCGAAGTGGTCTGGACGGCGCTGCCCGTCGTGATCCTGATCGCGATCTCGGTCTTTTCCTTCCCGCTTCTGTATTATCAAGAAGAGATTCCTGACGCCGATTTCACGATCAAGGCGACCGGCAATCAGTGGAACTGGACCTATGAGTATCCGGACCAGGGCGCGATGGAATATCTGTCCATCATGATCCCGGATGACGAGATCCAGCCGGGGCAGCACCGCAATCTCTCCGTCGACTACCCGCTGGTTGTCCCGGTGAATGCGATCGTCCGGCTGCAGGTCACGGCAACCGATGTGATCCACAATTTCGCCATGCCGGCCTTCGGCACCAAGATCGATGCCATCCCGGGGCGCATCAATGAGGCCTGGTTCCAGGTCACCGAGGAAGGGGCCTATTACGGCCAGTGCTCGGAATTGTGCGGCCAGGGGCATGCCTTCATGCCGATCGAGATCCGGGTCGTGTCCCAGGACACGTTCGACGCCTGGATCGCGGCCGAGCCGGGCACCGATGAATCGAATGCCGTTATTGCCGCATACGAAGCCGCGCGGGATACGCGCTTGGCGCAACTCGATTAGGAATGGGCTGAACCATGTCTGCTGACGCCGCAAATCACGACGCTCACACCCCAAGCATGTGGGACTGGAAGCGCTGGGTCTTCTCCACCAACCACAAGGACATCGGCACGATGTACCTGATCTTCGCGATTATCGCGGGGGTTATCGGTGGCGGCATGTCCGGCCTGATCCGCTGGGAACTGGCCGAGCCAGGCCTGCAGGTCTTCAACGGTACGGCGTTCGGCGGCTTCTTCGGTGATGCGCAGAACTACAATGTCATCACGACCATGCATGGTCTGATCATGATCTTCTTCATGGTCATGCCGGCCATGATCGGCGGCTTCGGCAACTGGTTTGTGCCGCTGATGATCGGCGCGCCTGACATGGCCTTCCCGCGCATGAACAACATCTCCTTCTGGCTCCTGCCCTTCGCACTGGCGCTGGCGCTGATGTCGATGTTCGTGCCCGGTGCCGGCGCCGCCAATGGTTTCGGTGGTGGCTGGGTGCTCTATCCGCCGCTCTCGACCACGGGCCATCCCGGACCGGCGATGGATCTGCTGATCCTGTCGCTGCACATTGCCGGTATCAGCTCGATCCTCGGTGCCATCAACTTCATCACCACGATTTTCAATATGCGTGCCCCGGGCATGACCATGCACAAGATGCCCCTGTTCGTGTGGTCGATCCTGGTGACGGTCTTCCTGCTGCTGCTCTCGCTCCCGGTTCTCGCCGGCGCGCTGACCATGCTGCTGACCGACCGCAATTTCGGCACCGCCTTCTTTGATCCCGCCGGTGGTGGCGATCCGGTGATGTTCCAGCATCTGTTCTGGTTCTTCGGTCACCCGGAAGTCTACATCCTGATCCTGCCCGGATTCGGCATGATCTCGCACATTGTCTCGACCTTCTCGCGCAAGCCGGTCTTCGGTTATCTCGGCATGGCCTATGCCATGGTCTCGATCGGCGCGATCGGCTTCATCGTCTGGGCCCACCACATGTACACCGTGGGCATGCCGGTCGATCTGAAGGCCTATTTCGTGGCCGCCACCATGGTCATCGCGGTGCCGACCGGCATCAAGATCTTCTCATGGGTCGCGACGATGTGGGGCGGTTCGATGGAATTGCGCACGCCGATGCTGTGGGCGATCGGCTTCATCTTCCTGTTCACCGTTGGCGGCGTCACCGGTGTGGTCCTGGCCAATGCCGGCGTCGATGCCTCGCTGCATGATACCTATTACGTCGTGGCCCACTTCCACTACGTGCTGTCGCTCGGCGCCGTGTTCGCGATCTTCGCCGGCTGGTACTACTGGTTCGAGAAGATCTGGGGCGTGAAATACAACTCCGTCCTGGCGCGTCTGCAATTCCTGTTCTTCTTCGTGGGCGCCAACGTGATCTTCTTCCCGCAGCACTTCCTGGGTCTGCAGGGCATGCCGCGGCGCTATGTTGACTACGCTGACGGTTTCGAGCTCTGGAACAAGGTCTCCTCCTACGGTTACCTGATCATGCTGGTCGGTATGGTCCTGTTCTTCGCCGTGCTGATTGATGCCGCGATCCGCCGCCGCAAGGCCGAGGCCAATCCATGGGGCGAAGGCGCAACCACGCTGGAGTGGACGCTGTCCTCGCCACCGCCTTTCCACCAGTTCAATGAGCTGCCACGGATCAAATAGGCGCCATGGCGGACACCTCCACCAATCCCGGCGTTCATCGCATAGAGGGCGGGGCCGTTTCGACGGCCTCGCCCCGCGACTTTTTCGACCTGATGAAGCCGCGCGTGATGACGCTTGTCGTCTTCACCGCCTGTGCCGGCCTGGTGGCAGCACCGGTCGACATGGACCCGGTGCTGGCGGCGATCGCCATTCTCAGCCTGGCCGTCGGCGCCGGCGCCGCTGGCGCACTCAACATGGCCTATGACGCCGATATCGACGCCATCATGCAGCGCACCCGCAAGCGGCCAATCCCGCGCGGCGCGGTGAGCAAGGCCGATGCCTACGGTCTGGGCATCATCGCCTCCATCCTGTCGGTGATGATGATGGCGCTGGCGAGCAATTATCTCGCCGCCGGCCTGCTGGCTTTCTCGATCGTCTTCTATTCCGTCATCTACTCGATGTATCTCAAGCGCTCGACGCCGCAGAATATCGTCATCGGCGGCGCCGCCGGTGCTTTCCCGCCGATGATCGGCTGGGTTGCGGCGACCGGGCATATCTCGCTCGATGCCATCATCCTGTTCATGATCATCTTCCTGTGGACGCCGCCGCACTCCTGGGCGCTGGCGCTCTACAAGTGCGGCGATTACGCCGCCGCCGGCATCCCGATGATGCCGGTCGCAAAGGGGCCGAAATCGACGCGGCTGCAGATCCTGCTCTATTCCATCGTGCTGGTGATCTTCGCCGGTGCGCCGGTGCTGACCGGTCTGGGCGGCATCGCCTATGCGCTGACCTCGCTGGGTGGCGGCGCGCTCTTCCTGCTGCTGGCCTGGCGCGTGTTCAATTCCCGCGCCGGCGAGGCCGGGTCGGCCGAAGAGGGTGCACTCTATGCCGTGCGCGCCGGCGACAAGGCGGCGCGTGACCTGTTCGCCTATTCGATCGGGTATCTGACGGTGCTTTTTGCCGCATTGATCATCGAACACGGTTTTGGTGCCTATATCGCGGTGCCGGGAGTGAACGGATGACATCGCAGGACGACAAGCCCGCTGAAGACACGCCATTCGGTGGCCGTGAAGGCCGCGTCGTGCCGGGCGAGACCGTGGTCCTGACCCCGGAGCAAATCGCCGCGCGCAAGCGCCGCAATCTGGCGATCGGCTTCAGCCTGTTGGGATTTTGTGTGCTGGTCTTCGTCGTCACGGTGATCCGGATCGGCCAGAACCTGGCCCAGGCAGGTGCGGTATGAAGCGGCTGCAGGACAAGAATGCGCGTACAGCGTTGTTTGCCGGCATTGCCGCGGTCACCATGGTCGGCGCCGCCTTCGCATCGGTGCCGCTCTACAGCCTGTTCTGTCAGGTCACCGGCTATGGCGGCACCACGCGTGTGGCGGTCGGCGAGGCGGGCGAAGTGCTCGACCGCGAGGTCACCATCCTGTTTGACGCCAATACCAGCCGCGATATCCCGTGGGATTTCCAGCCGCTCCAGCGCGCCCTGACGCTGAATGTCGGCGAGAGCGGCCTGGCCTATTACCGGGCCACCAACACCTCCTCGCGCCGGGTCACCGGCGTGGCGACCTATAATGTCGCGCCCTACAAGGCCGCGTCGTATTTTTCCAAGATCGAGTGCTTCTGTTTCACGGAACAAACACTTGAACCCGGCGAGAGCATCGATATGCCGGTGCTGTTCTTCGTCGATCCGCTAATCGCGGAAGAGTCCTATCTGGATGATGTTCACACCATCACCCTGTCCTATACGTTTTTTGAAACCGATGAGGCTGCGTCTTCGCCAAGCGACGCCGCGCCTTAACATTGAACCTTTGCCCTGCGGCGGTTATCACGACGCAACAGGGCTGATTTGAAGTCGCAGGAGATTCGCGATGGCTGGGCATGCCGTAAAACACGATTACCACTTGGTCGATCCAAGCCCGTGGCCGTTTGTCGGCTCCCTGGGCGCCTTCCTTCTCGCCGTCGGTGCCGTCGGCAATATGAAGGGGCTGGTCGAACCCGACAGTCCGCTGGCGATCCTGTATGCCGATGGCGAGTGGGGCGGTCTGATCCTCGGTTTCGGCGTCGTGATCTACACGATGATCGGCTGGTGGGGCGATGTCATCAAGGAAGCCAATCGCGGTGACCACACCCCGGTCGTCGATCTTGGCCTGCGCTATGGCATGATCATGTTCATTGCCTCGGAAGTGATGTTCTTTGTCGCCTGGTTCTGGGTCTTCTTCGAATACGCCATCTTCCATGATGTCCGGCTTGATCCGGCGCTGGCCTCCTGGCCGCCTGCCGGTGTCGAGACCTTCAATCCCTGGCATATCCCGCTGATGAATACGCTGGTGCTGCTGCTCTCGGGCACGACCGTGACCTGGGCGCACCACGCGCTGCAGCATGGTGACCGCAAGGGCGCCAAGCTCGGCCTGTTGCTGACCGTGATCCTGGGCATGTGCTTCACCGCACTGCAGGCGGTTGAATATCTTGAAGCCGGGTTCTCGATCTCGGGCAATCTGTATGGCTCCGCCTTCTTCATGGCGACGGGCTTCCACGGCGCACACGTCATCATCGGCACCATCTTCCTGGCGGTCTGCCTGATCCGCCTGATGAATGGCCAGATGAGCCCGCAGAAGCATTTCGGCCTCGAAGCGGCTGCCTGGTACTGGCACTTCGTTGATGTGGTCTGGCTGTTCCTGTTCACCTTCGTGTACGTCGTCTACCAGTAAGCGGGACTGACATGGAAAAACCCTCCCCCCTCGTCGCCGGCCTCACGGGCCGCTGTCCGAAGTGCGGGGAGGGCGCCATGTTCAAGGGCCTGCTGGAGATCGCGCCGCGCTGCGATGTCTGTGGCGCCGATTTCCAGAGCGCCGATGTCGGTGATGGTGCGGCGGTGTTCGCCCTCTTCATCGTCGGCTTCCTGGCTGTCGTGCTGTTTCTGCTGACGGCCGTGGCTTTCCGGGGCATGCCCTGGTGGGGTCATATGATGATCCAGGTGCCCTTTATCTTCGGTGCCTCGATCCTGTGTCTGCGCCCGTTGAAGGGACTGCTTTTCGCGCTCCAGTTCGAGCATGATGCCCAGCAGGGCCAGCTAGACGAATAGGCTGGTCGGGGCTTGCCCGGGAGGATGATCCCCATGCCACGCTTCAGACCGCTTCCCGTCCTCACCGTCTTCACCCTGCTCAGTCTCGTGCTGCTGCTGTCGCTCGGCGTGTGGCAATTGAAGCGCATGGAGTGGAAGGCCGAGCTGATCACCGCCTATGGCCAGCGCGGCGCTGTCACCTCCTTCCGCCAGGCCCTTTGTGGCGATCATGACGGCGCCTTCGGGCCGAGAATCACCGCACCGGCACCGCTGGCCGGGCCGCAGTTGCGCTACTATGCGCTGCGCGGCCAGCCGGGCTGGGTCCGGGTCGGGCTGATGCCAGCACCGCGCTGCGATGCCGACGATCCGCAGCGTTTCCTGTTCGTGGAATCCGGCTTCGAGGACCTTGACGGCAATCTGGTCAGCCGGCCCGAAGCCTGGCGCATCGAACTGCTGCCGCGGCCGGGAAGCTTCGTCAGTGGAAACGATCCGGATACCAATCAATGGTACAACTTTGATCGGGACATGATGGCACGGGCGCTCGGAACCGATCCGGGGCGTGTGCTGGATATGTGGGCGCGGGCCGATCTTGGCTTGCCCGTCAGCCTGACCCAGACACCGCCGGCCAAGCATCTGGGCTATGCGGTGACCTGGTTCGGACTGGCGCTTGCGCTGATCGGCGTATATCTGGCCCTCCACATCGCCCGCGGGCGACTGGGGCGGGGCTGAGGCCGGCGCGGCCAAAGGACAGACAGCCGGGCGCGAACCGGCGAGACGGGAGCAGGCGAGTGGCACTTTGGCGCGATGCAGAGATGGAAGAACCCCTGATGGCCCAGGGGATTCGCTTGTGTGCGCCAACACATGACGATTACGAGAGCTGGGCCAAGCTGCGCGGCGCCAGCCGTGCGCATACCGAGCCCTGGGAGCCGGCCTGGACGGTCGATGAACTCAGCCGCAGCGCCTACAAGCGCCGGCTTGAACGCTATCAGCTGGACCGCCAGTCGGGCGCCGGCTATCCGTTTTTTGTCTTCCGCAGCCGCGACAATGTCCTGCTCGGCGCCTGCAATCTCAACAATGTCCGTCGCGGCGTGCAGCAAAGTGCCGATATCGGTTACTGGATCGGCACGCCCTATGTGCGCCAGGGCCATACCCGTGCTGCCGTGCGGCGGATCCTGGCCTTTGCCTTCGACAGGCTGGGCCTGCACCGGGTCGAAGCGGCCTGCCGCCCTGAGAACAAGGCCTCGCGGCGGCTGCTTGAGGGCGTCGGCTTTCAGCATGAGGGCCGGGCTCGCGCCTTCCTCAATATCGCTGGCGAGTGGCGCGATCATGATCGCTTTGCCCTCCTGAACACAGATCCGCGCCTGTGACGGCGGTGGACTTCGAGGCCGGCGCCCGCGCCGCCGGGGCGGTGGCCTTCGCCATCGGGCTCGGTGAAGGCGGCCGGATCCGGTTTACAGGCGCGCTGGAGGCCTTCGGGCTCGAGCGGGATATTTTCGACTGGGCCAGCTTCTGTGCCCGGCTGGGCCCGGCCGATCATGCCAGTCTCGATGCCGCCCTGCGCGGGGACATACTTGATCTGCGTGTGCGCCTGATCGGCGAAGCCGGCAGTGTCGCCTATGTCCGCCTGCTCGGGCGCCGGGTTGCCGAGCAACGTTTTGAGGGCCTGATGACGCCGGCGGGGCTGAGCGGCGATGGCGCGCTGCGCATCCGCGAGGAGCACGCCCTGGCCAATGCCGTCGCAGCCGGCGAAGTGCGGGCCTGGTATCAGCCGATCATCGCCCTGGAGAGCGGACGCCTGGCCGGTTTCGAGGCGCTGGCCCGCTGGGAACGCCCCGGTGTCGGCGTGCTGGCACCGCAGGATTTCCTCGCCATGGCCGATGATCTCGATCTGCTCGACCGCATCAGTACCGAAGTCCGCGCCTCGGCCATTGCCGACCTGTCGCTGTGGCGCACCGTGTGTGCCGGCGGCGAGGGCCTGTTCGTCGCCGCGAATGCCACGGTCAGCGAGCTGGTCTCATCGACCTTCGCCGATGCGCTGCTCGATGCGGTGCGGCAGGCAGAATTGCCGGCCGGCGCCTTCAAGCTCGAGATTGCCGAGACCGAGATCATGCGGGATCCCGATCTTGCCGCCAGTGTCATGACGCGGCTGTCCGAGGGCGGCATCGCGCTGGCGCTGGATGATTTCGGCACCGGCTATTCCTCGCTGGCGCGGCTGGAAATGCTGCCCTTCAATGTCGTCAAGATCGACCGCTATTTCGTCCGCGCCATGGCCGCCAATGAGAGCGCCGGCACGGTGGTGCAATCGGTGATCCAGATTGCGCGCCATTTCGGCATGAAGATCGTCGCCGAGGGCATTGAGAGCGCCGAGGCTGCCGAAGGGCTCAAGGCGATGGGCTGCGATTTTGGCCAGGGCTATCGCTATGCCGGCGCCCTGGCGCCCGACCAGGCCCTGCTGGCCGTGCGCGAGGGCATTGCCGGACGCTTCCTGCCGCCGGCCTGAGCGATCAGGCGGTGCCGGAGGCGCCGGACAGGTGTTCCGGACTGATGCCGAGAATGCTCAGCGCGTTTTGCCACTTGCCTTCGATGTCGGAACTGAAGACCAAGGCCTCGTCGGCATCGGCCACCAGCCAGGCATTGGCCGCCAACTCGTCCTCCAGCTGGCCCGAGCCCCAGCCGGCATAGCCCAGCGCCAGCAGCGACCGGCGCGGCGGTGTGCTGGAGGCCATCGCATCGAGCGCATCCTTGGTGGAGGACAGGGCGATATCACCGGTGACGGGCAAGGTGGAATCACTGGTCTGGAAATCATTGGTGTGCAGCACGAAACCGCGCTGACGCTCCACAGGCCCGCCGAGCAGGACCGGCCGGTCGACCGTGTCCTCGGTGATCTCGACGCCCAGCTGTTCAAACACTTCCGGCAGGCGCAGGCCCTCGACGCGCTTGTTGAGCACAATCCCCATCGCGTGCTCGGCGGAGTGGTCGCACATCAGGATCACCGAGCGGTCAAAACGCGGGTCGCCAATGCCGGGCGAAGCGATCAGCAGCTTGCCATTGAGGAAACCGTCGTCCGGCCGGGGTGAGTCGTCACTGTTCATAACTCCATGATGCGGTCAAAAAGGGGGATGCGTCCAGCGGCGTTCCCGCTATCTTGCCGTGCGCAATCGCGACTAGTCTTTCAGCAGGAGAAACAGCCATGACCATTTCGGTGGGAGATCGCATTCCGGACGCCAGCTTCATGACCATGACAGCGAGCGGCCCAAACCGCGTCAGCACCGCTGATGTGTTCGGTGGCAAGACCGTGGCGCTGTTTTCAGTGCCTGGCGCCTATACGCCGACCTGTTCGGCCAAACACCTGCCGGGCTTTGTGCAGCATGCGGCCGAGATCAAGGCAAAGGGTGTCGACACCATCGCCTGCATGTCGGTCAACGACGTGTTCGTCATGAATGCCTGGGGCAAGGACCAAGGCGTCGGCGACGATGTCATGATGCTGGCCGATGGCAATGGCGATTTCGCCAAGGCGCTCGGTCTGGAAATGGACGGCACCGGCTTTGGCATGGGCACGCGCGCCCAGCGTTTCTCGCTGATCGCCAAGGATGGCGTCGTCACCGAACTGAATGTCGAGGCACCGGGTGAATTCAAGGTGTCGTCGGCTGACCATATCCTCGGCCAGCTCTAGGCTGGACGGGAACTGCGGGACCGGGCACTGGCCCGGTCTCAAACGGCTAAGGGAGGGTTCGCATGGATCTCATCGTCACCGGCGTACTGCTGCTTCTGGCATTGGCGATCATCGCCTCGGTCATCAAGACCGTGCCGCAGGGCAAGGAATTCACCGTCGAGCGTTTCGGACGCTTCACGCGGACCCTTAAGCCGGGTCTTCACTTCATCATGCCGTTCATCGACAGTGTCGGCTACAAGATGAATATGCGCGAGCGTGTGCTCGACGTGCCCAATCAGGATGTCATCACCAAGGATAATGCGACGGTTTCGGTCGACGCGGTGATCTTCATCCAGGTACTCGATGCGCCACGCGCAGCCTATGAGGTCGACAATCTCGATTTCGCGATTCTCAATCTCTGTCTGACCAATGTGCGGACCGTGATCGGTTCGATGGATCTCGACGAGACCCTGTCCAAGCGCGACGAGATCAATGCGCGTCTGCTGACCGTGCTCGACTCCGCAACCAATCCCTGGGGCGTCAAGGCGACCCGGATCGAGATCCGCGACCTGTCGCCGCCGCACGACATCACCGAGGCGATGGCGCGCCAGATGAAGGCCGAACGCCTGAAACGTGCCGAGATCCTTGAAGCGGAGGGTGCCAAGCAATCGGCCATCCTGCGTGCCGAGGGCGAGAAGGAAGCCGCGATCCGCGAAGCCGAAGGGCGTCGCGAGAGTGCCTTCCTCGACGCCGAGGCCCGTGAGCGGGAAGCCGAGGCCGAGGCCAAGGCGACCGAGCTGGTTTCCAACGCCATTGCATCGGGCGATGTTTCGGCGATCAACTACTTCCTCGGCCAGAAATATATCGAGGCCTTCGGCAAGTTGGCGACCAGCGAGCAACAGCGCACCGTCATCATTCCGGCGGAATTCTCGAATATTCTCAGCACGATCACCGGGGTCGGCGAGCTCGGCAAGGCCGCGCACGAAGCGATCCGGGAGACGACCCGCAAGCCCTGAGCGGCGGGTATTTGAAGACGGAGGTCAGTGATGGATGTTTTGGTATCCCTGCTGGAACGCCTGAGCCTGTGGGCCTGGTGGGCCCTGGCCGGCCTGTTCCTGATCGGTGAGGTGCTCACCGGCACCACCTTTCTCCTGTGGCCGGCGGCCGCAGCCTTTCTGACCGGCTTTCTGGCGCTCGAAATTCTCGGCGCCAGCTGGCCGGTGCAGCTGAGTGTCTTTGCCGTCCTGACCCTGGTTCTGGTCTGGATCGGTGATCGCTGGGTCCGTCCGGCGATCAATCGCGGTGGTGAAAACGGGCTCAATGACCGCTCCGCCCGCATGGTCGGGCAGACGGTCCGGGTCGTCAGCGATTTCTCGACCGGCCGCGGCCGGGTGCATTTCGGCGATACGGAATGGGCCGCCCAGACCCAGGACGGTTCGGACCTGCTGGCCGGAAGCCAGGTCGTGGTGGATGAAATCCGGGGCGTGGTGCTGATCGTGCGCGCCGCCTGAAAATAGCAGTGCCGGTTCATCTGGTGTAAACCTGCAACCAATCATGTTGCGGTGTTGAGGTCGCCCGACCCCGATTCGATTCGACGGGCGCAGGGCGCGGAGCAGGCATGGATCCGATCAAGGAAGAACAGAGGCTGGCGGCGTTGCGAGGCCTCAACCTGCTGGACACGGATCCGGAGGAGGCGTTCGACTCGATCACCGATCTCGCTGTCACCCTGACGGGTGCGTCGATGGCAGCGATTTCGCTGATCGACGAGGACCGGCAATGGTTCAAGTCGATCATTGGTCTGGATGTCAGCGAAGGGCCGCGGGACATTGCTTTC
Source organism: Maricaulis sp. (assembly GCF_048269565.1). Taxonomy (GTDB): domain Bacteria; phylum Pseudomonadota; class Alphaproteobacteria; order Caulobacterales; family Maricaulaceae; genus Maricaulis. The sequence continues at coordinate 65,527 of NZ_JBLXIK010000008.1, read as the reverse complement.
TGTGACCACGCGATCCGTGAGGATCGCACGCTCTATGTCCCCGACGCGCTCCGGGATGACCGCTTCAGGGATAACCCGCTGGTGCTGGGTGCACCGCATCTCCGGGGCTATGCCGGCGTGCCGCTGCAAGTGTCCGGCGGCCACCGAGTTGGCACGATTTGCGTTTTCCATGACCAGCCGCTTGAGCTGGACACCGCGACGCTTGAGCGGCTCGGCGGCCTCGCGCGGATCGTGGAAGACCAGATCAAGACCCGAACCCAGAGCGCCGCAGCCGAGCGAACCAATCGCCTGCTGGCCCTAATTTCCGATATCCAGAGAGCGTTCATCTCAGACGCCTCCACGATTGACCGGGCATTCGGACATCTGCTTGAGGCGATGCTGGAATTCACCGGTAGCCAGGGTGGGTTTATTGGCAATGTGGTCGACACTGCAGGCGGACGCGGACTGCGGACGCTTGCCATCAGGGGCGCTGCGGGCGCCGGAGCGCCGGATCAGACGGCGCGCGACTTCTCCGATGCCGGAACACTGATCGGGCACACGATCCGTACCGGCGAGACGGTGATCGCCAATGATCCGAGCGCAGACCCGCGTGGCACCCATGCGATGGACGCCTTCCCCGACGTCCGGAGATATGCCGGCATCCCGCTGATGCAGGCGGGCAAACCGGTGGCGATGATCGGTTTGACTGACCGGCCCGGCGGGTATTGCCAGGGCTTGCTGGCCGAATGCCAGCCCCTGATCAGCGCGGCTGAAACCTTGATCCACGCCCACCTCACCGAGATGGCGCGGGACGGCGCGATCTCCGACCTGGAGGTCAGCCGGGCGCGTCATGAGCTGGCCATTGCCGGCAGTGCCGCCGGCGTCTGGGAGATCGACTTCTCTGCAGGCAGCATGTTCGCCTCGCAACGGCTGAATGATCTGGTTGGCGGGCTTCCGGGCATCACTGCTCCCGGCGGCATGGCGGTTTTCCTGGACCGCGTGCATCCGGCAGACCGGGATCGCGTGCAAAAGGCGCTGGACGACCATCTCAGGCACCGCTTCCCCTATGCACTTGATTTTTCCTTCCGGCATGGAGACGGGCGCTATCTGATGCTGTCGGCCTTCGGGCAGGCGGAATGGGACGAGAGCGGCGCGGCGATCCGGATGGCGGGTTCGATCGAGGACGCCACCCAGCGCTCTCAAATACTCGCCGAGCGCGAGAGTACCAGCGCCCGCCTGGCCGCAGTGACCGAACTCGGCGGGATTGGCAGCTGGGAAGTCGACCTGGATGCCGACACCATCCTCTGGGATTCGATGACCCGCCGCATCCACGAAGTCGATGATGATTACGTGCCGGACCTGGAGACAGCGGTCGAATTCTACGCGCCCGACGCGCGCGAGGCGGTGCAGCAAGCCATCGAGGAAGCCATTGCCCAGGGCGAAGCCTGGGATCTCGAACTGCCCTTCATCACTGCCAAGGGCAATCACATCTGGGTGCGCGCTGTCGGCCGGGCAGTTGTCGTCGACGGTCGGGTCTCAAGATTGCTGGGTTCGTTCCAGAATGTCACCGAGCGGCGAAACCGCGAGGACGAGTACAAATCGCTGTCGACCCGGCTCACCGTGGCGCTTGATGCCTCCGATCTCGGCCTTTGGGAGTATGAGGTCGAGACCGGTGAGATCACATGGGATGCCCGGCTCAAGGAAATTTTCGGCCGGTCGGATCTGCCGACGCCGGGCTTCGACGAGTGGGCGACGATGCTCCATCCCGATGACCGTGATTCTGTGCTCGCCCGTTCGCGCGATGCCATGAAGCGCTGTGAGGACTATTCGCACGCCTACCGCATTGTGCTCGCCGACGGATCGATCCGGCATGTGCGCTCACGCGGCCTGTTCCGCAAACGGCTGGACGGCGGACTGACGATCACGGGCGTGTTGGCCGACATCACCGCTGATGTCGAACGCGCCCTGGAACTGGAGATCCAGCGCGAGCGGGCGGAGAGCGCCAACCGGGCCAAGACACAATTTCTCGCCAATATGAGCCATGAAATCCGCACGCCGCTCAATGGCGTGCTCGGCATGTCGCAATTGCTCAACCTGACGCCGCTCTCCGAGGTGCAATCCAAATATGTTGCGACGCTGCAGTCGTCGGGCAAGGCCCTGTTGGAGCTGGTCGAGGACATTCTGGACATCTCCCGCATCGAGGCCGGCAGTGTCAAACTGGTGACAGAGCCGTTTGATCTCCGGCCCCTGGTCGAATCTGTCCTCGACATGGTTGGGCCGGCCGCGTCGGAAAAGGGCATCGAGGTGCGGCTGCAGGAAGATGAGGGCGTGCCGGCCAGCGTCCTGGGCGACCAGAAGCATTTGCGCCAGCTTCTGATCAATATCATCGGCAATGCAGTGAAATTCACCGGCGCCGGTTCGGTCCATGTCCGCATCATACCGCAGGCGGATACGCGCCTGCGCTTCTGTGTCACCGATACCGGCCCGGGCATCGAGGCCGACCAGCTGGAGCGGATCTTCGACCGCTTTGCCCAAGTCGATACTTCGCAGACGCGCGAGCATGGCGGCAGCGGGCTTGGTCTGGCAATCTGCCGTGACCTGGTCCGGCTGGCCGGTGGCGAGATCGGTGTCACAAGTACGCCGGGCAGGGGATCCGAATTCTGGTTTGAGCTTCCGCTTCCGGCCGCATCGGTCATCGTCGATGCCGCGCCGCGTCCGGCGCTTGAGGCGGGGCCGAGTGGCCCGGCCCGCATTCTGGTCGTCGATGATGTCATGACCAATCGGCTGGTGGCTTCGGCCCTGGTCGAGAATGCCGGGCATATGGTGAAGCTTGCCGGCAACGGGCTTGAGGCGATCGAGGCGCTTGATTGCGACCGGTATGATGCCATCCTGATGGATATCCAGATGCCGGTCATGTCCGGCGACGAGGCGATCCAGAAGATCCGGGGCAGTGGCAAACCCTATTCGGGTATCCCGATCTATGCGGTGACCGCTGACGCCACCAAGGGCGCGCGCGAGCACTATCTCGACCTTGGCGCCACGGGCTATCTCTCAAAGCCGCTCGATATCAAGGAAGTGACAGCCGCGCTGGATGAAGCCCTTCGCGGCGCGATCCACTGAGTCTGTCCAATTCACAGCGCCTGTATCCGGTCAGCGACGGGCCGCGCGCGCATCGGCCAGGCCCTGGCGTGCCAATTCATCGGCGCGCTCATTGCCCGGATCGCCGGTATGGCCGCGCACCCAGCGCCATTCGATCTTGTGGCTCTGGGCCAGCAGGTCGAGGCGTTGCCACAGATCGACATTCTTGACCGGTTTGCGGTCGGCGGTCTTCCAGCCGCGCTTTTTCCAGCCGTGAATCCACTTCATGATCCCGTCGCGCAGATAGCTGCTGTCGGTGATCAGGATGATGTCGTGATGATTGGCCTTCATCGCCTCAAGCGCCTGAATGGCCGCCATCATCTCCATGCGGTTGTTTGTGGTGTCGGCCTCGCCCCCAGATATTTCCTTGCGGTGACCATTCCATTCCAGAATCGCGCCCCAGCCGCCCGGTCCCGGATTGCCGGAACAGGCGCCGTCGGTATGGATCGTCACCGTACTCGTCTTGGCGCTCATTGCGGGTATTTCCGCGCCATATCGTCGAGACCGGCCTGGATGAGTTCCTCGAGCACGGCCAGGTCCACATCGGCCAGCTTGGTGATGTAAAGGCAGGACTTGCCCATCTTGAACTTGCCGAGCCGGTCAAGGATCAGGTCGAAATTGCTGTAGCCCGGCAGGATGTAGACCACTTGTCCGGACTTGCGCGGCGAGAAGCCGGTGCGCATGGAGTCGCCCTCGCGGCCGCTGTCGTATTTGTAGTGGTATTGCCCGTAGCCGATGATGGAGGGCCCCCACATGCGGGGCTCCTCCCCGGAGAGGCGGCGCATCATCTCCAGCAGGACCAGCGCATCGGCCCGGCGCACCGGGTGGGCAATGTCCGCGATGAAGGCTTCCGGGCTGACTTCGGTCGGCTTTGTCTTGTTTTCAGAATTTGTCATCGGTTCAGGCCACCACTCTTGGAAGTTTGAAAATAACATCTTCTTCGGTGACGCGGATATCCTTCTGGACCACGTCATAGCGCTCGCGAAACGCCGCGATCAGTCCCTCGACCAGGTCTTCCGGTGCCGAGGCGCCGGCGGTGATGCCAACTGTTTCGATATCACCGATCATGTCCCAAGCCACATCCTCGGCACTTGAGATCAGCTGCGAACGGGGAGCTCCCGCCCGTTTGGCGACCTCGACCAGGCGGACCGAGTTGGACGAATTGGGGGCGCCGATCACGAAGACGATGTCGCAATGCGGGGCCAGCGCCTTGACGGCGGCCTGGCGATTGGTGGTCGCATAGCAGATGTCCTCCTTGTGCGGGGCCTCGATCTGCGGAAAGCGCGCCTGCAGGGCAGCGACGATGGCCGAGGTGTCGTCAACCGAGAGGGTTGTCTGGGTCACAAAGGCGAGGCGGGAGGGATCCTTCGGCGCGTAGGCCATTGCATCCTCGACCGTTTCGATCAGCGCGATCGCGCCTTCGGGCAATTGCCCCATCGTGCCGACGACCTCGGGATGGCCGGCATGGCCGATGAGCAGGATTTCGCGTTCACTGGCCTGGTGACGCTGGGCCTCGACATGGACCTTCGACACCAGCGGGCAGGTCGCATCGACATAGATCAGATTGCGCCGTTCGGCCTCTTCCGGCACCTGTTTGGGCACGCCATGGGCGGAAAACACCACCGGACGGTCATCGGGACACTGGTCGAGCTCCTCGACGAAAACCGCCCCGAGCGCCTCGAGACGCTCGACCACATGGCGATTATGGACGATCTCGTGGCGGACATAGACCGGGGCGCCGAAACGCTCCAGCGCCCGTTCGACGATCTGGATCGCGCGGTCGACGCCGGCGCAAAATCCCCGTGGCGCGGCCAGCAGGACAGTCAGGGGTGGGCGCTTGCCGCTCATCGGGTTCAGTTCTCCATCAGCGATACCGTTGCACACGCCTCGTGCGCATCGTATGACCGTCCTAACAAAGAGGCTTGGCGCTATCCAGAGGCCGGGCGGGTATTCAAGTCAGGTAATGCATCATGCGTTCTTTTGCCATTCTCGCCGCCGCCGCCCTGTTACTCAATGGCTGTCAGACCGTCAGTGACGTGTTCACCGAACCGCAGCCGAATATCGGCCCGTGCCCGACCGCGCTTTCGCTCTATGACGCACACCGGATTGTCGAGCTTGAGGACGGTATCGTCGCCTATGACAATGTCGGTTTCACCGGCGAAATTCTCGCTGTGCGCTCCCTGTGCAACTATTATGGCGAGCGCCCCATCATCGCCAATCTTGAGCTCGACATGGCCTTCGGCCGTGGCCCGGCCGCCGAGGGTGATTCGCATGTTTATGAGTATTTCGTCGCGGTGACGCGCCGCGATATCGCCGTGATCGAAAAGCAGGTCTTCCCGATCACCATCCGCTTCCAGGCCGGCGAGGACCGGGTTTACCTCACCGAGACCATTGAAGCGATTTCGATCCCGCGGGCCACTGCCGAGACGTCTGGCGTCAATTTCGAAATCCTGACCGGTTTCGAGCTGACCCCGGAACAGCTTGCCTTCAACCGCAGCGGCCAGCGTTTCCGCGTGAGTGCCGGCCAGGACTGATTTCATGCCCTCAATTGCCGATCAGCTCAGTGAAAAACTGGGCGACGCGTTCGCTTCCCTGCGGCTGCCGCGGGAGCTGGGGCGTGTCACGCCTGCGACCAAATCGGGCACTGCGCCCTTCCAGTGCAATGGCGCCATGCCGGCTGCAAAGCAGGCGAAGACGAATCCGCGTGAACTGGCGCAGAAGATCGTCGACGCCATCGCCGGCGACCCGCTGATCGCGTCGGCCGAGATCGCCGGGCCCGGTTTCATCAATCTGACCCCGGCGCCGGGCGCCTATGATGCGCGCGCTGCCGAGATCGCGGCCGATGATCGCGCCGGCGCACCGCTGACGAAGACGCCGCGCAAGGTGATGATCGATTTCGGCGGCCCCAATGTCGCCAAGCCGATGCATGTTGGCCATCTGCGCTCCTCGGTGCTGGGCGACAGCCTGCAGCGCCTGCTGCGTTTTCGCGGCGACGAGGTTGTCTCCGACATCCATCTCGGTGACTGGGGGCTGCAAATGGGCCACCTCATCACCGAGCTGCGCGAAGAACAGCCCGACCTGCCCTATTTCGATGCCGATTTCACCGGACCCTATCCGGACGAGCCGCCGGTCGATATTGACGATCTGGCGCGGCTTTATCCGCAGGCATCGCAAAAGGCCAAGGCCGATGCCGAGCGGCTGGAACTGTCCCGCATCGCGACAGCCGAGCTGCAGGCCGGCCGCCCCGGATACCGGGCGCTGCTGAACCATTTCATCGCGGTCTCGATTGCGGCGCTGAAGCGCGATTTCGATGCGCTCGGCGTGCATTTTGACCTGTGGAAGGGGGAAAGCGATGTCGATCCGCTGATCCCCGCCATGGTCGAGGATTTCAAGCAGCGCGGCATTGCCGAGCTCAGCGATGGTGCCTGGGTGATCCATATCGCCCGCGAGGACGACAAGAAGGAATTGCCACCGCTGATCCTCGTCACTTCGGGTGGCGCCTCGCTCTATGGCACCACCGATCTGGCAACAATCCTCGACCGCAAGGCGAATTTCGGCCCCGATCTGACGCTCTATGTTGTCGACAGCGCCCAGGGCAATCATTTCCAGCAAGTCTTCCGCGCCGCCGAAAAAGCCGGCCTGGTCAAGGAAGGCGCGCTCGAGCATGTCAATTTCGGCTCGGTCAATGGCACTGACGGCAAGCGCCTGCGCACCCGTGACGGCGGCACATTCCGCCTCGCGGATCTGATCGCCGGCGCCATTGAGCGCGCGGACCAGCGGATCAAGGAAGCGGGGCTTGCTGCCGATGTCGGCGCTGAAGAGCAGGCCCGCGTCGCGCGCATGGTCGGGCTGGCGGCGATCAAGTTCGCCGATCTGCAGAATTACCGCACCACGAATTACGTGTTCGACCTCGATCGCTTCACCAGTTTCGAGGGCAAGACCGGCCCCTATCTCCTCTATGCCGCCGTGCGAGTGAAATCCCTGATGCGCAAGGCCGCCGAAGCCGGCGTCACGCCGGGGCCGATCTCGATTGTGGCGGATGAGGAACGCGATCTCGTTCTGGCGCTGGATGCCTTTGGGGCCGCCATCGACCAGGCGATCGATAATCGTGCGCCCAATGCGCTGTGCGATCACGCCTTCACGCTGGCCCAGGCCTTCTCGAAATTCTATTCCGCCTGCCCGATCCTGTCCGCTCCGGACGAGGCGACAAAATCCTCGCGCCTGGCCCTGGCGGAAGCGACGTTGAAACAGCTTGAGCTGAGCCTGCACCTGCTCGGCATGGAAGCGCCGGACCGGATGTAATCCTCCCCTGAACAGGGGAGGGTGCCGGGGCCGCAACCGGCTAGTCTCACCTTTGATTTCAGAGGATTATTGTAGATGTTCGTCAGCCTGCTCCTTGCCGTTACCGGCCTTGCTCAGCCCGCTTTTTCCGAAGATCCGCAGCAGTATTCCACCTGGCTGCAGCATGGCTGCCGCCTGCAGCAGGTCGGCTATAGCGGTGGCGAGCCGGCCGATCACACCGAGTTTTGCGCCTGTTTCGACGCCCATGTCAGCGACGCGGGTGATGAGGCGACTTATCGGGTCTTCGCGCTCGGCATGCAGGGCGCCCTGCGCGAGCGCTCCCTGATCGAGGACTGGGAGGGCGCCCGCGATACGGCCGCGGCCGAGGCGGGTGCGATGCCGTTGACGGCGCAGGCCGGATTCGGACAAACCCTGCAAAACGCGCTGCTGACCTGCATGCCTCTGTCCTATCAGGGCGAGTAGGCGCTTTGATGTCAGGCGTGGCTATCGGGTCGGCGATGACGGCCCGATCCTGGCATTTTCCGCCGCAAAAGCACGCTTTCGCCCGCCTTCCTGCATTGACTCCGCCCCGGCTTGTCCTAAGAGTGCGCGCCAACCGGCAGGTCCGTCGCGAGACGCGTCTGCCGGGCGATATCTCCTCGCGGGAGAGACCGGCGAACAGGCCGGCGCCGAAGGCGCAACCGCCCCGGAAACGCTCAGGCAGACGGACCGCGAGAGAGACAAACGCTGGAAAGTGAGTAGGGCCGTCAGGCTTTGACTCCACCGACGGAGCAAGCGTGTCTCGCAAATGCGGGTTCGCGCGGAATCTCTCAGGTCACGGGACAGCGGGGGCGACGGCTTGCCGGCGGTTTTCGCAGGCAGGATCAGCGCTCTTGTCAGGACCCGCCAATGACCGAAACTCTCCACAAAACACCGCTTCACGCCCTGCATCTCGAACTCGGCGGCAAGATGGTCCCGTTCGCGGGCTATGACATGCCGGTGCAGTATCCGCTCGGGATCATGGGCGAGCACAAGCAGACACGCGAGAAGGCCGGCCTGTTCGATGTCTCCCATATGGGTCAGGCGCGCTATACCGGCGATGAGGCCGCGCTCGAGGCGCTGCTGACCTGCGATCTCGCTTTGCTCGGCGCCGGCGAACAGAAATACACCCTCCTGCTCAACGACCAGGGCGGCATTCGCGATGATCTGATGGTCTCGCGCCCGGACGGCAACGGGATTTTCCTCGTCGTCAATGCGGCGATGAAGGATCAGGATTTCGCCCATCTTGAAGCCGTCACCGCCGGCAAGGGCAAGCTCGTCCGCCTGGAAGACCGCGCGCTGCTGGCGCTGCAGGGCCCGGCCGCGAAGGACGTGATGGCGCGGCTTTGCCCGCAGGCCTGCAAGCTGGTCTTCATGCAGTGCGGCGTGTTCCAGCTTGATGGTGTCGAAGTGATGATGTCGCGCTCGGGCTATACCGGCGAAGACGGGTTCGAGATTTCCATCCCCGAGGCCGATGCGGTGCGGGTCGCAAAACTGCTTCTGGCCCAGGATGAGGTCGAGGCGATCGGCCTTGGCGCGCGCGATTCGCTGCGTCTGGAAGCCGGGCTCTGCCTCTATGGCCATGACATGGACACCAGCCGCACACCGGTTGAAGCCTCGCTGATCTGGGCCCTGGCCAAGACGCGCCGCGAGCGCGGGGATTTCCCGGGCGCGGCCGTGATCCAGAAACAGATCGACGACAAGACCTGCCAGAAACGCATCGGCCTGACGCTGAGCGGCGCGCCGGCGCGCGAAGGCGCCGAGATCGCGACGAAGGATGGCAAGATCATCGGAATCGTGACCTCGGGCGGTTTCGGCCCCACGGTCAACGGGCCGGTGGCGATGGGCTATGTTGATCGTGACTACATGGCCGAGGGCACCGAGCTCGACCTGATCGTGCGCGGCAAGCCGCGTCCGGCGACGGTGACCAAATTGCCGTTCGTGCCGAACAATTTCTTCCGGGGCTAGGCCCCCTCAATCCAGATCAAACCCATTCCACACTATCGGGGCAGGAGACACACCATGACCACGCGTTACACCGAAGACCATGAATGGATCACCGTTGAGGGCGACACCGCCACCGTCGGCATCACCGCCCACGCCGCCGAACAGCTCGGCGATGTCGTGTTTGTTGAATTGCCGGATGTCGGCAAGACCGTCGCCAAGGGCGATGAGTTCGCCGTCGTCGAGTCGGTGAAGGCTGCTTCGGAAGTCTACGCGCCGGTCGATGGCGAGATCGTCGCCGTCAATTCCGTGCTCGATGACGAGCCGGCCAAGGTCAATGAAGACGCCGCCGGTGCCGGCTGGTTCGTCAAGATCAAGCTGTCCGACGCCGCCCAGCTCGACGGTCTGATGGACGAAGCCGCCTATAACGCCCACATCGCATAAGGCCTGTTTCATGCGCTACCTTCCCCACACAGATACCGACCGCAAGGCCATGCTCGAGGCGATTGGCGTCGCCTCGTTCGACGACCTCTTCACCGATGTGCCCGAAGCGGCGCGTCTGAAGGGGCTGGTGGCTTTGCCGCTCAAGCAGGGCGAGCTCGCGGTTGAGCGCGCCATGTCGGCCATGGCGTCGAGGAATGTCGCGGCCGGATCGGTGCCGTTCTTCCTCGGGGCAGGGGCCTATCGCCACCATATCCCGTCGACGGTGGATCACCTGATCCAGCGCTCCGAATTCCTCACCGCCTACACGCCCTACCAGCCGGAAATCAGTCAGGGCACCTTGCAGACCCTGTTCGAATTCCAGACCCAGGTCGCGCTCCTGACCGGCATGGATGTCGCCAATGCCTCGATGTATGACGGCTCCACCGCCTGCGCCGAAGCTGTGATGATGGCGGCGCGGGTGACCAAGCGGAACAAGGCCGTGATGGCCGGCACCGTGCACCCGCATTATGTCGAGGCGACCAAAACGCTGTCGAAACACTCCGTCGTCGAGATCGCCGTCACCACGCCCGGCCTGGGTGGGCTGGACGAGGTTGTCGCCGCCATCGACGAGACCACCGCCTGTGTCGTGGTGCAGACGCCGGATATCTTCGGCCGGCTGCACGATCTGCGCGCCATCTCCGAAGCCGCCCATGCCAAGGGCGCGCTGGTGATCGCTGTCTTCACCGAAGCCGTTTCGCTCGGCCTGGTCGAGGCGCCCGGCGATATGGGCGCCGACATCGCCGTCGGCGAAGGTCAGTCGATCGGCGTCGGGCTCAATTTCGGTGGCCCCTATGTCGGTCTGTTCGCCTGCAAGAATGAGCGCAATTTCATCCGGCAAATGCCCGGCCGCCTCGCCGGCGAAACCGTCGATGCCGATGGCCGCCGTGGCTATGTGCTGACGCTGTCGACGCGCGAGCAACATATCCGCCGCGAGAAGGCGACCTCGAATATCTGCACCAATGCCGGCCTGTGTTCTCTGGCCTTCACCATCCACATGACACTGCTCGGCGAAGCCGGACTGCGCACGCTGGCGCGTCTCAATCACGAGACCGCCTGCGAGCTTGCCGACCGTCTCGATGCCATTGACGGTGTTGAGGTGCTCAACAACAGCTTCTTCAACGAATTCACCGTGCGCCTGCCGCGCCCGGCCGCCGAGGTGGTCGATGAACTGGCGCGGGTGGGCGTGCTTTGCGGCGTGCCCGCCAGCCGGCTCTATCCCGGCCAGTTCGAGGACCTTCTCCTCGTCACGGCGACGGAAACCAATACCGAGAACGATATGATCGTGTTTGAAAAAGCTCTGCGGGGTGTCCTCTGATGGCGATGAACACACAAGGACGTCCGACCCGCATGGCTGAAAATGTCGCCACCGGCGGCTATGCCGACACCGTTTCCGGCTCACGCGGGCTGGAACAGGCCGAACCGCTGATCTTCGAGCGTGGCGGCGTCGAAAATACCGGTGTCGACTTTCCGGCTCCCAAGGGGACAAAGACCCGGCTTGGCGGCCTGGAGCGCAAGGCAGCGATCGGTCTGCCCGGCCTGTCCGAGCCGGAAGCCATGCGCCATTATGTGCGCCTGAGCCGGAAGAATTACGCCATCGATCTCGGCCTCTACCCGCTCGGCTCGTGCACGATGAAGCATAATCCACGCCTCAACGAGAAAGTTGCGCGCCTGCCCGGTTTTGCCGATGTGCATCCGCTGCAGCCGGCCTCCACAGTGCAGGGCGCCTATGAGGTCATGGACGTGCTGGCCCATTGGCTGCTCACCCTGACCGGCATGCCCGCCGTTGCCCTGTCGCCGAAAGCCGGCGCGCATGGTGAGTTCTGCGGCATGATGGCGATCCGCGCCCGTCTCGACGCCGATGGCCAGACCCATCGCCGCCGCGTGCTGGTTCCCGAATCGGCCCACGGCACCAATCCGGCTACCGCGGTGCAGTGTGGCTTCACCGTTGACGAGATCCCGGCCAATGTCGGCGGCCGCGTCGATATGGAAGCGCTGAAGGCCAAGCTCGGCGATGATGTCGCCGGTATCATGCTGACCAATCCCAATACCTGCGGCCTGTTCGAACGCGATATCCGCGAGATCGCCGATCTGATCCATGAGGCTGGCGGTTATTTCTATTGCGACGGCGCCAATTTCAACGCCATTGTCGGCCGCGTCCGCCCCGGCGATCTCGGCGTCGATGCCATGCATATCAACCTGCACAAGACCTTCTCCACCCCGCATGGCGGCGGCGGGCCCGGCGCCGGCCCGACGGTGTTGTCAGAAGCGCTGGCCCCGTTCGCGCCGCTGCCGCTTCTGATCGTCGACCGGGACAATCCCAAGGGCATGGCGATCATGCACATGGCCGAGCATGAGGACGATCTGGCGGGCAAGGGTCTGCATCCCTTCGGCCGCATGGCCGCCTTCCATGGCCAGATGGGCATGTTCACCCGGGCGCTCACCTATATGATGAGTCATGGTGCGGACGGCCTCAAACAGGTCGCCGACGATGCGGTGCTCAACGCCAACTACATCCTGGCGCGCCTGAAATCCGTGATGACCCCGGCCTTCGATGGCACCTGCATGCACGAAGCCCTGTTTGACGACCGTTTCCTCAAGGATACCGGTGTGACGACGCTCGACTTCGCCAAGGCGATGATCGATGAGGGCTATCATCCGATGACGATGTATTTCCCGCTCGTCGTCCATGGCGCCATGCTGATCGAACCGACCGAGACCGAATCCAGGGGCGGGCTTGATCGTTTCATCGACGTGATGGAAGCGCTCGCGCTGGCGGCCAAGGCCGGTGAGGTCGCCCGCTTCCAGGCGGCCCCGGTTCACGCCCCGATGCGACGCCTCGACGAAACCCGCGCCGCACGCCAGCCTGTCCTGCGCTGGACACCATCGACCGCCGCAGCGGAATAGGACAGCGCGCTCCCTCCGGTTGAGACCGGGGGGAGCACGGCCTGCCCCTCAACGCACGGGCTGTTGCCGTCACCGCGATTGCCCCATTCGCAGGCAGGCCTGCCCTGAGACGGGCAATTGCCGCGTGTTGCCAAATTTTCATGCGGATTGCAGGACGGTCATCTTGCGTTCAGTGGCGAGAGGCCTCATTTGAGAGTCGGCGGTTCACTTCGGGCCGGGTAAATTATGCACGCTGCGTTTCGGCCCGGGTCGGGCACGCGCGCTGAACCTCCCGGTGTTTCAGGAAATCGCCTGCCCTGGTTGAAGCCTCCGGGCCGATTCCGGTGCGCAGATGCAACAGCTTCGTTGCGACTGGAAAAAGATGCCTGATTTTCGGCTCTTTTGCCTCGCATAGGGGTCATGATTAGGAATTAGGTGTTACCCATATTGTCCCGCACCCCGGCGCCGCTGGCGGTCGCATGAGGGACAGGGCGGGTTAGAGGATGACGACGGCGATGAATGAGACGCTGAACGGATTGGCACGGTCGAACGCATTTGGTGCGGCGCTGGTGTTTATTATCCGCACGGTTGTGATCTCGATCGGTGTGACCCTGATGGTCATCGCGGTTCCGGTCGGCTTCTTCACGCCCTTCATTCCGATCGGCCTGCCGATGGGCCTGCTCGGTCTCGTGCTGGTGGCCGCAGCCTCCAAGACCGCTCACACCTTTATCACTGACGGACTGCGGCGCATGCCGTGGGTGTGGAAGCGCGTCCGCTTCGCCTTCGGCGAAAAGGATCCTGCCGAATAGGCGGTTTCACCAGAGACCCGGACGCAAACAAAAAGGCCCGCAGCGAGATTGCTGCGGGCCTTTTTCTGTCTGTGCTGCGGTAATGCCTAGTTGAACTGGCTGCCGGCCAGCTTGATGTCGGCATCGACCAGCTTGTTGAGATCCGCTTTTTTCATCGAGGATTTCAGCAAGGTCTCGGCCGCAGCAGTGGCGAGGTCCGCAGCGGCGGCGCGGACATCGGCGGCAGCGGACGCTTCGGCCTGGGCGATGCGTTGCTCGGCGAGAGCGGTGCGGCGTTCCAGACGCTCGGCCATTTCCTCACGCGCCTGCTTCTTCAGCATTTTCGCTTCATTCTTCGCCTGGGCGACGATGGATGCGGCTTCTTCGGCGGCTTCCTGCTGCCGGCGCTGGAAGCTGGCAAGCAGTTCCTGGGCCTCTTCGCGCAGGCGGCGCGCTTCGGTGATCTCGTCGGCAATCCCCTGGGCGCGGGCGTCCAGTTGCTTGGCGACCAGGCCGGGCACGCGGACATAGATCAGCACGCCAATGACGATGACGAATGACAGCGCGACCCAGAAGGCAGCCTCGTTTGGATGGATCCAGTCGAAACTCATGATTTGGGTCCTCTAGCGGGCGTCATTGACAGCAGCTTCGATCGACTTGTCGTCGAGTTCGGCCCCCGTCAGTTGAACGATGATGGCCCGTGTGGCGTCGACAGCGATCGTATTGACCTTTGTCAGTGCCTTGGTCCGCATGTCGGCGATGCGCGCCTCGGCGGCATCCTGACGCTTGGCGATTTCGAGATCGGCTTCGGCGGCCTCGGCGGCCATCGCCTTCTCGACCTCGCTCCGGCTGTCCTGGGCCATGGCATGAGCCTTGGCGCGGGCTTCCGAGAGCAGGCGTTCATATTCGGCAGCGGAATCGTCTGCCTTCTGCTTGAGATCGGCGGCCGCATCGAGGTCGTCGGCGATGCGGTCGCGCCGTTCTTCAATGGCATTGCGGATGCGTGGAAGCACAACCTTCCACATCATCATGAAGAGCACGGAGAAGGTGACCGCCAGCCAGAACAATTGTCCTGGCCAGGTCGAGACGTCCAGCTGCGGCAGGCCGCCGCTGGCATGCGCCTCGGCGGCATGTTCGACCGCCGCATGGGTTTGATCGGCTGCGGCTTCGCCATGCGGCTGGGCCTGGCTGATCAGCCATGTGGATTCGGAGAAATTGATCATCTTCGATGCTCTTTGAACGGCAATGGGCGCAGGTGGAGACGGATCAACCGAAGAGGATGATCATCGCCACGACGAAGCCCAGCAGACCGGTAAACTCGGTCAGGGCGAAGCCGATCAGAAGGGTGGTGAACTGACCTGCGGCGGCAGACGGGTTGCGCAGTGCGCCGGCGAGATAGCTGGCGAAGATGGTACCGATACCGACGCCGGCGCCGGCGAGGGCGAGAGCTGCAATGCCTGCACCGATTTGCTTGGCTGCTTCGATTTCCATGGGATGGCTCCTGTTGAATAAGGTGTGTGGCTGGAAGGGTGAAAAACTCTAGTGCGACGGATGCAGTGCATCATTGAGATAGATGCAGGTCAGAACCGCGAACACATAGGCCTGGAGGAAAGCAATCACCAGCTCGAGCGCGGTGACGGCTGTGGCGACGGCCAGCGGCAGTACCGCGCCGGCAATGCCGATCGCGCCCAGGCTGGACAGGGAAAGGACGAAGCCGCCGAACAGTTTGAGCAGGGTGTGGCCCGCCATCATGTTGGCGAAAAGCCGGATCGCGAGCGAGAAAGGCCGGCTCAGGAAGGAGATGAACTCGATCGGAACGATCAGGATATACATCACCGGCGGCAGGCCGGCCGGCGCGAACAGCTTGAGGAAGCCAAAGCCGTTCTTGATGAAGCCGGTGATCACCACCAGGGTGATCGAGGTCAGACCCAGCGCGAGGGTAACGACCAGCTGGCTCGTGACCGTATAGCTTCCGGGCAGCATGCCGAGCAGGTTGGCGACCAGAATGAAGATGAATAGCGTGAAGACATAGGGGAAGACCGCGCGGCCTTCCTCGCCCATGATCGAGCGTACCATGTCGGCGACAAAGCCGTAGAGGATTTCGGCGATCGACTGCGACCGCGTCGGCACCATGGCGCCGCGGCCGGTCAGAAGGATCAGGCCGAAACTGGTGACCAGCGTCGTCGCGATCATGAACAGCGCCGAATTGGTGATTGTCAGGTCGATTCCGAACAGGGTCGGCAGCTCCAGGACGGGCTGCACGACGAATTGGTGCATCGGATCTGTTTCGAGCAAGGCCATCTAGTCTTCTTTCGTCGCGTCAGAACCCGGCATGGTGCCGGCTTTATGTTCAGTCTCTTCGGCCTTGGCCGCATTCTCGGCATTCGCCGCTGCCGCCTCGCGCATGATGTTGCGCACGCCAGCTGCGAAACCCAGTATCATCCCGACCAGCATGCCCCACGGTGCGATCTCGAAAACCTTGTCTGCTGCCCAGCCCAGGCCGGTCCCGACCAATACGCCACCGGCAAAGCCGCTACCGTATCTGACGCTGACACTCCAGGCATTGCTCGTCTCGGTGTCTGGTCCGGTCTTGCCACGGTGCTGCGCGATCTTGTCGCTCAAGCGCCGGTCGAAGTCCTTTAGATCATCGCTACGATCAGGTGTTTTCGGTCTATCGTCTCGTTCAGACATGGAAATCGGTCCGCCAGCCGAGCCTCCCGGCAGGCGCGCGCAAACTAGACTCGGCCCCCTGGAGTGTCAAGCAATGGAGCTGGGTCAATAAATATTTGAAAAGCTTGCTAAAAATGATCATTCCGCGGCAACGAGCTGTTCCGCGCCGACCAGGTCGACCGATACCAGCTGGGAAACGCCTCGCTCCGACATGGTCACGCCATACAGCCGGTCCATGCGCGACATGGTGAGCGGGTTGTGGGTGATGACGAGAAAGCGCGTTTCCGTCATGCGCCGCATCTCGTTGAGCATGCGGCAATAGCGATCGACATTGGCATCATCGAGCGGCGCATCGACCTCGTCGAGCACGCAGACCGGGGCCGGGTTTGACAGGAAGACCGCGAAAATAAGCGCCGAAGCGGTCAGGGCCTGTTCGCCGCCGGACATCAGCGACATGGTCTCGAGCTTCTTGCCCGGCGGGCAGGCGAAGATTTCCAGCCCGGCCTCAAGCGGGTCGTCATTCTCGGTCAGGCGCAATTCGGCATGACCACCCTCGAACAGGGTCGCGAACAGGGTGCGGAAATGTCCGTCAACCACGTCGAAAGCCTCGAGCAGGCGGGCGCGGCCCTCGCGTGACAATTGATCGACAGCCTTGCGCAGGCGGTCGATGGCGGCGTGCAGGTCGTCGCGCTCGCGGCTCATCTCCTCAACGCGGATAGCGAGCTCCTCGGCCTCTTCATCGGCGCGCAGATTGACGGCGCCGAGACGGTCGCGCGACAGGCGGGCCTCATCGAGCCGGCGTTCGATGTCGGCGGCGCTGAGCGAATCGATCTCGTCATCGCTGACCCGGCCCGACAGCGCCTCGGGAGAATCGCCGGTCGCGTCCTGCAGGCGTTCGGTTGTCTCGGCCAGCCTGTCGCGGGCCGAACCGAGCCGCGCCTCTGCAGCGGCGCGGCCTTCGCGCGCGGCCGAAGCGGCGTTTTCGGCCGAGCGGGCGGCGCTTTCGGCGAGCTTGAGCTGGTCCTCGGTGTCTGCTGCGGCCGCGCGGGCCTCATGCGCTGCGCGCTCGGCCGCCTCGAGCCGGTCGGTCAGGGCGTGCAGGCTCTGTTGCAGCTCCTCCGGCCGGCTGATGGCCTGTTCGAGTGCGGTGCGGGTTTCGTCATTCTGTTTGGCAATTTCGGCGATTCGGTCGGATGCCGCCTGGCAACGTTCGGCCCAGGCATCGCGGTCACGGCGTGCCGCAGCATGGCGCTGGCGGCGCAATTCCGATTCGCGGCGCACACTTTCCAGCGCGGCGCGCGCATCGGCCGCGGCGCGCCGGGCACTTTCGGCATTCTGGCGGGCCGCTTCCAGCGCCGCATTGTCATCCCCGGCCTGCGCAGCGGTTTCCACCACGCCATTCGCGGCCTCGAGCGCCGCTTCACCATCGGCGGCCTCGCTGGCCAGGCGTTCGAGCCGCTCGCCGAGGGCGTCGGCGCGGGCCGAGGCCTTGGCAGCGGTTTCGCGCAGACCGGCAATCCGGTCCTGGGCGGTGCGGATGGCGCGTTCGGCTGGCGCGATCGCACTGCGGGTGCTCTGTTCGGCCTGACGGCGCGTGGCCAGGTCTGATTGCGCCCGGTCGCGACGCGTGGTTGCTTCGGCGAACAGCGGCTCGCTCTCGGAAAGCGTTTCGCGAATCGCGTCGAGCCGGTTGCGTTGTTCCAGCCGTGCCACAGCGGCTGATGGTGCGTCGGCGCGCGCGACCAGTCCGTCCCAGCGCCACAGATCACCCTCGCGCGTCACCAGGCGCTGGCCAGGCTTGAGCCTGGCGGCGGCGGTTTGCGCCTTCTCCGGCTTGATAACTCCGACAGCGTCGAGCCGGGCCTTCAGGGCCGCAGGCGCCTCGACATGATCGGAGAGCGGCACGCAGCCGCCGGGCAGGGCATCGGCATGGCAATCGGTCTTGTGCCAGTGCCGCGCCGCGTTTTCATCGAGCGAGGCGTCGAGATCATCGCCCAGCGCGGCAGCGAGCGCGTGCTCATAGCCGGGACGGGCCCGCACCGCATCGAGGGCGGGCGAGACATTGTCCTGCAGCGTGCTGGCGAGCAGACGCTCGATGGTCGACGCTTCACGCGCCAGGCTGTCGCGCTCGGTTGAGAGTTCGCGCCAGGCTTCGGTCGCGGCCTGTTGTTCGGTCTCCGCGGCCTGGCGGGCCAGTTCGGCAGCGTTGAAGGCCGACTTGGCAGCCTCGAGCGCGGTCTCGCTGGCGACAAGGTCAGCCTGGGCGGTCTCCAGTTCGGCCAGGGCCGAGGAGCCGAGCAGGGCCTCGCGTTCCTGTTGCGCCGCTGCGACCTCGCGTTCGATCTGGGTCAGGCGGGCGGAGAGGCGTTCGGCCTCGCGGCGCGCGCTCTGCAATGCCGCCTGGCGTGCTGCCGCATCGCCGGCCTTGGCATCAAGCAGGGCCTCGCGCTCGCGGCGCTGGGTGTCGGCATCGAGCGCGGCGGCTTCCGCCCCTGCCAGACTGGTCTTTTCCCGCGCCATTTCAGCTTCAAGCCGCTCGACCTCCAGCGCGGCCTGGTCGCGGCTGGCGGTGGCGTCCTCGACGATATGCTGTTCGCGGCCAGTGGCCGAGGCGAGCTCATCGAGCCGCGCTTCGAGATTGGCGATATTGCGCTGGACATCGCTGGCATCGCGTTCGATCCGGTCGCGTTCGCGCTCCAGATTGCGCAGCGCTGCCGCAGCCTCGGCCTCTTTCAGCCGCGCCGGTTCACGCATAGCGGCGAGTATTTCTGCCTGGATCCGCGCCTCGGACGCCGCGGCGGTCGCTGTTTCGGCGTGTTCGCGCTTCTCGACCAGGGCCGCCTCGCTCTCCTCGACCAGGCTGGCAGCGGCGCGCCAGCGGTTGAGCCAGACGGCGGCTTCCAGTGTGCGGATGCTGGCGGAGAGCTTGCGATAGCGTGCGGCCTGGCGCGCCTGTTTCTGCAGCGAGCCATGGCGGGCGCCGATCTCGTCGATCACTTCCTGCAGCCGGTCGAGATTGGCCTCGGCGCCGCGCAGGCGCAGTTCGGCTTCGTGACGGCGGGCGCGCAGACCGGCAACGCCGGCGGCCTCTTCCAGGATGCGGCGGCGGTTTTCCGGCTTGGCGGCGATCAGCTCGCTGATCTGTCCCTGGCGGACCAGGGCAGCGGAATTGGCACCGGTACCGGCATCGGCGAACAGAAGCTGGACATCCTTGGCCCGCACTTCCTCGCCATTGATCTTGTAGGCCGAGCCGGCGCCGCGCGTGATGCGGCGGATGACGTCGAGACTGGCGGCATCGTTGAAACGCGCCGGAGCGAGCTTGGCCGAATTGTCGACAGTCAGCATCACCTCGGCATGATTGCGCGCCGGGCGGTTATCGGTACCGGAGAAGATCACGTCTTCCATGCCGCCGCCGCGCAGGGATTTGGCCGAGGTGGCGCCCATCACCCAGCGCAGGGCTTCAAGCAGGTTGGATTTGCCGCAACCATTGGGTCCGATCACGCCAGTCAGGCCGGGGTCGATCCGCAATTCGGTCGGATCGACGAATGATTTGAAACCGGTCAGCCGGAGCTGCGTGAATTTCACCCGACCTCCATCGCGTTGGGACTGCCGATCATCGGCAATCCGGTCCTGCACTACCGGTCAGACCGCCTTCAATGCGCGGTTTCTGACCCATGATCGATCCCGTGAGCGCGATCATCAAGGAAGTGAAGGATGATTCGGCGGAACGTGTCTCCGTCCAATTGACCGGGAACCCTGTCTCCATTGATCACAAGCGGCACGCCGCCCCAGTTGAAGACTGCGCCTTCAGCGCTCGTTCCCAGATTCAGGATCTTGCCGCCGATCACAAAGCTTGGCGTCCCGGCAATGCCGTCCTCATTCGCCTGCAGCGCACCGGCATTGACCATTTCGGACATTGCCGGATCGGCGAGACACGCGTCCAGCGCCGCTTCGGACAGCCCGACCGCCGCTGCAATCCGGTAGTAGATCGCGGCGACATCGCCCTGGGCCTGTGCCGCTTCAAATATTGTGGATTGTTCGGCAAACAGGAGGTCGGCGGCGCTGAAATAACGGTCCTCGTCCGCGCATTCCGCCAGGACGATGCCGATCGCGGCCAGTTGCGGCGGTGCGGTCAGCATTGGCCTGAAGATATAGCGCACCTCACCGGTCTCGACGAATTCCGAGCGTATGACGGGCCAGACATCGGTCTGGAAATGGGCGCAATGCGGACAGGCGAAGGAGGCGTATTCCACCATGAGCAGCGGGGCATCCTCCGAGCCGGTGGCGTGATCGCCGGGGCGTTCGGCCTGGGCACGATGTTCAGCCCCGGCCGAGGCCGTAAACCCGCCCGATATGAAGGTGGCCAGAGCCAGGCCGCAAAGAAGGCGGGGTACGCTTTGCACGATCTCAGTCCTCCGAGCCGGAGCCGCCGGCATCCGCATCGCGCCGGGCGAGGAGATGATCGATCAGGCGGCTGAACGTGTCGGCATCGACGATGCCGGGCACGGGCTCACCATCAATGATCACCTGGCTGTTGCCGAGGAAATAGGTGTACTCGGTCGCACCCGGAGCGCGGCGTGCCTCGAGCAGTTCGCCGTTGAACAGGAAACGCGGCGTGCTGTCGATGCCGTCGGCGAGCGCACGGTCGTGGGCGGCGACGATCTCGGCATTGACGTCCTGGTTGTTGAGGCAGGCATCAAAGTCCGCCTCGCTCATGCCCATTGAACGGGCGATGGCGAGATACTGGCCCCGCGCGCCGCCGGGCTGGCTGGCAGCCTGGAAAATGGCGCGTTGCTGCTGGAACAACACATCGAGCATGTCGAAATAGCGCTCAGGCGCCACGCAATGCGCCAGCGCGAAGCCGGCGATGGCGAATTGCGGTGAACCGGTGATCATTTCGCGGAAAACGTAACGCACCTGGCCGGTTTCGACATAATCAGCGTTGATTGTCGGCCAGACTTCTTCATGGAAGCTGGCGCAGTGACCACAGGCGACCGAAGCGTACTCGATCATGGTGATCGGCGCATCGGCATTGCCGATGCCGCGATCGCTGCCGCGTTCATAGCTGGACTGGCCGGCGCCGGCCGGGTCGGAATTGCCACCACAGGCCCCAAGGGCCAGGGCTGCGGTGAGAGCGATGGCAGAAAATACGCGTCGGTTCAGTTGCATTACGGGTGTCCCCCTGGGTCACAAATCGGTGCCGTTCCGGCTTTTGACACTATTGCCGAAACGATCAAGCGCGGACAATAGCCGCGCCTCAAGGTTTTCCTCCACCCTCTCGCTCACTTGTGATGCGGATGGAGGTTTTGTCATCTGTTGTGTGGCGGGCAGTGGCGCGCGTGTCACCCCCTGCAGAACGCGCAGCCGGGTTGGCGATCGCTCGCCGGCAAACATGCGGACGCGCTCGAGTATCCGGCGGCTTTCAGCCTGCAGGACAGCGGCAGCCGGGCCGCGCGCGCGGATCACCAGTGTGCGGTTGCCCCCGGAATTGCTGATCGCCTCGGGCAGGCACCATTCGGCCAGGCGCGCGCCGACAATTTCCGGCCAATGCTCGACCAGACGCTCGACCCCGACACCGAAACGCCTCGCCAGCGGTTTGAGGATGCGCTCCGCCGCCCGTCCCGCTGGCGGCGCGGCGCGGATCGCGCGGCGTCCGCGATGGGTTTCCAGGAAGCGGCGCGCCTGCCGTTCGAGAGTTGACGAAGGGGGTTTCGAGACCATGCTGGTATTCTCGCCCCGATAGGGCGCCGCGGCAAGTTACGGAACATATGGACCAGTCGAAGGAAATTGCCGCCCTGCGCGAGGCGCTGCTGGACTGGTATGACCGCCAGGGCCGGTCGCTGCCCTGGCGACGACGTCCGGAAGACCGGCGCGCCGGCCAGGTGGCTGATCCCTATGCCGTCTGGCTGTCGGAAATCATGCTGCAACAGACGACCGTGCCGCATGCGACGCCCTATTGGCACCGTTTCCTGGCCTTGTGGCCACGGGTCGAGGATCTCGCTGCCGCACCGCGCGAGGATGTGATGCGCGAATGGGCCGGGCTGGGCTATTACGCCCGCGCCCGCAATCTGCACGCCTGCGCCATTGTGGTGGCGAGCGAGCTGGGTGGCCGCTTCCCCGACAAGATGGAGGGCCTGAGGGCGCTTCCCGGGATCGGCGACTACACGGCCAACGCCATTCTCGCAGCCGCCTTCGACAAGCCGGCCAGCGTCGTCGACGGCAATGTCGAGCGCGTCCTGACCCGTTTTTATCGTATCGAAACGCCGATGCCGAAGGCCAAGCCGGAAATCCGCCGCCTCGCCGCCACGCTGGCCGATCCGGACCGGCCCGGCGATTACGCCCAGGCGATCATGGATCTCGGCGCCACCGTCTGCACCCCGCGCAGCCCCGATTGCGCCGCCTGTCCATGGCAACCCGGCTGCGCCGCCCGGGCCGCGGGCGACATGCTCGCCTATCCGCGCAAGCTGAAGAAGATCGCCCGCCCGGTCCGCCATGGCACGGCCTGGCTGGTGCGGCGACGCGGGCGGATCTGGCTGCGCCAGCGCGCCGACAAGGGCCTGCTGGGCGGTATGATGGAAGTGCCCTCAAGCGAGTGGGGCGATTCGGGCACCGAAGGCGCGCCGCCCTTCGCCGCAGCATGGGAGGATCGCGGCGAGATCCGCCACGTCTTTACCCATTTCGAATTGCGCCTGTCGGTGCACGAGGCCGAGGCGGCACCGGGCTGGGAGCCACAGGAGGGCATCTGGGCCGACGACGCGCAATTGGGCGATCACGCCCTGCCGAGCGTGATGCACAAGGTGGTCTCAAGGCGCCGGGGCGCCAGCGAGGACTAGTTTTCCAGGGTGGCGCGAACTTCGGCCCGCATCACGTCGATCGGGGCGAGGCCCTGCTTGGTGCGGATATGCCAATAGGTCCAGCCATTGCACGAGGGGGCGCTCTGGATCTGGGCCCCGACCTGGTGGATCGAGCCGGCGCGATCGCCGGCAATGATCGAACCATCGGCGCGAACCCGCGCGGTATAACGGCCCTTGGGGCAGTACAGCGTGTCGCCCGGCTTCACCATGCCGCGCTCGACCAGTGTGCCGAACGGAATGCGCGGCTGGGCGCGTGGCGACTGGGTCACGGTCATGGCGTCGCGGCTGGCCGGCTGGATTTCCGCCAGGCGGGCCTTGGCGACCTTGAGATATTCGGGGTCGCGCTCGATGCCGATATAATTGCGGCCCAGCCGTTTGGCGGCCGCGCCTGTGGTGCCGGTTCCGAAGAAGGGGTCGAGCACAAGATCGCCCGGATTGGTGGTCGAGAGCAGGACGCGGTGCAGCAGGGATTCCGGCTTTTGCGTCGGATGCGCCTTCTTGCCGTCATCGCCCTTGAGACGTTCACCGCCCGAGCAGATCGGCAAGGACCAGTCCGAGCGCATCTGAACGCCGTCATTGAGGGCCTTCATCGCGGCATAGTTGAAAGTCGGACGGCCGTCCTTGGTCTTGGCGGCCCAGATCAGGGTCTCGTGCGCATTGGTGAAGCGCGTGCCCTTGAAATTCGGCATCGGATTGGTCTTGCGCCAGATGATGTCGTTGAGCACCCAGAAGCCGGCATCCTGCAGGATGCCGCCGACGCGGAAGATATTGTGATAGCTGCCAATCACCCAGATGGCGCCGTTCGGCTTGAGCACGCGGCGGGCCTGCTCCATCCACTGCCAGGTGAAGAGGTCGTAATCGTCAAAGCCGCCGATCTGGTCCCAGTCATTATCGACCGCGTCGACCTTGGAATTGTCGGGGCGGTGAAGATCGCCGCCGAGCTGGAGATTATAGGGCGGGTCGGCGAAGACGAGATCGACGCTGGCATCGGGAAGCGATTTCATCACTTCGACGCACTCGCCCTCGAGAATCTGATCGATCGGGGTCTTGACCATAACGCACCACTCCACTCGTCTGCATGAGGGGCAGTTCTCAGCCCTTCAGGCCTAACGGGTCGTTAAGTACGAATCAAGTTATCCACATGGAGTCCGGATTTGCGCAGCGAGTCCGATTCTACGCGTCGCGCATTTCGAGTGCCGCGCGGACCGGCGCATAGCTGAAACGGTGAATCGGGCAAGGGCCGAGCGCGATCAGGGCCTTGCGGTGGACGGCGCTGGGATAGCCCTTGTGCGCTTCAAAGCCGTATCCGGGAAAACGCAGCGCCGCGCGCAGCATCAAGTCATCACGCAGCGTCTTGGCGATGATCGAGGCGGCGCCGATCGCGGCCTCGGAGGCATCGCCTTTGATGATCGCCTCCGCGCTGCACGGCAGGCCTTGGGGGACGCGATTGCCGTCGATCAAGATGTGATCCGGAAGGCGCGGCAGATTGGATACGGCCCGCGCCATCGCTGTCATCGTCGCCTGCAGGATATTGATCCGGTCAATCTCCTCCGGTTCGGCAATCCCGACCCCGACCCAGGCCGATTGCCGGATCTGCAGCGCGAGTGCCGTGCGCCGCTTCCCGGAGATCACCTTGGAATCCCCCAGGCCTTCAATCGGCCGGCCCGGATCGAGTATCACCGCTGCCGCGACGACCGGCCCGGCAAGCGGTCCGCGCCCGGCCTCATCGACGCCGGCGATCTGGCGGTGCTGCACCGCGGGGCTGAAGAGGTCTGCTGACATGGCAGCAGGCATAGCCATTGCGGTGAGACGCGGCAATGAGGAGGACAGGGGGCCTAACAGTCCGGCTGTCGCGTTCCGGGGCTCACCTAGCGGCTATAGGTGATCGCGAACCAGAGCTTGCTGCGGTCGGCCAGGGTGCTGTCGCCGCCATCATACAGGGCCGTCTTGAACTCCAGGGCGACATGTTCACTCAGCTGTGAGGTGAGCACGGCATCGAACTCCGATCCGAGATCGGCGCCGCCATTTTCCGTTTCGAAATCATGGAAGACGATGCTCGCGCGCAGCGCCGAGCCGAAAGGCGGGTTGGCGAAGGCATAGCCGGCCCGGCCATAGATATCGCGAATGCCGTCCGCCGGCGTCGTCAGGAAGACATCGGCCCAGCCCTGATAGCCATGCAGTGTCGCCAGCGGCGTGGCGAAACCGCGCGCGCCATCACCCGAGAGCGATTCAATCCCGAGCGCACCGCTCAGACCGTTCTGGCTGAGGCTGGCCTCGGCCCGGAACATGTCGAGATCGAAGGCGGCGGGTGAATTGCCGTAATCGGACTGGGCGGCGTATTCGAACCGGTAGCCGAAGGTCGGCTGACCGTCCCGGGCGATGGAACCGCTCCAGTTGACGCCATAGGTCGCGCTGGAAAGGGCGGGCGCGTCCTCCACTTCGGCGAGGATGGCAAAGCCGGTGACGGTGCCCGCCGGGACCGTGAAAGCCGCCGTCAGCGCATGCGCATCGAGATCAAATTCGCCGGCCGGGTGGTCATCGCCGAAAATGCGATGCACGCGATCCAGATAGGCATAGGTCAGGGTCACATCCTCGATCGCCGTGCTTGTGGCGAGGACGGCATCGAATGTCTGCTCGTTCTGGCGGAAACCGACATTGCCGAGATAGCGGGCATCGCCGAGGATAATGCGCTGGCGCCCGAGCGTCAGGCGGGTGTTCTCGATCCCGCCATAGGTGAGTTGCAACCGGTTGAGCTCGGTTGCTTCCGGATCGGCGACAACGGGATAGCCGGCCGCCCCGTTGACCGTATCATTGAAGTCATCGACCAGATGCAGCACGTTCTCGCCCTCGATCAGGAAGGTGAAACCCGCCATCTCGCCGGTCTGATAGCCCAGACGCGTGCGCAGGGTGATCGCGGTGGCGTCATTGGCGAAACCGTCCTGGTCGACCAGCTCGGTGCGCAGGCGCGCATTGACCAGGAATTGGCCCTCGGCCCGGGCCGGCGAGGCCGCGCCCATCACAACCAGGCTCGCCGCGCCCAGCAGGGCGGCGCGGCCGACAGCATTCCAGCTCATGACATTTCCTTTCAATGCCCGGGTCCTTCAGACCCGGATCAAGCTCACAATCACTGCACGAGGGGCGAAGTGGCTCCGCGTATCTCGATGCCGGAAATCTTCGCCTCGCCGACGACCAGCGACACGAACTGGGCCACGGCGCGGCGCCAGCTGGCATCGCGCAGGAACTCCTCGACCAGCGGCCGGGCCAGTTCGAATTCCGGCACCTCACCGCGCACCAGATGGTCCAGCCGGATAATGTGAAAGCCATAGGGCGTCTCGACCGCTTCACCGGTCATCTCGCCGGGCCGCAGCTTCATCATTGCCGCCTCGAAGGCCGGCGTCGTCTGGCCGCGCGTCACCTGACCGAGCCGGCCGCCATCACTGGCGGAGGAACAGTCGGAGCGGTCGCGGGCGATGCGGTCAAAATCGTCCGGGCGCTTTTGCAGATGTTCGACCAGGGTTTGCGCCTCCAGCCGGGCGCGCTCATAGCCGTCGCTATCCTCCTTGCTGGCCTGCAGCAGGATATGCGCCGGCTCATAAAGATCGGGCGCGCGCAGCTTGTCGCGATTATTGCTGAAATAGCGCCGGCAGGACTCCTCGTCCGGGTCGGGCGTAGTCACCTGCTGGTCGACGAAGGCCTGGATCAGGGCATCTTCCTCGACCTCCCTGACCGGCTCGGTCTCGGTGGCGGGCGGGGCCGTCACGCCGCGGGCCCTCGCGGCCTGCAACAGCGCTTCGCGGATGGCGAGGGCCTCGGCGGCGGCCTGCCAGGCGGCTTCCGGCCGGCGGGCCGGATGGTGCTGGGTCTCGGCCGCGATGGCCTTGGCTGGGATGACGACGCCATTGACCGAGACTTCCGGCGTTGGTGCCTTGGGGGTGATGATCGAATGTCCGGTCATTTTTCAGCTCCGGGAACGGGCTTGCGGCGCACAACCTGATAGCCCTGGCGGAAGATATAGCGCACCGGTGCGCTGAACATGTGCACCAGGCGGGTGAAGGGAAAAACGAGGAAGATCGTCAGCCCGAGCAGGATATGGGTCTTGAAGATCCAGTGGGCGTCGATGATGTAGCTCGAGGCCCGGAAGTCGAAGGTGAATATGCCCTGGGCCCAGTTCATGAAGGTCACCATTTCATGGCCATCAAGATGCTGGACCGAAATGAAGATCGTGCCGAGCCCAAGCAGGAGCTGGACGTAGAGCAGGGTCAGGATCGCATTGTCGGCAAAGCTGGAATGCTTCCGGATCCGCGGATCGGCAAAACGGCGATGCATCAGCAGGGTCGCACCGACCAGGGCGAGGAATCCGGCGACACCGCCGGCAACCACGGCCAGCACCTGTTTGGCGCCGTGCGGAATGCCGAGTGCGTCGAACACCGCGATCGGGGTCAAAAGGCCGACCAGATGGCCGAAGAAGACCACCAGAACCCCGAGATGGAACAGCACCGAGCCGAGCACCAATTGCCGCCGGCGCAGCAGCTGGCTTGAGCCGGCTTTCCAGGAATAGGGCTCGCGGTCATAGCGGACAATGGAGCCGATCGCGAGCACGGACAGCGCGATATAGGGGTAGATCCCGAACAGGGCTGTGTTGAGATATTCACTCATCTGGGTCTCTCCCTAACCACGCGCCGGGGCCGCTGGCGCGGCCGGCAGGTTCATTTTCTCGAGCATTTTCTCGGCGACATTGCAGCCGGCCTCGCCGGGCCCGAAGGTGACGGGCTCCTCGGCCCAGGCCTTGTCGAGGGCCTCGAGATCATCCGGTTCTTCGTCCTCGGTCTGGATTTCAGGCTGATCGGCATTGGCGTCGACTTGCGCCAGCGTCAGCAGTGAGCGGAAGACGGCGGCATAGATGCTCTTGCGCTTGCGCAGGCGATCCCGCAGCGCCTCGAGCACATGCGAGGTTTCACCGAGCAGCGAGCGGGCCTCGTCGAGGGGCAGGATCGAGAGGAATTCCAGGAAGAGCGGCAGAAAGTCCGGCAATTCCTTCGCGTTGATCTCGAGACCATGCTCGCCATAGACATTCTGCAGATCGACCATCGCCTGTCCGCGCGCCCGGCTCTCGCCATGCACATGCTCGAACAGGTGCAGCGACAGCGTCCGCGATCGGTCAAACAGGCCGACATAGCGCTCCTGCAGATCGTAGAGGTCGCGGCTTTCCAGCTGGTCGATCAGATGCCCGAGGCGGGCCTGTTGTCCGGCGGAGAGCAGTGCCTCCTCGGCCAGAACCCCTTTGAGCTCCGGGCCGGCAGCCTGGATTTCGGATTCCGGATAACTCAGCAATGCCGCCATCACCTTGAAAGTCCTGGCCATCACGCCTTCTCCATCGGTGTTATCGGTTTGTTGGATTTGCCCTTGCCGAACAGCGAACCGACGGTGGAACCGTCCGAACAGCCATTGCCGAAGCTGAAGCCGCACTCGCCGCGCAGGTCATAGGCATCCTCGGCCCATTCGCGGTGCGTCGTCGGGATGACGAAACGGTCCTCGTAATTGGCAATCGCCATGATCTGATACATGTCCTCGATCAGATCCTTGGTGAGGCCGACCCGCTGCGGAATAGTCTCGTCGATGACGCCATCGACCGTCTTGGCCCGCATATAGGCGCGCATGGCGAGCATGCGCTCCAGGCCGGAGGCAATCGGTGCCTCGTCACCGGCGGTGAGCAGATTGGCTAGATAACGCAGCGGGATGCGCAGGGAGCGCACGTCCGGCATGCCGTTCTCGATATTGATCGCGCCGGCCTCGGCTGCCGAATTGATCGGCGAGAGTGGCGGCACATACCAGACCATCGGCAGGGTGCGGTATTCAGGGTGGAGCGGGAAAGCGATCTTCCAGTCCATCGCCATCTTGTAGACGGGCGAGCGCTTGGCGGCTTCCAGCCAGGCTTCCGGCACGCCATCGCGGCGGGCCTGGGCCTGCACTTCCGGATCATGTGGATCAAGGAACATGTCGAGCTGGGCCTGGTAGAGGTCCTTCTCGTCCGGCACAGAAGCCGCGGCCTCGATCTTGTCAGCGTCATAGAGCACCACACCGAGATAGCGGATGCGCCCGACGCAGGTTTCCGAACACACGGTCGGCTGACCGGCTTCGATACGCGGATAGCAGAAGGTACATTTCTCCGACTTGCCGCTCGACCAGTTGAAATAGATCTTCTTGTAGGGGCAGCCGGAGACGCACATGCGCCAGCCGCGGCATTTTTCCTGATCGATCAGGACAATGCCGTCTTCCTCGCGCTTGTAGATAGCACCCGACGGACAGGCTGCCGCACAGGCCGGGTTGAGGCAGTGCTCGCACAGGCGCGGCAGGTACATCATGAAGGTGTTTTCGAACTCGCCATACATCGCTTTCTGGATGCCTTCGAAATTGGCGTCCTGCGAGCGCTTGGAGAATTCACCGCCGAGGATTTCCTCCCAGTTGGGGCCCCATTCGATCTTCTCGATCCGCTCGCCGGAGATCAACGAGCGCGGCCGCGCTGTCGGAAAGGCCTCGCTCTCGCCGGCGCGCTGGAGATGGGTGTAATCGAAGGTGAAGGGCTCGTAGTAATCATCGATTTCCGGCAGATCCGGATTGGCGAAAATCTTCGCCAGTATCCGCCATTTCGAGCCCATTTTCGGTCGTAGCGAGCCATTGCTGGCGCGGGTCCAGCCGCCATTCCAGCGCTTCTGGTTCTCCCAGTCCTTGGGATAGCCGATGCCGGGCTTGGTCTCGACATTGTTGAACCAGGCGTATTCAACGCCCTCGCGATTGGTCCACACATTCTTGCACGTCACCGAGCAGGTGTGGCAGCCGATGCATTTGTCCAGGTTGAGGACTTTGCCGATTTGCGCACGAATCTTCATTCCGCTGCCTCCATGGCGTCTGCCGCCGGGCCTTCAAGCCAGTCGATCTTGGTCATCTTGCGAACGATCACGAACTCGTCGCGATTGGAGCCGACCGTGCCGTAATAGTTGAATCCATAGGATTGCTGGGCATAGCCGCCGATCATGTGGGTCGGTTTGAGCGTCGTGCGCGTGACGGAGTTATGGATCCCGCCGCGCTGACCGGTCATTTGCGAACCGGGCACATTCACCGTCTTTTCCTGGGCGTGATACATGAAGAGCGTGCCCTCCTTGATCCGCTGCGAAACGACGACGCGGGCCACCAGCGCCCCGTTGGCGTTGTAGGCCTCCACCCAGTCATTATCCTCGAGCCCTGCCTTGGCGGCATCGGTCTCGGACATCCAGACGATCGGGCCGCCGCGTGACAGGGTCAGCATCAGCAGATTGTCGGTATAGGTGGAGTGGATGCCCCATTTCTGGTGCGGCGTGATGAAGTTGAGCACGATCTGCGGCTCGCCATTCGACTTGGAATCGATCACCGGCGCCACCGCCTTGGTGTCGATTGGAGGCCGGTAGACGCACAGGCCCTCACCGAATGCGAGCATCCATTTATGGTCCTGATAGAGCTGTTGGCGGCCACTCAGCGTGCGCCAGGGAATGCGCTCATTGATATTGGTCCAGCCGGCATTGTAGCAGACCTCCTCGCTCTCGATCCCCGACCAGGTCGGTGAGGAGATGATCTTGCGCGGCTGGGCGACGATATCGCGGAAGCGGATCTTCTCGTCTTCCTTGGCCAGGGCCAGATGCGCGTGCTCGCGGCCGGTCGCCTTGGACAGGGCATTCCAGGCCTTGACCGCCACTTCGCCATTGGTCTCCGGTGCCAGCATCAACAGGGTCTCGCAGGCATCGATCGCGCTGACGATTTTGGGTTGGCCCTTGCTGACACCATCCTCGAGGACGACACCATTGAGCTCGCCGAGCAGATGGACCTCGTGCTCGGTATTCCAGCCGATCCCCTTGCCGCCATTGCCGAGCTTTTCCAGCAAGGGCCCCAGCGAGGTGTATTGCTTGTAGAGATTGGGGTAGTCGCGCGTCACCACGGTGATATTCGGCATCGTCTTGCCGGGGATCGCCTCGATCTCGCCCTTGCTCCAGTCCTTCACATCGAGGCCCTGGGCCATTTCGCCGGGGGTATCGTGCAGGATCGGGGTCAGCACGACATCGGTTTCGACGCCGAGTTCTTCCGGGGCAATCTCGGAGAATTTCTTCGCCAGACCCTTGAAGATTTCCCAGTCACTGCGTGCCTCCCAGGACGGATCGACCGCCGCGGTCAGCGGGTGGATGAAGGGGTGCATGTCGGAGGTGTTGAGATCGTCCTTCTCGTACCAGGTCGCGGTCGGCAGCACGATGTCGGAATAGACACAGGTGGTCGACATGCGGAAATCGATCGTCACCAGCAGGTCGAGCTTGCCGCGTGGTGCCTTCGCGGCCCATTTGACCTCGCTCGGCCGCATATCCTCGGAGGCTTCCTCGCCGAGAACGCCGTGATTGCCCCCGACCAAGTGTTTGATGAAATACTCATGCCCCTTGCCGGACGAGCCCAGCAGGTTGGAGCGCCAGACAAACAGGTTGCGCGGCCAGTTCGCCGGATTGTCCGGATCGTGACAGGACATTTCCAGTTCGCCGGACTTGAGCGATTTGACGACATAATCGGCCGGCTCCAGCCCCTGCGCTTTCGCGGTGGCGGCGATGGAGAGCGGATTGGTCTGCAGCTGCGGCGCCGAGGGCAGCCAGCCCATGCGTTCGGCGCGGACATTATAGTCGATCATCGTCCCGTCCCAGGCACCATCCGGTGCGGTGGGCGAGAGGATCTGGTCGACATTCAGCGTCTCATAGCGCCACTGGTCAGAGTGGGCATACCAGCACGATGTCGAGTTCTGGTGCCGCGGCGGCCGGTTCCAGTCGAGACCGAAGGCGAGCGGTTGCCAGCCGGTCTGCGGCCGCAGTTTTTCCTGGCCGACATAGTGGGCCCAGCCGCCGCCCGACTGGCCGATACAGCCACACATCACCAGGAGATTGATGATCCCCCGGTAATTCATGTCCATATTGTACCAGTGGTTCAGACCGGCGCCGAGAATGACCATCGACTTGCCCTTGGTCTGCTCGGCATTATTGGCGAACTCGCGCGCCACCGCGATGATCCGGTCGCGCGGCACGCCGGTGATGGCCTCGGCCCAGGCCGGCGTATAGGGCATCATGTCGTCATAGGAGGTGGCGACGAAATCACCACCCAGACCACGGTCGAGGCCGTAATTGGCGCAGAACAGGTCGAACACCGTCGTGACCAGGGTCTCGCCATCCTTCAGCTTCAGCTTCTTGACCGGGATCTTGTGGATCAGCACGTCGGGATGGTCGGTGCCGGTGAAGGCGTCATGGCCCTTGTTGGCAAAATAGGGGAAGCCGACATCGACGACATCATCCTGGTTTTCATCGAGGATGAAGGTGGTTTCCAGATCGATCGCTTCGCCCTGGCTGTCCTTCTGTTCGATATTCCATTTGCCGGTCTCGCCCCAGCGGAAGCCGATCGAGCCCAGCGGGGTGACAATCTTGCCGCTCTTGCGGTCCCAGGCGACGGTCTTCCAGTCGGGATTATTGTCCTCGCCGAGATCATCGCTGAAGTCCGAGGCGCGCAACAGACGGCCGGCGACATAGCGGTCACCCTGTTTTTCCAGCCGCACCAGATTGGGGAAGTCGGAGTTTTCGCGCACATATTGATCGAAATAGGCGGCCTGCCGGTCGAGATGGAATTCGCGCAGCACGACATGGCCAAAGGCCATCGCCAGCGCGGCATCGGTGCCCTGCTTCGGGTTGAGCCAGATATCGCCGAATTTCGAGGCTTCCGAATAGTCCGGACAGATCACCGCGCTCTTGGTGCCGCGATAGCGGGCCTCGGTGTAGAAATGGGCGTCGGGCGTACGGGTCTGCGGCACGTTCGAGCCCCAGATCAGCAGGTAGCCGGCATTGAACCAGTCAGCGGATTCGGGAACATCGGTCTGCTCGCCCCAGGTCATCGGGCTGGCCGGCGGCAGGTCGCAATACCAGTCGTAAAACGACATGCAGACGCCGCCGAGAAGCGACAGATAGCGTGAGCCCGCCGCATAGGAGACCATCGACATGGCCGGGATTGGCGAGAAGCCGAACACCCGGTCCGGGCCGTAGGTCTTGGCGGTATAGGCATTGGCGGCGGCGATGATTTCAGAGACCTCATCCCAGTCGCCGCGCACCAGTCCGCCGGCGCCGCGCTTGGAGACATAGGATTGGCGCACCGCATCATCCTGCTGGATCGAGCGCCAGGCGGCGATCGGCGGCAGCGTCTTGCGCGCGGCGCGCCAGGCCTTGAGCAGGCGCGCGCGGATCAGCGGGTATTTCACCCGGTTGGCCGAATACATGTACCAGGAATAGCTGGCGCCGCGGGAACAGCCGCGCGGCTCGTGATTGGGCAGGTCCGGCCGCGTGCGCGGATAGTCGGTCTGCTGGGTTTCCCAGGTCACCAGCCCGCCCTTGACGTAGATCTTCCAGCTACACGACCCGGTGCAGTTCACCCCATGGGTCGAGCGCACGATCTTGTCGTGTTGCCAGCGCTTCCTGTAGGCGTCCTCCCAGCCGCGGCCTTCGGTCGTGGTGATGCCGTGCCCGTCGGAAAAACGCTCGGAAGGCCGGGTAAAGAATGTGAGACGATCTAGAAAATGGCTCATCAGGGTCTCCTATGGGTTTTTCACGTAGGCGCCGGGGCGCAGGTAGAACCACCAGTTCAGGGCAATGCAGACGACGTAGAAGGCGGCAAAGCCGTAGAGCGCGATCTCCGGCGTGGTGGCGCGGATCTGTTCGCCGAACACCTGCGGGATGATGAAGGCGCCATAGGCGGCGACCGCCGAGGTCCAGCCCAGCACCGGGCCGGCCTGTTCGCGGTCAAACACGACGGCGATGGTGCGGAAGGTCGAGCCATTGCCGATACCGGTCGCGGCAAACAGGATCAGGAACAGCACCAGGAAGGGCACGAAGAACTCTTCCGGCGTCGCCGAGGCATAGGCCTGCTTCATGCACCAGGCGACGCCAAGCGCGGCGACGACCATCACCACCGAGACGATCTGGGTGACCAGCGCGCCGCCGAACCGGTCGGCAATCTTGCCGCCGACCGGGCGGATCAGCGCGCCGATGAAAGGCCCCGTCCAGGCGAACATCAGGGCACTCGGGCCGTCGGCATTGATGGTGGTGTGGGTCATCACGCCATCGACCATCAGGTGCTGGAAGCCGAAGATGACCTTGATCGCCAGTCCGAAGGCGGCGCTGTAGCCGATGAAGGAGCCGAAGGTCATCGTGTAGATGACGGTCATCGACCAGGTGTGCTTGTTGTTGAAGATCTTGTACTGGCGCTCGAGGCTCTTGTGGATCGGCCCCGGAATGAGTTTCAGCGCATAGACCGTCGCGGCAATTACCAGCGGCAGGACCAGCCATTTCGAGACGTTCCAGCCGGAGCCGCCGGCATCGGCGGGCAGCATCAGCCACAAGCCGATCGAGGCGGTGACGAGCCCGATCGCGAGCATGCCGAGGATTTTGGAGAAGGCGGCGACGGGCGTGCCGATAT
This sequence comes from Maricaulis sp., assembly GCF_048269565.1. Taxonomy (GTDB): domain Bacteria; phylum Pseudomonadota; class Alphaproteobacteria; order Caulobacterales; family Maricaulaceae; genus Maricaulis. Next base: position 30,957 of record NZ_JBLXIK010000008.1, on the reverse strand, counting down.
TCGGCGAGACATGCTCGTCGCGGATATTGTTCATGCCGACCCAGGTCGCGATCACGACCGGGATCAGGATGGCGACCCAGATGAAACCGGCATTGTGCAGGAAGGTGGCCGTGCCCGCCGGGATCCGGCCGATCAACGTGCCCGAGGTGTTCTGAAGCACCATGGAAGTGCCGCCAAAGATCCCGACCGTCATCACCAGCGGGATCAGGATCTGCATCGTGGTGACGCCGAAATTGCCGAGGCCGGCATTCATGCCGAGCGAATAGCCCTGGATCTTCTTCGGAAAGAAGAAGCTGATATTCGACATCGAGCTGGCGAAATTGCCGCCACCGAAACCCGATAGCAGCGCCATCAGCTGGAATTGCCACAGCGGCGCGTCAGGGTTCTGCAGGATGATGGCCGTGCCCGCCGATGGCAGCAGCAGCAGGGCCGTGGTCAGGAAGATCGTGTTGCGGCCGCCGGCGATGCGGATGAAGAAGGTCGAGGGAATGCGCAATGTCGCGCCGGACAGGCCGGCGATGGCGGTCAGGGTGAAGAGTTCAGCCTGGCTGAAGCCGTAGTTCAGATTGATCATCTGAACCGTGATGATGCCCCAGTAGAGCCAGACGGCGAAGCCGCACAGCAGGGCGGGAATTGAAACCCACAGATTGCGTGTCGCAATCGCTTTGCCGGTTGCGTCCCATTGCGCGGGATCGTCCGGATTCCAGTTCTTCAGGTCCTTGCCCATCAGGGGCTCCTTGATCTGTCTTGTTGGACTGTCCGGACATCGCCGCCTGCAGTTCCGGGGAGAGGCGCAAGGCGGCGAGGTCCGGGCCCGCCTCAGTTGGCAACCGGGGCGGGAAGCGGGTTGTCGGGAAGGTCGGAGAGGAAGTTCTCCGTCGCGAGTGTCGGGTATTTGCTGTGTTCCTGCCGGCGGATCGCGACGTGCATCCAGATCAGCGAAACCGCGACGAGGACAAACATCAGCATGAAACAGCTGGTCCAGATGCCGGTCAGGTCGTTGACGATGCCGAAGGAGATCGGCAGCACGAAACCGCCCAGCCCGCCGATCATGCCGACCAGGCCGCCCACCCCGCCGACATGGTGCGGGTAATAGACCGGGATGTGTTTGTAGACAGCGGCCTTGCCGAGCGACATCACGAAGCCGAGCGCGATCGTCAGGCCGGCGAAGACCGGCACACTCGTCGCGAGGCTGAAGCTGATCGGGCCATTGATGCCGTCAACCACATAATGGGTCGCCGGATAGCTCAGGATGAAGAGGCAGACCAGCGAGACGATGAAGGTGAAATACATCACGGCGCGGGCACCGAACCTGTCGGACAGCCAGCCGCCCAGGGCCCGGAAGACCGAACCGGGCAGCGAGTAGGCCGCCGCCAGCATGCCCGCGGTCTGCAGCTCGAGCCCGTAGGCGCCGACATAATAGCGCGGCAGCCAGGAGGCGAGGGCCACGAAGGCGCCGAAGACGAAGAAATAATAGGTCGCGAAACGCCAGACGCGCGGGTCGCGCAGCGGCTCAAGCTGCATCAGGGCCGAGACGGGTTTTTCGCCACTCTTGCGGCGCGCGACCAGGGCCGGATCATCCTTGGTGAAGACCCAGAACAGGATCGCGATCAAGGTCAGTGCGGCGGCGTAGATCTGGGCCGTCTGTTGCCAGCCAAAGGCGACGACGAGGAAGGGGGCGCCGAAATTCGTCACCGCCGCGCCGACATTGCCGGCGCCGAAAATGCCCAATGCCGTGCCCTGGTTCTTCGCGTCATACCAGCGCGAGACATAGGCAATGCCGATGATGAAGGAGCCGCCGGCCAGGCCGACCCCGAGCGCGGCGAGCAGGAAGAGCGGGTAGGTCGTGGCTTGCGAGAGCAGAAGCGTGGCCAGTGCGGTCGTCAGCATCTGGATCGGGAACATCACCCGGCCGCCATATTGCTCTGCGAGGATGCCGAGGAAGACCCGGCTGATCGAGCCGGTGAGGACCGGGGTTGCGACCAGCAGACCAAACTCGGTCTCGGACAGCGAGAGCTCCTGTTTGATCTGCACGCCGATGATCGAGAAAATCGTCCAGACCGCGAAACAGGCGGTGAAGGCGAGCGTGCTCATCCCCAGCGCCTGGTTCTGTTGTCCTCGCGTCACGTTTTCGAGCGAATCCATGAAATATCCCCTGCGTCCCGTCCCGGTTTGGTTGCGGTTCATCATCAGCGATACGGGGAAGCGCCATTCGCGGCAACCGGGCAGCGCGCCGCGCGTCCGATTGCCGCAAATATTTGTAACTAAATGCATATTTTGCCATTCCCACTAAATATTAGTGGTTTAGGAAATTGCGATTGTTCACGGGCTCATTTGATCTTTGTCAAAGATGCCTTATAGGTTTCCCGGTAGCCGAGCCGGAGCGGAAAATGAGGCCAGAGGATTGCGAATCAGTCCGTGCGCTCTCCCTGTTCAGGGAGATGGACGCGAAAGTGTTCGAGGGACTGGTGGCTGCGGCCTATCTGCAGCGTTTCCCGGCACAGATTGAACTGATCAAGGAGGGCGATCCGGCGGACTTCCTCTACATCATGGTCGAGGGCTGCGTGGAGCTGTTCTCCTCCGCCAATGGCCGCGAATCCACCATGGCGATGGTGCGTCCGGTCTCCACCTTCATTCTCGCAGCCACCATCAAGGACGCGCCCTATCTGATGTCGGGCCGGACCACCGAGCCCAGCAAGATCCTGTTGATCCCGTCTGATGATGTCCGCCATGCCTTTGCCGTCGATGAGGCCTTTGCCCGCGCCATCGTGGTCGAGCTGGCCAATTGCTATCGCGCGGTCGTCAAGTCGATGAAGAATCTCAAATTGCGCACCTCGGTCGAGCGCGTTGCCAATTATATCCTGCGCATGCAGGTGCGCGCCGGCGGCGCCAGTGAGCTGGAGCTGCAGATCGGCAAGCGCACCCTGGCCTCGATGCTGGGCATGACCCCGGAGAATCTGTCGCGCGCCTTTGCGGCGCTGCAGGCGCATGGTGTTACGGTCGAAGGACGCCGGATCATGATCGATGATGGCGAGCGCCTGGCCCGCTATGCCAAGCCGACCCGGTTGATCGATGACCCCGCCGGTTGAGCGCGGCAGGCTTGCCGGACTGATCCTCGCTGGCGGCCAGTCCGTGCGGATGGGGCAGGACAAGGCCCAGCTCGTCTGGCGTGGCCGCAGCCTGCTCGACCACGCCCGGGCACTCCTGCTCGCAACCGGCGTTGCAGCCATTCATGTCGGCGGCCGGCCGCAGGAGGCTGATGGCCTGCCCGACAGCCAGCCCCATGCCGGCCCGGCCCGCGCCATCCTCGACGCCGCCCGCCTGTTGCGGGGCCGCTTCGACAGCCTGCTGGTCATTCCCGTCGATATGCCCCTGCTCGGCCCCGACCAGCTAGCACCCCTGCTGGCGGGGCCGTCCGGCCAGGCCCGTCACTGGGCCGACCAACCGCTGCCGGCCCTGGTACCGATTGAGCCATGCCTTGCCCTGGATCATGAGGATATTCATTCGATCAAACGCCTGCTCGCGAGCCTTGATGCCCGGGCACTGCCGCGGGACGGGGCGACCTCACCCTTCAGCAATATCAACACACCGGACGCGCTGGCCCGTCTGGATGCAGACGGCTGAGCCACCCGCCTGCCTGGGCTGGCCCCTCGCATGCGACGAGACGCCGCCTCGCTTCCGCCCCGTTTTTGATGTTTGTCAAGTTAATCGCAATGACTGGCAGGACAGGAAAACCCGTGGACGCCTTCGCCCAGACACCGCCAGCCCGCCCGCTGATTGATCATTTCGGGCGGCATATCACCTATCTGCGACTGTCGGTGACGGACCGGTGTGACCTGCGCTGTGTCTATTGCATGAAGGCGCGGCCGGAGTTCCTGCCGAAGTCGGAACTGCTGACCCTCGAAGAGCTGACGCAGCTGGCCGACGCCTTCATCGCCCGCGGCGTCAGCAAGATCCGCGTCACCGGTGGTGAGCCGCTGGTGCGGCGCGATGTGATGACTCTGATCGAAAATCTCGGCGCCCGCATCGGCAGCACCGGTCTGGAGGAGGTCTGCCTGACGACCAATGCGACACAGCTGCCGCGCTTTGCCGGCCGGCTGGCGGCGGCCGGCGTCAAGCGCGTCAATATCTCCCTCGACACGCTCGATGCGGCGACCTTCGCCCGCCTGACGCGCGGCGGCAAACTCGCCGACACCCTGGCCGGGATCGATGCCGCCGATGCTGCGGGCCTCAAGGTCAAGATCAATACCGTCGCGCTGAAGGATGATAACGAGCATTCCCTGCGCCAGCTGATCGCCTGGGCCCATGGCCGCGGCTTCGATACCACGCTGATCGAGATCATGCCCTTGGGCGAGGTCGATGCGGCGCGCTCGGATCAATTCCTGTCGCTGGCCGAGGTCAAGGCCGATCTCGAGCAAGGCTGGACCCTGACGCCGCTGAGCGACAAGACCGGCGGTCCGGCGCGCTATCACCGCGTTGAGGAGACCGGTGGCCGGCTCGGCCTGATCACGCCGCTGACGGAGAATTTCTGCGCCGGCTGCAACCGCGTCCGCCTGACCTGCACCGGCCAGCTCTATATGTGCCTGGGCCGCAATGGCCGCCTCGATCTGCGCGCGGCGCTGCGCGAGGGCGGGATGGACGCCGTCGACGCCCTGCTCGACGAGGCGATGGCGCTCAAGCCTGAGGCGCATGATTTTGATGTATCCGCCGGTGCCAGCCCCGAGGTCGGGCGCACCATGGCCCATACCGGAGGCTGAGCATGGCTCTCAATATCCGCTATTTTGCCGCCCTGCGTGACGCGATGGGCCGCTCGGAACAAACACTCGACACGCTCCCCGCCGCCACCGGCGAGGCCCTGATCGACTGGCTCGCCCGCCAGGACCCGGCCGCATCGGCGCTGGCGCACCCCTCCGTCCGCCTGATCATCAATGACGCAATCGCCCCGCGCAGCCAGCCCCTCCGGGACGGCGACACCATCGCCTTCTGCCCACCCTTCTCGGGAGGCTAGCGGGTCGGGGCCGCCGCCGGTGGCTTCGCCCCGAACAGCATCGGTGCATAGCCAATACAGAACAACAGGAATGCCCCGCTCCACAGCGTGGCGCCGGCTATCAGCAAGGCCGGTTCATTGTCCCTGAGGGCGGCACAAATCCGCAGGACCGCACCGAGATGGGCCAGGGCATAGATCAGCGTTGTCACCTGGTTGGCGCTTCGGGGCCGGCCCGTATGGCCGAGGCTGGCACGGGTCATCACCGCCAGTGTCATGGTGCCGATGAGCCCGGCTGCCATCGCGTGCAGGCCGGCCGAGGGTGGCATGGAGGCCGGCCAGAGGATGCCGGCGCCGGTCAGTCCGGCCGCAATACCCAGCCACCCATAACCGGCATGCAATGACCAGACGAGTGGTTCCGACAGGGTCGCCAGCCCTTTCCAGCGCGCCAGGCGCACGATCTGGCTGAGCCCGGCGAGCAGGAGCAGGATGCCCGTCAACGGCTCAACCGGGATCAGGGTCCAGCAGAGAAGCGCAAGGACCAGGATGGCAATCGATATCTTGTCATAGGCTTTCATCGGCCCGGGCATGGTCGCCGTGTGCGGGCTGTCGATCGAGGCCAGCCAGTTCCGGGTGAAGCTGGGAACAATCCGGCCGCCGATCACCGCGATCAACAGGGCTGCAACCGAGAGGGTGCCGCGGATCGCGCCAGGGTACCAGGCGGGAAGATGAAACAGGAGATGGGAGAGGGCGAACAGGGTGAGCAATCCCGCGACGGGTAGATTGCGCCAGTTCTGACCCGCCAGGATTTCGCGCCATGCCACCGCGGCCAGCGCGAACAGGAAGGCGATATCGATAATTGTGGCAGCCATGGCGTCGAAACCGATGGATGCCGCCCGCCCGGCGATCCAGACCGCAAACAGCGCCGCAAGCCCCGTGCCGGCGACGGGCGCCCGGCCGGTCCAGTTGGGGATTGCGGTCAGGGAAAACCCGCAGATGATCGCCGCGAGATAGCCATAAAGCATTTCATGGGCATGCCCGGCAAGGCCAAGCGACGCCAGCGAGCCGTGCCCGCCGCCGGCATATTCCCACACCCAGAGCGGGACGAGGGCCGCGGCCCAGAATGCCCCGGCCAGGAAGAAGGGCCGAAAAGCGTTTTGCAGGAAAGGAGGCGCGGCACGACGGCGTGTCCCCCTGTCAGCGACTCTGTCCATTTTCAGGCCCTTGCCTCGGGTTTCTTGATATTTCTCAAGTCTATCCGATCGCGCAGTTTCGCCGATGAGACGCATTGTCACGGCAGGCACGGATCCGGCATCAAGCGGCCCTGGCACTGCAGGTCCTGAACTGCGTGCCGGCCAGCCGGCATTGGCCGGGCGGTTGCGGGCCCAAACATGGCGGGATATCCGTCCTGGATGAGGCCTGCGTGCTTCCTTGAGTCAGACTGTGAGGAGAGGTTTGACCGAGCGCCTCGACCCCGGGGCGGCGGGGTCAGTATTGGGGCATTCAGGGCGTAGCCTCCCGGGCGCCCGGTCATGGGAGGATTATGCTGAACGCTCAGAACAAATCAAGAACAAAAATTCCAGGTCCGTGAACTGCCGCCCTATCCGACCCGGCGCAGCTCGCTGAGGAAGCCGACGATATTGGTCCGGAGCTCGATCAGATTGCATTCCTGCTCGGCCAGAACGCTGGAGGATTGCACCACGGTAGACATCGTCTCGCGGGTCTGGTCGGTCGCGGTCTGTACGGCATTGATGCCGCTTGAGACGCTGCGCGTCCCCTGCGCCGCTTCATCGACACTCCTGGCGATCTCACCCGTGGCGGTGCTTTGCTGGGTGACCGAAGCCGCGATTGCGCCGCAGGCCGCATTGATATCCCCGATGGCCGAGCTGATCGCGGCATTGGCCGAGACGGCCTCGATTGTGCTCGTCTGGAGGGCGTTGATCTGGGCGCTGATATTCTCGGTCGCCCGGGCGGTTTGTCCCGCCAGGGTCTTCACTTCCTGGGCGACGATGGCAAATCCCCGGCCGGCATCACCGGCGCGCGCGGCCTCGATGGTTGCGTTCAGGGCGAGAAGGTTGGTTTGCTCGGCAATCGCATTGATCAGCTCGACGACCTCTCCGATATTGCGGGAAACGGCGCTGAGGCTTTCGATCTGGGTATTCATCGAGCGTGATTTCTCGACGGCAGCGGCGGCGAGATCTGTGGAACTGCCCGTCTGGCGGTCGATTTCGCTGATCGAGCTGGTCAATTCCTCGGCTGCCGCGGCCACACTCTGCATGTTGGACGAAGCCTGTTCCGCGCCGGCGGACACATTGATGCACTTCTGATTGGCCATGTCGGTGATGCCATTCAGCTCCTCGGTGGCCTGGTTCAGATTCTCGATTGTGCCCGATACGCCGGTCACGACATCACCCAGCTCCGATTCCAGCCGCGTGGCGAGGGCAACCGCGTCGTCATGACGTGTCTTGATCGACTGGATAGTGGCATTGATTGATTGCGCTGCATTGCGGAATCCGCCAACCATGCCGGTCTCGGATATCAGCCGGAAATGCTTGTTCTGGCGAACATAGTCGAAGCAGGCGTGCGACTCGCGCAGATAGGCGTCGGCGCGGTCGATCAGCAGGTTGATCGCCAACTCCATCTCCGCAATTTGCGGGTCGGACGAGATATGGATGATGCGCTGCTCGAAATCGCCATTGGCGACGGCGCGCACGATCTGGCCGGCGCGGCGAATGGCCTTGCGATCATTGCTTTCGAACATCTGGGCCTTCCTTTGCGGCGGGGTTTCGCGTGGCGCACGGGCGCCCGGTTACTGATCCTGTCCGAGCGTGCAGACGAACCGGTCATATTCGAGCCCGAGTCCGGCGAGCTTGCTGTCCAGCATTTCCGTGGAGGCGGCGAGGGCCTGTTTCGGGCGCTCATGCCGCCGCTCCTCGGCGCGCAATTGTGCGTAGAGCGGGATGATGTGCTCCTGCACGAGATCGCGTTCGGGCCTGCGCCGGTTCGAGTGATAGCCGATGATTTCGCCGGCATCATTGAAGCTGGGGGTGACATGGGCGTGGACCCAGTAGTGATCGCCATCCATCGCGCGATTGAGCACATAGGCAAAGATCTCGCGGCCGTCCTGTATCGTCCTCCACATCAGATCGAATATGCAGCGCGGCATGTCCGGGTGACGGATCAGATTGTGCGGCGCCCCGAGGCATTCGCGCTCTGTCAGGCTGGATAGCGACTGGAAGACCTCGTTGGCATAGGTGATATGGCCTTTGAGATCGGTTTTGGTGACGATCACCTGATCCGCGGCGAATGTCCGCTCATGCCCGGTCAGGTGGCCGGTTTGCGGTGCGCGTCGCGCGTGGCTCAATTGTGGGTTTGTGTGTCCGGTCATGTCTTATGCCCAAGGGTCGGGATCGTTTCGGCGAACAGGCTCGGTGGGCGAGGTTAACCGAATCTGAAGTGCGCAGAGCCTGCAGCATCGGCCCGGCCGGGCCGGTGGCTGATGTAACAATGCGGTCCACAGGCGGCGGTTGCGCCGGGCATTTCCGGGGCGGGAATAACGGTGCCAGGATTGATGGGGTATTCCCGAAAATCTTGCCGAAAAACGCCGAGATGCGGGCTGATGGTGCCAAGCATTGCCGGCCGGGTGAGCCGGACCGGGCCACTACATGTCGTGAGCCCGGCGGCGGGCAAACCGCGACCGCATGCCGCACTTTCCCCTGGCTCCGTCAGTGCGCCGCAGTCGCGTCAGGCGCGCAATTCAGCCGGTATGTCCGTGCGGCCAACCGCCAGCGCGGTGCGGCTGGTGACGCATCGGACAGCGCCTGACCGGGCCCGGGCTAGCCCTGCAGCCGCTTCGCCAGCGTCAGCATATCCTGCCAGGCAAAGCGCTTTTCCGTCGGCCGTCGCAGCAGATAGGCCGGATGGAAGGTCGGCAGGGCGGGAATGGTTTTGCCGGTCGGCTCGCCGGCCGGATCGCGCAAGGCGTAATCGGCCCATTTGCCACGCAATCGCGTGATGCTGTCGCTGGTGCCAAGCAGGGACTGGGCCGCGATGCCGCCCGCGAGGACGAGGAGGTCCGGTTCGATCAGGGCGATATGGCGTTCGACCAGCGGCAGGCAGGTGGCAATCTCTTCCTGGGTCGGGCTGCGATTGCCCGGCGGTCGCCAGTTGAGGATATTGGTGATGTAGATCTGCTCACCACCAAGGCCGATCGAGGCAAAGATCCGGTCGAGCAGGTGGCCGGCCGGTCCGACAAAGGGCTCGCCGGCCAGATCCTCGTCGCGGCCGGGCGCCTCGCCGACAATCATGACTTTCGCCTGCGGATTCCCGCGGGCGAATACCGTATTGCGGGCGGTATTGCGCAACGGGCAACCGTGAAAGCTTTCGATGGCCGCGCGCAGGGCCTCCAGTGTTGCGGTATTGGCGACCAGTTCGCGGGCGTTTGGCCCGTCGCTGGCGGCGTCGCCAAAACCGGCAGCCTTGGCCGAGGCAGCCGTCGCGGCGGCGGGGCGTTTCTCGGATGTGCGGGCTGGCGAAGCTGTGGCCGCTCCCGTTCCGGTCTGCCCCGTTCCGGTCTGCCCCGTTCCGGCCTGGACCGCCGGGGCCCGGCTGGCCAGCGGCGCCCGCGGGCGCACGACCGGCTCGTCGAGCGGAATGCCGGCATCTTCCCACCAGGCGAGCAGCGCCTTGAGGGCTTTTTCGTCCGACGAGGAGAGGGCGGGAGCGGGGATGATAGCGCCTTACGTGAACGTCAACGTCAAAAAACTTGATATCCTGCGCCGCAAGCGCTGGAAGCTGGCGCGATCCTAAGCTATGACCGGATACCCGCAAGCCGGATATGTATCGAATCCGAAGAGACAAGAGGTCGCCGCCCCATGACTGACGCCCCCATCGAACGCGAATCCATGGATTATGACGTTGTCATCGTTGGAGGCGGGCCCGCCGGCCTGTCTGGCGCGATCCGTCTGAAACAGCTCGCCGCCGAAGCCGGGACCGAGGTCTCGATCGCCGTGCTGGAAAAGGGCGCCGAGGTCGGGGCTCATATCCTGTCCGGCGCTGTCGTCGATCCCAAGGCGCTCAACGAGCTGCTGCCCGACTGGAAGAATATGGGCGCGCCGATCAATGATCCGGTCAAGACCGATATCTTTGAAGTGCTCGGTCATCACGGTTCGATCAGCCTGCCAACGATTTTCTTCCCGCCGCTGATGAGCAATCATGGCTGCCATATCGTCTCGCTTGGCAATGTCTGCCGCTGGCTTGGCGAACAGGCCGAGGCACTTGGCGTCGAGATCTATCCCGGCTTCCCCGCTGCGGCGCTGGTTGAAGAGGACGGCACGATCAAGGGTGTGGTCACTGGCGATTTTGGTCTCGCCAGGGATGGCGCTCACAAGGATGGCTATCAGCCGGGCATGGAATTGCGCGGCAAATACACGCTGATCGGCGAGGGCGTGCGCGGCTCGCTGGCCAAGCAGCTGATCGAGCGCTTTGATCTCTCCGCCGGCAAGGAGCCGCAGAAATTCGGCATCGGCCTGAAAGAGCTGTGGCGCGTGAAGCCGGAGAATCACAAGCCGGGCATGGTGAAGCACACGATGGGTTGGCCGCTCGACGGCAAGACCGGCGGTGGTTCCTTCATGTATCACTATGGCGAAAACCTGGTCTCGATCGGTTTCGTCGTTCACCTCAATTACAAGAATCCCTATCTCTCGCCGTTCGAGGAATTCCAGCGCCTCAAGACGCATCCCGCGATCGCCGATATGCTTGAGGGTGGCGAGCGCCTGTCCTATGGCGCCCGCGCCATTACCGAGGGTGGCTATCAATCCGTGCCGAAGCTCGCCTTCCCGGGCGGGGCGCTGATCGGCTGTTCGGCCGGCTTCGTCAATGTGCCGCGCATCAAGGGCAGCCATAACGCCATGAAGACCGGCATGCTGGCCGCTGAAGCTGCCTTTGCCGCGATCCAGTCGGGCCGCGCCCATGACGAGCTGAGCGAGTATCAGACAGCCTATGAGAATTCCTGGGTCGCCAAGGATCTCAAGCGCGTGCGCAATGTCAAACCGCTGTGGTCGAAATTCGGTACGCTGCTGGGCGTCATGTTTGGCGGCATCGATATGTGGTGCAACACGTTGTTTGGCGGCTGGTCACCCTTCGGCACGCTGGGGCATGGCAAGACCGACGCCGCCAGTCTTGAACCGGCGGCGCAGCACCAGCCCATCGCCTATCCCAAGCCCGATGGCGTGCTGACCTTTGATCGCCTGTCCTCGGTCTTCATCTCCAACACCAATCACGAGGAAGACCAGCCGGTCCATCTCAAGGTCGCCGACCTGTCGCTGCAGGAAACCTCGGAACTGGCGGTCTTTGCCGGACCGTCGACGCGCTACTGCCCGGCCGGCGTCTACGAGTGGATCAAGGACGAGACGACGGGGCAGGAGCGTTTCCAGATCAACGCCCAGAACTGCGTCCACTGCAAGACTTGCGATATCAAGGACCCGAACCAGAATATCAACTGGACGACGCCCGAGGGCGGCGGCGGTCCGATGTATGCCAATATGTAGGCCATAAGTGCTGGGCCCTTGCACGCAGGGCCCCGGAGAGCGAGCATGACGCCATGATCAAGATCCTGCGCGTCCTGCCCCTCTTCCTTGCCGTTTTGGCAACGGCCTCCTGTGCGACCACCATGCCGGAGGATGAGGCAACAGCCTACGGCGCCTTCCTGGCGGCGCGCCATGCCGGGGTGAACCGCGATGCGCAAGTAGCGGCAGACTTCTACGCCGAGGCGCTGCGCCTGATGCCCGGCGATGCGATCCTGACCGACCGGGCGTTCATCACCGGGATCCTGGCCGGTGAAATGGACCGCGCGGTCGGGCTCGCCGCGGCCAGCTCTGCCTCCGGTGATCCAAGCCGTCTCGCCAGTCTGTATCTGGCGGCTGACCAGATCCATGCGCGTCGCTATGCGCAGGCGCTCGATACCCTGCACGACGCGCCCGATTACGGCCCCTTCAACACCTTCCTGGCGCAGATCTGGTCGCAATGGGCGCTGCTCGGTGGCGGTGCTGTCGACGAGGCGCTGGCCGGTGCTGAAGACCTCACCGCACCCGGTTTTCTCTCGCCATTCATTCCGATTCACCGCGCCATGCTGTTCGACGCCGCCAACCGGGTCGAGGAGGCCGACGGTGCCTATCAGTCGGCTGTATTCGCCTCGCCCTTTCCGCGCATGGCCACCGAGCTCTATGGCAATTTCCTGGAGCGTCAGCGGCGTCCCGACGATGCCGCCGCGCTCTACAATGCCTACCTTGAAGGTGATGCCCAGGACGCCAGCGTGCGCGCCGCGCTCGAGCGTGTCAGTGCGGGCCGCCGGCCGCCATCGCGCCCGACCATTGCGCAATATGCCGCCCGTTCCGCATTCGGTCCGGCCGCCAGCCTTGCGGCCCAGGCCGATATGGACCTGTCGGTGATCTATCTGCGCATGCTGCAACGCCTCGATCCGGCCGACGCCTCGATCCGGATCATGCTCGGCGAGACCCTGCAGCGCATCAATCTGCCCGAGCTGGCACTGGTGGAATATGCCGCTGTGCCGGACGGGCCGCTCAAGACCGCAGCCGAGATAGACCGCATCTGGCTGATGGCGCGGCTTGGCGATCTCGAGCCGGCGACGCTGGCTGCGCAGCAGCTGTCACAGCGCACCGGCGATACCGAGGCCCGGCTTATCCTGGCCGATCTGCTGCGGGTGCAGGGGCGCTGCGACGAGGCGGTCGAGCTCTATCATGGCGTGATCGTCGACCGGCATGCCGCCGGCCAGCCCGATGACTGGCGCCACTATTATTTCCGCGCCGCCTGTCTCTACGATGCTGCGGACTGGCGGCAAGCCGAGGCGGCCTATCTGGAAGCGCTGGAAGTCGCGCCGCGGGAGCCGCAAATCCTGAATGATCTCGGTTATTTGTGGATTGACCACGGCGTCAATATCTCGCGCGCCTTCGATATGGTCTCCCAGGCCGCCGAGCTGGAACCGGAGCAGGGCAATATCGTCGACAGTCTCGGCTGGGCCCATTATCGCCTTGGCCAGTATGAGGCTGCCGTCGTCGAGCTGGAACGCGCTGCGGCGCTCGATCCGGGCAATGCGACGATCAATTACCATCTCGGCGATGCCTACTGGCAGGTCGGGCGCCAGCTCGAAGCCGGCTTCCAGTGGCGCCGCACCCTCGATCTGGAACCGGACGAGACCGAGCGCGCCGGGATTGAGCTGCGCCTGCAATCGGGTGTGCCGGCTGACGAGTCCATCCCGATCGAGGTTGAGGCCGAGGTCGAGGTCGGGGCGCCGTGACGGGCATCGAGATCGTTGAACACGCAGGCGCCAAGGTCAATCTGACCCTGCGGGTCGGACGTGCGCGTGAGGATGGCTATCATCCGCTCGACAGCCTGGTGGTGTTTGCCGACTGGGGTGACACCATCACCGTGCGGCCCGCTTCCGGATTGACCCTGAGCCTGTCGGGCGAGGCCTCGCGGGCGCTGGCCGGCGAGGGCAATAATCTGGTGATCCGCGCCGCACGGGCGCTGCAGCTGGCGGCCGGAATCGACAGCGGCGCTGCGATCCATCTGGAAAAGCGGATCCCGGTCTCGGCCGGGCTCGGCGGGGGCTCGGCCGATGCGGCGGCAACGCTGCGCGCGCTCAACCGGCTGTGGCAGCTGGACTGGCCGATCGAGGATCTGGCGCATCTCGCCTCTGATCTCGGCGCCGACATCCCGGCCTGCCTGTATTCGCAACCATTGCGGATGCGCGGGATTGGTGAGTGGATTGAATTGCTGGGAGAATTCACGCCGCTCTTTGGCGTTATCGTCAATGCCGGCACTCCCGTCTCCACCGCCGACGTGTTCAGGCGTTTTGATGCAGCCGGGCCCGCCAAGCTGACAGAATCGGCGCCGGATCTGCAGCGGCTGCCGGCCTGGCTTGCGGTCGAGCCGAATGATCTTGAAGCCGCGGCGCTATCGGTTGCGCCGGAGATTGCGCGGACGCTGGACGTGCTTGCTGCGGCCGGCCAGCCGGGCCTGGTCCGCATGTCGGGATCCGGGGCCAGTTGCTTCGCGCTGTACGATAGCCGCGATGCATCGCGGCAGGCGGCGGCGATGCTGGCGGCGGCATTGCCCGACTGGACGGTGGTGCCCGTACAGTTGGGGGCGGGGCAATTGGGAGCCGGCAATAATGATTGAAATCGTGCCCTTGCTTGCCGCCTTCGCCACCGCCCTGCTGCTCGGCTGGGTGATGCGCCGCGCCGCGATCATTGACCGGCCCAATCAGCGCTCCAATCACGACAAGCCAACGCCGCGCGGGGGCGGGCTGGGCATTCTGGCCGGTTTCTTCATCGCGCTGGCCCTGTTGCCCGAACAACCTCCCGCCAGCGCGGCGATGCTGGCCGGCCTGGCCCTGTGCGGCGGCATTGCCGGTGCGGCCGGCCTGCTCGACGATCTCTTCACCCTGTCGGAAACGCTCAAATTCATCGTGCTGGTCGCGCTCAGCCTCGCCCTGGCGGCGATGGCCGGACCGGTGACGCATCTGGGCATCGCACTGCCCTGGAGCATCGGTCTGCTCGGTTCGGCCCTGTGGGTGTTTACCACGGCCAATGCCGTCAACTTCATGGACGGCTCCGACGGGCTGATTGCGGCCTGCCTGGTCCCGGCCTGTCTCGTGCTCGCGCTGGCTGGCGGCGGCGATGTCGCACCGGCGAGCCTGGCGCTGGCGGCAGCGCTGGCCGGGTTTGCGGTCTGGAATGCACCGCTGATCCGGGCTCGGGGCACCCTGTTTGCCGGCGATGCCGGTGCGCTGGGGGCTGCGGTGCTGTTTGCCGGACTGGCCCTGCGTTGGGCCGCGACCGGGCCGGACGGCACGGTCTGGCTGGCCGCATTGCTGATCCTGCCGCTGCTCGGCGATGTCCTGTTGACGATGGCGGCGCGGGCCAAGGCCGGGCGCCGCCTGTTCGTGCCACACCGCGCCCACGCCTATCAATTGCTGATCCGGCTGGGGATGAGCCATCGCCGCGTCGCCCTGGTCTGGGCCGGGCTCAGCCTGGCCTGCGGCACGCTGGCATTGATTGGCGCCGCCGGGCCGGAGGCCCTGAAATTCGGGGTGTTCCTGATCGGTGTGGCCGGCTTCACCGTCTTTCACCGCAGTGTCCGAAAGCGCGCGGCGGCGGCCGGCGAGGACATCACGCAATAGCGTATTGCCGTGCCTAGTGGACGCGCTCGACGACGAAGCCGGCGAGGGCCTCGAGCGCCTGGCGCCATTCATTGGCCGGGAAGATCGACAGGGCCTCACGCGCCTTGTCGGCGCGGGCGTGGGCGGCTTCGATCGTGGCCTCGATCGCCTTGTGTTCGCGCATATAACCCAGCGCGATCTCGAAATCGCCGTCGCGCTGGTCGAGCTGGCCGATCACCCGGTCCCAGAATACCCGTTGTTCCTCGTCGGCCGACAGGATGCACAGGGCAACCGGCAGGGTGACCTTGCCCTCGCGGAAATCATCCCCGACCGATTTGCCGAGCTTGGCGGCGGCGCCGTCATAATCGAGCGCGTCATCGACCAGCTGGAAGGCGAGGCCAAGTTCGCGGCCATAGGTCTGCAGCGCTGTTTCCTCGACGATCGGGCGCGCGGCGACAATGCCGGCGACCTGGGCGGCGGCCGAGAACAGGGCGGCGGTCTTGGCGTCGATGATCTCCAGATAGGTCTCGACCGAGACGCCGGTATCCTTGACGGCGGCAAGCTGGCGCACCTCGCCCTCGGCAATCGTCGAGGCGGCGGCCGAGAGCACACCGAGTGCCTTCATCGACCCGGCTTCGACCATCAGCGAGAAGGAGCGCGCAAACAGGAAATCGCCGACCAGCACGCTGGAGGCATTGCCCCAGACGAGATTGGCCGCGGCCTTGCCGCGCCGCATGCCGCTTTCATCGACGACATCATCGTGCAGCAGCGTTGCGGTGTGGATGAACTCAACGGCAGCGGCGAGCTTGACCGGGGCCTCGTCGCGGCAGCCGATCATGTTGGCAGCGGCAATCGTGATCATCGGGCGCACGCGTTTGCCGCCAGCCTCGATCAGATAGCGCGCCAGTTCCGGGATCAATGTCACATGGCTCTGCAGCCGGTCGAGGATCAGCGCATCGACCCGGCGCATATCGTCGAAGGCAAGCGTGGCGAGGCGCTCGGCGGCGTTCAGCTCTGCCGGTTCGGGCATGGGAGCCGTCGCTTTCACTCTCACTATGCTGTCCACGCGGGAGTTTCCCTTGAAGCCTGTAGAAACGTGATGACAATAGAAATCCCCGTCATGTCCGGCAAGCGGCCATAACGGTGGCAATTCAGCACAGGAGTTTGTGCCCCCATGAAAGAGGTTCTGAGAACCAATGATCCGGTGCGGTTATCCTACGCCCAGAGCCTGCTGAATGATGCCGGCATCGAGGGGGTCGTGCTCGATGAGGGCATGTCGACGCTCTATGGCGGCGGCCTGCCTTTCATCAAGCGGCGCCTGATGGTGATTGATGAAGATGAGGCTCGGGCCCTGCGCCTGCTGGCTGAAGTCCTGCCGGAGGAAGAATGAGCGAGACCACGCTCGACCATCTGCTCGGTGGCAAGGTGCAATTGCGCCAGTCGGCCCGCGGCTATCGCGCCGGCATGGATGCGGTGTTGCTCGCGGCCAGCCTGGCGGCAAAACCGGGTGAATTGCTGGTCGAATTCGGTTGCGGTCCCGGCGCTGCGCTGCTGTGCGCGGCCCAGCGCATGGCGACCAGCAGTTTTCTCGGCATCGAGATCGATCCGCAGGCCGTCACGCTGGCGAATGAAAATATCGCCGCCAACGCGCTCGGCGAGCGGGTGAGGGTGCGCGAGGGGGATATCGCGGCGCCGCTCGCTCCGCTCAAGGCGCATCAGGTCTTCTTCAATCCACCCTATTTCGACGATCCGGGATCGCTGCGCCTGCCCAAGGCCGAGAAGCAACGTGCCTGGCTGGCTGGTGATGTGCCGCTGGCAGACTGGATCAGGGCCGCCGCCGGCGTGCTGGCACCGAAGGGACGGGTGAGTCTGATCCACCGCGCCGATGCGTTGGGCGAAATACTCACCGCGCTGGCACCGCGCTTCGGCTCCGTCGCGATCCGGCCGGTGCATCCGCGCGCCGACCGTCCGGCCAAGCGGGTGCTGGTCACCGCGCGGCTTGGCGGCAAGGCACCGCTGGTGATCCTGCCGCCACTGCTGCTGCACGACGAGAGCGACGCGGCCCATACGCCGCAAGCCGATGCCATCATGCGCGGCCAGGCGCTGATTGCGATGGATGTGTGAGTGGCCGGCTGGCAATGTTGCAGCGCAAAAAGATAAGGCTTCACCGGCTTGATTACAGGGCCGCGCTTGCCTAGTGTCCGCGCCAATTCAAGCCGACATTCGATCTGACGGGAAAATTGCCATGGCCGCCGACAAAGCGCCGTCCTTCCAGGACCTCATCCTGCGTCTGCAGCACTATTGGGCCAGCCATGGCTGCGCCATTCTTCAGCCCTATGATGTCGAGGTCGGCGCCGGCACCTTGCACCCGGCAACCACCTTGCGCTCGCTGGGGCCAAGGCCGTGGAAAGCCGCCTATGTCCAGCCTTCGCGCCGTCCCGGCGATGGCCGCTATGGCGAAAACCCCAACCGGCTGCAGCATTACTATCAGTTCCAGGTGCTGCTGAAGCCCTGCCCCGATAATCTGCAGGACCTCTATCTCGGCTCGCTCGACGCCATCGGCATCGATCGCGATCTGCATGATGTCCGCTTTGTCGAGGATGACTGGGAGAACCCGACGGTGGGCGCCTGGGGGCTGGGCTGGGAAGTCTGGTGTGACGGCATGGAAGTCAGCCAGTTCACCTATTTCCAGCAGGTGGGTGGCCAGGATGTCGATCTCGTCTCCGGCGAGCTGACCTATGGGCTCGAGCGGCTGGCGATGTATGTCCAGGGCGTCGACAATGTCTATGACCTCGACTTCAATGGCGCCGGCCTCAGCTATGGCGACATCTTCCAGGAAGCCGAGCGGCAATTCTCCGCCTTCAATTTCGAGCACGCCGATGTCGACATGCTGACGCGCTGGTTCGAGGACGCGGCCGGTCAGTGCAAGGCGCTGCTGGCGCTGGATAAACCGCTGCCGTTGCCGGCCTATGATTTCTGCCTCAAGGCCTCGCACATCTTCAACCTGGTTGATGCCCGCGGTGCGATTTCGGTCGCCGAGCGCGCCAGCTGGATCGCCCGTGTGCGTGAACTGGCCAAGGGCTGCGCCGATGCCTGGGTGGCGTCGGAGCGTGCCGTGCTGGAGCCAGCCTGATGAAACTCCCCTTGCGCGGCGGCTGCCAGTGCGGCGCCATCCGCTTCGAGATCACCAAACAGCCGCTGACGCTGTATTGCTGCCATTGCACGGCCTGCCAGCAGCAATCCTCGAGCGCCTTTGGCATGTCGATGCTGGTCGAGCGCGACGGGTTTCGCTTTCTCAAGGGCGCGCCGACGGCGTTCGAGATCGAGACCAAGAGCAAGACCGCCAAGATGGGCCTGTTCTGCGATGCCTGCGGCACGCGCATCGCCCACGATACCAAGGGCAAGCCGGCGCTGTCGCTGAAGGCCGGCACGCTGGATGATCGCGCCATGCTGCGGCCGGTCGGCCATATCTGGATCCGCAGCGCCCAGGACTGGATCACTTTCCGCGATGAGGATCTGATCTATGAAGACGCGCCCGATGACGGCTATTTCGCGCTGATGGAGCGCTGGGCCGCACAAGAGCACGCCTGATGCCTGGTCCGGGCCTGTTGGCGGACATAACGAATATCCCGGAATTCGAGACCTTCACCCTGGCGATGATCGTCTATTTCGGCGGTGTCGCGATTACGCGGCGCTTCAGCCTGCTGCGCGAATTCAACATCCCCGAGCCCGTCGTCGGCGGGCTGGGGCTGGCCCTGGTCCTGCTGGCGCTGCATTTGGGACTGGGCATGGATATCAGTTTCGGCACCGAGACGCGCGATCTGCTTCTGGTCTATTTCTTCACCTCGATCGGCATCAATTCCCGCTTCAAGGACCTGCTCGCTGGCGGGCGCCCGCTGGCGATGCTGCTCGGGCTGACGCTGGTCTTCATGATCGTGCAGGATGTGGTCGGCGTCGCCGGTGCACGCCTGTTCGGCCTGCCGTCCGGTACCGGTGTTCTCGTCGGCACCGCCTCGCTGATCGGCGGTCATGGCACGGTGATCGCCTGGGCACCGGAGATTGCGCGCCTGAACTCGACCGGCGGCATGATGGAGCTTGGTGTCGCCAATGCGACGCTGGGGCTGATCGTCGCGGCCTTTCTTGGCGGGCCGATCGCGCGCTTCCTGATCTCGCGCGACCATCTCGCTCCCAGCCATGAAGACACCCGCGAGGGCCCCGTCGTCGGCCTGTCCCACGATCCCAATCTGACCGAGGAAGTGTCACAGACCTCGATGATGGCCTCGCTTCTGGTGCTCAATATCGCGGTGATTATCGGCTTCATCATTCATGGCCGCGTGCAGGCGGCGGGGGTGAATCTGCCGCTTTTCGTGCCCTGCCTGATGGTCGGCATCGTGATGTCCAATACAGTGCCGCATATCTTTCCCGGCTGGCGCTGGCCGGCGCGGACGCGGGCACTGGCGCTGCTGTCGGACTATTCGCTGTCGATCTTTCTGACCATCTCGCTGATGAGCCTGCAATTGTGGACATTGTCCGGGCTCGGCCTGGCGCTGATCCTGATCCTCGCAGTCCAGGCGCTGGCCGCGGTGGTGTTCACCGTCTTCGTGCTTTTCCCGCTGATGGGGCGTGATTACAACGCCGCGGTCCTGTCTGCGGGCTTCGCCGGATTCGTGCTCGGGGCGACGCCGACGGCGATCGCAAACATGACCGCAGTGCGCAAGCGCTATGGACCCGCGCCGCTCCCCTTTATAATCCTTCCTATTGTCGCTGCTTTCTTTGTGGATCTGGCCAATGTCGGCCTGATTCATGTCTTCTCCCAATTCTGACAAAGGCCTTATCCTCTGCCCATGTCCGAGCTTCTGTTTGAAATCTTCTGCGAAGAAATCCCCGCCCGCATGCAAGCGCGTGCCGAGGCTGATCTGGCGCGCCTGCTGGGCGAGCGTCTGAAAGCCGCCGGCCTGGGCTGGGAGACGCTGACCACTTTTGCCGGCCCGCGCCGCCTCGGCCTCGCCATCACCGGCCTGCCGGTCAAGACCGAGGATGTGCGCGAGGAGCGCAAGGGGCCGCGCACCGATGCGCCGGAAAAAGCCGTGCAGGGCTTCCTGCGCGGTGCCGGGCTGGACAGCCTCGACGGCTGCGAAAAGCGCGATGACAAGAAGGGCCAGTTCTGGGTCGCGGTCATCGAAAAGCCGGGCCGGGCGACCGTCGATGTCGTCGCCGAGGCCATTCCGGCCGTGATGAAGGAATTCCCCTGGCCGAAATCGATGAAATTCGGTGAGGACGGGAAACTGCAGCGCTGGGTGCGCCCGGTGCATCGCCTGACCTGCCTGTTCGACGGCGCCGTGGTGCCGTTCGAGGTTTTCGGCCTGCAGGCCTCCAACATCACAGAAGGCCATCGCCGTCACGGGCCGGGCCCGTTCGAGATCTCCGATTTCGCGCAATACACCAAGGTCCTGCGTGAAGACGGTCATGTCGTGCAACAGCGCGAGGAGCGCGAGGCGATCATTCTCGCCGGCGCGCGCAAGGTCTGCGAGGACGCCGGTCTGGAACTGGTCGAGGATGCCGGCCTGTTGCATGAGGTCGCGGGCCTGGCCGAATGGCCGGTGCCGCTTTTGGGCCAGATGGACCCGGATTTCCTCGACCTGCCGCCCGAAGTCATCACCCTGACGATGAAGACCCACCAGAAATACTTCGCCGTGCGCAAGCCGGGCGAGGCGGGTCTGGCTGCCCATTTCGTGGTCGTCGCCAACCAGGCCGCGCCCGATGGCGGCAAGGCGATCGCGGCGGGCAATGCGCGGGTGTTGTCGGCCCGGCTCTCCGACGCGCGGCATTTCTGGGACAATGACCGCAAACAACCGCTGTCGGGCCGTGTAGCGGAGCTCAGCAAGATCACCTTCCACGACAAGCTCGGCTCGGTCGCCGCCAAGGTCGAGCGGGTCGCCGGGCTGGCGCGCGACATCGCGCCGATCGTCGGTGCCGACCCCAAGCTGGCTGACCGCGCGGCGCGGCTGGCCAAGGCCGACCTGGTCTCGGAAATGGTCTATGAATTTCCCGAGCTGCAAGGCGCGATGGGCCGCTATTACGCGCTGCAACAGGGCGAGGATGCCGCCGTCGCCGATGCGATCAAGGATCACTACAAGCCGCAAGGCCCGGCCGACAGCCTGCCGCTGGCACCGGTCTCGGCGGCCGTGGCGCTGGCCGACAAGCTCGATACGCTGGCCGGTTTCTGGGCCATCGACGAAAAGCCGACCGGCTCAAAGGATCCTTTCGCCCTGCGCCGTGCGGCGCTGGGGGTGATCCGCATCGTGCTCGAGGGCGGCTTCCGCTTCTCGACCCTCAAGGCGATCGCGCGCCAGTATCAGCGCGTCGACAATGCACTCACCCATGCCGATATCCAGGCCAAGCGCGAAGCGGTGATGGAGGCCCAGGCCACACTCGGCCAGCCGCTCGTGGCGCTGCGCCGGACCTCCAATGTCAATCCGCTCGCCGAATACAAGGAGCGCATCCGGGTCGGAACGCTGTCCCTGTTCGATTTTTTCGCTGATCGCCTCAAGGTGCATCTGCGCGATGAGGGCGTGCGCCATGATGTGATCGATGCCGTCTTTGCGCTGGGCGATGATGACCTCTATCGCGTGACAGGACGGGCGCGTGCGCTGCAGGCCTTTCTCGACACGGACGAGGGTGCTGCCCTGCTGGCCGGTTTCAACCGCGCCGCCAACATCCTCAAGGCCGAGGAAAAGAAGGATGGCGAGGCCTTCAAGGGCGCGCCGACCGACGCCTATCTCGCCTCGCCGCCGGAACAGCCCGAGCGCGAGCTGATCGCGGCGCTGGCTGCGGCGCGGGTTTCGGCCGGGGCGGCTCTGCGCAGCGAAGACTTCACCGCCGCCATGGCGGCGCTGGCGCTGCTCCGCGCGCCGATCGATGCGTTTTTCGAGACTGTTACGGTGAATGCGGACGAGCCCGTGTTGCGCCGGAACAGACTCCTTTTATTGTCCGATATCCGGACGGCGATATGTGCCGTGGCCGATTTCAATCGGATCGATGGCTGAACAGGGACTGATGCGATGAGTGCAGGCAATAAATGGGTCTACGCCTTTGGTGCCGGTTATTCCGAGGGCGAAGCGGGGATGCGCGAGCTGCTTGGCGGCAAGGGCGCCAATCTCGCCGAGATGGCAACGCTCGGCCTGCCGGTCCCGCCAGGCTTTACCCTGACGACCCAGGTCTGCACGGCTTTCTACGAGAACAAGCAACAATACCCCGCCGATCTGAACGAACAGGTTGAGGCCGCCCTGGCCAAGCTGGAAGCGACCGCCGACAAGGTGCTGGGCGATCCGGCCAATCCGCTGCTGGTCTCGGTGCGCTCGGGCGCGCGCGCCTCGATGCCGGGCATGATGGATACTGTGCTCAATCTCGGCCTCAATGACGAGACCGCGGCGGGCCTGGCCGAATTGTCGGGTGATCGCCGCTTTGCCTATGACAGCTATCGCCGCTTCATCCAGATGTATTCCGATGTCGTTCTCGGCCTCGATCACGCGATTTTCGAGGACATTCTCGACGGCTTCAAGGACGAGAACGACTATTCCCTCGACACCGATCTGAGTGCCGATGACTGGGAAGAAATCGTCGCCCGCTACAAGAAGGCCGCGGCCGATGCGCTCGGCCGGCCTTTCCCGACCGATCCGCGTGAACAGCTCTGGGGTGCCATCGGCGCCGTCTTCATGAGCTGGATGACCGAGCGCGCCAAGACCTATCGCCGCCTGCACGACATTCCTGCCAGCTGGGGCACCGCGGTCAATATCCAGGCGATGGTGTTCGGCAATATGGGCGAGACCTCGGCCACAGGCGTTGCCTTCACCCGCGACCCGTCGACCGGCGATAGCGGCTATTACGGCGAATTCCTCGTCAATGCCCAGGGCGAGGATGTCGTTGCCGGCATCCGCACGCCGCAATGCCTGACCGAGGCGATGCGCGAGCGCATGGGGGATCATTCGCCCTCAATGGAAGCGGCGATGCCGCAGAGCTATGCCGAGCTCTCCGCCGCCTTCGACAAGCTGGAGCGCCATTATCGCGACATGCAGGACATCGAGTTCACGGTCGAGCGCGGCCGGCTCTGGATGCTGCAGACCCGCACCGGCAAGCGCACCGCCAAGGCGGCGCTGCGTATCGCCACCGACATGGCCCAGGAAGGCCTCATCACCGAGGAAGAGGCGGTGATGCGGATCGATCCGTCGCATCTCGATCAATTGCTGCACCCGACGCTCGATCCCGATGCCGAGCGCGATGTGCTGACCACCGGCCTGCCGGCTTCGCCGGGCGCTGCAACCGGCCGGGTCGTGTTCGACTCCGACGAAGCGGAAGAACGCGCCAAGGCGGGCGAGAAAGTCATCCTCGTGCGCATCGAGACCTCGCCGGAAGACATTCATGGCATGCATGCGGCCGAGGGCATCATCACCGCACGTGGCGGCATGACCAGCCACGCCGCCGTGGTCGCGCGCGGCATGGGACGGCCCTGCGTTTCCGGCGCCGGCCAGATGAAGATCGATTACGCCAAGAAACTCTTCATGGTCGGCCGCCGCGTCGTCCATGACGGCGAAATGGTCACCATTGACGGCTCCAACGGCCAGGTCCTCTTTGGCGAAGCCCGGATGATCAAGCCGGAGCTGACCGGTGAATTCGCCATCCTGATGGCCTGGGCCGACAAGGCGCGCCGCATGAAGGTGCGCACCAATGCCGAAACGCCGCAGGATTGCCAGGCTGCGGTTGAATTCGGGGCCGAAGGTATCGGCCTGTGCCGTACCGAGCATATGTTCTTCGATGGCGAGCGCATCGCCGCCGTGCGTGAGATGATCCTGTCAAATGACCAGGATGGCCGCGTCACGGCACTCGACAAGATCCTTCCAATGCAGCGCGATGATTTCGCCAAGATCTTCCGGATCATGGGCGAATTGCCGTGCACGATCCGCCTGCTCGACCCGCCGCTGCACGAATTCCTGCCGCACACCGAGGAAGACGTGATGGACGTGGCGCGGGCCACCGGCCTGCCAGCCGACCAGTTGATGTCGCGGGCGCGCGATCTCGCCGAAAGCAATCCGATGCTCGGCCATCGCGGCTGCCGTCTCGGCATCACCTTCCCGGAAATCTACGAGATGCAGGCGCGGGCAATCTTCGAGGCCCAGGTTGCCGTCGAGAAAGAGACCGGCTTCCAGCCACTCGCCGAAGTGATGATCCCGCTGGTCGCCACGGCCGCCGAGCTCTCCATCCTCAAGGCACGCGTCGCCGGTGTCGCCCAGGCCGTGGCCGAGGAGACCGGTGCCAAGCCGAAATACATGATCGGCACGATGATCGAATTGCCGCGCGCCTGCCTGATGGCCGGTGATATCGCCAAGGATGCGCAATTCTTCTCATTCGGGACCAATGATCTGACCCAGACCACATTTGGCCTGTCGCGCGATGATGCCGGCAAATTCCTCGGCGATTATCTCGAGGCCGGCATTTTCGAGAAGGACCCCTTCATCACCCTCGACCGTGACGGGGTTGGCGATCTGGTGCGTATCGCCGTGGAACGCGGCCGCACGACCCGCCCCGAATTGAAACTGGGGATTTGCGGCGAGCATGGCGGTGACCCGGCATCGATCGATTTCTGTGAGGAAGTCGGGCTCGATTATGTGTCCTGTTCGCCCTATCGCGTGCCGATTGCGCGCCTGGCGGCGGCGCAGGCCAATTTGCGTCGGCGAACATAAGTCGTTGAACCTGTGGCGTGAAATGGCTCTCTTCTTGTTTCTGGAGAGTCATTTCTTATTTGTAATCGTGCCGCGTGCTTGACCAGGCCAGCCTGCTCTCATAGAGAGGCGCGCTAATTTTCGAGCAAGGCCGCGTTAGTTTGTGCGTGGTATATTGATTGCATCGCCTCGATTCGACCGGGGCATAAACAGGAGTGCGGATGAGTTCCGAAGCAGCACGCCGACAGCAAGAGCAGGTCGCGACCGCCTTCCATACGGTGGTGTTCGTGGTGCTGTGCCTGTTGACCGTGCTGGCGCTGAACACCGCGTCCGGCCGCGCCCGCGAACAGGACGAGACCGTCATCTGGCAGTCTTTGGCCCTGCGGTATCTGCATGAAGGCGATGTCGAAGAAAGCTGGGATGCCCCGCGCACCCTGCAGGTCGCTGCGCTTTCGCTTGAAGCCGACCCGCTTGAGGGGGCTGTCCTGAGCGGGCGCCCGATCGCCGACCTTCAGACCTTCGACAGCTCGCACTTCAATATGGCCGCCGATTTTGCTGCCGAACTGAACTGTCTGTCACAGGCGATCTATTACGAATCACGCAGCGAGGCCTTTGTCGGCCAGCTGGCCGTTGCCCAGGTGATCATGAACCGCGTGCGCCATCCGGCCTATCCGGACTCGATCTGCGGTGTTGTGTTCCAGGGGTCCGAGCGCAGCACGGGTTGCCAGTTCTCCTTCACCTGCGATGGCTCGACCATCCGCACGCCGCGCGGTCGCGCCTGGCGCCGTTCCGAGCTGGTGGCGCAGCACGCCTTCATGGGCTTTGGCCGCGACGTTACCCGCCGCGCCACGCATTATCACACCGTCGCTGTTGATCCGCACTGGAGCAATACCCTGGTGCGGACCCGCCGGATCGGGACCCATATTTTCTACCGCTTTCCGACCCGCCGCGAACGCTCGGCCGGTGTCGTGGCGGGCCGCGACGCCTGATCATCGCCATGGCGTGAAACAATCAGGGCCCCGCTTTCCAGCGGGGCCCGTTTTGTGTCTGGCCTGCGTGGCCCCGCTTCCCCCGGCATCGTGCCGGCGCCGCGATTGCAGGCCGGGTATCGCTTATTAAGAAATAGCTGGAAGACTGCGCAGGGCCGGGACCGTGTTGAGTTGCCCGGTCCCGGGGTGGATATGAGCGCGACAGACATTTCATCGACACCGCGACGGCTCTGGCTGTGCATGGCTGACAGCCCGCGTATGCGCAATCTGTCGCGCGCGCTGGCCGAGGGCATGGGCGTGACGGTCTATCTGGGCCCCAACATCGTGCCCGATGGACCGATTGCTGTCATGCTGGCCGACGATGCCAATGCCGGACGGGTCCAAACGGCGCGGCAGCACGCGGCCCCGCGCCAGAAAGTGGTCCTGGTGACCGACAGTGCGAAACCGACAGTCGCTGCCGACCTTCGGCTGCCCAGGGATATCGATGCCGGAAGCCTTGGCACTGTCATCGAAGGCCTGTTTGCCGTCCGGGACTACGAGATGTCACCGGGCTCGGCGCTTGAACCGGCGACGACCCTGCAAAATGCCACCTTCAGCGTGCAGACGCTGGCGCAAGCCCGGCAGCTCGCAGGCTTCCTTGGAACCGCGATGCCGCGCGCCTGCGAAATGGCTGTCGGTCTTTATGTCATGCTGGCAAACGCGATCGAACTGGGCAATCTGGGCTTCTCGGTCGCCGAGAAGGCGCAGGGTCTTTCGACGGGCACGTGGGAACGCAAACTGGCGAAACGATTGTCAGAACCCACCTATGCCTCGCGGCGCGCGCAGGTCGAGTTCCAGCGCGGCGAACGCCTGATCTCCATCCTGATCCAGGATGATGGCGACGGAATAACCACCGGACCCGAAGGGCAGGGGAATACACTGCGCTCGGATTATCGCGCCCGCAGCACGCAATTGCTCAAGGCTCTGGGCTTTGCCGAGCTGGCCTGGCTGGGCGGCGGCAGCACGCTGGCCGCCAGTATCGTGCTCGCGCCGGTCAGCAGACCGGCCATGGTCAGGGCCCCGGCGAGCTCCTGACGGCGACCAGTCGATCCAAAACGCTGACCCGGCTCACACCCGATCCCTCCGCATCCCCCCGCAAGCCGGCCTCCTGTGCTGTCTGCAGGCTGTGTCTGACGTAATTTCAGCGCCTGCGCCGCTATTTTTCGCGCTTCGTGACCGCCAGGCCGATATGGCCAATGCGCGGCCGCACGCGTCGATATGCGTGCCCTGACAGGGAAATTCGCGCCGCAGGACAAGGCGATCCTGCTGCAGCGAGGCCCTTTGACAGCCGCGGTTCATGCACCTGTCGGCTTTCTGAATGCAGGCCTCAGGATCGGCTCATCCGGCTTCACATAGAACAGCATCAGTCTTCGATGCATTGGGCGTCGGGCAATCATAAATGGAGTGAAGCCATGAAAATCCGTCTTTTCCTCGCCAGCGCCCTCGTCGCTGTTTCTGTCCTTGGCACGGTGGGTGCTGCTGAAGCCCAGTCGCGCAATCGCGTCGCCATCAGCCAGCAGGGCTATAACAACGACATCGCCGGCCGCCAGAACGGCACGCGCCAGTCGATGGTGATCAATCAGCGCGGGGACCGCCAGTATGTCACGGTCATCCAGGACGGCGCCCGCAACGGCACCACGGTTGGCCAGACGGGCCGCTATAATGGCGCCCATGTTGATCAGTTCGGCCGCAATAATGACGCGGTGATCGGCCAGCAGGGCTACAATAATTACGGCACCAGCGTTCAGACCGGCAATCGCAATCTTTCCGGGATCGCCCAGATCGGCCGCAACAATACCGCGACGATGGACCAGTACGGTTCCAACAACGCCGCCGGCATCATCCAGGTCGGCAACGGCCAGAACGCCCGCGTCAACCAGACGGGAAGCGGCAATGTGACCCTGGTCATCCAGGGCGAGCACTAACACCGGGGGCCGCCCGGGGAGGGCATCCAGCCCTCCCCACACGGCTTTTTCGTTTCCCGGTATTCCCATCCACGCGCAGTTGAGAAGGAGACTGTCATGAGCATGAACATACTAGCTGCAAATCTGACGGCGCTCGCAGGCGCAACCCTGCTGGCGCTCCAGCCCGGCGAACCGGATGCCGTGATCCAACCGGCCGCCAATGCCGCCGGATCGGCCTGCCATATCGAGCTGGCCGACACTGCCGACGGGCTGCTGGTGACGGCCTGGGGCCAGGGCGAAGCGGGAAGCAATTACCGCATGGTCGTGACCCAGCGCATGGGTGGTGGCGGTTTCGATATCGTCCAGGAGGGTGATATGCCTGCCAACGGGGCCGGCGATGCGCTGCTCTCCGACATCCTGCTCGACACCGAGGCTGATTTCACGGCCCGGCTCTCGACCTGGGATGCCAGTGGCGAACCCTTGTGCAACTGGAATGAGCGGGTCTGACCCCGTCCGGCCATCACGGCAAACCCGTGGTGGCCGTCCTGCCGTCTTCAATAACAGGTATTCACCCCGGCCCCTCTGGCCCTTTGGCGCAAACATCGCCATCTCTTGGCCTTCAACCAAGGGGAAGACCGATGTCCATTTCACTGTCCGCCATTGCCCGCACCCAGCTCGACCAGACCTATCGCGCGCTGGACGGCATTCTTGTCAGGGCCGCGGCCCATGCGGCCGAGCACAAGGTCGATGAAGCGATCTATCTCGACTGGCGTCTGACGCCCGACATGTTCGCGCTCAAGCGCCAGGTCCAGCTCGTCAGCGATTTTTCCGTGCGCGGCCTGTCGCGCCTCGCCGGTCAGGAGCCGGTCAGCCTCGCCGATACGGAAGCCTCATTTGAAGACCTGCGCGCGCGCCTGGCGGCGGCCCGCGACGCTGTGTGGGCCCTGCCGGTGGCCGCGATTGATGCTGATCCGACGGGCGATATCAGCTTCCCCGCCGGCCCCGGCAAGGAAATGACCCTGCCACGTCAGGCCTATGTGCAGAATTTCATGCTCGCCAATGTGCTGTTTCACGCCGCGATGATCTACGCGATCCTGCGCAGTATCGGTGTGCCGGTCGGCAAGCGCGACTTCCTAGCCGTTCCCGGCTGAGACCGGGCCGGCAGGGATGCGTCTGGCGTCCTGCGGCGCCCGCCTGTAATCTCCTCCGTCTGACGGGACGGGGGAGATCATGTTTTTTGCATCGCTGATTATGGCCGGCCTGATGGCCAGTCAGCCGGCCGGGGTCGAAGCCTTCGAGCCGCAGGGGTTCACCGCGAGCTTCAGCGTCGAGATCGCCGCGCCGCGGGAAATCGTTTTCGATGCCGCCACCGGCGACATCACCGGCTGGTGGGATCACAGCTTCGCCCTGGATCCGGCCGTGCTGGCGATCGAGCCTGTCGCCGGTGGCCGCTTCTACGAACAATTGCGCCCGGACAGTGAGGACGGCGCCCTGCATGCGCGGGTCATCTATGTCGATGCGCCTTCGGCGCTGCGGCTGCACGGACCGCTGGGCCTGTCGGGGCGGGCGGTCGATCTGGTGGCCAGCTGGACCCTGGAGCCCGTGGGCGGCGATGACGGCGAGGCGACGCAGTTCCGGGTTGATCTGGCCATGTCCGGGCAGATTGATGCCGAGCTGGCCGGCATCGTCCTGGCGACCTGGCAGCATTTCATCGCCGGGCGCTTGAAGCCCTGGGTCGAGGCGGGCTGTCATCTGGCACCGCAGGCTCCATGCCCGGCCTGGGACGAGCCCTGACACCGCCGCTTCGCTGCGAAACCTTGGCGCGGGGCGCCGGGCTTCCTATCTTGTAGGCATGAACGATACACGGACACTGCCCGCCTCACTGCCGCTCTTCCCGCTCGCCGGCTGCATTCTTCTGCCTGGAGAATTGCTGCCGCTGAACGTGTTCGAGCCGCGCTATCTCAACATGATCGATGATGCCCGCCGCGACGGTGGCCATATCGGCATCATCCAGCCCGAAGCCGGCACCGGCACCGGTGAACCGCCGCTGCGCCGGATCGGCACCGCCGGGCGTATCAAGTCCTTCGTGGAGACCCGCGATGGCCGCTATCTGGTGACGCTGGACGGCGTCAGCCGGTTCGAACTCGCCGCCGAGGCTGATGCGGCCACGCCCTACCGTATCGGACGGGTCGATTACCGGCCCTTTGCCCAGGATCTCGCACCGCGTCCGTCGCTGCAGGGTGACCGCGAGCGCTTGCTGCGCCTGTTGCAGATCTGGTTCGGTGATGCCCGTGTCGAGACCGACTGGCCGACGCTGGAAACTATGCCGCTGCAGGCCCTGGTCGACCGGCTGTCCATGCTGGCACCATTGCCGCCGCAGGCACGGCAGGACTTGCTGGAAGCCCCTGACGGTGCAGCGCGTCTGGTACTGATGGAGAATCTCGTCGCTGGCCTGATCGCCGGCAGCGCCGGTGGAACCCTGCAATAGGGTTCACGCTGGCTGGCGCGCAGTCTTCAGCCAGGCGAGGGCTTGCTGGCGCGACTGGAATCCGCGCGCGGTGCCGTCCATCTTCTCGATCGTCTGCACCGCGGCGCGGACTTGGCC
This sequence comes from Maricaulis sp., assembly GCF_048269565.1. GTDB lineage: Bacteria > Pseudomonadota > Alphaproteobacteria > Caulobacterales > Maricaulaceae > Maricaulis. Next base: position 540 of record NZ_JBLXIK010000008.1, on the reverse strand, counting down.
GCGCTGGTCACCGCGCCCGATAAAGGCGAGGGGAATTCCGCGGCACTGGCGGCCGATATAGCGAATGCGCGATTCCAGTTCGACACTCGAGAAACGAAAATCGGCGGCGCGAATATCGAAAGCGATCATCTCGATCGATTCGCCCCGCAACAGGCTGGAAAAGGCCCGCTCGCCATCACTGCCGGTTTGTGACACGCGCGTCCCCTCGCTCCGCATTTCCAGCAGGCCGTCCCTGATCCGGATTTCGAATTCGGTGGTCGAATAGATGCGCAAACCGGCCAGGTCCCGTTCTGGTTAACAATAGCCGGGCGGTATGCAGGCGAAGTTTGCACATAATGCGGCGAAAAGACGATTTTATGCCGATTTCTGCCGCAATTGAGGCCTGTATCTTTCCGGGAAAGGGCGGGGGTAGCGAAAACTGTTCCGCAGGACCGCCGGCACCGCCCCGGACCTCCTGCCGCGCCTAGGTCATGGACTCATAATGTCTGAGCCAGAGTCTGACTGAGACGATGGCGACTGCTGCGAGGAAGTTTCTGGCGA
>NZ_JBLXIK010000007.1:0-140105 GCF_048269565.1 Maricaulis sp. | reverse complement strand
TCGCCAGAAACTTCCTCGCAGCAGTCGCCATCGTCTCAGTCAGACTCTGGCTCAGACATTATGAGTCCATGACCTAGCGGACCAGGCCGCCGCCCTTCAGCCCCAACATCAGGACAGATGCATCCATCGGCGAGGGGCTGAAACCGTGATGCCGGTAGAAGGCCGCCGCATCGGCGTCTATCGCGTGCACAATGAGCGCGCCTATCCCGGCGATCCGGGCGGCCCGTAGCGTGCGCAGCAGCGCATCCTTGAGCAGGCCACGCCCGACGCCCTGCCCCTGCCAGCTGCGATCCACAGCCAGCCGCCCCAGCAGCATGACCGGGACCGGTTCGGGCATGTTCCGGCGCACGTGTCCCGGTGCATCAGCATGGATCACCGCGCCGGTCGCCAGGCTGTAATAGCCCGCCACGCGCTCGTCTTCACACACGACATAGGTCCGTGAAGCCCCGTTATGCTCAATCTTGATGGCGCGGCGGCGCAGCCAGTCGTCCAGTGCGGGCGTGCCGCTCTTGAAGGGCTCGACGCGATGCTCCCGCGCGAGCGGTTGCGGCGGGCGCAGGCTCACTTTTCCCAGGGCGATTTCGAGACCACCAGGTCAGCAACCGCTGCGCCAACCGGCGCATCAAGCTGGTGCTCGAAAGCCGCGAACTCGCTATCGCTGAGCTGAAACAAACGCCGGTCGAGCAGGACATTGGCGCAGCATTGCGGGCGCTGTCGAGCATGAATTCGGTGCGCGACTGGCCCCGGGCGGCGGCGGCACGGTCGATCAGTGCCTTCTGGTCAGCGGGGATGCGCAGATTGATGACGTCGCGGGCGGGCGGATTGGAGCGGGCAGAGCCGGACATGGGACGAGCCTTGGGCGTACAGACTGATATACATTGTACACACGCTCATAGCCCGACTGTCGATTCGACCTCAGCCCGGCAAGGCGTGCAGATGCACGTCGCGGCCGGAATGTTCGCGCAGGATGGCGGTCGCGCGGGCCTCGTGGTCGGCGTCGCGCGTGCGCACCCAGAGCAGCAGGCCGCCATGGAGAAGCTGTTCCTCGATATGATTGGCGTGGCTCTCGCCGACCAGGGCCGCCAGACCGGTACCGATCAGCCCGCCCGCAGTCCCGCCGACCAGGGCTGCCGCCGCGGCGGCTGCCAGGGCGCCGCCGGACGCGACAATGCCGCCAACCGCCGCCAGGGCACCGACATACATCAAGCCGCCGATCAGCCCGCCCTCGGCATCGCCGAGCGATTCCAGCGACACGAAGGCCGTCCGCGGCACGTCCGGATCGTCCTCGAGTTCAGCGGGCCGGGCATAGGCATGGCCGAGCTTGTCCTCGACCGCTTTCTCGCTCGCCAGCAGGCTGAGCTCGGCGCGGTTGAAGCCTGCCCGCAACAGCGCATCGATGGCGGCCTGCAGCCGGTCGGCATTGTCGAAATAGCCGACGGCTTCGGTCAGTGTTCTGGTTTGGTGAGTGTCAGACATGCGATCTTCCTCGTTCCGGCCTAGATGGCGTTCTGCTTGGTTGTCTTGACCCGGTTGGCATCACAGCCGCCCGTCAGGGTTTCAAGCGCGAGGGCAACGCGCCGGACCATCAGGGGCTTGTTGCCCTGCATGCCCTCTTCCTCGGCGACGGCCACTTCGCTCGCGTCATATTTCCAGCGGCGAAGCAGCTCGATTTTCTGGGCGTCGGTCAGCCCGGGCTGGGTCAACACGTCTTCCGGCCCATCGAACTCGTCGGCCGGGTCCAGCAGGGCCTTGTCGTAATCGATTGTCCGGCTCATCGGCGGCTCCCTTTTTCCAGGCGAAATCCGTGCGCACAGCACAAACAGTGCGTGCCGGTAAAACCCTAACGTCATTATGGTTGGAAATCACGCCGGAACGGGTGCGACATATCCGGCATGGCGGGCGGCGGAACCGTCATCAGCACTCGCAATTTCCGCTGGAGGAACTAGTCTGGACGCCATGAGCCAGCCGCCCCCCGATCCCGACGCCTTCCGGCGCGCCCTTGCCATCACCACGCGGGCGATTGCCGGCGACAAGGAGCTTGATGTTCGCTTCGGCGGCGAGATTGCCGGGCTGAACGGCGGGCGCATGGTCCTGCCCAATCCCGGACCGCAACCGAGCGCCAAGACGGCCGCTGCCGTGCGCGGCCGGGCCGACGCACTGGCGCTGCGGCTCGCCTATCATGACGAGGCCGGTCACGCCCGCGCCCTGCCGCCGGGCGCGACGGCGCGGGCGATCTTCCATGCCGCCGAACAGGCGCGGGTCGAAGGTCTGGGCGCGCGCGAGATGCGCGGCATGGCCGCCAATCTTGATGCCGCCCTGGTCGACCGCTGCCGCCAGAAAGGCTGGCAGAATGTCACCGAACGCGAACTGGCGCCGATGGAAGAGGCGCTGGCCATGCTGGTGCGCGAGCGCATCAGTGGCCATGACGCCCCGGCCGAGGCCGACGGGCTGATGCGGCTGTGGCGGGACCAGCTCGAGCAGAGAGCGGGGACCTCGCTGGATGGTCTGGCGGTGAATGCCAATGACCAGTCGGCCTTTGCCGAGATGCTGCGCTCGGTGATCAAGGATCTCGACCTCGGCGACGAGCTCGGTGGCGATCCGGAAGAATCGGACAATCCCGAAGACGAGGATGAAGGTGTCGAACGCGAACAGCGCACCGGCGAGGACGAGGACGAAGACGGCCAGTCCGATGACACTCAGGACACGCCCGATGCCGCCGGTGAAGCCGGCGATGATGACGAGACCAATGCCGACAGCGATGATGCCGACACCCGCGTCGAATCGATGGATGACGAGGGCGCGGCGCAAAAGGCGATGCGCCCGAACTGGCGTCCCGGCGACGAGAATGATGCCACGGCCTACAAGGTGTTCACGCGCGAGTTTGACGAAGTCATCCAGGCCGCCGATCTGTGCGACACGGAAGAACTGGCCCGCCTGCGCAAATATCTCGACGGCACACTGAAAGGCCTCGACCAGGTCGTCGGCCGTCTCGCCAACCGGCTGCAGCGCCGGCTGATGGCCAAGCAGGAGCGCGCCTGGAAGTTCGACCTCGAGGAAGGCATGCTCGACGGTTCGCGCCTGGCGCGTGTGATCGCCGATCCGACCCTGCCGCTGTCCTACAAGGCGGAGAGCGAGACCCAGTTCCGCGACACCATCGTCACCCTGCTGATCGACAATTCCGGCTCGATGCGCGGCCGCCCGATCATGGTCGCGGCCGCCTGTGCCGATATCCTGGCGCGCACGCTGGAGCGCTGCGGCGTCAAGACCGAAGTGCTCGGTTTCACGACCAAGGCCTGGAAAGGCGGCAAGTCGAAGGAGAAATGGCTCGCCGAGGGCAAGCTGCCGCAACCGGGCCGGCTCAATGACCTGCGCCATATCATCTACAAGGCCGCCGACACGCCCTGGCGCCGGGCCCGGGTCAATCTCGGCCTGATGATGCGCGAGGGCCTGCTGAAGGAAAACATCGATGGCGAAGCCCTGCTCTGGGCCTGGAAACGCCTCGCGGCGCGTCCGGAACAGCGCCGCATCCTGATGGTGATCAGTGATGGCGCACCGGTCGATGACGGGACCCAGTCAGCCAATCCCGCCGGCTATCTGGAACGGCATCTGCGCGAGACCATCAAGCTGATCGAGACCCGTTCCGACGTGCAATTGCTCGCGATCGGCATCGGCCATGATGTCACGCGCTGGTATCGCCACGCCGTCACCATCAATGATGTCGACCAGCTCGGCGGCGCCATGACCGACCAGCTCGCCGGCCTGTTCGATGAAGACAGACCGGGGCCGGCCAGCGTCTCCAGCGGCCGCGTTGGGCCACCGACCTCAACCCTCAAACGTGCGGACACGGCCGATATGGGTGCCCGCCGCTAGCCGGAGCCTGCCATGAAACACCCTCTTCTGGTCCTGACCGCCCTGCTGGCGGCCGCCTGCTCCCATGCCGGTGATCCCTCGGCACCTGTTGCAGGCCTGGCGCCGGGCGCAGACCCGGCCCTGACCGTGCGCGCAGTGCCGCTGTTTACCGAGACGCCGGGCCGGTTTCGCACCGGGGCGCTTGAATGGCGCGGCGGGCTGGAAATCGCCCATGAGGACGAGCGCTTCGGCGGTCTGTCGGCGATGATCGTATCAGAGGATGGCGCCCGCCTGCTCGCGGTGTCCGACAGCGCCTGGTGGGTGACGGGCCGGCTGGACTGGGCCGAAAATGGCCATCTGACCGGCTTCGATACGCTCAGCATCGCCACCATGCGCGACGAGAACGGCGACCATCTTGAAGGCGTTCGGGGCGATAGCGAAGGTCTCGCCGCCCTTGGCGACGGCCGCTATGCCGTCAGCTTCGAGCGCGAACACCGCATCTGGGCCTATGATATCGGCCCCGGCTGGGACCAGGCCGACGCGGCGCGCCCGGTGCCGGTGACCGGCCCGGTCCCGACGGCTCCGGTGCAGAATAATGGCGGCATGGAAGCCCTCGCCGATCTGGGTGATGGCGGCCTGCTGACGGGTTTTGAATACCCGCTCGGCGACGGCACAGACTATGATATCTGGCACAATACCGGGCAGGACTGGCAAGCCACCGCCATGGCGGCGCTGCCGGAATACGGCCTCACCGGCATGACGGTGATCGATGGCCAAGTCTACGCGCTGGAGCGCTTCTACAGCCCCGCCGACGGCAACCGCATCCGCATCATCCGCTTCGCCGAGGCCGATCTGGGCCGCGATGCGGTGATCGAGCCGGACGTGCTCGCCGAGCTCGGCCCGGAAAACTCCGTCGACAATTTCGAAGGCATCACCGCCTTCCGCCGCGGTGAGGAACTCATCCTGCTGATCGTCTCGGACGACAATTACCAGGCCTACGGCCCCCAGCGCACCCTGTTGATGGCGTTCTCGGTCGTGCGCTAGCCTTCATCGCCCTGGTGAAAGGCGCCAGCGGCCTCGAACGCCACCTCGCCATCGACCACGGTCATCCACGGCTCGACGGTGAGGATATCCGCCTCGGGGATGGTCATGATATCGGCCGAGAAGATCGTGAAGTCGGCGAGCTTGCCCTGTTCGATCGTGCCCAGCTCGTCCTCGCGGAATGAGGCATGGGCCGGCCATAGCGTGAAGAGCTTGAGCGCATCGGCGCGCGACAGTGCCTCTTCGCCATGCCAGTCATCGCCCTGGAAACCATCGAGCGAGGCGCGCGCCGTCGCGGCATAGAATTCGATCCGCGGATCACCGCGCTCGACCGGGGCATCGCTGCCGCCGGTGATGTGGGCGCCGGCATCGAGCAGGCTCTGCCAGGCATAGGCGCCGGCCAGGCGGTCCTCACCCAGACGGTCCGGCGCGAAATAAAGATCACCGATCGCGTGCGAGGGCTGCATCGACGCGATCACGCCGAGTTCGGCGAAGCGCGGGATGTCCGCCGGATCAATGATCTGGCTGTGTTCGTCGCGCCAGCGATGCTCGGCCAGGGCGCGTTCGTCTGCCGGTACATTGGCGAGGGCTTCTTCGACCCAGTCGAGCAGGATCCGGTTACCGCGATCGCCGATCGCATGCACATTGATCTGGACGCCCGAACGCAGGGCCTCGGTCATGACGCCGAGCATTTCATCGCCTTCGGGGAAGAGCAGGCCGGAGCTTTCAGGGCGGTCGGAATAGGGCTCCAGCAAGGCCGCGCCGCGCGAGCCGAGGGCCCCGTCCATATACATTTTGACGGCCCGGGTGATGACCAGGCCATCGGCGGCAATGCGCGGCGTCTGGGTCGCGAGCCAGGCATAACCGTCCGGATTGATCGAGATATAGTCGCGGATCGGCAGACGGCCCGCTTCGCCGAGCGCTTCGATCATTTCGACATCCTGGTAGGGGACCGACATGTCATGCGCCCCGGTCCAGCCCATGCTGGCCAGGACTTGCGCGCCCTCGGCATAGGTATCGGCGCGCACGCTGCCGCTCGGTGCCTCAACCAGGGAACCGACGGCGTATTGGGCCGCATCGATCAGCATGCCATCGGGTTCGCCATCGGCCTCGCGCAGGATCTCGCCGCCATCCGGTGCGACACTGTCCGCCGTGATGCCCGCCTGCTCTAGCGCCAGCGTATTGGCGACCGAGGCATGGCCGTCGGCGCGGGTCAGGATCACTGCGTAGTCGGCGGCGACCGCGTCGAGATCATGACGGTTGGGGAAGCGGCCTTCGGGCCAGTGAGTCTCGATCCAGCCGCGGCCATAGAGCACGCTGCCCGGTTCCAGCTCTGCGGTCGCGGCAGCGATTCGCGCCTGCAGGTCGGCGATCGAGGTGACATCCTCAAGATTGAGCGTGCGCTCGCGCGACCCGACGCCGAGCACATGCACATGGCTGTCAGTGAAGCCGGGATACATCGCGCCGCCATTGAGATCGATCACGCGGGTGTCCGCGCCGATCCAGATCCCGGCGCCGGCCTCGGGGCCGGCAAAGACGATGCGGCCGCCCTGCACGGCCACGGCCTGCACGCGGGGCTGATTGTCGTTGGCGGTGTAGATATCGCCGCCCCAGAACACCAGATCGGCGGCCGGCATGGCGCCATCGGCGGCCTGGTCGAGCGCGGCCTCATCGGGGGCCGGCACGGCTGTTTCGCCGGATGGCGCGCCGCAGGCGGCAAGCGCCCACAGGCAAAAGGGCATCAGGAATTTCATCGCGCGCATATCAGCCTCCCCCGCTTTGTGGGGCGCAAGCTAACCTTGTCGGGCGCATACGACAACGCCCGCTGCAAGCAACGGGCGTTGGCACAATAACGAAGAGAGCCGGATCAGGCTTCCGCTGTCGCCTCGGGAGCGGCAGAGGCCTTTTTCAGGGCGCGTTTGATCTTCAGGGCCTTGTCGGACAATTTCTCGTCACGGGCCTTGAGCAGGAAGGCATCGAGCCCGCCCACATGATCAACGCTGCGCAGTGCCTTGGCGGCAATGCGGAGCTTGAAATTGCGGCCCAGCTTCTCGGAAGCAAGGGTCACATCGCACAGATTCGGCAGAAAGCGACGGCGGGACTTGTTCATCGCGTGGGAAACATTATTCCCGGACATAACACCCGTACCAGTCAGTTCGCAGCGACGCGCCATAGTCGCACCTTTCCAAAAATAAAAACTTTCGCTCGGGCCTTGCGACCAGAGTGGGAGCGGGCGAGATAGAGGAGGCGGGTCGCCTCGTCAAGCTTGCGGCGTTCATCTTGCAGTGGGTTTGGGTATATTATTGCAGTATGAAGCCGTCAATTCGGACCTCCCGGTCCACGACAAGGAGTACAGGGCGTGAAACATGTGTGGTTAGCAGGCGCTGCGGCGCTGGGTCTGGTTCTCTCCGGCAGCGTCGGCAATGCCGATGACGCGGCTGATATATCGTCGGCCGCCCCGCCCGCCGGCACACATGGTGTGACGGTGCAGTATTCCGGCTCGGTCCTGATCTTTCAGGTCGCCGATATCAGCATCAACAGCGAGTTTGCCGATGACACCTATCAGGCGGCCGCACGCTTCACCGCCGCGGGTCTGGCCGCACTTTTCACCGATGCCGATATCGAGGCCGGGGTGAGCGGTTATCGCGATGGCGCCGAGCTGCAGCCCTATCGCTACAGCCATCTCAATCACGCCAGCTCGAAGAATCGCATTGTCGGGATCGACTTCCCCGACGGCGTCGCCATGCCCGACGTCAATCCACCCTTCGGCAATATGGGCGAACCCGCCGCCTCCGACGCGGACCGGATCGGTGCCCGGGACCCGATTTCGACCCTGCTCGCCATGGGGCTCGGTGCCGTATCGTCGGGAAGCTCGCATTGCGATGGCCGCCTGCCGGTCTTTGATGGCCGCGCCCGTTATAATCTGCGCTTCGAGGATGGCGGTCTCAGGGATGTGCGCACCCGCGCCTGGAGCGGCGAGGCGCTGGTCTGCCGCGCCTATTACGAGCCGATTTCCGGCTATGAGGCCGATGAATTCCCCTCCGCCGATGATATCGCCGAACCGATCGACTTCTGGCTTGCCCCGGTCAATGGCGGCGAGTTCTACGTTCCGGTGAAGATCCGCACCAATGCCGGATTTGGCGGCGTCACTGTCACGGCCCGCTCGATGGAGACCTACTGACCGCTCCCGCCACTCGTCTGTACCTGCCGGGTGGCCTAGGATTTCCGGGTTCAACGGAATCAATCGAGCTGAACGGGAGAGCGGCGTGACCACGCAGCGCGACACGGACAGCCAGATCACGGCTGCCCTCGGACCGACCAATACCGGCAAGACGCATCTGGCGGTCGAGCGCATGCTCGGCCGTTCGTCGGGCATGATCGGTCTGCCGCTGCGATTGCTGGCGCGCGAGGTCTATGACCGTGTCGTGCGCGCCAAGGGTGCCGCCGCCGTCGCCCTGGTCACCGGCGAAGAGAAAATCGTGCCGAAATCGGCGCGCTATTTCATCTGCACCGCCGAGGCGATGCCGCTCAATCTCAATGTCGCCTTCATCGCCATTGACGAGGTCCAGCTCGCCGCCGATCCGGAACGCGGCCACGTCTTCACCGACCGCATGCTGTATTGCCGGGGTAGCCAAGAAACCATGCTGCTCGGTGCCGCCACGATGGGGCCGTTGATCCGCGAGCTGGTGCCGTCAGCCCAGATCGAGACGCGCGAGCGATTCTCCCAACTGACCTATACCGGACCGGCGAAACTGACGCGCCTGCCGCGGCGCTCGGCGATCGTCGCCTTCTCGGCCGAGTCCGTCTACGCGATCGCCGAACTGATGCGGCGCCGGCGCGGTGGTGCGGCGGTGGTGATGGGCGGTCTGTCGCCACGCACCCGCAATGCCCAGGTCGAGCTCTACCAGTCCGGCGAGGTCGATTTCCTCGTCGCCACCGATGCCATCGGCATGGGGCTGAACATGGATGTCGACCATGTCGCCTTCGCCGAAAGCCGCAAATTCGACGGCCGCAAGCGCCGCCGTCTCAATGCCGCCGAGCTGGCCCAGATCGCCGGCCGTGCCGGGCGGTTCCGCAATGACGGCACGTTCGGCGAAACCGCCGATTGCGCCCCCTTCGAGCCCGATCTGGTGCGCCGGATCGAAAATCACCAGTTCGCGCCGGTCACCAAGCTGCAATGGCGCAATCCCGATCTCGACGAGCGCTCGCTCGACAATCTCCTGGTCTCGCTGGCCGAACCGCCCGACCATCCGGCGCTGGAGCGGGCGCGCGAAGCGATCGACGAGCGCACCCTGGCCCTGCTCGCCACCGACCCGGACATTCGCGACCGCACCGCCTCGATGGCCGGCGTGCGGCGGCTGTGGGATGCCTGCCGCTTGCCCGATTTCCGCAAGGCGACGCTTGATGCCCATGCCAGCCTGGTGCGGACCATTTTCCTGCACCTGACCGGCCCGGCCGGCCATCTGCCCGATGACTGGCTCCATGGCCATCTGCAGCGCCTCGACCGCACCGATGGCGAGGTCGATGTCCTCGCGGCGCGCCTGACCCATGTGCGCACCTGGGCCTATGCCGCCCATCGCCCCGACTGGACCGCCGATCCGGAGCAATGGCAGGAACGCACGCGCGAGATCGAGGACGCGCTGTCCGACGCCCTGCACGAAAAGCTGATGCAGCGCTTTGTCGATCGCCGTACCGGTGCCCTGATGAAAGGCCTGCGCGACGAGCGCGAACTGCTCGCCGGCGTCTCGCCCGAGGGCGAGGTGACGGTCGAGGGTCATTATGTCGGCCGCCTGGCCGGGCTGGCCTTCAAGCCCGATGCCCAGGGCCGCGAACTGGCAGCGCGGGCGCTGCGCTCGGCCGCGATCGAGGCGCTGAAGCCGGAGGTCAATCGCCGGCTCGGCGCCCTCGCCCGGGTGGAGATCGGCGATATCGTGTTCGGCGAGGACGGCAGCATCGGCTGGCAGGGCGAGGCCGTGGCCAGGCTCACCGCCGGTCCGGAACCGCTGCGGCCGGCCGTGGCGCTGATCGGCGCCGAGATCGGCGCCGCCGAAGCCCGGGCCCGCGCCCGCTCGCATCTCGAACGCCTGGTCAGCCAGCTGGCGCAGACGCGTCTGGCGCCGCTGCTCAAGCTTCGCGACGGCGCCAATGGCGACAGTCTGGCCGGACTGGCCAGCGGCATCGCCTGGCGCATGTTCGAAGCGGGCGGAGCGCTGGCCAGAACCGAAGCCGGCACGGAGATCCAGGCGCTGTCGCCAGCGGAGCGGCGCGCCCTGCGCTCGCTGGGCGTCCAGATCGGCGAACACATGATCTATATGCCGGCCCTGATCAAACCCGCCGCCGCCCGGCTCAACGCCCTCCTGCGCGCTGTCCATGCCGGCGATCGCCGCCCGGCCTGGCGGCCGGCACCGGGACTGACCTCCCTGCCCCGTGACAAGAGCCGCTCGGCCGCCGACCATATCGCCATCGGCTTCCAGCCCTGCGGCCCGCGGGCCGTCCGCTTCGATATTCTCGAGCGGCTGGCCGACATCATCCGCGATGCCCGCACGGCGCGCGGCAAGGGACAATTCACCCTGACGCCAGACATGACCGCCCTGCTCGGCTGCAGCGTCGAGGATCTGCGTGGTGTCCTGTCGGCGCTCGATTACCGGCGGCTGCAAAAGGGCAAGACGCCGCCAGCCGATGCCGAAGAAGTCTGGACCCGCCGCCGGCGTCCGCCGCGCCCGGCCTTGCCCGCAGCGGCTACACCCGTGCCGGTCGATCTCGACAATCCCTTCTCGGCCCTGGCCGCGCTGAACCTTGCCCCGCCGGCCCCGCCGGCCCGCAAGGCCAATGGTGACCGGCGGCGCAAGCGGCGGCGCCCCGCGCGCAAGGCGGCCGGGCAATGAGTGCGGCGCGCGAGACGCAAGCCGATGAGGCGCAGCGCATCGATCTGTGGCTCTGGCATGCGCGGATCTTCAAGACCCGCACGCTGGCCACGGCGATGGTCGCCAAGGGGCGGATCCGCCTGACCGCCAACGGCCTGACGCGGCGGCTCTCCAAGCCGTCCGCGCTGGTGCGCGCAGGCGATACATTGACGCTGCCCAGAAATGGTTCGATTGTCTGCCTCACCATTCTGGCACTGGCCCGGCGGCGCGGCACAGCGACGCAGGCCCAGGCGCTGTATTCCCTGCCGGACCGGGAGCACACCGATACCGGCACCAGTCCGCAATAGCCGGGAGCCCGGACATGTTTGACAAGTTGAAACAGATGCTGGCCAGCACGCCAGCGGTGCCGCGGCCGGAGCTCGACCCGCATGTCGCCGCCACCACCCTGCTGGTGGAAGCGGCGCTGGCCGACGGCATCTACGCCGATTGCGAACAGGACCAGATCAGGGAAATCCTCGCCGCCGCCTTCCAGCTTGATGCGCAGGCCGTTGAGCGTGTGCTGGACCAGGCCGAGGAGCTGGCCGAGGCCGCCGTCGACCATCACCGCTTCACCAAGGTGGTGAAATCCTGTCTTACCGAGCAGGACCGGGTCGCCCTGATCGAGCAGCTGTGGATGGTCAGCCTGGCCGATGGCGAGAAATCCCCCTTCGAGGATGCCTTTGTCCGCCGTGTCGCGCCGCTGCTCGGCATCGATGATCGCGAGCGGGTCTTTGCCCGCGCACGTGCGGAAGCCAGGGTCCGCCACCGTTGACAAAATCGGGCCGGCAGCCCATGTCCGGCCAGACCCGCCAATCTCCTGCATGACCGGTAGCCATGACCTATATTGTCACTGACGCTTGCGTACGCTGCAAATACACCGATTGCGTCGAAGTCTGCCCCGTGGACTGTTTCTACGAGGGCGAAAATTTTCTCGTCATCCATCCCGATGAATGCATTGATTGCGGCGTCTGCGAACCGGAATGCCCGGTGGAGGCGATCAAGCCCGATACCGAGGATGACCCGGACGGGAAGTGGCTGGCAATCAATTCGAAGTTTGCCGAGACCTGGCCAAACATCACCATTCGCAAGGACGCGCCGGCGGACGCCGATGCGATGGCGGAAGAATCCGGAAAGTATGAAAAGTATTTCTCGGAAAAACCCGGATCCGGCGACTGAATCCGGCCTGCCAGCCCGCGCCGGCGTTTGAATTTCATGTATTTTTGTGATATGTAAGTCACATTGATGGGCAGCGCGTCTGGCGCGGCCCGCTTTTCTGCGTGGTGGTTTGCACACAAATCTTGCCGATCTCGAAGCCGGATGGGTGCCGGAACTTCTTTGAGAACGCACGGCAATCTTTTGTACCCGATCAGCTGTAGACCACCGCGGGAAGAGCCTAGCGAAAGTGTATCAATGACGAAGAAAACCGCCAACGACAACAGATCTTTCAAACAAGGCGATTTCATTGTGTACCCGGCTCACGGTGTTGGCCAGGTATCCGGCGTTGAGAAAGATTCGGTCGCAGGTTTCGATATCGAAGTGTACGTCGTGACCTTCGAGCAAGACAAAATGACCCTGCGGGTGCCAACCGCAAAAGCCGATGTCTCCGGCATGCGCCCGCTTTCCAGCGACCGCATCGTCAAGGACGCGCTGAAAACCCTCAAGGGCAAGGCCCGGGTCAAGCGCACCATGTGGAGCCGTCGCGCCCAGGAATATGAAGCCAAGATCAATTCCGGCGATCTGATCATGATTGCCGAAGTGGTTCGCGACCTGCACCGCGCCGAGGACCAGCCGGAACAGTCCTATTCGGAACGCCAGCTGTATGAATCCGCTGTCGACCGCATGGTGCGCGAACTGGCTGCCGTCGAGAATATCGAGCACGAAAAGGCGCGCGATCTGCTCTCGGCCTCCCTGATCAAGAAAGCCGCCTAGGCTTCGCGAACAGGCACAGCCGCGCCGGCAGGCAGATCCTGCTGACGAGGCGTGCCGACAAAGCCTGCAGACACAAGCTGAAGACGCCCGGCCCCGCGCCGGGCGTTTTTCGTTCGGGCCGAGCCAGCTTCGCCAGGGCCAAATCTCATTCCGGTCCCGGTTTCACTGTGGCTGCGTTTCGCTGTGGCTGCGTTTCGCTATGGCTGCGTTTCGCTATGGTCAAGGTTCGGCATGGCCCGGCCTGGCAACGGGGCCAGCCCAGACGTGCGATCAGGGCGCATGGCCGGGCAATCACCCACACGGCGGGCCGCCCGGCGGAATGCCTTTGGGAGGTGCCGTCACCGGCAGCGGCCCTGACGTGCTGCAGAGACAACGTGCCGCGAAGCGGAAATGCCGCCGGACCGGTCAGTCTAGTCGCCAAGCCATTCGATCCGTTCGGGATGATCGATCCGCATCATCGGGCCATTCTCCGCCTCCAGCCAGCCGCGCACCCGGATGCGCTGCCCCGCCAGATCGGCAAGTGTCTGGTCCGCGGCCTCGAACGCCGCCTCATCGTCGGCCTCGATCAGCACGGTGAAGTCGGTGCGATAGTCGAGCCCGAAATTGACATAGGTCCGGCCCGAGCGCAGCCGGGTGACTTCCAGAACCCGCCCTTCGACCAGCTGGACGGTGCCGATATCCTGGGCCAGCCGGTCCGGGTCGGTATCGCGGACCTGGAAGGCCGGATCGGCCCACAGCCCGATGCCGCCGGCGCGCGCCTCGGCCTCGAGCGTCAGCAATGACAGGGCAGCGCCGCGATTGCCCGGATGGCTGAGCACCCGCGCCAGTCCGGCCGAGACCATCGCCGCCTGCACCCAGACGTCCTCGCCCGCCCCGGCCAGATAGGCCTGGGCAATGGCGCGGTCATAGCGGTCGCGTTGCAACCCGTCATAACGCAGCCGGACCTCCCGGCCGTCCAGATGGCCCTGCAACCAGGCCCGGCCGGCCTCCGGATCGGGCGCATCCAGTTCGGCCAGCCGGACTTCGAGCGGGCCTTCGCCGGTCTGCAGCGCCAGGCTGAGGGGGCCGGATACGGCCATGACCTGCCCCGTCTCACCGCTTTCGAAGGCGGCACCGGGTTCCTCGCAGGCGACGACGAACACCATCACAATCAGTTTGAGAACATCCGGCATAGCCGCCCTCCTCGATTCGACGCGACGCCACTATACCCATTATGATTGCACATCACAACCTTCAATTGATTTGATCCGGACCACACCGGACTGCGACTGCCATCACAGGCTGCGGCAGCGTTTACCAATCCTTTCATTCTGGAGCGTTAGCTGTTGCAGACACTCTGATCAGGGAATCGCGCCATGAACGCCTACGCCTATACCGACGACACCCAGACGCAGCCCGCCGAAGCGACCGGCGACGCCCGCGCCATTGCCGAAGCCATTGGCGAGACCGCCGCGCGTGCCTCGCAAGGCGCCGATGCCGCCGAGATTGCCCGCGATACGATGAACCAGATCGAGGAATCGAGCCAGGTTCTCGAACGCCGCGTCGAGGCCCTGACCGATGCCTCCAAGCGCATCAACGCCATTCTGACGACGATCGAGGCGATCGCCAGCCAGACCAATCTGCTGGCCTTGAACGCCACGATCGAAGCGGCCCGCGCCGGTGAGGCCGGCCGCGGTTTTGCTGTCGTCGCAGGCGAAGTGAAAGCCCTGGCCGGCCAGACCGCCAAGGCCACCGAAGACATTGCCGCGCGCATCTCGGCGCTCGACAATGAAGTGAAGGAAATCCTCGACGGCGTACGCGGCTCCGGTGTCTCGGTCGCCCGCGGCAAGGAAGCCGTCGACCAGATGACCCGCGCCACCCAGGAAGTCTCGCACCAGCTCAACCGCATCCGCGACCAGGTGCACTGAGCCGCAGGCCCGGCGGCACCTGACCGGCGACAAACGAAGCAGGGGCGGCTGGCTGAACAGCCTCGCCGCCCTTTTTCCTGCGCACGGGGGAGCGCCGGACCTTCCCGCCAGGCCTTCCGCAGTGTGCCCTGCAATTGTCACTGCCCCCCGATCTCGGGCAAGGTCACAGCATCGAAACCCATGTGACTTCCAGGAGCAGTATTATGAGCCATACCCCCCACGAACTCGCGGCCGATTTCCCGGAATATGCAGAGCAGTTGCACGCGCTGAAGGAAAGCAACGCCCATTTCCAGAAACTCGCCGACAGCTATCACGCGCTCAATCGCGACATTCACCGTGCCGAAACCAATGTCGAACCGACATCGGACGACCAGCTGACCGATATGCGCAAGCGCCGCATGGTGCTGAAGGATGAAATCAACGCCTTGCTGAAATCCACCGCGTAAACGCGGGCCGTGACGCCATCCGGCGTCACCGACGGGGCTGTGCCGGCGAAGGCTCCGGCCTCCCCCGGCCGCCCCCGCCGGCCCGGGTGGCCGGCAGGCCAAGGGGCATGCCTGCCCGTGGCATGAAAGGCGGGACTTGATTTGAACGCCCCGCTATATCAGGAAGAGCCACACCGAGACCCCGTAGCTCAGCAGGATAGAGCAACAGATTCCTAATCTGTAGGTCGCGCGTTCGAATCGCGCCGGGGCCACCATTGTTTTCAATGGGGTAGTGAGGAAACGACTGCCCAGAACAGATATAAAGCTACCACCGAGCTACTAATGCCGCGAGTTTCACGAAGCCGGTTCAGTTTTCAATGTACTGATAGGCACGCCCAATAGGCGGCTACTCCTTCGGCGAGGAGTAACCGTCGTTCAGTAACGCCATCGAAATACTCACCGCGTCTGACAGCAAGTACCACTCATCTTGCGAAACGCCACCCAAGTCGCAAAGCGCGCTGTGCTCTGCAGCGCCAACGGAGTCGGGCAAGACTCGGCCTTCATTTCCGGGCACAGAGTATGACCCCGCCGCCTCACCTGAAGGCTCCGCAAATTGGGCACCCTCTAGAGCCTGCATAGTGCCCGCTCCGCAGTTGGCTCGATAGTACGCCATCGAGCGAAATATCCGGGACCGGTACAGGCGCTGTTGAGCGTCATTGCCGATACCGACGCGCATTATCCAACCCTCCCCCTGGCCAATCGCGCTGCTTTGGACGAAGGAATATGCGTTGTCGGAGTTTGCGACCGGAACCCACTGCGTGGCCTGCTGAGAGTGAGCGGGACCGGCCACTGCGCCGATACAGACAGCCAGCCCGATTAATACAAGCGTTCTCATCCCATCACCTCCTTTTACGGTGCGCCAACCATACGACCTATAGGTGTGATGTAAACTCAGGTGTTGGCCACTCCGTTAGAGCTCTCGCTACTCCACACTCCCAACCACCGCCTGCCCCCAGCGCTCACCGTCACATGCTCCACGGTCGCCTTTTGCTGCCCCTTGCCACGATGCTTGTTCAGGGTGTCTACCTGTTGCGCGTAGATGCGTGCCTGTCACCCATTACCGCCCGCCAGGCGCCTACAGAATCCATTGATTTTCCCATCCTGCCACGGCCTCGCCGCGCAGGGCGCTCCCTGAAACTCTTGCCAAGCAGGGCGCCAGACTGGACTTGACCCGTCAAGGGCGCGGAAGCGCCGCTTCGCGGTCTGGACCCTTGACGGGTCAAGTCCAGTCTGGCCGGATGCCGGCATGGTTTTCAGGACGGGATCTGGCCCTCGCGAGGGCCTTCCCATTTCACGGTTCAGCGCCTGAGGGCCGGCGATCGAGCCGGCCATTCTTGCGGACTGGCAATCAGGGTTTTTGGCGATTGGCACGATTGCGAAAGCCGACCACTGCCAGTGTGATCAGCGCGGTCAGCACGGCCCATGCAATCGCAATGGCCACGCTCAGGGGCAATACCGTTGATAGCAGGGAGGGCCCGGTCCCGGTCAAAAACTCCAGATAGAGCGTGTATATGACGAGAGCGAGTTCGAAGGCACCAACCCCCAAATGAAGATGGGTTGAAAGGTTTCGGTGAACTGTTTCTCGAATTCTCCCGAATTTTCATAGCGATAGTGTTAGCCTAACCGTTCGAGTGAAGGCAAGGCCGTCAACAATATTTCCGCCTGGCAGACCGGCTTGGGTCTGCACCTCACAAGCAACCCATTGAAAACACGGGCACCACAATCGCGGCGGATGATGCCGACCCGTTTGAATTGGCATTGAGAACGCGTCATTCCGAATCTGCAGGTCGCGCGTGTGAACCGCGCCGGGGCCGCCATTTTCGCGGCAAAGCCCGCGAGGGCGGAGGGGGCGCGTTCGGATTAGGGACGGCGGATGAAGACCTGAGCCCTCGTTAGCCCACGTCCAGATTTGCCCGAACCGCGAGCGCAGCACCAATGCCGTCGGCGACTTCCGGGGGAAAATTCTCTGGCATTTCTGCGACGGCGGTTTCGATGGCGCCGGCGGCTGCCTGGCGCAGTTCTTCGAACAAGACCTCAACCTGCTCACCTGGCACGCCGGCCTTTTTGGCGCTCTGCATGAAGTGGTGCGGTCGGATTTTATCGATTCGGTAGTGCCGCCGGTCACCGACCGCCATCGCAAGCTTGAACTCCTGTCGTTTCAATTCATTGACAAGATGATTGGGCTGCGCGGTCATGATGTCGTAGAGCGGCGTCATGCGGTATCGGCCGCCGGGCGTCAGGAAGATGCTGAAATTCTTGGCATGGCCATCCGTTGCGCCGATCATCCAGAAGACAATTTGCGCCTTCAGGAAAGCGAGGCGATCCGCTTCCGGATGGTCACTGCCATTGAGCAGTGAAAGGCACTCATCGAGTCCGGGGCCTCCGTCCGCATTATACTTGATTGTCGGCGGGACGCCGAGCGCTTGGCAGAAATCCTCCTGCGGCACCCGGAGCAAGCGGCCATCACGCGCGCGGATCCGGTCGAAGCGTTCTACGGCGAGCACGCGCACATCCTCGAAATCGTGGATCTGACTGCCGGCAACATCAAGCCCGAGCGCATGGCACAGCCTGAGGCAGAAATGCTCATTCTCGACACTGTGCGTCATGTCGAGACCGTTTGGGAGTTTTCCCATGGCTGGCTTGAGAATGTGTGTGGTTGGGGTCGTCCCCTTGGGTAGACACCAGGCGTCATCCCACAACAGCGCGGTCTTCTCCTGTGCGCCGGCGATCGAGATGCGGAATTCGCGCTCACCATCCGGGCGGATGCCAAGCGGGGCGCTCGCCAGATCGCGAATTATTTGCGCAATCTCGGCATCTGTCAGGGGGGCTGATTCCGGCGGACCTGGCGGCGCGATGGCCTCTCCCTCCGGCAGGAATTGAAGCGCGCCGACGCACTCCCGTCCGATCCCGTTGAGCAGGCTGAAGGCATCAGTTCCCTTTGCCCCGACTTTTTGCGCGACTATCCGCCTGATCTGAGCGTTATCGGGAAGCAGATTGTCGAAGAATGAGGAGACTTCTGCGCCAGTATAGCGCTCTTCGCGCAGCGGCAGTGAGAGCGAAACCGGGATGGCGCGGTCTTCGTCGGCAAGCCAGGCCGGGGCGTATTGGAATGTGATGGCGCCATTCGCGGCGCGGTCCAGAGACCCCACCAGCCGGCCATTGAGCCCCACAGAGAGGTGGGCGCTTTTCTTCTTGCGCGCCACTAGAATATGTCCTCGATCTCGGCGTGAGAGCCCGTCGTCCGGGGCTGGATGACGAGTTCAAGGTCCAGCGCCCGGAGCAGATCCATGATGGTGGATAGCCTGACGCCCTCAAGCCCGCCCTCAACGTCCGAAACCGTGCCCTGGCGCAGCCCTGCCTTGTTCGCGAGCGCGGCCTGCGTGTATTTGCGCAGACGTCGAAAGCGCCGCAGGGCGACGCCAAGTTGTTTTGGTGATCTCACTAGCGCGCTCATGGCCACTCCTGTTTCCAGAAATATACGCCATAGCGGATAAATGGTCAATATACGCGATGACGGATAAAGCGAAATTATACGCAATTACGGATATGCGCTCTAAATACGCCAACACGTATAATTGTGCGGCTCCTCATTGCCACCGACCAAAGGAGAAGACCGATGCAAGACATGGCACCAGCGCCTTGATCGAAGCCGCGAACGCCCCCGCCCCTCTACCCCAGCGTCGCCATATCGACCACAAACCGATACTTCACATCGCCCTTCAGCATGCGCTCATAGGCTTCGTTGATGCCGTCCATCGGGATGATCTCGATGTCGGAGACGAGGCCGTGTTCGGCGCAGAAATCCAGCATCTCCTGGGTTTCGGCGATGCCGCCGATCAGGGAGCCGGCAATGGTGCGGCGGCGGCCGATCAGGCGGCCGATGGAGGGCGAGGGATGCGCCACTTCGGGTACGCCGACCATCACCATGGTGCCGTCGCGCTTGAGGCAGTCGAGGAAGGGATCAAGATTATGCGCTGCGGCGACGGTGTTGAGGATGAAGTCGAGCTGGCCGCGCATGGCTTTCATCTGGTCGCGATCCTTGGAGATCACCACTTCGCTGGCGCCGAGCCGCTTGGCGTCTTCCGCCTTGCCGGGCGAGGTGGTGAAGAGCACGACTTCGGCGCCCATCGCGGCGGCGATCTTGACGCCCATATGGCCCAGTCCGCCGAGCCCGACGACACCGACGCGCTGGCCGGGTCCGACCTTCCAGTGGCTGAGCGGCGAATAGGTGGTGATGCCGGCACACAGCAGCGGTGCAGCGCCGGCCGGATCCATGCCCTCGGGCAGGCGCAGGACAAAATCCTCCTTCACCGTCATGCGCTGGGAATAGCCGCCGAATGTGTGGGTTCCATCGGCAAGGCGGCCATTATAGGTGCCGGTCATGCCGGTTTCACAATATTGCTCCAGCCCGTCATCACAGCTGGTGCAATGGCCGCAACTATCGACCATGCAGCCGACGCCGACCTTGTCACCGGCCTTGAATTTGGAGACCCCGTCACCGACCGCCGTCACCGTGCCGATGATCTCGTGGCCGGGCACGCAGGGGTAAAGCGTATTGCCCCACTCGCCGCGCGCCTGGTGAAGGTCGGAATGGCAAACGCCGCAATACGCGATCTCGATCAACACCTCACCCTGGCCCGGCTCACGGCGATCAAAACGGATCGGCGCCAGGGCGGCGTCGGGGGCAGAGGCGGCGTAACCGAGAGAAGCGGGCATGGGGGGAATCCTTGTGGGTGGTTTGGTTCGTCAATCTAGGCGCTTGAGGCCGCGGGCGAAAGCACCGGCGCTCACCGCAGCCCGATAATCCCCGCCTGGCCGCCGAACACGCCGCTCTGCCCGCGATGGTGCGCGCGGCGGGCGGAGAAGAGGCGGGGCTCTTCGGCATAGGTGCACAGGGCTGAGCGCTCGATCTGATCCGCCGGGATGCAGGCGGCGATCAGCTGGCGGCGGCAGGCTTCGCCGACATCGAGATGAGCACCGCCCTCCTCGTCGCGCGCGGCGAGAATGCCGGCGGTGTCGGTGAAGACGGCCTCGAATTGCGCCACGACTTCCGGGCCGACGCGGTAATTGGCGGCCGAGATTGACGGGCCGATGGCGGCGATCAGGTCGGCGGGATCGGTGCCGTATTCGCGCCTCAGGGCGGCGACGGTTTCGCCGGCGATATCGAGCACCGTGCTGCGCCAGCCGGAATGGATCGCGGCGACAGCGCGGCGCTTCGGATCGAACAGCAGGATCGGGGTGCAATCGGCGGTCTGGCAAACCAGGCCGATGCCGGGCCGGTCGGTGATCATCGCATCGGCCTCGCCGGCGGCCTGATCACCCCGGGGCGCCGCATCGACACGCACGACGGCCCTGCCATGCACCTGGATCGCGAAGGCGAGATAGTCCAGCCCCAGCGCCTGGCGCACGCGTGTCCGATTGGTCGCGACATGTTCGGCGCTGTCGCCGCGCGAGCGCGTCATGTTGAGCGAGGCGTAAGCGCCCTCGCTGACGCCGCCGGCGCGGGTCGTGAAGGCGTGGACGAGACCATCGCGCACCAGCAGGGGCGCGGTGAGAAGATCAAGGCTCATGGCAAGAATCCGGTTTGATCACGGCCGAGATCATAGCCCTGGCGCGCCAGTTCGATCTCGGCCAGGGCGGTGTCGAGCGCCAACCAGTCATCATCCTCGGCGATCCGCGCCCAGATCGCCTCGACGACATCGATCGTCATTGCGACCGGCTCAGTGCGCGCGAAATAGGGATGCTGCAGCCGGTCCGGCCGCTCCGGCGCGTGCTGCATGAAGAGCTCATGCCAGGCCTGGAAGGCCTCACCGGTATAGGCCGCGCCGCGCGGGCCCTGCATGGCGCGCTCCTGCGAGGCTGCGCCGCAGAACCAGTCGAAGATCGCCGCCTCCCAGGGCAGGCGGGTGGCGTGCATGAAGGCGAGGAAGGCGCGCAACATCGCTTCGTCATTTTCGTCACCGTTGGAGGCGACACCGAAGCGGGCGAGGAAAGCGTCCAGCAGGGCCTGACGGTAGAGCGCCGGAAAAGTGTTGAGCGCCGCCTCGAGGCTTGCGCCCTCGCCGGCCAGCGACAGGGCCCCGGCCAATTGCTGCAGCGCCCAGAACACGGCTTCCGGCTGGCGCGCATAGGCATAGAGCCCGCTCTCGTCGAAATAGGCGGCGGTGAAGCCGGGATCGTAATGCGGCAGGAAACGCCAGGGGCCGTAATCGAAACTCTCGCCGGTCAGATTGAGATTGTCGGTATTGAGCACGCCATGGACGAAACCGGCCGCCATCCAGCTCGCCGCAAGGCGGGCATTGGCGGCGACGACCGCTTCGAGCAGGGCCGCGGGGCGATCCTCGCTTTCGGCCAGCGCCGGATAATATTCGGCGATGGCGTGATCGATCAGTGCATTGATGCGTTCGGGACTTTGCTCGAAGGCCTGGCGCTGAAAAGTGCCGAAGCGCAGGTGGGAATGGCCCAGCCGCGTCATCACGGCGGAACGCGTCGGCGAGGGCTCGTCATGGCGCTGCAGCGGCTCCCCGGTCTCGAATACGGCGAAGATCTTGGAGGTGTAGACGCCCAGCGCCTCGAGCATTTGCGCCGCGAGGATTTCGCGCACGGCGCCTTTCAGCGTCAGCCGGCCATCGGCGGTGCGCGACCAGGGCGTCTGGCCGGAGCCCTTGGTGGCCAGATCGAGCAGCCGCCCCTGCCCGTCGCGCAATTGCGCAAACAGGAAGCCGCGGCCATCGCCGATCTGCGGGTTATAGCTGCGGAATTGGTGCCCGTGATACCGCATCGCCAGCGGCTCGGGCTGATTGTCCGGCAAGGGCTCAAAACGCTGGAAATGCGCGATGCGCGCTGCCGGATCGAGCGTGTCGAGCCCGACGGCGGCCGCCCAGCGGTCATTCCAGAAGCGTTCGATCGCTTTTGGAAACGCAGCGGGCTCGACCGGGTCGGCGAAATCGGGACCCAGGGCCATGAAGCGCGGATCGGGCGTGTAGGGCGTATTGTTCGACATGGTGACGAGCTAAGCACTTGCCGCGCAAAACGCAAATGCCTCAGTCGCGCAGGGCATCACCGAGAGCCAGCGCGGCCTTGTCGATCAGCGAGCGGGCACCGGGCAGAACCGCGGTCAGGTTGAAATAGCCGTGCGGCAGCGCCTTGCCGAGCTTGTAGTCCACAGGCACCCCGGCCGCGATCATACGGTCGCGATAGGCCTGGCCCTCATCCATCAGCGGATCGAGTTCGGCCGCAGCGATATAGGCTGGCGGCAAGCCGGCGAGGTCATCCTCGAGCAGCGGCGAGACGCGCTTGTCGCCGGCGTCGCGCTCGTCGGCAAAATGATAGCGCGCGATCTGGTCCAGGGTGATGGCGGAGAAGATATGGCCTTCCAGCGCCTTGAGTTTGGACTTGCGGCGCTCGACCATTTGCAGCAGCGGGTAGATCAGCAGCTGGAAACGCAATTGCCGCCGCCGCGCCTGCGCCAGCATTGCCGCCAGCCCACCGCCGGCCGAATCGCCGGCCACGGCCAGTCGTGCCGGATCGGCACCGACCTCGGCCGCACCCTCGCCGGCGAGCCAGTCGAAAGCGGCGAGCACGTCCTCGACGGCGGCCGGGAAGACATGTTCCGGCGACAGCCGGTAATCCACCGCCAGCACACGCACGCCGCCGACCGCTGCCAAGCGCCGGCACAGGGCGTCATGGCTGTCGAGATCGCCGACGACATAACCGCCGCCATGGCAAAACAGCACACAGGGCGCCGGCACCGTCGATCCGTTGGGAATATAGAGCCGCGCCGGGATGTCGCCGACCGGACCGGGGATCACCAAATCGCGCACCGCCTCCACCGGTGGCGGCGTGACATCGAGATGCGGCGTCGCCTCATGCAGCGCCTTGCGCATATGCGCGGCCGTGCGGCCGGGCTCGAACGGGTCGTCGAGGCCGAATTTGCTCAGTACGCGGGTCCAGGCGGAAGTGTCCATAGGGCTGGATTAGCATAGGCCGTAGCGGTCGCCTATCGCGCCATTTTGCCCCAGCGGGCGCTGAATTTGCGGGTGACCAGGGCTGGAAATCGGTGTGCAGATCGCCTGGCGCACTCTATGACCTCGGATCGACAGCGCAGTTTGCTCGCAAACCCGCCCCAATCATCCGGGAGCCCCCATGTTCAAGGTCGCAAAAACCCAGCACGTCCTGGCAGTGAATGATTTCGATGCCGCCGTAAGATATTTCACGGAAAGACTGGGCTTCACCCTGAACAACACCATTGGTGGCTGGGCATTTCTACAGCTGGATGATTTCCATCTGATGGTGGGAGATTGCCAGGGCGAAGTCCCTGCCAGAGACACGAACAACCACGCCCTGTTCGCCTATGTGAATTGCGAGGGTATCGATGATCTCTACGACCAATACAGGAAGAATGGCGTCCGGTTTAATCAGACCATCGCTGACAAGCCCTGGGGTCTGAGAGAATTTGGTGTCGAAACCCCCGAAGGGCACCGGATCATGTTCGGGCAAACCATCGGCGCCTAGCAAGCCAGCACCGGGGCACAGCGCGCTAGTGAACCGAAAGCGAGCCGGTGCGGCCCAGGCGTCCCGCCAGTGCATCTTCCATCACCGAGCGCAGGGCACGCCAGGCATCAGCGCCCTCGACCTTGCCCTGGCCGTCGAGATCCGTGACCGCCTCGTCGGCATAGTCGATCGCCCGCGGCCCGTGCAGATCGACCATCGTCCAGGCGATCTGGCGGAAGTCTTCAATCGTGATTTGAACATGCGGCGTCATGGGGCTCTCCGGAGCATTGTTATCTTGCCGGAGGAAACGCAAGCCCGGGGCCAGACGCCCCACCCAATTCATCACATTAATTCAATTGGTTACAATTTACAGCCAAACCAGACGGGCGGACAGGTATGCCCTCAGGTCTTTTTTGCCGAGTCGATCCGGCCCGGTGCATAGCCGCCCTGTTCGAGATAATCGATCTCTTCCGGCGTGCTTGTGCGCTGCAGGGCGTCATTGCGATAGGGGAAGCGGCCGAAGCGGCGGATGACCTCGCGATGCTTGACCGCGTGCTCATGCGTGCCCGGGCTGGCGAGACGTTCGCCGGCCAGCTCGACGCAATAATCCTGGTCGGACAGGGCTTCGGAATGCATGAAGGGCATGTAGACGAAGGCGCGGCGATCCTCGGCGACGGCATAGTCGAAACCGCGTTCGATCATCGAGCGGGCGACCTGGCGCGCAAGGGGGTCGAAGGCAAAGGCCTTGCCGGAACCGCGCCAGATATTGCGCGGGAACTGATCGAGCAGCACCACCAGCGCCAGCGCATCTTCCGCATCATCGAGCCAGGCATGATGGCCGGCGCGCAGCGCCGCCGCCTCGTACTCGACGCTGGCGGCAAACAGGCGCCGCATGCGCGCATCGAAAGCCGGCGAGACCCGATACCAAGCCGCCGGACCGGCCTCCTCGAACCAGAAGCGGCGGATATCCGCCGCGGTCACGCGCGGCGCGGTCATACGCGCAGTCGTCCGTCGACGATCTGTTCATAGAGCTCGCGCGTCAGCCGAACATATTTGCCGATCACCGGATGGTCGAAATAGAGCGGATCCTCGATCCGGTCGGGATCAAAGCCTTCCTTCACCAGTTCGACCTTGCGCAGTTTGAATGTGCCCGTCGTGTCGGTCTGCTGTTGCAGCCGCAGGAAGAGCGGGCGCGCGAAGGCCGGCAGGGCGCGATGGATGTGCTCGTGCAGAGCGTCCAGATCGACGACATGATGCCCGGCGACCAGGGCGGCCATCCCGGCGCGACCGGCATGACCATGGACTTCGACGCCATAGACATTGGCCTGTTCGATCCCGTCGAAATTGAGCGCCTCGGCAACCTCGCCGGTCGAGACATTCTCCGACTTCCAGCGATAAGTGTCGCCGACCCGGTCGACGAAATAATAATATCCGAGCCGGTCACGCGTCATCAGATCGCCAGTGCGGAACCAGGCATCGCCGGGCTTGAAGACATTGCGCAGGATCTTCTTCTCGGTGTCTTCCTTGCTGCCATAGCCGTCGAAGCGGAAACGGGCATCCTCGGGATCGATCCGGCCGATCGCCTCGCCGACCTCGTCAGGCGCGCAAGGCACGCAATGGCCATCCGGCCCGCGCAGCGGCATTTCGCTCTCGAGGTCGAACTTGACCAGGTCGATATTGAAGCGGTTGCGCAGATAGGACGGCACGCGCCCGATCGCGCCGGGCTGGTTGGTGGCGTTGACGAGCCCGACATTGCCTTCGGTCGAGCCGTAGAACTCGACGATTTGCGGCAATTTGAACCGCTCCTGGAATTGCTCCCAGACATCGCGGCGCATGCCGTTGCCGATAGCGCAGCGCAGGGTGTGCTGCCTTTCCTCGGGCACTTCCGGCGAATTGACCAGGAAGCGGCAGAGCTCGCCGACATACATGAACAGGGTCGCGCCGTATTTCACCGTATCGGGCCAGAAGGAGGAGGCGGAGAATCTTGGCCGGATCACCAGTGCCCCGCCAAAGGAAAGCGCGCAGCCGACGCCGCACAGTCCCCCGGTGGCGTGATACAGCGGCAGCACCATCATCATGCGGTCGCGTTCGGTGCATTTGGAGGCGATGCCGAAGATGTTGAGGTAATAGAGCGCGCGCACATGCGTCATCAGCGCCGCCTTGGGCAGGCCCGTAGTGCCGCTGGTGAACATTTTCAGCACCGGCTCGGAAGATTTGACCGCTGCCCGCACCGACGGGTCGGGCCGCGCGGTGCTCTGGCGCTGCAGCGCCGCATTGAAATCGCGCGCGCCGGCAAATTCGCCATCGACGCTCCAGGCCTGCGCCTCGATCGTTCCGGCCGCCTCAGCCGACAGATAGGCCTCCGCCAGCGACGTCTCGACAATGGCATGGCTGGTCTGGCCGATGGTCAGGCAATGGGCGAGCGAATTGCCGGTCAGCTGGGTATTGATCAGCGAGGTCACGAGGCCGACCTTCGACAGGCCAAACCAGACCGCGATATATTCCCAGCGATTGGACATGAAGAGCGCGACGGTTTCGCCCGGCTTCATCCCCTGTTCGAGCGCCCAGTGGGCAACCTGGTTGGCATAGGCCTCGAAGGCCGCATAGCTGACCTCACCCTCATCGGTGATGGCCATCGCCTGATCGGCAAAACGGTCAACCGTCTTTTCGATATGATCCGGCACGCGCAGGCCCGATGCCGGCCCGACTTTCTTGATCTGACCAAGCACGCGCAGCATGGCGGACATGAATCCGACCTCGCGCGTAATCGCGGTGAGCACTCCCATAGGCCAATTCTCCCGATTGGTTTTCGACAGAGTATGAGTGCGCGCGTTACGGTCAAGCAAACGCCGTGAAAGCGCCGGGAGTTGTGAAGCAAGTTTCACAAGGTTACGCAGAGATTCCGCGGCAAGCGGCGCCTCAGCGGTAACGCCGCACCCGCGTCTCGTTGACGAAGGCGAAGCAGACCGCCAGCAGGGCCAGGTCTTTCATCAGGAAATGGCCGCTGCTCGACAGTGCCGGAAAGCCGCCCAGCTGTTCGTCCCAGGCACCGGCATAGGTGAAGAGGAAGGACAGCGTCACGATGAAGGTCATGATCGACATCACCAGCCCGATGCGGAACAGGCGCGGATTGAACCAATAGCCCAGCAATGCCAGCGCGGTGAAAATCTCGATCACGCCAATCAGCGCCGAAATCACCCGTTCCGGCATCAGCGCCTGCATCCAGGAAAAGACCGGACTGCTGGCGATCAGCGGCGCGATCCCGGCCGCCTCGGCGGCAGTGAATTTCATCACACCGATCCAGGCCAGCACCAGCACGAGACCGCTCCACATCACCGGCAGGCTGACCGCACGGGTCTTGCTGGTACGGTTGGAGAATATCCGCGAATTGTCGAAACTGCCGGCCCACAGTGAAAGACCGGCGATCGCGACGTATTTCAGAATGCCCTGGCCGGAGCCGATCGCCGGGAATCCGCCCTCGGCGGCGAGCCAGACCGGATTGGTGAGCATGGCCGTCAGCGCCAGCACGGAGAAAACCCCCAGCAGCACAAAGCCGATGCGGCGAAAACTGCCCAGAGGCAGCGGCGCACCGATCAAGACCGCCATCACAATCTGGTAAATCCCCAGCGCCTTCGCAGCTGAACCGGCCTGGTCCTCAAGCCCCGAGAGGAAGGCATGCCCGGCAAGCCACTGGCCGACAATGGCTTCCCCGACCGGCGTGAAGTCCATCGCACCAAGCCAGAGAAAGATGATGGCAAGGCTCGCGCGGGCGAACAGCAAGGCATTGGTTGTGGATGGCACGAACCGGTCTCCTGATGGGGCGCGGCAAAACCTAGCACCGGTCATTGCCGGAGGCGAGGCTGACGGCAAACGCGAACGCAAGCGGGTTGTTGAAATTGGTGCCCCTGGCCAGACTCGAACTGGCACTCCGTGAGGAAACGGATTTTGAATCCGTCGCGTCTACCAGTTCCGCCACAGGGGCAAACCGTGGGAAATGCAGGAAGCGCAAGCTGACGATCCGCGCGCCCGCTGTCAACGGCCCAATGCGCTCGACGCCCCTGCCTTGTGCAGCTAGGTTCGCGGGCGATTTTTGCTTGGGGGTCGGCGATGACCGAGACTGCTGCCTCGCGCGGGCTGATTGGTGCGCTTGAACAGATTGCCGATGATGCCGGTGAAGACGGGATGAGCCTTGGCGACTTCGTCGATGCCCTCGGCGAGCGCGCTTTCGGCATCATCCTGTTTGCGATGGCCCTGCCCGTCTCCATCCCCTTCCTCTATGGCGTGCCGCAGGTGATGGCCCTGCCGATGATGGCATTGTCGGTACAGATGGTGATGGGCCGGGGCGAACCCTGGCTGCCGGCGCGCTTCAAGGCGAGCCGGCTCGACAAGCGCGGCCTGGTGCGCATGGCGCAGGGCGGCCGCAAATGGTTCGGCTGGCTCGAGGCGCTGGCGCGGCCTCGCCTGACTGCCCTGTCGGGGCCGACGGCAGAACGCATGATCGGCGCGATCTTCGCGGTTTTCTGCACCAGCATCCTGATCCCGCTGCCGGCGACCAATACAACACCGGGCATCGCGCTCGCCATCGCAGCGCTGGGCCTGTTGACCCGTGACGGGCTGCTGGTGATTGGCGGGCTGATCCTCGGCCTGGTCTGGATCGCCCTGCTGCTGGTCTTCGGACATACGGTCATTGATGTGATCAAGACCTTCCTGCAATCTGTCTTCTGAGCCCCGTCTTCCCGTGTGCGCATTGGTCACGGTGCGAGCGTAACCAAGGTCGATCATCATGCCGGCAATGAACCCAGTCCTGTCCCGTTTCCCGCTTACACGCTGGCCGCTGCTGATCGCAGGCGGTTCGCTGCTGATCATGTTTGGCGCCTGGGGCTTTCAATATATCGGCCACTATGACCCTTGCGCGCTCTGCTACGACCAGCGCCACATCCACATGGCGGTGATCGCGCTCGGCTTTGCCAGCGGCCTTGCGCTCATGCTCAAGCCGGACTTCGCCCGCTTCACGCCGTGGATCCTGTTCCTGATGGCGGCGCTGCTGCTGTATTCAGCCGGCTTCGCCTTCTGGCATGCCGGCATCGAGAATGACTGGTGGGACGGCCCGGCCAGCTGCACGGCATCGGGCGGCGCCAGCATCAGCGCCAGCGACATCATGGCCGCACTCAATGGCGAGCGCCCGGTCGTGCTGTGCGACGAGGCCGCCTGGCGCATGCTGGGGATTTCGATGGCGGGCTATAATGCCGCGATCTCCGTCGTCATGGCCGCGGTCGCCGGCTGGGTCGGCTTGCGGGGGCTGAAGACATCATGACCGAAACGCCCGCCCGAAAGACTGTCACCGAAATCATACCCCAGCCAGGCATTCCCCTGCCCGGCAAGCGTCGCGATCCGCACCGGATCGAACAGATGCTGCGCGTTGATCATGCCGGTGAATACGGCGCCGTCGCGATCTATGGCGGCCAGAGGGCGATTTACGGCAAGCTGCCGCAGAAGGCCCGCATCGCCCGCCAGCTCGAGGAAATGGAAGCCGACGAGCAGGCGCATCTCGAGGCCTTCGACGCGCTGCTGGTCAAGCACCGGGCGCGCCCGACGGCGCTGGGCCCGGTCTGGAACATGGCCGGTCACGCCCTCGGCGCCGTCACCGCACTGATGGGCGACAAGGCAGCGCATGCCTGTACCGAGGCCGTCGAGAGCGTGATCGAACAGCACTATGCCGGCCAGATCACCGAGCTGCGTGCCATGGGTGAGGATGAGCTTGCCGACAGGTTCGACCAGTTCCGCACCGAGGAATTGGCGCATCGCGACCTCGCGATCGAGGAAGGCGCCAAAGACGCGCCGGGCTATCCGCTCCTGTCCGGCCTGATCCAGGCCGGCTGCCGCCTGGCAATCAAGGTCAGCGAAAAAATCTAGACCGGAAACCGCACCGCGAACACGGTGCCTTCAGGCCCGGTCGAGACCAGTTCGACATCACCGCCATGCGCCCGCGCCAGATCGCGCGCGATGGACAGGCCGAGACCGGTGCCGCCGCGCTTGGTCGAGCCGGCGAAGGGACGGAAGAGATTGTCCCTGGCCCTTGGCGGCACGCCCGGACCGGAATCGCTGACCTCGATGCGGCAGAAACCCGGCTCCGACACCACCACGACCTCCAGCACCGCCGCTGCGGATGCATTGACCGACATCGCCTGGATGGCGTTGCGGAACAGGTTGAGGAATATGCGGTGCCCGTGATCGGGGTCGGCATTGAGCCGATGCTCCGGCTCGACCCGGTTGCGCCAGTCGACCCTCGCCTCGCCCTCGACCAGCAGGGCATCACGCGCGGCCTCCTCGATCAGTTCGGTCAGAACGACGCTGCGGCGCACGGGCGGGCTTTCCTCGGCGCGACCGAATTCCAGCGTCGCCTCACACAGGCGCACGCCGCGATCGACCGCCCGCACCAGCCGCTCCCCCATGCCGCGCACCCGGTCGTCACTGTCCATGGCGAGCCGGTCAGAGACCAGCTGGGCGCTGGCGAGGACATTACGCAGATCATGATTGATGGTGGCGACCGCCTCGCCGAGCGCCGCCAGCCGCTCACGCTGCAGCAGCGCCTGACGGATTTCCGTCTGCATCTGCGCCAGCTCGGTTTCCGCCTGGCCGATCTCATTGCGGGCACCGCCCGGCCGGATCGTCAGCGACGGGTCGTTCGGCGCGCCGCGAAAACGGATCATCGCCGTCGCCAGCCGCCGCATCGGCCGGACGAACATGTAGAACAGGGCCAGATAGATGATGGTGCCAACGGCCAGGGCAATCAGCGCCGAATAGACCAGATAGCGGCGGGAAAACACCGCCAGGGCCTCTTTCAGCGGCGCTTCGGGCACGATGACGTCGATCAGCTCGTCGGGCCGGCCCATCGGTGTCGCGCGGATCCGCAGGAAGCGCCCGGGGGCCGCGGTCATGGCCTCGATCGTGTCGCGTACATGCCCGATCCAGCCCGTGGTGCGAACATCGCTTTCGGTCAGTTCACCGTCGATCGGGCCGGCATAAAGCACCAGCTCATTCATGCCGCCGCGCACCCGCGAGACTGCGACAGCGTCAGCGCCGGCCAGCAAGGCCCAGACCTCGTCCTCACCCAACGCCCCTCCGGGAGCAACATCGGCCGCCAGCGCCGCCAGGTGCGCTGCCTCGGCCCGATCCATCATCCATTGCAGACGATAGCCGGCCGAGGCCGGGAAATAGACCAGCACAACACCGATCGCGATGAAGCCGACGGTCAGCATCAGCAATTGCCCCGGCAGGCTTTCGATCATGCCGCGGCAGACCGCAGCGATCGCGCGGAGCATTCGGGGCAGCGCACCGGTCGGCGCGGCAGGAGGCGGGGATGTCTCAGGCATGAATGCTTCGCCCCATATCCTAGGGCTCCGACCGCGACAAGGCATCACGGGCCCGCGCCCGGACCCGCAGCCGGTGACCGATCGCGACGGCTCCCATCAGCACCACCATGGCCACGGCGACCAGGAAAGACGGTCGCGTCAGATCCGCCAGACCCGGCTGCACGCCCGCCTCGACCAGCTCACCCAGCCCCGCCCCGAGATTGGCGTAGAGGACAACAGAGGGCAGCGAGCCGATCAGCGTGCCGGCAAAAAACGCCACGAAGCGATGCCCCAGCAGCGCCGCAGCCAGATTGACGAGAAAAAACGGCAGCGGCAGCACCCGCAACAGGATGACATAGGCAAACTCATTGCGATGAAAGCCATCGGCAAAACGCGCAATCCGGTCCTTGGTGCGCTGGCGCAGGCCGGGCCCGGCGAGAAAACGCAGGATCAGCCAGGCATTGGCCGCGCCGAAGGTGATTCCCGCCAGCGAGACGGGAATTGCGGCACCGCTTCCGAGCAGAAACCCGGCGCCGATGCTGAACCAGAGCGCCCCCGGCAGGGAGACCGTAACGGCGAGCATATAAAACGCGGCATAGGCGAGGCTGGCCAGCAGGAGATTGTCGCCGATCCAGCCGGCATTTGCATTCCCTTGCGCCAGATCGACCAGCGCCTGCGGCGAGGCGCCCAGCCAGAGCGCCAGCAGCATGGCCGACGCCAGCACCAGCCCCGCCGCGAGGCGCAGCCGGACCCGCCCTCCTGCGGTCGGTGAATTGGTCAATGCCGGATCTTTCATCGCTCATTCCTACACCGCCGCTGCATTTTCGGCACCCTGTTGTCATGCGAATAGCCGCCGGCGCGCTTGACGCCCGCCCTACATATGCGTATTAGCGCCGCTCTTGAATTGATCGCCGATGGAGCGCGACCGTGAAACGCACTTTTCAACCGTCCCAGCTCGTCCGCTCACGCCGGCACGGCTTCCGTGCGCGTATGGCGACGAAAGCTGGCCGTCAAATTCTGGCACGTCGCCGTGCCAAGGGCCGCAAGCGGCTTTCCGCTTAACGACCATGGACACCACGCCGCCAGCCATTGACCGGCTGAAAAAGCGGCGTGAGTTCCTGCACTGCGCACAGGGTAAAAAAGCCGTCCGGTCGGGTGTCGTTGTTCAGGCACGCCAGCGGGACGGCGCTTTGCGTTTGGGCGCAGGCTTTACCGCCACCAAGAAAGTCGGGAATGCGGTTGTGCGCAACCGGGTCAAGCGGCGCCTGCGCGAAGCGGCGCGGCTGCTACTGCCCCTCCACGGACGGCCCGGCTTTGACTATGTATTCATTGCACGCGCGACTACCGCCGATCGGGCCTGGCCGCGTTTGCTGCAAGATGTCGAAAGTGCATTGGTGAGCCTCGCGTCCGACGAGGCCCCGGGCAACGCGAAACAACGAGCCTGAGAGGCCTGACTGTCATGGGCGGAGAACAACGCAATCTCTTTATCGCGCTGGGGCTGATGCTGGTCATCATGCTCGGTTACCAGTTCCTGATTACCGGCCCGGCGCAGGAGCGCCAGCGCGCCGCGATCGAGGCCGAACAGGCTGCCCTGGTCGAGCAGGGTATTGATCCCGATCTCCCGGCAGCCCTGACCTCGGCACCGACTGTCTCCGCACTCGACCGGCCTGAAGCACTCGCCACGGCCCAGCGCGTCGAGATCAATGCACCAAGTGTTGAAGGTTCGATCTCGCTGACCGGCGCCCGTTTCGATGATCTGCGCCTGCGTCGCCACACGGTCGAGGTCGGCGGCAGCGAGCTGGTCTCCCTGCTCAACCCGATCGGCAGCGGCGATGTCTTCTACGTCCGCGATGGCTGGCAGTCACCGACCCCGGGCTTTGCCGACCTGCCCGGTGGCAGCACGGAATGGACCCTGCTGTCGGGCAATGTCCTGACCGAAGAGACCCCGATCGTGATCGGCTATGACAGCGCCTCCGGCCTCCATTTCGAGCGCACGATCAGCATTGACGAAAATTACCTCTTCACCATTTCCGACACCGTCACCAACACCACAGGCGGTGATGTCGAGCTGCAGCGCTACGGCCTGGTTCGCGATGAAGGCATGCCGACCGACCTGACCAATAATATGGCCGTGTTCGAGGGCGCGCTCGCCGTGGTCGATGGCCGCCTGATCCAGCGCAAATTCTCCAAGCTCGAAGATGGCGAGGAAGACGAAGCCAGCGGCGTGGGCGGCTGGGCCGGCATCACCATGCGCTACTGGATGGCCGCCGCCATTCCCGACCAGAGCCGCAATTTCACCGCCCGTTTCCGCACCATCGAACGCGCCGGCATCACGGCCTTTGAATCGAGCTATGTCGAAACCGCGCAAATCCTGCCCGCCGGCGCCTCTTTGAGCTCGACCTCGCATATCTTCGCCGGTGCGAAGGAACTCGATGTGCTGCAGGCGGCCCAGAATGACCAGGGCATCCAGAAGCTCGACATGGCGATCAACTGGGGCTGGCTCTGGTTCCTGGCGCGGCCCTTCGTCTGGCTGCTGCACCATCTGGAAAACCTGACCGGCAATGTCGGCCTCGCCATCCTCGCCCTGACGCTGATGGTCAAGATTGTGATGTTCCCGCTCGCCAACCGCGCCTTTGCCTCGATGGCGAAGATGAAAACGGTGCAGCCGAAGATCGCCGAGATCAAGGAACGCTACGCGGCCGACCAGCAGAAACAGCAACAGGCGATGATGGATCTCTACCGCAAGGAGAAGATCAATCCGCTGGCCGGTTGCCTGCCGATCCTGCCGCAGATACCGATTTTCTTTGCGCTTTACCAGACCCTGTTCAACGCCATCGAGATGCGCCACGCGCCCTTCTTCGGCTGGATCCGCGATCTGGCGGCACCCGATCCGACCAATATGTGGAACCTGTTCGGTCTCCTGCCCTTCGACCCGTCCAGCTGGCCGATTCTCGGCGGCGTGCTGGCGATCGGTATCTGGCCAATCCTGATGGGTCTGACCATGGCCGCGCAGCAGGCCCTCAACCCGCCGCCGCCCGATCCGATGCAGGCGAAGATCTTCGCCTTCCTGCCCTTCGTCTTCACCATCATGCTGGCGGGCTTTGCCTCCGGCCTGGTGATTTACTGGGCGTGGAACAATGCGCTCTCGGTAGCCCAGCAATATGTCATCATGCGCCGTCACGGGAATGAGACCCAGCTCGACAAGCTGATCGCCCATATCCGCGACCGCATGAGGGGAGGCGGGAACTGACCGCGTCCCGGGAAGCTGATCTGGCAGCCGGGCGGCTCCTGTTTGCGCGCCCGTGCAAATTTCTGATGGGGGCGGTTGATCTCGACCACCTGCCGCCGCCGGATCGGACCGAAGTCGCCTTTGCCGGCCGTTCCAATGTCGGCAAGTCGTCGCTGATCAACGGGCTGACCAACCAGGTCGGGCTGGCGCGCGCCTCGGGCGAGCCGGGCCGGACGCGCGAGCTCAATTTCTTCAATCTCGAGGGCAGCAAGCTGCGCCTGGTCGATCTGCCGGGCTATGGCTTTGCCAAGGCGCCCAAGGATGTGGTCGACAAATGGACCCGGCTGACCCGCGCCTTCCTGCGCGGCCGCGTCAATCTCAAGCGCGTCTACCTGCTGATCGACAGCCGCCACGGCCTCAAGCCCGTCGACCAGGCGATCATGGATGTGTTTGACGAGGCCGCGGTGAGCTATCAACTCGTGCTGACCAAGTGTGACAAGATCAAGCCACCGCAAGTCGCGCGGACCATCGAGGAATCGCTCGAGGCGATCCGCAAGCGCCCCGCCGCCTTCCCGCGCGTGGTGGCGACCTCGAGCAGCAAACGCCAGGGCCTCGATGACCTGCGCGCCGAAATCGCCGCGCTGTTGCCGGGCGGTGCCGGTTAGGGAGCCAAGCCTCATGTTGATGCGCCTTCTGATCCTCCTCGGCCTCTCGCTTTGCGCTACCGCTCCGGCGCGCGCCTATGATGTCTGCAACCAGACCAGCTACATCGTCCATGTCGCGACGGGCTGGCCGGTCGCCGGCGGTGTCGCGATCCAGGGCTGGATGCGGATGCGGCCCGGCGAGTGCAGCGAAGTGGCCGGCAATGTCGAACTGGCCGATGATCAACCGCTGTATTTCTACGCCAAGACCAGCGATGCCTATCTCGGCGGCGTGCGCGAATGGCGCGGCACCACGGCCCTGTGCGTCGATGAGGCCGATTTCGAGGTCATCGCCAACACACGCTGCGCCGCCCTCGGCCTCGCCTCGCGCGATTTCATTGTCCGGGAAGGCGATCAGCGCGACCGGACGGTGCTGGTGGGGCCGGACAATTTCGGCACACATGCCGAAGTCGCCGGCATCCAGCGTCTGTTGCAATCGGCAGGCTATCCGATCACGGCTGTCGACGGCTATGACGGTCGCGGCACCGATCGCGCCGTCACCCGTTTCATGGCCGATGCCGAGCTGAGCACGCGGCCGGCCAACACGGCGCTGATCGATGCGCTGGAATCGCGCGCCATGACCCGCAATGCCCAGAGCGGCCTGACGATCTGCAATGAGTCCGACGGCGATATCGCCACCGCGATCGGCTATCGCTCCGGCGAGATCTGGCAGTCGCGCGGCTGGTGGCGCCTGCACGCCGGCGAATGCGCCCGCCTGCTGGCGGCCCGGCTCGAGACGACCAACACCTATTTCTATGCCGAGCGGATCAATGCCGCGACGCGCCGGCCGCTGAATGGCGGCACGGACGCCTTCTGTATCGCCCCGGCCCGCTTCCTCGCCGAGGAACGTACGGGCTGCACCGAGCGCGGCTATGCCACGGCGAATTTCCGCCGCATCTCCGAGCCCGTCGATGGCGGTGTCCGGATCACGATCGAGGAATCCGATTTTGCAGGCCCCAGACGTGACCGCTGACCGCCCCGACCTGACCCATATCGATCACTGGGTGTTCGATCTCGACGACACGCTCTACCCCTCCGATGCGCCGGTGATGGCCCAGGTCAGCGCCCGTATGACGGAATATGTCGCGCGCCTGCTCGACCTGCCGCATGACGAGGCGCGGCTGCTGCAGAAAACCTACTGGCGTGATTACGGCACAACCCTGCACGGGCTGATGGCCAATCATCCGCTCGATATCCGCGAATACCTCGATTTCGTGCACGATATCGATCACAGCGTCATCCCGGCCAATCCCGAACTGATCCGGCATCTCTCCGCCCTGCCCGGCAAGCGGCTAGTCTACACCAATGGCTCGTTGAAACATGCCGAGAATGTGCTGGCGCATCTGGGCATCGACCATTTGTTCGACGACATTTTCGACGTCGAGGCCGCCGGTTTCACGCCCAAGCCGCACCGCGAGGGCTTTGACCGTTTCGCCGCCCGCTTCGCCCTGCCGGTGCCGCGCTCGGTGCTGTTCGAGGATTCCGTGCGCAACCTGAAGACCGCCCACGAAATGGGGTTCACAACCGTGCTGATCCGCGCGAAGGAAGGCCTGCGAACCGAAGATCACAGCCGCGCCGGCGAAGATCCCGACCATATCCATTTCGCCGCCGATTGCCTGACGACCTTCCTCGGCGAGATGCGGACATCCACGACAGCGGAGCCGACCCATGACTGACCAGCTCAAGACCCTGATCGAAGCCGCCTGGGATGATCGCGACTCGGTCTCGACCGAAACCGGCGGCGAGATCCGCGAGGCCGTCGAGGCGGCGATCGACTTGCTCGACAGCGGCAAGGCCCGCGTTGCGGAGCGCTCCGGCAATGGCGACTGGACCGTCAATCAATGGCTCAAGAAGGCCGTGCTGCTGGGCTTCCGTCTCAATCCGATGGGATTGATCGAGGGCGGCGTTGCCGGGGCGCGCTGGTGGGACAAGGTGCCGTCGAAATTTGAAGGCTGGGGCGAAGCCGAATTCAAGGCCGCCGGTTTCCGCGCCGTACCCCCCTGCGCCGTGCGCCGGGGCGCCCATATCGCGCCGGGCGTGGTGTTGATGCCCTCCTATGTCAATCTCGGCGCCTATGTCGATGAAGGCACGATGGTCGATACCTGGTCGACCGTCGGCTCCTGCGCCCAGATCGGCAAGCGGGTGCATATCTCCGGCGGCGTCGGCATTGGCGGCGTGCTGGAACCCTTGCAGGCCGGACCGGTGATCATCGAGGACGACGTCTTCATCGGCGCGCGCTCGGAAGTCGCCGAGGGCGTCATCGTGCGCACCGGCGCGGTGATCTCGATGGGCGTCTATCTCGGCCAGTCGACCAAGATCGTCGATCGCGCTACCGGCGAAATCACCCGCGGCGAGATCCCGGCTTACTCCGTCGTGGTCCCCGGCACCCTGCCCGACCCCAAGGGCGGACCGTCCCTGGCCTGCGCCGTGATCGTCAAACGCGTCGATGCCCAGACGCGCTCGAAAACCTCGATTAATGAGCTGTTGCGGTAGTTTCGCCTGGCCAAACGCTTTCCTCCCCGGTTTACCGGGGAGGGGGACCGCGAAGCGGTGGAGGGGCCGCGCGGCAGCGCGGGGTTTCGGCTTCGCCGCCCCATCGGCCGCTGCGCGGCCACTTCCCCGCAAGCGGGGAAGAAAGCGGTGGGCTGGCTTTAGGGTCGATTATTCGGCATCGCTTTCTTCCGGCTGCGTCTGCAGCTCCATCCAGACCTCGATCCCGCGTGCGGCCGCAACCCCGGTCGAGAAACAGGCCTGCAGCAGATAGCCGCCGGTCGGCGCTTCCCAGTCAATCATCTCGCCGGCGACGAAGACGCCGGGCAGGGCCTTGATCATCAGGCCGATATCGAGGCCGTCGCGGGCAATGCCGCCGGCCGAGGAAATCGCGCGGTCCAGACCCGTCTGGGCGGTGATGGTGACCGGCGTTGCCTTGATGCGGCGGGCGAGATCGGCCGGTTCGGTGGGCAGATTACCGCTCTCGCGCAGCAGGCCGATCGCCTGCGGTGACAGGCCGGCCTTGCGCAGCGTGTTGGCCAGCGACTGGCCTTTCTTCGCCGAGGCGATGCGCTCCGTGACCTCGGCAATCCTGTGATTGGGACGCAGATCAATCGTCGCCGTGACCGGATAGCCGGTCGCCAATGCCTTGCGGATCGGGGTGGAGAGCGCATAGACCGCGCCGCCTTCCAGGCCGTATTCCGAGATCATCGCCTCGCCGCGCACGGTCTCGCCATTGAGGCTGATCGCGATCGTCTTCAGCGGCTGGCCGGCGAAGCGCGATTTCATGATCTCGCTCCAGGCGATTTGCGCCCCGCAATTGGCGGCAGCGAGATCCTCGACTTCGACACCGCGCGAGCGCAACAACTCGGCCCAGCCGCCATCGGAACCCAGCTTGGGCCAGCTGGCGCCGCCAAGCGCCAGCAGGACAGCATCCGGCTTGTCGATGACCACATCGCCATCGGGCGTGTTGAACAGCAATTCGCCGTTCTGGCCCCAACCGGTCCATTGATGACGCATCCGGAACTGCACGCCCTGCCCTTCCAGCCGGGCGATCCAGGCGCGCAGCAGCGGCGAGGCTTTCATCGCCTGCGGGAAGACGCGGCCGCTGGTGCCGACGAAAGTCGCCTGGTCGAGGCTCTCGGCCCAGGCACACAGATCGGCCGGGGTGAAGACTTCCAGCCAGGAGGACATCCAGCCGGAGGCCTCGCGATAGCGCGCCATGAAGGCGTCGCGATCATCGCTATGGGTCAGGTTGAGCCCGCCGCGTCCGGCCATCAGGAATTTGCGGCCCAGGGTCGGCATGCGCTCATAGACGGTGACGCCATGGCCATGGGCGCTGAGGCGTTCGGCGGCGATCAGGCCGGCGGGTCCGCCACCGATGATGGCGATTTGTTTGGGAGATTGTTCGGTCATGGCGGTCTTCTAGTCTTTTCCCGGGACAACAGCCAGAAACCCGCCCAGTGCGCTGATCAGCCCCTGTCACGCCGGCCTCGAATCTGATGCAATACGCGCCAGACAAGAACCATGAAGGAAAATGCCGTGAGCGATGTGAAAGCCAAGACCAATCCGGATGCTGCCGATCCGGCCGCGCCCTACGGCTCCGCCAACAACCCGTCGGAATTCGATGTCCTCAAGCGGCTCGATGCCAATGAGCCCTATTTCATCATCCGCGGCGGCGATCCGCTGTCCGACGCGCTGGTCGAGCTGCACGCCTATATCGGCGCCGGCCAGAGCGGTGCCGCCCATGACACGCTGGAACGCATCCTCGCCCTCACGGCCCAGCACCCGCCGCGCCCCGTCGGCTCGCCCAAATACCGCGAGACCTTCAAGATTTCGATCTCGATGGAACGCTATCGCGAGACGCACGGGCGCTCGCACTAGGGCTCAATAGGGTGTCCCATCCTTGTGGACGAAAGTGCCCGTGCCCGGACGGTCATAGCGTTCCGGCAGCGCCCTCATGTCGATATCGGGGTATTCGGCGCCATCGGCGTCGATGCGGGTGCCGATGGCGAGGAAGACGCAATCGCTGTCGGAGCGATTGACGAGGTGATGACCGTCCTCGACGCCGGCACGGAAGCCGGCGCAATCGCCGGGTCGCATCACTGTCTCGCCGCCATCCATCACCAGCGTGACTTCGCCGG
This sequence comes from Maricaulis sp., assembly GCF_048269565.1. Taxonomy (GTDB): domain Bacteria; phylum Pseudomonadota; class Alphaproteobacteria; order Caulobacterales; family Maricaulaceae; genus Maricaulis. Next base: position 100,582 of record NZ_JBLXIK010000007.1, on the reverse strand, counting down.
AAATGACCTGGACGAATTCATCCTCATGCGTGTGCCAGTGGCGCTGCGATGACCAGGCGCCGGGCTCCAGCCGCACCTGGTTGACGCCGAACTGGGTCAGGCCGGCCACATCGCCAAGACGGCGGGTATGGCGTCCTCGGCAGGGCTCATCCATCGGCGCGGGATAACCGCATCTGGAAATCTCGGCGACATCCTCGATGGCAAACTTGCTCATGGCTGCATCCTTGTTCTGGCGCGGCCGGGCGAACCGGCTATGTTTCGATTATGAACACTGATCCCGATCTTTCCAATCCGCTCGCGCTGGCCCAGCGCCTGATCCGTTGCCCCTCGGTGACACCGGCCGATGCCGGCGCGCTGGATGTCTTGCAACAGGCACTGGAAAGCCTCGGCTTTGCCTGCCGGCGTCTGCCCTTCGGCGAGATCGACAATCTCTATGCCCGCCGCGGCACCGCCTCGCCCTGTTTCATGTTCGCCGGCCATACCGATGTCGTGCCCGCCGGCGGTGACGCCAAATGGACCCACCCACCCTTCGCTGCCGAGGCCATCGACGGCATGTTGTGGGGTCGCGGCGCGGCCGACATGAAGGGCGCGATCGCCGCCATGGTCGCTTCAGTGCAGCGCTTGCTTGGCGAGCAGGGCGAGCCAGCCGGCTCAATCGCTTTCCTGATCACCGGCGATGAAGAGGGCATGGCGATCCATGGCACCAAGGCGGCGCTGGAACAGCTCGCCGCCGAGGGCGAGCGCTTCGATCACTGCCTGGTCGGCGAGCCGAGCAATCCCAACGCGATGGGCGAGACGATCAAGTCGGGCCGGCGCGGCAGTCTCAATTGCCAGATCACAATCACCGGCCGTCAGGGCCATGTCGCCTATCCGGAACGCGCGGAAAACCCGATCCCGCCCCTGCTCACCCTGCTCGGCCGCCTCACCGCACGCCTGCTCGATGACGGCGCCGAGAATTTCCAGCCCTCCAATCTGGAAGTCACCAGTATTGATGTCGGCAATCCGACCACCAATGTCATTCCCGGCCAGGCCGAGGCGCGCTTCAATATCCGCTTCAATATCGCCCATACCGGCGATGAGCTGAGCCGCTGGATCGAGGACGAGGCGGCGCTGGTGGCGCTGACGTTTGATGGCGAAGTGGTGTGCGATATCCATGTCACCGGCGAGGCCTTCCTGACCCCGGCCGGTGCATTCACGACCTTGCTGCAGGACGCCATCGAGGCCGAGACCGGCCGCCGCGCCGCGCTCACCACCGGCGGCGGCACCAGCGATGCCCGCTTCATCCACAAATATGGCCCCGTCGCCGAATTCGGCCTGGTCGGTGCCAGCATGCACAAGATCGATGAATGCGTGCCTCTGGCCGACCTGGAAACGCTGACCCGCATCTATACCCGCATCCTGTCAGCCTATTTCACGGACACCCCGGCATGATCAGGCTGGTCGCGGAGGCCTGGCTTGCGGTGCAGGGTTGCTGGCGCATCCTGACCTTCAAGGATGGCTGGGAAGAGAATTTCGACACCTCGATGGGCGGGCTCTGGCACTCGTTTTCGGCCGCGATCTTCGCCCTGCCGCTGGTGGCGCTGATCCTGCTGAGCGCCTGGCACGGCTCCGGCGGCGAGCGCGGCTACGGGCTGGAAGACTTCCTGGTCTATTCGCTGTCCTGGGTGATTTTCCCGCTCGCAGCCTCGCTCGCCGTCAGCATTCTCGGCCTGCGCGGGCGCTGGGCTGCCTGGGTGGTGCTGCACAATTGGAGCTCGATCCTGCTGTTCGCCGTGCAGGCGGGCATCTGGACACTCTTCCTCGCCGGGCTGATCAATCTGCAGCTGCTCGGCATCCTCGTCGGCCTGTATGGCTATCTGCGCATCCTGGTGCACTGGCGCATCGCCTATATTGCGCTGGGCGCCCCGACCATCACCTCGGCGGCTGCGGCCGCAATACCGATCCTGGCGGCGAAAATCATGGTGATCCTGATCTCGCTGGCGATGACGCCCGCCATCCCGGACGCGCTGTAGACACGCGTCTCAGTCCGGATAATCCACCGCCACCAGATAGAGCCCGTCGGACGGCGCCACCGGACCGCAGCGCCTCCGGTCGGCGGCGTCAAGCGCCGCCTTGAAATCGCGCAGCGACCATTTGCCGACCCCGACCTCGACCAGCGATCCGACAAAGGAGCGTACCTGGCGGTGCAGGAAGGAGCGCGCCGAGCAGGTCAGCTGCACCTCCTCGCCAATGCGCGAGACGCGGATCTCGTCGAGCGTCTTGACCGGGCTTTCCGACTGGCATTGCGCGTCGCGGAAGGTGGAAAAATCATGGCTGCCGACCAGCATCTGCGCGGCGGCATGCATGGCATCGCTGTCGAGAGCTTGCGGCACGCGCCAGATCTGGCCCTTGTCGAGGGTCAGCGGGGCGCGGCGGTCGATCAGGCGATAGAGATAATGCCGCTTGGTGGCCGAGAAACGGGCATGAAAGTCCTCGGTGACTTTTTCGGCCTCGAGCACGGCGATCGGATCGGGGCGGAGATGGTGGTTGAGCGCATCGCGCACCCGGTCACAGCGCAGGTCCTTGTCGAGGTCGAGATGCGCCACCTGCCCCAGCGCGTGCACACCGCTATCGGTGCGCCCGGCGCCCTGGACGATCACCGGAGCGCCATTGAGCGCCTGCGCGGCGCGCTGCAGCGAGCCCTGCACGGAGGGCCCGTGATCCTGCCATTGCCAGCCGTAAAACAGCGTGCCGTCATATTCCAGGGTGAGCTTGTAGCGCGGCATCAGCCCAGCACCGTTCCGGCCGGCACCGATGTGCCGCGCAGGAAGTCCTCCGCCTTCATCGCGCCCTTGCCCTCACGCTGCAGCCGCATCAGCCGCAGGGCGCCGGAGCCGCAAGCGATCAACAGCTCATCATCGAGCGCCGTGCCCGGCTTGCCCTCGCCCGCCTCGGCCGTCGCCAGCAAAACCTTGACCCGCACAGGCCCCTTCTCGGTCGCCAGCTCGAACCAGGCGCCCGGAAAAGGCGAAAGCCCGCGAATATGCGGCGACAGTTCGGCGGCGGGGCGCGACCAGTCGATGCGCGCCTCTTCCGGCGTGATCTTTCTGGCGTAGGTGACGCCCTCATCCGATTGCGGCACCGCCTGCAAGGACCCGCGTTCAAGCGCCGCCAGGGCGCGCGGCCACATCAGGGCGCCGACATCCATCAGCTTGTCATGCAGGCTGGCCGCGGTGTCGGTCTCGCTGATGGCGACGGTTTCCGACAGCAGGATCGGGCCGGTATCGAGCCCGGCTTCCATCTGCTGGATCTGGACGCCGGTCTCGCGATCACCGGCCATGATGGCGCGCTGGATCGGTGCCGCGCCGCGCCAGCGCGGCAGCAAGGATCCGTGCAGGTTGAGACAGCCCAAGCGCGCTGCATCGAGCGCGCGCTGTGGCAGGATTTGCCCGTAGGCGACGACAATGGCGGCATCAAGGTCGAGCGCCTCGAATTCCTCGAGCACCGCCTCATCCTTGAAGCTGTGAGGAGTGGAGACCGGAATGCCCAACACTTCGGCCAGCTGGTGCACCGGCGTTTTCTGCTCCGACTGGCCGCGGCCGCGCTTGCGCGGTGGCTGGGTGTAGACGCGCACGATCTCGTGGCCAGCGGCGGCGATCTCGGCAAGCGAGCGGACGGCGAAATCGGGTGTTCCCATGAAGGCGAGGCGGAGGTTCATGCCGGGGTCAGGTCCTGTGGTTTCAATTGCGGTCTCCCCGCCGTCATAACGGTGATACAGTCTGACCACCAAGCAGGAGCGACACCATGGCACGAACCCCCGGCATACTCATCACCCTCGTTTCCGGACTCTTGGCGCTGGGCGCCTGCGCGGCGAGTGTCCCGGACGGGCAGCCTGCCGATTCGCGCCCGATGTCGGAAATCGGCGGCATGTGCGGCGGCATGATGGGCACCGGCTGCGCCGACGCGGGCGCCTATTGCCGCTATGAGCCAAGCGCGCAATGCGGCGCCGCGGACCAGACCGGCATCTGCACGCCCCGGCCACAGGCCTGCACGCGCGAATATCGCCCCGTCTGTGGCTGCGATGGCCAGACCTATGGCAATGCCTGCACCGCGGCCGCCGCTGGCGTCAGCGCGACACATGATGGCGCCTGCGCAGCGGACGGCAGCTGATCGTCAGACGACGGAGCCTGCCCGGGCGGGACAGGCTCCCGTCTGACTACTCGGCGCCCCAGGGTGCCGGTGGCACCTCGACCGGACGGGTCATATCGAAGCTGACTTCGAAATGGCGCTCCGGACGATCGAGCGCATAGGTCAGCGCGGTATCGGTCAGCGCAAGCGTCCAGACATTGGTCACCGAGACGGCGAGCCCCTCGCGCTCGAACAGGTCTTTCGAGAACTGGTCGGCGGGGAATTCGGCGCGGCCATCGGCCGGCGGCGTGGTGGTGGAACCGCCATACATGGTCACCGCGTCCTCGCTGCCGTCTTCATGGCGGTGATCATGCTGCAGGCGCAGCCCGTCGCCCTGACGGCTGATGATCCAGGTGCGCGAGCGATTCTCGCCGACATGCAGCGGGATGCGGACCTCGTCATCGCTGCATTCACGGAAATGGATCGTCAGCACTTCCGACGCCCAGTCGGCATCGCGCGGATCGTCGCTGGTGACCGCCCCCTCGAAGGCCTGGCCACAATATTGCGACAGCGAGGCGAGCAGGTCGTCATCGGCGGGTGCCTCTGTCGGCGCACTGCAGGCAGCCAGGCTCATAAGGCCGAGCGCGGCGCTGGCATGGATCAGTTTCATCACGGCAATCCCCTTGAAATTGTTCCGCGAACGATCCCGCGCCCGCCCCACCGGGTCAAGCAACAACTGATCCTGTCCACAGGGGAAAGAATGCTTTTCGCGCCGGGCGCTGTTTTGGCTCCGGCAAAGGGCTATTTTCGTCTCGAGCCAGCGCGCAGGAGCACTTCATGCCGACGACCACAAAGACCCGGGCACGCACGATCAGCCAGATTTCGCGCGGCATGCCGACCTCCGACGGCGCGGGGGTCAAACTGACACGCATGCTCGGCCATCAGGGACTGAATGATCTCGACCCTTTCCTGATGCTCGACCAGTTCCGCTCCGACAATCGCGATGATTATATCGCCGGCTTCCCGAGCCATCCGCATCGCGGCTTCGAGACCGTCACCATCATGCTCGACGGCCGCATGCGCCATGGCGACAACAAGGGCCACAAGGGCGTGATCGGACCGGGCGGCATCCAGTGGATGACCGCCGGGCGTGGCATCGTCCATTCCGAGATGCCCGAACAGGATGAAGGCCGCATGTGGGGCTTCCAGCTCTGGGTCAATCTGCCCGCGAAACAGAAGATGACGGCGCCGCGCTACCAGGAATTCGAGGCCGGCCAGATCCCGGTCGAAACGCGCGAAGGCGGCCGCGTGCGCGTCCTCGCCGGCTCCAGCGCCAGCGGCATCACCGGCCCGGTTGAACAGATCGCGACCAAACCGCTCCTGCTTGACGTGACGCTCGAGCCGGGTGCCCGCTTCAACGAGGTTGTTCCCGCCGGGCATACCGTCTTCATCGCAGTCTACAAGGGTGAGGTTTCCGCCGGCACAGAGACCGTGAAGGCACCCGACCTGGCCGTGTTGAGCGATGGCGATGCCGTGGAACTGACGACCGGCACCGAAGGCGCAAGCTTCATCCTCGCCGCCGGTCAACCGATCAATGAGCCGGTCGCGCGCTACGGCCCCTTCGTGATGAACACGCAGGCGGAGCTGCAGCAGGCGGTGGCCGATTTCCAGGCGGGGCGGTTCTAGGCCGCGTCGTCGATTACACGCAGTGCGGTAGGTGACAGGCGCAATGGAAACTTGAGGAGACGTCAGGAAGCTACACGTAAGGGCAAGGATGGCACGAAAAGGATACGAAGTGTGATCGCCGACCGTATTGCTTCATTAACCAGCGCGTTCTAGCTCTCTTGGCTAGGGAGACATGCCATGATTGCGACTATCGGATATGAAGCAGCGAGCCTTGAGGCCTTCATCAACACCCTCAAGCTCGCCGACATCGATATGATCGTGGACGTCAGGGACCGCGCTCAATCTCGTCGAAAAGGCTTCTCCAAGACCGCGCTCTCCGAGGCTCTCGCCAACAGTGGAATCGGCTATAAACACTTTCGAGTTCTCGGTGACCCCAAAGAGGGGCGCGAAGCGGCGCGATCAGGGGACTGGGCAAAGTTCCGCGCAATTTATGCTGAGGTCATCAACTCAGCGGAAGCCCAGCAAGCGCTCGAGGAAGTCGTAGAACTGGCGAACGATGCAGCGATTTGTCTGCTCTGCTACGAGCGCGACCCCGCAACCTGTCATCGCAAAATCATTTCCAACATCCTCGATGAGCGGTTAGGCTCCCGTACTCAACATTTGGGAGTTCGGTCTTTTGAGCAGGCTGCATAGTCTCGCGGGAGAATGCCTCAACCTTGTCAAAGCGATCCCGCATGCAAGCGGAAAGTACTCGGAGACAGTCTGCTGCGCTGGCATTAACAAGCAGGGGGAATGGGTCCGCCAACACCCCGTTCCGTATAGAGTTCTCGCAGATCCTCAAAAGTTTCGCAGATGGGATCGGATTCGCTATCGCTACACGGACCCCGGCCATGATGGGCGCAAGGAAACCCAACGTGTCGATCCAGATTCAATCGAAGTCCTAGGGCGTACCTCACCCAAAAATGAAACACACTTTTTGAACTCCATCGTCCGAGCTAGTGTCGGCGAAGCAGTGGCGCGGGGAGAGTCCCTCGCCCTCGTAAGGCCGACAACATTTTCATTCGGTTGGAGAAAGAAGTCCGAGAGCGCTCTAGCTGAGGAACAAAACAAACACAACGCCTTAGCTAATCAGGAAAGTTTGCTCCACCGGTCAGTGCGCCCGCTGGAGCCCTGCCCATATGTATTCCGCGTCAAGTGGGTGGACGCCCATGGGGTGACACATCAAAACTCCTGCGAGGATTGGGAAACATCCGCCACGTTCTTCAATCGCCGGCGAGAACTCAAATCCGAAGACGCAGCACTTCAATGGCTAAAAAACAAATATGAATGCGACTATCGTCGTAAAGGTGTCGTTTTTGCCGTTGGAACCCATGCCCTGCATCAACAGACATGGTTGCTGATCGGCATCATCAGGTTAGACAACCCCAGTCAGAATGATCTCTTCGCCCATGAATGATGCAGCCGATCACTACAGCGCACCACCTAGGGGAAAGGAGATCAGGCCGCGTCGTCGCGGGTCTTGTCCTTGTCCAGCTTCTTGACGCGCTGGACGGCGCGCTGGCGTTTCAGGCGCGAGAGATAGTCGATGAAGAGAATACCCTCGAGATGGTCCATCTCGTGCTGGATACAGACCGCAAACATGCCCTCGGCGATCTCGTCACAGGGCTTGCCGTCATAATCGAGATACTGGATGCGGACCCGGTCCGGGCGCTCGACCTCGTCGAACACGGTCGGCACCGACAGGCAGCCCTCTTCATAGGGCTGCAGATTGTCGGACGGGTCGGACAACACCGGATTGACGAAATAGCGCGGTTGCGGCGCCTCGTCGGCCTTGGCCAGATCCATCACGATGACGCGCTTGGGCACGCCGACCTGGATCGCGGCAAGGCCGATCCCGTCGGCGGCGTACATGCTTTGCAGCATGTCATCCATCAGATCGCGCAATTCCTCATCCACCCGCTCGACGGGTTGGGAGACCAGTTTCAGGCGCGGATCGGGGACGGTGATGATTTCTCTGACAGCCATGGCCCCTAGATAGGGCGAGCGGTGCGCGGAATCAAGAAACGGACACTTCAGTCCGCCGCATCGGGAGATGCGAGGGCCCGCGGCGCTTCGTCGACCTGGTCGGGCGCATCAATCGTCTTGGTCTGGGTCGACCCGTTCATCTCCGACATGCGCCGGGCAGAAACCAGAACCCGCGTCTCCAGCGAGGCGACGGCCTTGTTATAGTTCGAGGTCGCCGATTTCAGGCCCGAACCGACGCGGCCGAGATATTCCGAGAACGTGCTGAGGCGCGAATAGAGTTCCGCCCCCAGCGCCGCGATCTTCTCGGCATTGGCTTCCAGCGCCTGCTGGCGCCAGCCGAAGGAGACAGCCTTGGCGAGGGCGAGCAGGGTCGCCGGCGTGACGATAATGATGCCCTTGGCGATAGCGTCATCGAACAGGGCCGGGTCCTGGTCCATGGCGGCGCTGTAGAAGCTCTCACCGGGAATGAAGAGCGCCACGAAGTCTATCGCGCCATCGACGGCATTGGCGTATTCCTTCTTGGACAATTGCTTCACATGCGTGCGAACCTGGGCCGCATGGCGCTGCAGGGCGCTTTTGCGCGCCGTGTCATCCTCGGCTTCAACCGCATCGAGATATCCGGTCAGCGCGACCTTGGAATCGACCACGAAACGGCCCCCGCCGGGAAGGCGAACCACGAAATCCGGGCGCATCGCATTGCCGTCGCTGTCGCGGGTCTGGTGCTGGGCCTCATAATCGATATTGGCGCTCAAACCGGCCAGTTCGAGGATATTTTCGACGGTGCGCTCGCCCCATTGCCCGCGCGTCGTCGAGGAGCGCTGCAGCGCGTTGACCAGTTTGGAGGTTTCCTTGTGCTGGACCGAGAGACCTTCGGACAATTGCTTGATCTGATTGTCGAGTTCACCCTTGTGAGCGTGACGCTCCTTCTCGATGATCGCCAGCTGTGCACGGAATTCCTCCAGCCCCTTCTGGACCGGCTCGACGACGGATTTGACGCCGCCCTCGGTCTTTTCCTGGCTGACCTTGAAGGTTTCGCCGGCACGCTCGAGAAATTTCTTCTGGCTCTGATCGAGCACTTCACCGGCGAGCGCGGTGAATTTGACGCGGATTTCCTCGCCCATCTTCGACAATGAGGCGCGCTCCTCGGCGACGGCGCGTTCGCGTTCTCGGATCTGCGCCTGCATCGCGGCAACGCTCTGCTCGGCGGCTTCGCGCGCAGCCGTCTGGGCCGCCAGTTTCTCGCCAAGCTCGGCCAGTTGACTCGCCCGCTCCTCTGCACGCGCCAGCGCCAGCTCGGCGCTGGCCCGCATCCCCCGCTCCTCGGCCAGGGTCGCGGCAGCCGTGTCACGCTCGCGCCGGACCCGGGCGTGGGCGCGAAATTCAACGATCGCAATCACAATCGCGATCAGGGCGAGGGCCGCGAGGCCGGCAAGCGGGAGAAGTGTGGCGGTATCCATGGAAATCATCCGAATCTGATTGGCGAGCTCAAGCCTAGCACACCGGCCCGGACAAAAGCTGTCGCCTGCCAATAGGAGAGTTCATTGCGGCCCGCAACTTGCGTCACACCAGCCGGGGCATCATCGGGGTAGTTGAATGGACGTAAAAATCGTCTCGATCGGGGACATCGACGACAGGATGGTCTCGCAATGGAACGCCTGGGCTGCGCCCGGCGGCCAGCTGACGAGCCCCTATCTGCGGTTCGAGTTCACCCGCTGCGTTGCGCGCGTGCGGAACGATGTCCGCATCGCCGTGTTCGAGGACCAGGGTGAGATCACCGGCTTCTTCCCGCATCATGCCGCCCGTGAGGGCGTCGTCCGCCCGATCGGCGCACCGATGAGCGACTACCAGGGCATTATCGCCGCGCCCGGCCGGCAGCACGCGCCAAAGGCCGTGCTCGCCGCCAGCCGCAGTTCGGCACTGGTGTTCGACAATTGGGTCGGGCCCGGCCTTGATAATGATCCGGCGGTGCGCTGTCGCGACGCCTCGGCCATTGTCGATCTGGCTGCCGGCGCTGACGCCTATTTCGCTGCCCAGCAGGCTGAATTCCCCTCACACTTCCGCAAGACAGCGCGGCTGCAGCGAAATGCCGGGCGCGATCACGGACCGGTCCGCGTTGAGCTCGGCGATCCGGACGGGCGTCTGTTCGAAGCCCTGCGCAACTGGAAACAGGCGCAATACCGCGACACCGGCAAGCTCGACGTATTCGGGATTGACTGGGTCCAGGCTGTGTTGGCCGATCTGCGCGCCCATGAAGGCAGCGAGTTTGGCGGCCTGACCGCCGCACTCTGGTTCGGCGACCGGCTCGCCGCCGTCGAGTTCGGCCTCGCCGCTGGCGGTGTCTATCACTCCTGGTTTCCGGCCTATGACCCGGAACTGGCGAAATACTCACCCGGCCTGTTGCTGATGCAGGGCCTGTTCAGACAGCTCGGCAGCCGCAACATCACCCGTGTCGATCTCGGCGGCGGCGATGCCCAATACAAGAAATACTATCGCAGCCATGAAGTGCCGCTCTATCAGGGCCGGGTCCTGTCCACCGGACTGGCCGCACTGGGCATTCGCAGCTGGGAGCTGGCCGAAGCGGCGGCCCGGGTCATGCCGGAACGCATTGCCGAGATTCCGGTGCGCCTGCGCCGGCGCTGGGCCCAGGCCTCGGCCTTCGAATCCGGCCTGCCACCGCGCCTGGCCAGCATGGCACGGGCGCTGTCGCTCTAGCCGCGAAAGTCGAACAGGCGGCGCCCCTCGGCGAAATTGCGGATCAGGTAGACAGCGGGCGTATCCAGGGCCGCGACCAGGATCTTGATGATGATCTGACCCAGGATCAGGCTGCCGATCAGCTCCGGCGGCATGGCACCGGCGAATCCTGCGGTGATGAAGATGACGCTGTTGAGCGCCTGCGACACCATGGTCGAGATATTGTTGCGGAACCAGAGCCGGTTCTTGCCCGCATCGCGCCGCTGGAAAAAATGGAAGATCATGACATCGGTGACTGCGCTGACGCCAAAGGCCACCATGCCGGCAAAATTGAGCCGATTGCCGCTCGACATGATCGAGACAAAGGCCTCCTGCCGCTCGGCCGTCCAGCCGCCAGCCACCGAAATGAAACCGAACACCTCCTCGGCATAGAGCGCGTAGAGGATCAGCACGATCACCAGGATGCGCAGCAGCAGGCCGATCAAGACGACACAGAGCGCGTAGGTGCGCCCCCAGACTTCGCTGATCACGTCGGTGGCCAGATAGGTCAGCCCGAAGGCGATCGTGCCGGCCGGCACCAGCACGGAGAGGCTGCCAAAATGGAATTGCTGGATCTTCACCGACGTCATCGCGGCGAGCACCAGCGAGACCATGAACAGGCCGACGCAAAAGATCAACGTTGCAGTCTTGCGTGTCAGGCGGTCGGCATCGTGAAGGTCCCGCTGCAACTCCCTGCCCATTTCGCGCGCACTCCAGATCAACCTCGGCGGGTATGGCCGACACCTGGGGCAGGCTAGAATATTTGGGCAGGGCTGGCCATTGAGTTTTTTCGCCGCCGGCCGTGCCTAGACTGCCGCCCGGCTGCGGAAGGCCGCAGCGAGCGTGCCGTCATCGAGATAGTCGAGCTCGCCGCCCACCGGCACACCGCGCGCCAGCGAGGTGACGGACACACCCGTGGGCTGCAGCTTGTCGGCGAGATAATGCGCCGTCGTCTGGCCGTCGACCGTGGCGTTGAGGGCCAGAACGATCTCGGAAATCTCGTCGCGCGCCGCGCGTTCGATCAGCTTGGCGATGTTGAGATCCTCGGGGCGGACACCGTCGAGGGCCGAGAGCACGCCGCCCAGAACATGATAACGCCCCTTGAAGGCCCCGGCCCGCTCCAGCGCCCACAGATCGCCAACCGTCTCGACGACACAGATTGCTGCCGGTTGCCGGCCCGGCGAGGCACAGACAGCGCAGGGGTCGGTGACATCGAGATTGCCGCATTCGCTGCAGGCGCCGATCTTGTCGGCGGCATCGCCGAGCGCTTCGGCCAGCGGGCGCATCAGGCTGTCACGCTTGCCGAGCAGGTGCAGCGCCGCCCGCCGTGCCGAGCGCGGCCCCAGGCCGGGCAGTTTGGCCAGCAGGGCCATCAGGCGTTCGATTTCGGGTCCGGCAGAGGCGGTGCGCATCAGGTCAGCTCCAGTCGGCTCAGCCGGGCATGGACATGCCGGGGGGCAATTGCAGACCGCCAGCGGCCTCTTTCATCACCTCCTGCTGCAGCGCATCCATCTTGCGCTTGGCATCATTATGGGCGGCCATCACCAGATCCTCGATAACCTCGCCTTCGGTCGGGTCGAGCAGGGAGGGGTCGATCGACAGCGCCCGCATCTCGCCCTTGCCGCTCAGCGTCATCGTCACCAGGCCGGCACCGGCCTCGCCGATCACCTGGCTGGCGGCGAGTTTTTCCTGCGCCTCGGTCATTTTCTGCTGCATGGCCTGCGCCTGCTTCATCAATCCCATCAAATCGGTCATGCGCGATTCTCCGCTTGGCTGGTGTCATCAGTGTCGTCGGGTCGGGCGGCTTCGATGACACGCACGATCTCGGCGCCCGGGAAGAGCCGCATCGCCTCTTCCACCGCCGGATCACTGCGCACCGCCGCCATTCTTTCCTGCTTGCCGCGCTGGCGCCGTTCCGACCAGGTCTCGCCGCCCTTGGCATTGGCATCGGCGAGGATCATCCAGCGCGTCTCGGTCCATTCCTGCAGGCGCTTCGACAGGCGTTGCGCCAGATCGGACGGCGCGTCCTCGGCCGGCTGATAGGTCATCGCACCCGGCTTGAACGAGACCGGGCGCACACAGCGCTCGACATCAAGCTGGAGGATGATATCGCGCCGTTCCTGCAGCATGGCGATCAGCTCTTCGAAACTGGCCGGCCCCTGTGCCATGGCCAGCGGCTCGGCGGCGGCTTCCGCGACAGGGACCGCCGGCATCACGGCACCGGAACTGGCCGGCGCAGCGGCCGGCTCAGGCTTTCCCGGCGCCTCCCTGTCCGGCGCAGCCGGTGGCTGGCTGGCGAGCAGGCGGGCCGCGTCTTCCGGCGGCGGCAGCATCGAGGCGGCGACCAGACGCAGCAGCGTCATCTCGGCAGCGGCAAGCGGGTCAGGCGCCTTGCGGACATCCTCCAGCCCGGTCAGCAGCAATTTCCACAAACGGGTCAGCTGGGCCAGGCTCTGGCTTTCGGCAATCGCCGCGAGGCGCTGCACCGTATCGGCCGCCTCTCCGAGATCAGCCCCGGACCCGACCGCCTTCACGCGCGAAATCGCATGAACATAGTCGAGCAGATCGCGGGTGATGACGACGGGGTCACCGCCGGCATCATAGAGTGAGGTCAGTTCGCTCAGCGCATCGCTGGTCCGCGCCCCGAGCGCGTGTTCGAGCAGGTCGAGAACGCGGGCCCGGTCGGCCAGACCAAGCATGTCGCGGATCTGGGTCGCGGAAACGGGCCCGTCGGCCTCGGCGCCCTGGACGATGGCCTGGTCGAGCAGCGACAAGGCATCGCGCACCGAACCTTCGGCCGCGCGGGAGATCAGCGACAGGCCGTCGCGTTCGACCGAGGCTGATTCGAGGCCGCAAATGCGCTCGAGATGGTCGGTGAGCACGTCGCGGTCGATCCGCTTGAGATCGAAACGCTGGCAGCGCGACAGCACCGTCACCGGCACCTTGCGGATCTCGGTGGTGGCGAAAATGAATTTGGCGTGCTCGGGCGGTTCCTCCAGCGTCTTCAACAAGGCGTTGAAGGCGGAGGTCGAGAGCATGTGGACCTCATCGATGATGTAGACCTTGTAGCGCGCCGATACCGGGGCGTAGCGCACGCCCTCGAGGATCTCGCGGATATCGCCGACACCGGTGCGCGAGGCGGCATCCATCTCCATCACATCGACATGGGCCGAGCGGGCGATGGCGTCGCAATGCTCGCCGCGGACATCGAGCTTCATCGAGGGCTGGTTGATCTCCGCATTGCGGAAATTCAGCGCCCGCGCGATCAGGCGCGCCGTCGTCGTCTTGCCGATCCCGCGTACGCCCGTGAGCATGTAGGCATGAGCGATGCGGCCGGCGGCGAAGGCATTGGTCAGCGTGCGCACCATGGCTGCCTGGCCGATCAGGTCTTCAAAAGTGTCGGGACGGTATTTGCGCGCCAATACCTGGTAGCCGGGGACGGGGCCGGCCTGGGGCAGATCGAGCCCCGGCATCAGCGCCTCCGCTGCGCCTGTCTCGTCGGATGGCAGCGGCGTATCGTCCATATCGGCTCGCTTGGCTGAGGTTCGGGGGCCTGAGAATCGATAACCTGAAAATCAAAGACCCGAGAATCGGGCTGCGCGGCGGCCAAACGCGCCTGATGCGCGTGGAAGCCAGATGCGCGTGGAAGACCGGACAGCGACCCGTGCGAAACTCGTTACGGCTGCTTCCTTCCGGACCTGACCGGGTTGGCGAGGCGCGCGTCCACCGCCGATCTTCCACGGTCTATATCGCAAGCCGGGCGTCGCGGTGCAAGTCGTGCCTTCACTGTTGGCGGTGAAAACTGCCCTCGCCCATGCGCGCGGCCGCATCGAGAAACAGGGCATGGTCGTCGAGCACGGCAATCAGCGCGTCATCGCCGCCCGAAGAGACCAGTAAATCGCGCCAATAGCTGGTGACCCGGGCCTGGGTCTCGAGCCAGTCCCGTACGGCCAGATCGGCCTCTCCGGTCCGGATTTCCGCGCAGTGATCCTGGCTGTATTTCATCATCGGCATCCTCCTGCCGCGCAGTGTAATTGCGAATCGTTCGCAAAATCAAGCGCGCCTGCGATGAAATATTCGACAGGTCGCAACATCTTGATAGGCTTGCCTGACCGGCACAGCCTGCCACCCCGCCGCGCATCGGAGATCTGCCTTGACCGATATGAGCCTGACCTGCATGGGCGCCGCCGGGACGGTGACCGGCTCGCGCCATTTGCTCGAAGCCGATGGCAAGCGCATCCTGCTCGATTGCGGCATGTTCCAGGGCCGGCGCAATATCCGCACCCGCAATTGGGAGCCTTTCCCGGTTGCCCCCCACTCGATTGATTCAGTCGTGCTCTCGCACGCCCATATGGACCATTCCGGCTATGTGCCGCGCCTGATCCGCGACGGCTATGCCGGCGAAATCCTGTGTTCGCCGCCGACGATCGACCTGTGCGGCATCCTTCTGCCCGATAGCGGCTATCTGCAGGAACGCGACGCGGAATACGCCAACCGCAAGAAATTCTCGCGCCATGAGCCGGCGTTGCCGCTCTATACCGAGGACGAGGCGGAAGCCGCGATGGAGCGTTTCCGCGAGGTCGAGTTCAACACCGATACCGATCTGGGCCATGGCGCGCGCCTGAAGCTGCGCCGCGCCGGTCATATTCTCGGCGCCGCCACCGTCGAGGTGAAATGGCATGGCCGCACCATCGCCTTTTCCGGCGATCTCGGCCGCTATGATGACCCCGTCCTGTTCGATCCCGAGCCGATCGAACAGGCCGATTACCTGCTGCTGGAAACCACCTATGGCGACCGGCTGCACGAACAGGGCGATCCCGGCGAGCTGCTGGCCGACATTGTCGAGCGCACCACGGCGCGCGGCGGCACGGTGGTCATTCCCTCCTTCGCCGTCGGTCGGGCGCAGTTGCTGACCTATTATCTGTGGAAGATGAAAAAGGCCGGGCGGATCGGGTCCGTGCCCGTCTATCTCGACAGCCCGATGGCGATCAATGCCAGCGCCATCCTGCGCCACCATTTCGGCGATCACCGGATCACCGCCAGCGAGGCCGGCGAGATCGGCGACATGGTCAATTACGTGCGCCAGACCGAGGATTCCAAGGCCCTGACCATCGACAAAATGCCCAAGGTCATCATCTCCGCCAGCGGCATGGCGACGGGCGGGCGCATCCTGCATCACCTCAAATCCTACGCCCCGGATGCGCGCAACACGATCGTGATCTCCGGCTTCCAGGCACCGGGCACGCCCGGCGCGACTATTCTCGCCGGCGCTGACGATATCCGCATCCATGGCCAGCACGTCCCCATCCGGGCCGAGGTCGAGGAAATCTCGATGCTGTCGGCCCATGCCGATGCCAATGAGCTGATGCAATGGCTCGGCGGCTTCAAGTCACCGCCGCGCAAGACCTTCCTCGTCCATGGCGAGCCGGCCTCGTCGCGGGCGCTGCGCAGCCGGATCGAGCGCGAGCTGGGCTGGTCCTGCGAGATTCCCGGCCATCTCGATCGCTTCGACCTCTAGCTCCCGGCGCCCCGTTGAAGCGCCGGTTCAACCGCTGTAAGCCTGCGCGGCACGTCGCTGCCCCAACCGGATATTGCCATGAGTGACCGTTCCGTCCTGATCAACCGCCCACCGCTCGTCTTCGCCGGCTCACCGCTCGATCGCGGCGAGCGCCTGCGCCGGGATGCCGCCGAGCTCGCCGCCCAGGCGGATCGCGAGAATGCCTGGACGATGGTGCTGTTTCGCGGCCTGCCGGGGATCGCGGAAGGCAGCGGGCTGGCCTGGCTCAAGCTTGACGAGTGCGAGCGGCTCTACGGCCCGGCGCTGATGCAGCTCTACCTCGGTGAATTGCGCGGCGATCCGGTATTTGCCACCGAACTGGCCCAGGAACCGCCTGCCGAGGCCGCGATCGCCTTCATGGATGCCCGTCAGGCGGCGATGGCGCTGAGCCAGAGCGAAGCCGCGATCTTCGCCCACGCCAAGGCGTTGTTCGCCTGGCATGACCGCCACGGCTTCTGCGCCAATTGCGGCCAGGCGACCGAGGTCGTGTCTGGTGGTGCCAAACGGGTCTGCGGCGGCTGCGAGGCCGAGCATTTCCCGCGCGTCGATCCGGTAGTGATCATGCTCGCGATTGATAGCGAGAACTGCCTGCTCGGACGGCAGGCAAGCTGGCCACCGGGCATGTGGTCAGCGCTGGCCGGCTTTGTGGAGCCGGCGGAGACCATCGAAGAGGCCTGCGCCCGCGAGCTGCAGGAAGAATCCGGCGTCATCGCCGACATTGCCGCCATCCGCTATGTCATGACCCAGCCCTGGCCCTTCCCCTCCTCGCTGATGATGGGGCTGGTCGCACCGGTCACCCATGCCACGGTCACGGTCGACGAGAATGAGCTGGAGGATGCGCGCTGGTTTTCGCGCGAAGAGGTCCGCGCCATGCTCGAGGGCCACCATCCCGAGGCGACAGTGCCACCTTCCGTCGCGATCGCCCGGCGTCTGATCGAATTATGGGCCGACGGCGAAATCTGAGACCCGCCGGCAGACTGGAACCGGCGCAAAAGAAAAGGGCCGCGCGCTGGTGCGCACGGCCCTCACCTGTGGTCTCACCGGCGTGATTAGCCGCCGAAACGACGGACATAGCTGACGCCGAAGACGTCGGCATCGCCGCCATCATAGTCGAACTTGGTGTAGTCGAAGCGGACGCCATTACGGCCGTCGAACAGATACTCGCCACCCACGCCGTAAGCCCAGGCGTCCGAGTCGGCGCTGACGGTATAGCCAGGAACGCTCGCATCGACCTGGGAGTCGGTGTAGCCGGCGCGCAGGAAGACATTGCCGTTTTCATTGCTGAAGGCACGGACGACGCCGAAGACGCCAACAGCGTAGTCGAGGCTGACATCAACAGGCGTGCCGAGCACGGTCACGCTGTCGTCGCCAATACCGATATTGGCCTGGCCTTCGACACCGAAATACTGGTTGAAGTCATAGCGGCCACGAAAGACCACCGAATCGAGATCAACGCCGTCACCGCTGAAGCGCTCATAGCCGGCGCCGAGGGTGTAGCTTGTGTCCTGGGCGTGCGCGACAGAGCCGAGCGCGAGCGCCGAGAGGGAAGCAGCGATAATGGAACGCATCATGGGAAATTAACCTCAGGTTACATATTAGTAATACACGCGATATGCGTGCCATCGAGGCTGGTGATTTCGGCCCGCATTCGGGCGCTTTCAAGGCACCAAATGTGGCGCTACCGTGGCAAATACAGCGCGCCGCGCGACGGGCGGGGAAAGACGGTCTGCGCGCGTTATGGAAGTGGGCGGTGATGACGCCGGACGCAAGGGACGCCCCGATATCGGCAACAGCGTCGCGGCAGCGGCCCCTTGCGTCGCCATACCGCATGCACAAGAACGCTCTAGGCTGTTGCCTGCAAGCGCGGCGCATGCCAAACACGGCTCCAACTTTCGGCTAAATCGTAACGGGGGCGTCGATGGGCGATCTCTTCTTCAACAAGATTGCTGGCGTCGTTATCGGCGGCATTCTGATCATCCTGGTCATCACTGAACTCGGCCACATGCTGGTAAAATCGCATGCGCCCGAAGAGCTGACTGTCGAGAACACCATCTATCCGGTGGACTGGGCCGCGCTCGAAGGCGGTCCCGCATCCGCCGGGGAAGCTGTCGTCGAAGGCCCGACCGATTACGGTCTGCTTCTGGCCGCCGCTGACGCCGGTGCCGGCGAGCGCATCGCCCGCCGTTGCCAGGCCTGTCACACATTCGAAAATGGCGGCGCCGATGGCACCGGCCCGCACCTGTGGGGCGTTGTCGGACGCGCAGTCGCCTCGGCCGCGGGCTTCAGCTATTCCGGCGCCCTGAACGAACTGGGTGGCAGCTGGGGCTATGAAGAGCTCGATGCCTTCCTTGAGCGTCCGGCCGGCTACGCGCCCGGCACCAACATGACCTTTGCCGGTCTGCGCAATGAAGAACAGCGCATGGATCTCATCGCCTATCTGCGCAGCCTGTCCGACTCGCCGATGGCGCTGCCGGATCCTTTGCCTGCCCCTGGCGAGGCGATGGATGCCGAAGCGATCGAAACCGCGATGGATGACGCTGCAACGCAAGCAGACGCTGCCGTCACGGACATGGTCGATGCCGTCGAGCCGGTCGACATGCCGGACGGCGACATGGCGGCTCCCGAAGACCAGCCTGCGGAAGATACGGGCCACTAGCCCCACCCGCCTCCAATCAGAAAAGGCCTCCGGAACCCACGTTCCGGAGGCTTTTTTCTGCCTGCCAGGGAGCCGGCCTCAAGCGGGCCGGAAGATATGCCGCACCGGCGCATGTCCCTCGCGGATGCGCGCTTCGGCGCGCTCGAAGGGCTCCAGCGTCACCTCCATCCAGTGCCCGTTGGCATGCAGCAGATGCTCGCTATCGGTCATGATCCCGACATGGCCCGGCCAGAACACGACATCGCCGCGCCGGCGCTCCGGATCGGCCGTGACATCGGTCCAGATCGCACCGAGACGGGCCTCCTGCTGATCGCTGTCGCGCGGCACAGCCTGGCCCGTTGCCAGCAATGCCATCTGCACCAGGCCCGAGCAATCCAGCCCGAGGCTCTCCTTGCCGCCCCACAGATAGGGCGCGCCAAGAAAGGACTCGGCCACCGCCACGAAATCATCCGCCCGCTCATCGAGCGGACCACAATGACCGGTGAACACCCAACCCAGCCCGACCGCCTCGACAAAGCGGCCCTCGCGACGGCCGGCGCGGAATGTGCAGTTCAGGCTGAGCAGGAGATTGGGCTCGGATTTGAGATCGGCCTCGCTGAAAGCATAGGTGCGCAGCGCGGTGACGCGATGATCGACCGCCTCGACCGCCTCGCTCAGGGCGAGCAGCTCGACCCAGCCGACAAAGCCGTCAGCGCGGGAATAGCCCCAGCCCCAGCCATCCTTCTCCTCGAGCAGCGCAAAGACATCGCCGGCCAGCAACTGGTCATCCACGGCGCCCTGCGGGTCCGGGGTGCGGCGGATCGCAACCGAGGCGGCAATCGCCTGGCGGTCAACCGGTTCGACAAAGCGCTCCGCCTCGACCTGCCCTTTCAGATGGGCTGCAGCGAGATCGGGGCGGGCGGGCGTGAGGCGGGGATCCAGGGTGGACACGTAGAGGTCTCCTCGGCGCGGTGGGCGACGGTTTCGCCATAATCGTACAGAAAGACGGCGCCTTTGACAGTGCGGTGAATCGAGACATCGCGCCGGTCAGCCAGATCGCGCTTGCGCCGGATGAAGCCGAGACGTTCAAGCACATCCAGCCCGCGCGTCACCGCCGGTTTGGGCAGGTCCAGCGCCCGCGCCAGTTCGCGCACGGCATGCGGTCCGGGGCGCATGAATACGGCCAGCAGCAAGGCGAATTGCCGTGCCGTCAAGTCGGCCGCAGCGCCGCGCACGGCGTCGGCCGACACCCGTCTCATCATTTCAAGCGAAGTCATCGCCTGTGACGCCATGCTGCAACCCCGACACCGAAAGTCTGTTCGGCTGTCAGTCTAGGAAGCGCTGTTTGAGCATTTGGTAAACGGCGCGTGCGCCCTGCATCTCGCCGCCCTTGGGCCGGCCGGGACGATCCTTCAGATTCCAGCCGAAAATGTCGAAATGCACCCAGGGCGTGGTGCCGACGAAACGGCGCAGGAACAGAGCCGCCGTGATCGATCCGGCCAGCGGCATGGCGGCACTGTTGACGATGTCGGAGATATCGCCCTCGATCTCGCGCTCATAACCATCCCAGAGCGGCATGCGCCAGACCGGGTCACCGACCGCATTGCCGGCCGTAAAGATCTCGGCCGCCATCGCATCATCGCCGGTGTAGAAGGGCATGACTTCCGGCCCCAGGGCGACACGGGCCGCCCCGGTCAAGGTCGCGAAATCGAGCAGGAGTGCGGGCTTGTCCTCGACGGCCCGCGCCAGGGCATCGGCGAGCACCAGGCGTCCCTCGGCGTCGGTATTGTCGACCTCGACACTGATCCCCTTGCGCGAGACCAGGATATCGCCGGGCCGGAAGGCATCGGCGCCCACCGCATTCTCCACCGCCGGGACGAGCAGGTGCAGCCGTACCGGCAATTTCGCCGCCATCACCAGCTGCGCCAGCGCCATCGCATTGGCAGCCCCGCCCATATCCTTCTTCATGAAGCGCATGCCGGCTGCAGGCTTGAGATCGAGACCGCCGCTGTCGAAACACACGCCCTTGCCGACCAGCGACAGGCGTGGGTGCGCCGCATCGCCCCATTCCAGCTCCAGCAGGCGCGGCGCCTCACCGGCCGCACGGCCGACGGCGTGGATCATCGGATAGTTCTGCTTCAGCAACGCATCGCCCTTGGTAACACTCACCTTGGCGCCATGGACCTTGGCCAGCTTGCGGAAAGCCGCCTCCAGCCCCTCCGGCCCCATGATGTCGGCCGGCGAATTGATCAGGTCGCGCGCCAGCATCACCGCCGAGGCAATCGCATTGATTTCGGTGGCGTCGGCACCGGCCGGCGGCACCAGGCGGGCCGGCTCGCGTTCGGCCGCCTTGAACAGGGTGAAGCGATAACTGCCCAGCGCCCAGGCCAGCGAGACCTGGTCGGGATCAAGGCTGTCGGGCATGTCCTCGATCTGCCAGTCCCCGGCCGGCAGGCCAAAGGCCGCGGCGCCGAGCGCGAAGGCGTCCTCCCCGGAGCCGACCCCGAACAGGGCCCCGCAGATACTGTCCGAAGGCAGCAGCACGATCTGGCCCGGCTTGGCGGCAAACCCGGCCGCAAGCGGGCGTTCGGCGGCCGGCAGCTGGGCGATCACCTCGTCGCACCGGGACTGGGTGACCAGGCGGACGGTCCGGGCGGTGGCGGACGACGAGAATAAGGCGTTCATGCGATAAACCTTCCCTGTGGGATCACGGCGCGCCCGGACCGGCGCAGCCCTTTTGTATTAACGCATTCTTGACCGGGCAGGCGCAGATTCAAGTGAGCCTCACAGTGAATGGTCCGATCATGCGCATTTCAAGCCTGCTCCTCCCCCTCGCCGCCCTGGCCGTGACCGGCTGCGCCACCACCGCGCGCACCGCCGATGAACAGGCCCTCGCCGTCGAGCTGGACTCACGCAGCATCGTACCGGCAACCTCACAGGAACGCACGGCCATCCGCAGCCAGGACATGCTGACCCAGGCGACCTTCTGGGCCGAAGCGCACGAGCTCAACCCGTCTGACTTGGAAGCGGCCTATGAATTGTCCAATGCCCTGCGCCAGCTCGGCAATCCGCAGCGCGCGATTGAGATCGCGCAACAAGCCCTCGCCCTGCACCCGGACAGTCCGCAATTGCTGCTCGCCTATGGCACCGCCCTGACCTCGACGGGGCGCGGCACGCGCGCAACGGAATCGCTGCAGCGCGCCGCCCAGGCCGACCCGACCAACTGGCGCATCCTCAACACCCTCGGCATTGCCCATGAACAGGGTGGGCAATCGGAGCGGGCGCGCGAATATTTCCGCCAGGCCCTCGCCCTGTCCCCGAGTGAACCATCCGTGATGTCCAATCTGGCACTGTCCTACGCCCTGTCCGGAGAGGCGGAGACCGCCGAACGCATGCTGCGCGAAGCCATGATCCGGCCCGGAGCCGAAGCGGCCGTGCGCCAGAATCTGGCGCTGGTCATCGCGCTGCAGGGCCGATTCAATGAAGCTGAAGAAGTGGCACGCTATGATGTCACGCCGGCGATGGCGCAGGCGAATATGGCCTATGTCCGCGCCATGCTGACCTCGCGCCGCAGCTATGATTCCCTGCGCGGCGACTGAGGCGCGGCAGCCCGGCCGCGTGTAGCTAATTGAATCAGTGTTCCGTCACCGGCACCGGCGGCGGCGGTGGTGGCGGCGCGATGTCGGCGTCGTCCATTTTCTTGAGCGGGAAGTCCTTGCGCAGCAAAGGCGTCACCATGGTGTGGTCGAAGCGGAAATCCTCGACCAGGACCCGCATCTCCGTCGGAGCCTTACCGCCCTTGGAGGCTTCGCTGGCGCGATAGAGCGCGTAGAGGCGCAGGTAATTCTTGTCGTCGCGGCCCATCGACGTGTCATCGAGCCGCGAACAGACATTGATCAGCTTCTGGATTCCCTGTCTGTGACGTCCCGATTTGAGCTCGATCATCGCCGTGGCGAGATCAACCTTCCAGCCCATGTCAGCGAAATGCGTCTTGGGGGCCGCAGACAATTCCTTGCGGGCACGCGCAACATCATCGTCAGCGATCGCGGCCATGGCTGCAGCCACGGCCTGATCCGCTGCCTCGATCTGTTCACGGAGCTTGTCCGCCGATTTGCGCCCCGAAAACATCGGTTGTGTCCACCTGTCCAACATGGGCCTCGCTATTCAAATAGCGCGCCAAACCGTTTCCGTCACATGCTATTGAAGCGAATGATGGCGGGTCCGAGGATAACCACGAACAGCACGGGCAGGAAGAACACAATCATCGGCACTGTCAATTTGGCAGGCAGGGCGGCCGCTTTTTTCTCGGCATTGGCCAGCCGCATGTCGCGATTTTCCTTCGCCATCACCCGCAGGGCCTGCCCCAGCGGCGTGCCGTAACGCTCGGCCTGGATCAAGGAGGTACACACCGCCTTGACGCCGGGGTGATTGGTGCGCTTGGCGAGATTCTCATAGGCGATACGGCGGTCCGGCAGGTAGGCCAGCTCCGCCGTGGTCAGCGACAATTCCTCCGCCAGTTCAAGCGACTGGCTGCCGATTTCGGATGCGACCTTGTGGAAGGCCGCCTCGATCGACATCCCCGCCTCGACGCAGATCAGCAATAGGTCCAGCCCGTCGGGAAAGGAGCCCATGATCGATTGCTGGCGATTGGCGGCAGCATTGGAGAGATAGACATTCGGCGCGTAATAGCCGAGCAGGCCAAAGCCGAGCGAGAAACAGACCCGGGTGATCGTCGGCAGGCCGAAATCATTGATCATGAAGACATAGAAAAGCGCCCCGGCCAGCAGGATGAAGGGCATGGTCAGGCGGAAGAAATAAAAGGTGACCGCCGGCCGGTTGCCGCGAAAACCCGCCTGTTGCAGCTTCATCTGCAGCGCCGGATCCTCGAAGGCCTTCTGCAGATTGAGCGAGTCGACGACCTTGCGCATGATGCCCCTGGCCTCAACGCTGCGGATCGAATTGCCGCCCTTGCCCCGCGCATTGACTTCAAGCTGTTCGCGATTGCGGCGGCGAAGCTCCTCGCGGCGATTGCGCACCGACTTGACGCGCTTGTCGAGATTGTCGCCGCCCATCATCGGCCCGGCCAGGGTGACGATGGTGGCGAAGACGAGGATCGCCGAGACCGCCATGACAAGCATTTCGGGGTCGGTCAGAAAATCGCGGATGTCGTTGAAGCTGATGCCGAACATGTCCATCGCCTCACATCTTGAAATTGATCATGCCGCGCATGACGAAAATCCCGATCGCCATCCAGGTGGCACCGCCCAGCAGCATCAGCTGCCCGGTCGGGTGCACGAACATCTGGCTCATATAGTCCGGCGTCGTGGCATAGACGATGGCCAGCACGCCCGGTGGCAGTGAGCCGATGATAAAGGCCGAGGCCTTGGCTTCGCCGGAGAGGGCATCGATCTTCTCGCGCATCATGCGGCGCGCCCGCAACACGCCGGACAGATTGCCCAGGGTCTCGGCGAGATTGCCGCCGGTCTTCTGCTGGATGATCAGGACGGTGCGGAAGAAGTTCAACTCGGGCAGCGGCATGCGCTCGCACATCTTCTCGAGCGCGTCCTCAAGCGATTGGCCGACGCGCAGGCCCTCGGTCAGCAGCTGGAACTCCGACGCGATCGGCTCGGGCGATTCGCGGGCGATGATGTTGAGGCACTCGTTCAGCGGCAGGCCGGATTTGACGCCGCGCACGATGATGTCGATCGAATTGGCGAATTCGCCGGTGAACTTGCCCTGGCGGCGTCCGCGCAGCAGACCCAGCGTCCAGCGCGGCAGGCCCAGCCCGGACACCATGGCGATCCCGGCCGAGACGAGCAGGCTCTGCCCGGTGACCAGCGCAATCAGCAGGCCGGTCACGCCCATGCAGGCCGATGCGATCCAGAACACGGTCGGGGTGAAATCCATCCCGGCCTGCTGGATACGCGCCTTCAGCGTGATCGCCTTCTTGCGGATATCCTTCTGGCGCTGCTCCATGTCCTTGAGCGAATCCTGGACCTGGCGCTTGCGCTGGGCAGCGCTGTCGAGGGTCGCGCCCTGACGCTTGCCGCGCGTCGTGCGTCCACCGACCGCCCGGTCGAGGCGCTTTTTTGACTGGGCATCGCCCATCGCACCCAGCGTCACCCAGCCGACACCGCCAACGGCGAAGAAGGCGGCTGCGGCGGCCAGGATGAAGGCGAAATCGGGACTCATGCTCAGGCCTCCGACGCGTCGAGAGCTTCAGCGAGTTCGCGATCGAGGCCGAAGTAGCGGGCGCGATCCCAGAATTTCGGACGCGCAATACCGGTCGAGACATGGCGGCCGGAGATGCGGCCATCATCATCCTCGCCCTGGATCTCGTACAGGAAGAGGTCCTGCGTGACGATGACATCGCCTTCCATGCCGACCACTTCGGTGATGTGGGTGATCTTGCGCGAGCCGTCGCGCAGTCGCGCTGCCTGGACGATGACGTCGATCGAGCCGACGATCATCTCGCGGATCGTGCGGGCCGGCAGGTTGTAGCCACCCATGGTGATCATCGATTCAATCCGCGCCATGGCCTCACGCGGCGAGTTGGCGTGCAGCGTGCCCATCGAGCCGTCATGGCCGGTATTCATCGCCTGCAGCAGATCGAAGCTCTCCGGGCCGCGGACCTCGCCGACGATGATGCGTTCAGGGCGCATACGCAGACAGTTCTTGACCAGATCACGCATGGTGACCTCGCCGCTGCCTTCCAGATTGGGCGGCCGCGTTTCCAGACGCACCACATGCGGCTGTTGCAGCTGCAGCTCGGCGGCGTCTTCGCAGGTCACGACGCGCTCATCGAGCTCGATGAAACCGGTCATGCAATTGAGCAGGGTCGTTTTACCGGAACCGGTACCGCCGGAGATCAGCACGTTACAACGGCTGGCACCGATGACGGCGAGCACCTTGGCGCCCTCGGGCGTGATCGAGCCGTAATTGACCAGATCCGGCATGGTCAGCTTGTCTTTCTTGAACTTCCGGATCGTCAGTGTCGGCCCATCAAGCGCCAGTGGCGGCGCGATGACGTTGACGCGGGAGCCATCGGCAAGACGCGCATCACAGATCGGCGAGCTCTCATCGACGCGGCGTCCGACCTGGCTGACGATGCGCTGGCAGATATTCATCAGCTGGGCATTGTCGCGGAAGCGGATATTCGTCTTCTCGACCTTGCCATTGACTTCGATGAAGACGGCATCGGCGCCATTGACCATGATGTCGGAGATGTCGTCGCGCGCCAGCAGGGGCTCGAGCGGGCCATAGCCGAGCACGTCATTACAGATGTCCTGGAGCAGTTGTTCCTGCTCGGCGATCGACATCGCAACATTCTTGATCGAGATGATCTCGGTGACGATATCGCGGATTTCCTCCGCCGCCGTCTCCTGGTCCAGGCGCGACAACTGCCCCAGATCGATGGTGTCGATCAGCGCGTTGAAGATCGTGGTCTTGATCGCATAATATTCTTCAGAGCGGCCGCCGGCGATTTCAACCGGTGCGCGGGCCGTGCGGGCCGCGGGTTTGGCGGCCGCTTTGGGAGCGGGTTTCGGGGCCGGAGCGGCCTCCTTGCGCGTGGCAGAGCTGGCGACAGGCGCAGCGCGGGGTTCGGCCCGTTTCGGGGCCGCGCCCGCCGGGGGCTGCGCAGGTTTGGGGCCGCCGGCCCGTTTGCCGAACATGACGCGCTAGCCTCCGAACAGTTTCGAGACGATGGACCGCTTGCGCAGCGGTGCGGCCGCGCGCCCGGTCACGAGACCGGCGAGGTGGGCAAAGCCGTCCGCAGCCTTCGATTTCGGGTCGAGCTCGTGGATCATCTGACCGTTATTGGCGGCCTTGCCGAACAATTGCGGCTCGAAGGGCAAGACCAGGGCGGGCTGGGTTCCCAGCGCATCGGCGAAATCCTTGACCGGAATTTCCGGGCGTTTCGGCATGCCGGCCATATTGACCACAACTTTCGGCAACTCATCGTTGGGACGGGCGCCGGCGATCAGGTCGAACAGGTTCTTGGCATTGCGCAAGGACGCCAGATCCGGCGTTACCGTCACGACCACCTGGTCGGCCGAGAGCAGGGTCTCACGCACCCAGGGCATCCACAAATGCGGCAGATCAAGCGCGACGAAAGGCGCCTGGCGGCGAACCTTTTCCAGCACCATTTCATATTCACTCGGCGAGAACTCCCAATCGCGGTCCAGCGTCGCCGGCGCCGAAAACAGACTCAGCCGCTCGGTACAACGCACCAGAAGCCGGTCGAGCAGCGCATCATCGAGCCGGTCCGGTTCGTTGAGGGCATCGCCCAGCGTCTGGGCCGGATCCTGGTTGAAATCGAGCCCGGCCGTGCCGAAGGAGAGATCGAGATCGACGAGCACCGCATCGGTCTGCAGCCCTTCCGACAGCGACCAGGCGCAATTATGGGCCACCGTCGAGGAGCCGACACCGCCCTTGGCGCCGATGAAGGCAATACTCTTGCCGGCAAAGGGCTGCTCGGGATCGAGGAACAGGTCGGAAATCGAGCGGATCAGATGCAGCGGCGTCATCGGTGGCACGAGATACTCGCTCACCCCGCGCTTCATCAGCTCGCGATAGAGGGCAATATCATTGGCGGCGCCGATGATGATGACCTTGGTTTCCGGGTCACAGACGCTCGCCAGCTCCTCGAGCTGTTCGAACAGGCCCTGGCCACGCATTCCCGATTCCACAATCAGCAGATTGGGCGTGGTGGCGTCATGATAACGTTCGATCGCTGCGGGCAGCCCGCCGAGCTCGACGCCGACATGCGCCTTGGCCAAGCGCCGGTCGCCCGCGGCATTGTGGACCAGCGCTCCGGTCTCGGGACGTTCGCAGAAGGCGGCAATCGTGATCCGCGGCACCGGTTGATCGGCAATATCACGATCGATCTCGCCGATCAGGGCCTCACCGGCCGGGATTGCGGCCTGCGATGCGATGAACTCGTCCTGCAGGTCGGCGAACTCGGCCTCGAGCGCATCCTGGGTCTGCGGTACCGCAGCGGGGGCCTCTGACTGATAGCTGTCCGTGAATTCGTCATGGCCGGGCTGTGAGCCGGCGCCGAAACGCCGGCTGCCGCGCTCGGCTTCAGGCGCGGCCTGGCGTGCGGCCGGAGCGGCAGGCGCCGCCGGCGCAGCCTCGCCCAGCATCAGGCGTTCGATGTCGGAAGCATCGAGAAACGGATCGTCTCCGTCCAGAATCGGGTCCCTGTTCAGGGCATGTTTTGCGTCAGCCATGATCGCTCCTTCCGCCCCTCAACTAATTGCCGACCGTGCTGACAGCGCCACTTTCATGGTCGCTGCGCTCACTGGTGGTGGATTCCCCGGCCCGGTAATGATCGAGCACCGTCTGACGGCGTCCGGCATCGGACGGACCCATATTGCGCGGCGCCACAAGATCGCGCGGGTCGCTGATCATCGCGGCCAGATTGGTGGCCAGCGAGCAGCCGAAACGCGCCGAGTGGTGATTGTCAAAATCGAAGCGCTGGTCCTCCCAGCCCTGCGGGCAGTCCGGCGCCACGGCGCGATAGCGGGTGAAGCTGAAAATCACCGCCGCATTGCCCTGCGAGCGCGCGTCATAGGCGCCACCGGCGATCTGGCGCCAGTCGAGCCCCTGTTCATAGAGATAGGTCCGGGCCTCGGCGATCGCGCCGATGGCTGCGTCTTCATTGTCGCCGCCCTGCGGATAGCTGATCACCAGCGGGCCGTGGCCGCGCACCTTGTATTCGGTCGCGATGGCGCGAAGCATGTCCTGCTGGGCCCAGGTCAGGCCGTTATCACGCGGATCGACCGGCATGTCGGCGCGGAAGGTCTCGGCGACGGCGGTCGCCTGCGGCAGATCAAGCCCGACCGGCGTCGTCGAGCAGGCAGCCAGCGTCATCGAGCCCAGAAGGGCGGCCAGAAGGCATTTAGCGCTGAGTTTCGACACGATCGGATACTCCACTAATCGAACAGGAAGCCAACGGGACCACTCCAGCGCCGCTCGCCGGTATCGGCGCCGGGCACGGAATAGATCCGGTTGATGCGGCCAAAGAGCAGGGCATCGAGCTCGTTGGCATTCTGATACCCGTCCGCCGGCGTTGCCAGGGCGGCCGGATTGGTCGGGTCAACCAGATAAGGCGTCACCAGGATGACCAGCTCGGTTTCCTGGTTGAGGAAGTCCCGCGAGCGGAACAGCGAACCGAGGATCGGCACATTGCCGATACCGGGCACCTGGTCGAGATTCTGGCGGGTCTCCTCACGGATCAGGCCGGCGAGTACCAGGCTGCCGCCCGAGGGCAGTTCGACCGTGGTTTCGGTGCGATTGACCGTCAGGCCCGGGATCGTCATGCCGTCGATCACCACCTGGTTGCCGGCGGCGTCGGTGGTCACTGTCTGGCTCAACACCAGCGAACCATCGGAGGAAAGCTCGGACACCTCGGTTGAGATGCGCATGCTGATGCGGCCTTCCGAGAGGACAACCGGCGTGAAGCCGAGCCCGACACCGAAAGGCTTGTATTCAATGATGACATTGCCGTCGCGGTCACGGCCGGTCGGCACGGGGAATTCGCCGCCAGCGAGGAAATTCGCCGATTCGCCGGTGATCGCGGTCAGATTGGGTTCCGCCAGGGTGCGCACCAGGCCGACACGCTCGAGCGCATTCAGGGTCGCACCGATCGAGCTCTGCAACACGCCATCGACCAGATTGTTGAGTGCCCCGCCCAGAACGAGGCCGCCCAGCGCACTGCCGGCGACGCCATATCCATTATCGGTGCCGACTGTGGTCGAGCTGGCATAGGAACCATCGGTGATGGTGTCGAAGACATTATTGCCGTTGGAGTCGACGACCGGAACGTCGAGCCCGTTGATGTTCTGGTAGCGCTGGACGCGGACCGGCGGCGAGAACTCGCCGAAATTCGTGGTCCCGTTCAGATTAACCCCGAGCTGACGCACGATGGAGCGCTGCATCTCGACGATGCGCACTTTCAGCATCACCTGGTCGCGGCCCTCGATGGTGACCATCGAGAGAATCTGCTCCGGAGTCTCGACCCAGCGCTGGGCGATGCTCAGCGCCGTATCGGCATCGACAGCGTTCGGCACAGAGCCCGACAGCACGATATGGTCGTTCATCGCCTCGGCCGTGACGCGGGCATTGGGCAAAAAGCGATCGAGCGATTCCTGCAGCGGGCCGAGATCGCGCTCGACGCGCAGATCGAGATCGAGAATCAGCTGGCCGTCGGCATCAAAGAAGAAGGCATTGGTCTGGCCCACCGCCATGCCGAGCAGATAGGCGCGGCGCGGGGTGCGGATCACCGCCTGCACCACCTCGGGATTGGTGACCATGATATCGGCCGCGTCGACAGGCAGATTGATCACGGCCGCCTTGCTCAGCGGCAGCAGCAGGCTTTCGGAGACCGGGCCATTGCCGGGCTCGCGGATATAGACCTGCATGGTGTTGCCACGCTCGCTGCCGGGCGCCTGCGCCAGGGCGGGCGCAGTCATCGCCAGTGCGGCGAACAGGAACAGGAAGCGGATCATCACCTCAGACCTCAATTATCATCTGCCAGGGCAAGGCTTTGCGACTGACCGTAGCGGATCAGGGTCACATTGCGTTGCCGGGTGTCGTCGGAACTGGAATCGCCCATCGCCAGCGGGCTTTCGCCGCCGCTGATCAGGACAGGTCCATCGTCATTATCGAGCAGGCTGCGCAGGACAAGCGTGATCTCGCCGCGCGCGACGGCGAGCGAGACGGCCCGCGCCTGGTCGGGGGTGAGTTCGAGCGTCGCCGTTTCACCGACAACATTCTCCTCGCCCTCGCCATAGGTCTGGTCGATCGCGAGCACGCGGACATTCTCCACGATCGTACGGGCGACATAGGCGCGCGTCATGCCGCGTTGGCCCTGGGTTTCTTCCTCGAAGGCAACGATCACATCGACGCGGTCATTGGGCAGGATAAAGCCGCCGGCACCGCGTTCGGCGGAGATCGGGACCGCAGCGGCACGCATGCCGGGCGAAAGCACCGCGGCCATGAAGCCGGCATCGCCGGGCTGCACCAGACGGCGGCCGGTGATCGGTTCACCCTGGCCGATCGGGGCGCGAACCACCGAACCGGCAAAATCTTCAATGCCCTTGCCGCGATTTTCGAGGATATAGCCCGGGCTCATCGCCTCATCGGGCCAGGTTTGCCAATAAAAATCGGCGGCGCCGACTCGTTCGCCGGTATCGAGGTCGCGTCGCGCCGCGAGGATTCGGACGGCAGGACGCTCTTCCACCACCACCGCTGGCGCGGCTTCAGGGGTCGACATCGCTTGCCTGACAAAGAATGCCACGGCAATCGCAGCGACCGCTGCGGCGATAAGAATGGCGATACGGACCGCGTTCATTGGACGCCTCAAACCTCTCAGGCACACGAATTCAACCCTGATGAGACGTCCAATTCCTCAAAGCCGCGTTAATTCTCTGCTTACATTGCGCTCAATCCTGCGAATTTCCTGCAGGTTCAAAACTGGATTGCGAAGACCGTGGCCGGCAAACTCCAGTACGCCCCGCCGGCAATCGCGATGCCATAGGGCACCGGAGCAGCCGGTGCGAGGGCGCTTCCCTCCAGCCGTGACGGCGAAATTCCGGCCAGCGGCAGGACCTTGCGCAGGAGAATCAGCGCCAAAACCAAAACGCCGCCCACCAGGACCGTGTGAATCAGGAAAACCGCCACGCCCGGCCAGCCAAACCAGAAGGCGGTGGCTGCAAACAGTTTCGCGTCGCCGCCGCCCACCCAGCCCGGAGCGAACAGCGCCATGCCGAAAACCAGGGCCAGCAGGCCGGCGAGCAGGTGATTGCCCGCCTCGGCCCAGCCAAAACCGGCCAGCAGCGCACCGACCGGGAACAGCACGACAATCGCGAGGCTGAGCCAGTTGGGAATGGTGAAGCGGGTCGCATCGCTGAAAGCCGCATAGGCCAGCAATGCAATCAGGGCCAGGCTGGCGATTTGAAGAAACATGTGTCTACCCCGGTCTGCCGAAGCGCACACATTAGCGCGAGAGCATTAATGGCAGGTTGGCGCCAGACGTGTTCTGTTCAGTATAGAGTATAGCGCATAAAACAAAGGCCGCTCCTTTCGGAGCGGCCCTGCTTTACCCGATCGTCTGGGTTCCGGTTTAGATCGCCGCGGTAATCGCGTCGAAATTGCCGGAAAGTTCGGTGCCGAGCGCCGTGACAGCGCCGATGATGACGACAGCAATCAGAGCGGCGATGAGGCCGTACTCGATTGCAGTTGCACCAGATTCGTCTTTGAAAAAGCGAGAAATCATTTTCATTTTTGTTACTCCCGTTGAAGGTCCACACCACCAGGAGACGATCCGTCCCGACCCCTCCTGAACGCTGACCAATAAACACGAGAAGAATTTCCAGCCAGTAAATATTCGTACTTAACAAAAACTATATATCAGCGAAAGTTCGCTATAGTAAACAAAATGACAATAATCCGCCCTGCTCTATCGTTCGAACAATTGCATCCGCGTTTAGAAAAGATTCAGACGCGCGCGAGAGTATGCCCATACACGAACACCCGTGTGGACGGAGCGCCCCCATGATTCGCCGTATTGCATCCATCATGACTTTCGCCCTCGCCTGCAGCGCACCGGCGCTGGCCGAGGACATGGCGCTCGCGGTCGAGCACGCCCAGGTCGTTCGCCTGCCCGGCGATGCCTCCACGGTGATCGTTGGCAACCCATCCATCGCCGATGCGCTGGTGCATGATGGCCGCACGCTGGTCCTGACCGGCCGGCTGCAGGGGCGCACCAATATCATTGCGCTGGATCGTATCGGCCGGGTGATTTACGCCAGCGACGTCGTGGTCACCAATCCGGTTGCCGGCCAGGTGGCACTGTTCCGCGGCCCGGATCGCACGACCCTGTCCTGCGCCGAGACCTGTGATGAAATCCCGCGCGTCGGCGACAATTTCGCACGCGAACCCCTGCTCAGCGACCAGCAATCCGGCCGCCTCGCAACCGCCGAAGCGGCGATCGGTGATCCGTCCTGACCGCAGGCGGCCCAAGCCATCATCCTGTGGAGTTCCGGTCATGAGCTGCCCGCCCCCTTCGATATCCGGCCCTTCCCTGATCGGGTCCCTGCGCCGTCTGCTGTGCCGGACCGGCCGCGACCAGTCCGGCGCGACGGCGGTGGAATTTGCCATTATCGCGGCGCCCTTCTTCTTCCTGCTGTTCGCGATGATCGAGATCGCCAGCGTTTTCTTCACCAGCACGGTGCTTGAAAATGCCGTGCTGGAAACCGCACGCGAAATCCGCACCGGACAGGCCCAGGCCGCCGGCATGACCCGCAACCAGTTCCGCGATGAAATCTGTACCCGGATCGAGGTCGTCGGCAATTGCGACCGGCTCGAGTTCGACGTCCAGGTGTTCGAGGGTTTCAACACGGTCGACCAGACCAGCCCGGTCAATGCCGATGGCAGTCTCAATACCGGCAGTTTCGGCTGGGATCCGGGCGAGGCGGGCGACATTGTGCTGGTGCGCGTTTTCTATCGCTGGTCGCTGCTGACCCCGAATTTCGGCGGTGCCCTGTCCAATATGTCGGGCAATCAGCGCCTGCTGTCCGCCGCCAGCGTCTTCCGGAACGAGCCCTTCGATGATTAGAGCCCTCAAACGCGGTCTGAAACGGCTGGCCGGCGATCGCCGCGGCGCTTCCGCGGTCGAGTTCGCGCTGATCGCGCCCTTCATGATCCTGCTCTATCTCGGCGCCGTCGAGATCAGCCTTGCCCTGTCAATCGACCGCAAGATCACCAGCGCCGCCAGCGCCCTGGCGGATCTGGTCGCCCAGGACGATGTCATCACCGATGGCGAGATGGCCGATATCATGACCGCCGGCGGCGTCATCATCTCGCCCTTCGACACCGGACCGCTGCAGGTGCGCATTACCAGCGTATTGATGAACGGGTCTGACGAAGTGCGTGTGCAATGGAGCGATGCCATCGGCATGACGGCCTATGGCGAGGGCGGCAGCGCCCCGGTGCCCGCCGGCGTGCTGCAGCGCAATCGCTCGGTGATCATGGTCGAGGTCAATTACCAGTACCACACCATGTTCAGCGAACTTGGCGTCAGCCAGTTCGATATCAGCGAAGTTTTCTACCTGCGCCCGCGCCAGTCGATCGTCGTCTCGCGCGGTTAGTCCAGCAGCGCCAGCACGGCGTCGGGGACGGGTTGCGCCCGCCCCGCCGGCGCCCCGTCAATCGCGGTCACGGCGACCGCCCCCATCAGCGCATTGGTGACAAAAACGCTCTGCGCGTCCGCCAGGGCATCCGGGGTGAACCGGCCCTGCTCGACGTCCATCCCGGCCAGGATCGCGGCCCGCACCGTGCCCGGCAATACCGCACATTCCAGCGCCGGCGTGAAAAGCCGGCCGCCACGCACCCAGAACAGATTGGCGCAGTCGGTGCCCGAAAGATGGCCGTCAGTATCGAGCAGGAGCGCCATGCCGGCACCGGCGCGCACTGCCTCGCGCCGCGCCATGGCATTGTCGATATAGCTGAGTGTCTTGTGCCGCGCCGCGACACTGCCGGTCGAGCGACGTAGCGAGACGTTTGCCAGGCTGATCGAGGCCGGGGCCTCGGGCAGCGGCGCGGCGGTAATCAGGCAGGAGGGCTGACCCATGGCCGGCCGCGCGAGGCCGCGCTGGCCCGAGCCGGCGGTCAGTGTCAGGCGAATGGCCGCCTGGCGCAATCCGGCCCGCGCCGCCATCTCGCCGACAATCGCCGAAAGCGCGATCCGGTCGAGCGGGCAGGCCAGCTCCAGCGCGGCACAGCTGGCGCGCAATCTTTGCTCATGCGCCGCCTGGCGCAGCAAGCGCCCGCCGGAAAAGCGCAAGGTCTCGAACAGGCCGTCGCCGAGCAGCAGACCACGATCATCCGCCGGGCAGACCGCCGCCCCGTCCCCGAGCCATTCACCATCCAGCCAGACCGTCATGCCCGTCCCTCCACCGCCCGGCGCAGGGCCGAGGCCTTGGTCAGGGTTTCCTCATATTCGGCGAGCGGATCGGAATCGGCGACAATGCCGCCGCCCGACCGGATCGTCGCCCGCCACACATCGCCGTCGCGGCGCAGGGCAGCGGTGCGGATCATGACATTCAGGTCCATATCACCGGCCGCGGAAATCCAGCCCAGCGCGCCGCAATAGGGCCCGCGCGATTCGCCTTCGAGTTCCGCGATGATCTGCATCGCCCGCACTTTCGGCGCCCCCGTGATCGAGCCGGGCGGGAAGCTGGCGGCAACCAGGTCAAAAACATCGCGCCCGACAGCCAGCTCGCCCTCCACCACCGAAACCAGGTGATGCACATTGGCATAGCTCTCAATCCCGCACAGCGTCGGGACCTTGACCGAGCCGGGCGTGCAGACGCGCGAGATGTCATTGCGCATCAGATCGACAATCATCAGGTTTTCCGCCCGGTCCTTGGCGCTGGCGACCAGCTCGTCGGCCAGGGCCTGGTCCAGCCCCGGATCAGCGGAGCGGCGGCGCGTGCCCTTGATCGGACGCGCCTCGATACGGCCGGCGCGCACGGAGACGAAGCGTTCCGGCGAATTGGTCAGGATCACATGCTCGGCATCGAGACGGAAAAAGGCGGCATGCGGCGCCGGACTGGCCTGGCAGAGCCGCTGGAAGACGGCATAGGGCGCGTCGCCGCGACCCAGCCCGGCATCAAAGGCCTGCGAGAGATTGACCTGGAAGACATCGCCGGCATGGACATAGTCGCGCGCCTTGCGCGCCGCAGCGAGATAGCGCGCTTGCGACCAGCGCGGCGTCCAGCTGGCAGCGCCCGGCGCAGAAACGGGTCCCACCGCCGCGCCCGCACACAGGATTTCAGCCAGCGCGTCCACGCGCGCGCCGTCATGGCCGCGCACCGTCAGCGTCCCGGCGGCCTCGTCAAATTCGGCCCAGGCAGGATAGCGGGCGAAGGCCAGCGCCGGCCAGCGCGCCGCATCATGGGCGGGAAGCGTCTCGAAAGCGCCGGCCAGGTCATAGCCGAACAGGCCCGCCAGCATGCCCCCGGCGGCGGCGCTGCGGAAATCCGTCTGCAGCGCTTCAAACCCGGCCCGCGATCCATCGTCGAAGGTTTGTGTGGGACGCGCGAAAATCCGCGCCCGCCCATTGCGGCCATCATGCAGCAATAGCGCCCGGTCCTCACCGGCCAGCGGCGCGAAGGCCTGCAACGGGTCGCGCCAGGGCCGGACGATCTCGAGCAGGGGCAATGCAGCGGCCTGCGGCATCGGTGTCATCGCTGCAGCCAGCGCTCCCGCAGGGCCGCGCGTTCGGCATCGGTAATACCGAGCACATCGCGCAGATAGACATCGCGGTCACCGATCGTGGTCAGCGCCGTGCGCAGCAGGTCGGCCTCGACGCCGAGGAAGGCGCGCATCACCTCGTCTGACATCACCTTGCCGTAATCATCCTGCAGCCGCTTGCGCACCATCGGCACCAGTGTGTCGAAATCGACGGCCGCATTGGTCAGCAGATAATCCTCGACAATGGCCTCATGTTCAACGCCGAGCTCCTCGAGCACCAGGGCGCAGAAAATCCCGGTCCGGTCCTTGCCGGCGGCGCAATGCACCAGAAAACCGCTATCAGCCTCACCGGAAGCCAGCGCCCTGAAGCCCTCACGGAAGACGGACTGATTGCCCTTTTCGCGCGGAATACGGCGATAGGCGCTCTGCATATAGCCGCGCACGGCTTCGAGCGAATGATCGCCGGTGCGCAGGAATTTCAGGTGCGGCGGCTCACCATCATCATCGGCATCGGAGGAAATCACGCGCAGGGCGTGATCCTCGGGCCAGGCCGAGGGCTCGGCCTGACGCTCGCGCGGGCGGCGCAGATCGGCAATCACGGCAATGCCGAGCTCACGCACCAGATCCCGGTCGGCCTCGCTGGAGCGCGAGAAATGCCCCGAGCGATACAGGCCCTCACGCACCCGCGCGCCGTCGGCGGCTTCATAGCCATGGAAATGGCGAAAATTGTGAACGCCGTCGAGGGACTGGATCCGTGTCATGCCTTGGAGGTACGCAATCGCGGGCAGCGCGGCAAGGCCCGCCATCCACAATCTTGCGCCTTCAGCGCCTAGCGGAAGGGCGGCTCGTCGAAACTGCGCAGCTTGCGTGAATGCAGCGCCGCGCCGCGATCGCGCTTGAGGATCTCCACCGTCTCGATACCGGCGGCCAGGTGTTCGGACACCGAGCGCTGGTAGAAGAGATTGGCGGCGCCGGGCAGTTTCAACTCGCCGTGCAAGGGCTTGTCAGAGACGCAGAGCAAGGTGCCATAGGGCACGCGCAGGCGCAGGCCATTGGCGGCAATCGTCGCCGATTCCATATCGACGGCGATGGCGCGGGACTGATTGATGCGCCGCGCCTGGGCGGCATAGCGCAATTCCCAGTTCCGGTCGGCGAAAGTGGCGACAGTGCCGGTGCGCAGGCGCGCCTTGAGGGCCTCGCCCTTGTCGCCGCTGACCTGGGCGACGGCGCTTTCGAGCGCGATCTGGATCTCGGCAATCGGCGGCACGGGGACCTCGATCGGCAAATCCTCGTCGAGCACGCCATCATAGCGCAGATAGGCGTGGGCCAGGACATAATCGCCAAGCCGCTGGGAATGACGCAGCCCGCCGCAATGGCCGATCATCAGCCAGCACTGCGGACGCAGCACGGCGAGATGGTCGGTGATCGTCTTGGCGTTGGACGGGCCGACGCCGATATTGACCAGGGTGATGCCGCGGCCGCCCGGCGCTTTCAGGTGATAGGCCGGCATCTGGAACCGCCGCCAGGGCGCGCCCTCGACCAGGGCATGGGCATTGGAGGTATTGGCATCGACCTCGACAAAGCCGGCGGCGGAGAAGGACTGATAGTGATTATCCTCCTTCAACTGCCCGATCGCCCAGGCCGAGAAGGCGTCGACATAACGGTGATAATTGGTGAAGAGGATGAATTGCTGCGTGTCCTCATAGGGGGTGCCGGTATAGTGGCGCAGGCGCTGCAGCGAATAATCGACGCGCGGCGCGGCGAACAGGCTCAGCGGCCGCACCATGCCCGGCGCTGACGGACTCAGCCCGTTGGGCAGCTCGTCATTGACCTTGCTCAGATCGGCATAGGGGAAATGACTGACCAGCTCGGCCGGGCTCGCCGCATCCATGTCGAGATCATCGGCACCGTCGAGCACGTAAGAGAAGGGGATCTCGACAGCGGACATGCCGGTCTCGATCGTGATCTCATACTCGTCATCGAGCAGGGTCAGCTGTTCGACCAGATAGTCACGGAAGAGTTCGGGATGGGTGATCGTATTGGCGTAGACACCGGTATCGGTGAACTTGCCGAAGGCGCGGCTCACCGGCGGTGGCGGCCCGTCGGGCATATAGGTGACGCGCAATTCCGGATAGGCGAAAGCGCCTGCGGCACGGGCTTCGGGAGTGGGTGGAGGACCGCCATCGAGGAAGGCTTTCAGGGCGGTCTGGAGACGCTCAACGGAGGCCCGGTGCAGCACAATCAGCTGGTCCACGGCGTCGGAAGGCGTATTCGCGATTTTAAAAGGCATCATCGCCGGTCTCTTGCACGATTTTGCGGCAAGGGTAAACGCGAAACTCCCCGGCGCGTGCAGATCGCGGCAAAAGCAGGCGGAAGTCCAAACAGGCATTGGCCGCAAGTCGCCAAGCCTGTAAGGACCCGTGCACCCTGAAGGGGGTTGGAGATGACCATGGACAACGCGCAAGACTGGATCGTACTGAAATTCGGCGGCACCAGCGTCAAATCGCTGGCCGACTGGCGCGTGATTTCCAAACGCATCGAGGCCCTGCGCACCGAAGGCAAGCGCGTCTTCGTCGTCCATAGCGCCATTGCCGGCATTTCCAACCGGCTCGAAGCGCTGATCGCCGCCGCCATGGCTGGCGAGGGCGAAGACGAGCTCGCCGCGATCAAGGCGCAACATCTTGATCTCGCAGATGAACTCGATCTCGATGGCGAGAGCGTGCTGGCGCCCTTCCTGGCCGAGCTGGCGCGTTTGCGCGCCGGTCTGGCGCTGACCGGTGATGCCTCGCCGCGCCTGCGCGCCCGCATCATGGCCCAGGGCGAGCTGATGGCGACCAGCCTCGGCGCGGCCTGGCTCAACCGGCAGGGCCTGGCCTGCCACTGGCTCGATGCCCGCGATCTGCTGACCAGCCGCAGTGGCGGTGCCGTCAACGGCTATCTCGGCGCCGATTGCGATTACGCGGCCGACCCGGCGCTGCAGGACCGCCTCGCCGGCCCGGCCTTTGACATTGTCCTCACCCAGGGCTTCATCGCCCGGCGGCCCGATGGCGACACTGCCCTGCTCGGCCGCGGCGGCTCCGACACTTCAGCCGCCTATTTCGCCGCCAAACTGGAGGCGCGCCGGCTGGAGATCTGGACCGATGTGCCCGGCTTCTTCTCGGCCGATCCGCGCCTGACCGGTGCGGCGCGCCAGATCAAGGCGCTGAGCTATGACGAGGCCCAGGAGATCGCCTCGATGGGCGGCTCTGTCCTGCATCCGCGCGCCATTGCGCCGGTGCGCCAGGCCGGGATCGAGATGCAGGTCTTGTGCACGCATCGCCCGGAGATGAACGGCACCACGATCAGCGCCACCCCGTCGGAAGACGCCCCGCGTCTGAAGGCGGTCTCGGTGAAGTTCGGCGTTCGCCTGATCACGCTCGACAGTGATGGCATGTGGCATGCGGCCGGCTTTCTTGCGAAGGCCTTCGAGCCCTTTGCCCGCCATGGCGTCTCGATCGACCTGGTCTCGACCTCGCAGACCAGCGTCACCGTCTCGCTCGATGCCGACCCCTCGCTCACGCCGGCCGTGCTGGCCGCGCTGCAGGACGAGCTCTCAACCATTGCCCGCGTCGAGATGATCGAGCATTGCGCCGCCGTCTCGATGGTCGGGCGCGGCGTGCGCGCCCTGCTGGCCCAGCTCGGGCCGGCGATGGAGGCCTTTGCCCACTATCCCGTGCGCCTGATCAGCCAGGCGGCGAATGATCTCAATCTCACCGTCGTCGTCGACGAGGACCAGGGCAAGCCGCTCTGCCGCCGCCTGCATGACCAGCTGATCCAGCCCAAGCCGCTCGACCCGACCTTCGGCCCGAGCTGGCGCGAGATCGGTCAGAGCGATGCCGTCACCGCCGCCGCCGGTGCGGCCGCCTGGTGGCGCACCAGGCGCGACGCCCTGCTGGCGCTGTGCCCGGTGGATGCGCCGCTCTACGTCTATGACCTGGAAACCGCAAAGGCGCGCGCCGAAGCCGTCGCCGCGCTGCCGCATCTCGACCGCGGCTGGTATGCGATGAAGGCCAATGGCCATCCCGACGTGATCCGCACCGCGGTCGCGGCCGGGCTGGGCGTTGAATGCGTCTCGATCGGCGAAGTGCATGCGGCCATGGCGGCCGTGCCGGACCTGCCGATGGATCGCATCCTGTTCACGCCGAATTTCGCGCCGCGCGCCGAATATGCCGAGGCGATGGAGCTCGGCGTTCACCTCACGCTCGACGGGCTGCACCCGCTGCGCCACTGGCCGGAGATATTCGCCGGCGCTGAGATCACGCTGCGGATCAATCCCCAGCGCCCGGAAGGCCATCACAAACATGTCCGCACCGCCGGGCCCGACGCCAAATTCGGCCTGCACGCCGATGAATTGCCCGAGGGTATCGAGCTGGCGGCAAAGGCCGGCGCCAAAATCATCGGCCTGCACGTCCATTCCGGCAGCGGCATCAGCGATCCCGATCACTGGCGCCGGGTTGGCGTTTTCCTCGCCGAGACGGCGCGGGCCCTGCCCGATGTCCGCATTCTCGATCTCGGCGGCGGTCTCGGTGTCGACGAGGCCTCAGGCGCACGCCGCATCGATATGGAGGCCTTGGGCGCCGTGCTCACCGATCTGCACACCGCCTTCCCGCAATACCGGTTCTGGCTCGAGCCGGGCCGTTTCATCATCGCCGAGGCCGGCGTGCTGCTGGCCCGCGTCACCCAGCTGAAACAGACCCCGGATGCGCGCTTTGTCGGTATCAATGCCGGCATGAACAGCCTGATCCGCCCCGCCCTCTACGGCGCAAGACACGAGATCTTCAACCTGACCCGGCTCGACGATGCGCCGGCCTGGGTCGCCGATATCGTCGGCCCGATCTGCGAAACCGCCGACCGCATGGGCGCCCAGCGCCTGCTGCCGGAGACATTCGAGGATGATGTCTTCCTGATCGCCAATGGCGGCGCCTACGGCAGGGTGATGGCCTCGAGCTATAATATGAGGGAGCCGGCGGGAGAGGCTGTGATCTGAGGGGGGGCACTCCTTGTGTTCCATCCATAAACCCTTGTCATCCCTGACGAATGTCCCGCGAAAGCGGGACGCAGATCAGGGACCTACCCGTGCCTCCAGCTGGAGACACGGGTAGGTCCCCGCTCTGCGTCCGGCTCAAGGCCGGACGTCCGGCGGGGATGACAAGTGATTGGATGATTTAGAGATAGAGATCGTGCGGCGGATGCGACATGAGGGACGCCCCTACTCCTGCCGCTCCCACATCCGATACGTCTCAGGCACAATCACCGCCGGATCGACACCGCCCAGCTTCCAATAGAGGTCATCCCAATCGGGATTGGCTTTTTCGATCAGCGCAACTTTCCACGCGCGGCGCCAGCGTTTGATCCGGTTCTCCCGCGTAATCGCATTATTGACCAGCTCATGGCTTTCAAACCAGACCAGCTTGTCGACACCATAGCGCGTTGTGAAACCCAGCGCCTGTTTGGTCTTGTGCTCATAGACCCGTGCCAGAAGCCGGTTGGTTACGCCGCAGTAGAGCGTGCCATTACGCCGTGAGGCCAGAAGATAGACATCATACATGTTTGCAACTTTAACATGTGGCTCAATTGCTGTCATCCCCGGTGGGAGATAGAAATTTCCGCAGCAATACAACGCCTTGCCACGCCGCGCCGCCAACTTATCCCCGCCCGGGGCATCCGCCCGCATAATAGCCCCACGTTCCGCCCCGGACGGTGCACAGAAAAGGGCGGACGGGTGGCGCCGGGCCGGTCACGATCAGACCGCCCTCAATTGGCCGGAAGGCCGGGCTTCACCGGGTTGTGGACGGTCCCGAGGGACGAATGACCCCGCATACAAACGCATGACACCCGACGGATCGTCCGCAATGCCCCCAGACACATGGTTGCGTGCCTCGACATCACTGGTTCAAAATACAACCCGTTGTCATCCCTGACGGATGTCCCGCGAAAGCGGGACGCAGATCAGGGACCTACCCGCGAGACCAGCTGGAATAGCGGGTAGGTCCCCGCTCTGCGTCCGGCTCAAGGCCGGACGTCCGGCGGGGATGACAAGGGTTTGGGTTTTTGGGGAAGGCAAGGGTGGTTCAGCCCCCTATTCCGCCGGCTCAACCTTCTTCGACTTGGCCTGGTCGAACAGGGCCCAGACGCCGTCATCGCCGTGCCAGTCGCCCTTGGTGGCGCCCTTGGAATATTCCGTGGCGCGGGCCTCGAAGAAATTGGCGTGCTCGACGCCGTTGAGGATTTCGCTGAGCCAGGGCAGCGGGTGTTTCTCGATATTGTAGATCTTGGGCAGGCCGAGCTGGCCGAGGCGCCAGTCGGCGATATAGCGGATATAGGTCTTGATATCGGTCGGGGTCATGCCCTCGACCTCGCCCATTTCGAAGGCGAGCTCGATGAACTTGTCTTCCAGCGCCACAACGGTGCGGCAGCACTCGACGATATCATCCTTGACCGCCTGGCTCAGGGCGCCGGTTTCCTCGGCGAAGGCGTGGAACAGCTTGATCATGCCCTCGCAGTGCAGGCTCTCGTCGCGGATCGACCAGGTGACGATCTGGCCCATGCCCTTCATCTTGTTGAGGCGCGGGAAATTCATCAGCATCGCGAACGAGGCGAACAGCTGCAGACCCTCGGTGAA
Source organism: Maricaulis sp. (assembly GCF_048269565.1). Classification (GTDB taxonomy): domain Bacteria; phylum Pseudomonadota; class Alphaproteobacteria; order Caulobacterales; family Maricaulaceae; genus Maricaulis. Next base: position 57,979 of record NZ_JBLXIK010000007.1, on the reverse strand, counting down.
GGCACCGAACATGGCGACGGTGCGCAGGATGTCCTCATTGGTGTCGACGCCGAATTTCTGCATGAAATCATGCTTATCGGCCATCGCCTTGTAATCCATGAAGGCGGAGAACTCACTGTCGGGCATGCCGATCGTCTCGAGCAGGAGCGCATAGGCGGCGATATGGATCGTCTCCATATTGGAGAAGGCCGAAAGCATCATCTTCACTTCGACCGGTTTGAAGACGCGCGCATAGCGCTCCATGTAATTATCGTTCACCTCGATGTCGGACTGGGTGAAGAAGCGGAAGATCTGGGTCAGCAGATTGCGCTCATTGTCGTTGAGCTTGGTCGCCCAGTCCTTGCAGTCCTCACCGAGCGGAACTTCTTCCGGCATCCAGTGAACCTGCTGCTGCTTCTTCCAGAAATCATGCGCCCAGGGATAGCGAAAGGGCTTGTAGGCATGGCTCAGGGTCATCAGACCCGGGATTTCTTGGGAAGTTTCGGTCATCGCAGCGCACCTCAGGCAAATGGGAATCGGTTTCGACCCGACACACAACATATTGCGTCTGTGGTTAGCAAAACGTCTACAGCTAGATGCGGGCCGGACTCAGTTTGGCCGGGGAAAAGTGAGTCTACCAGCGCCAATTGACGGTGACGGCGCCGAATTGTTCGTTCTCGCGGAATTTGTCGACGCCGACGACATAGCGGTAATTGCGCTGGACATAGGCCAGCGAGAGATCGACCTCGCCAATGCGCACCGCGACGCCGGCCTGGGCGTCGCCGATCACTTCGCGATCGGTCATGTAGACGGCGCGATTGAAATCCATGCCCTGGGCCGGATCATACATCAGCGCCCGGCGGTCAGCGCCGGCGAACACATACCAGCCGGGATAATCATCGGCGAGATAGCGCCCGATCCGCACCTCGGCACCGGCCCCGGCAGCGGAGCCCTCCGGTCCGACACTGACGGCGGCGCGCGGCGTCACCGAAACGTCGAGCTGTTCGCCCTCACCGGGCGAGACGAAGGCGCGTTCGTAATTGACCGCCACCACCGTGCGTTCGGCGGACGGGTCGACCACCACCGGCGAATGCTCGCCCTCCCCGGGGCGCACAATGCCGAAACTGGCGTCACGCGCGCTCTCGTCGAGCACGGCGATCTTGATCGTGCCGGCCGATCCCATATCGAACCGGGCCGCCGGCTCCATGGTCATGGCGGCAAAGGCGTCACGGTCGGCCTGGCCGGAACTGAGCGACAGGGCCGTCAGCGCCACGCGCGCGGCCGAGGGCGAAAGCGGCTGCACTGCGGGCTCGACCGCGAACTGGCCCTGGATCATCTGGCTCGTCGAGGCCCATTCGGACCGCGCCGCACCGGGAGCGGTCAGCACATAGCTGGTCCCGGCGAGGGCAATAACGCCCGCGCAAAGCAATTGTGATGTTCGTCCCAGTCGCATCGCACTCTCCCCAGAAGCGATACAAGCAATTCCACAGTGCCCCTGCACCTGGATTCGCCCTCAAGGAGAGTGAGGTTAACGGGCTTCGCGGCGCCACGTCCAGTCAAATACAATGTTTGCGAGCTGTTTTCTCGTGCGCACGACACGGGTTGCACGGCACGCCGCGCATGAAAACGCCGGCATCCCTGGGGGGAAACCGGCGCTTTCCAATCTGTTGCGAAGCCAGACCTATTGGCAGGCGAGGCATTCCTCATAGTCGGTCGGTGCGGCGGCGGCGAGCGAGGCCTCGACGTCCGACTTGGCGCTGGAACCGGCATAGGCGGTGCGCTGCACCGATTTGGAGCGGCAGTAATACAGCGATTTCACGCCGCGCTCCCACGCCGTCCAGTGCAGCATGTGCAGATCCCACTTATCGATGTCGCCCGGCAGGAAGACATTGAGCGATTGCGACTGGCACACGAAGGGCGTGCGGTCAGCGGCATGTTCGATCACCCAGCGCTGGTCGATCTCGAAGGCGGTGCGGAACAGCGCCTTCTCGTGCTCGTCGAGGGCGTCGATATGCTGCACCGAGCCTTCATGCTCCAGGATGGAGGACCAGGTTTCCGGCTCGTTGAGCCCCTTTTCCTCGAGCAGGGCTTCAAGCTGCGGGTTCTTGACCGTGGTCGAACCGGACAGGGTCTTGTGGGTATAGACATTGGCCGGGATCGGCTCGATGCCGGCGGAGACGCCGCCACAGATGATCGAGATCGAAGCCGTCGGTGCGATCGCCAGCTTGTGCGAGAAGCGCGCCTTGACGCCATTTTCCTCGGCGTCGAGGCAGGCACCGCGCTCTTCGGCCAGCACCACGGAAGCCGCATCGGCATGGGTGCGGATATGCTTGAACATTTTCATGTTCCAGGATTTCGCCATCGCCGATTCAAACGGGGCATTCATCTGCTGCAGGAAGGTGTGAAAACCCATCAGCCCCAGCCCGACCGAACGCTCGCAGATCGCCGAATAGACGGCACGGTCCATCTCCGGCGGCGCGCGATCGATGAAGTCCTGCAGCACATTGTCGAGGAAGCGGAAAATGTCCTCGATGAAGGTCGGATCATCCTTCCACTCGAGGTATTTCGTCGCATTGAGCGAGGACAGGCAGCAAACGGCGGTGCGGTCCTTGCCCTTGTGGTCGAAACCGGTCGGCAACATGATTTCCGAGCACAGGTTCGACTGACGCACCTTGAGGCCGAGCTTGCGCTGGTGGGCCGGCAGATTGTCATTCACCGTGTCGGAGAAAATGATGTAGGGCTCGCCGGTCTGCAGACGCAGCTCGATCACCTTCTGCCACAGCTTGCGGGCATTGACGGTTTTGACGACCTCCTTGCTCTTTGGAGAGAGCAGCTCGAATTCGGTATCGTCACGCACCGCTTCCATGAAGGCATCGGTGATGTTGAGGCCGTGGTGGAGATTGAGCGATTTGCGATTGAAATCGCCGGATGCCTTGCGGATTTCGAGGAATTCCTCGATTTCCGGATGGTGGATGTCGAGATAGACGGCGGCCGAGCCGCGGCGCAGCGAGCCCTGGGAAATCGCCAGGGTCAGGCTGTCCATCACGCGGATGAAGGGAATGATGCCGGAGGTCTGGCCGTTGACGCCGATCTTCTCGCCGATCGAGCGCACATCGCCCCAATAGGTGCCGATGCCGCCGCCATTGGAGGCGAGCCAGACATTCTCCGTCCACGTCCCGACAATATCGTCGAGCGAATCGCCGACGGAATTGAGGAAACAGGAAATCGGCAGGCCGCGATCGGCGCCGCCATTGGAGAGCACCGGGGTCGCCGGCATGAACCAGAGATTCGAGATGTAATCATACAGGCGCTGGGCATGCTCGGCGTCATCGGCATAGGCCGTGGCGACGCGGGCAAACATGTCCTGGTAGCTCTCGCCCGGCAGCAGATAGCGGTCTTCCAGCGTGCGCTTGCCGAACTCGGTCAGCAGGGCATCGCGGCTGCGGTCGATGCGGATCGATTCCACCACGCGAAGATGCGCTGCCGTATTGTTTTTCGGCTGCCCGCGACGGGGTGTACGGACGATGTCCGCGCCGCTGTCTAGCTTGCGGCTGGTGGCCGAATCCGGTGGCGTCATGATGGTCATGCTCCTCAACTCCGAGACAATTCTTCCCTGCGGTGCGCGAAAATCGATTCGCGTACCCGGCAGGCCTGAATGGCCGGAAAATCCTGTATAGTGTGCCGCCGTCTCCAGCTGACCCAACATATAGTGGATCAACCTTTGCCCCGCGGTCAACGGGGCAAACCGGTCGAAAGCGGTTTTTTTAGTTAATGACCGATTAATGACCGGGGCAAGCGGGCACACCCGGTTAATCCCCCGGATACCGGTCATAAACAATTCCTAAGGCCGCTTAAGACCTGTTTACGAAAGGTTGAGCAATTCCGGGTCGCCGCCCTGCGCCGCGATATTCACGGTGACGCAACGCTCACCCGCAAAACGGTGCAGATAATGCGGCCCGCCGGCCTTTGGCCCCGTGCCTGACAAGCCCTCGCCGCCGAAGGGCTGAACCCCGACAACGGCCCCGGTCATCGAGCGATTCACATAGACATTGCCCGCCGGCACCGCCGACTGAATTTGCCTGTGGAAACTCTCGAGCCGCGAGTGAATGCCCAGCGTCAGACCATAGCCCTTCTCGGCCAGCGCGGCGGCCATGTCGTGCAACTCGTGCCGCTTGTACCGGATCACGTGCAGAATCGGACCGAACACTTCGCGTTCCAGCAGATCGAGCGAGGGCAGCTCCACCAGGGCCGGGCCGAAATAACAGCCGGTCTCGCCCCAATCGCCCGGGTCGAGATGGCGGATGACCTCGCCCTGGGCCTCCATGCGGTCCATGTGCGTGAACAGGATCTCGCGCGCCTCACCATCGATCACCGGCCCGATATCGGTGGCCGGATCGGCCGGGTCACCAATGGCGAGCTCATCCATGGCGCCGGCGATCGCGGTGATCGTCGCATCGGCGATATCCTCGGGCACCAGGATGATACGCAGGGCCGAACAGCGTTGCCCCGCCGACCCGAAGGCCGACAGCACCGCATCATCGACGACCTGCTCGCGCAGCGCCGTGGTGTCGACGAACATGGCATTGAGCCCGCCGGTTTCGGCGATCAGGGGCGCGATGGCGCAGTCGCGGGCCGCCAGCGAACGGTTGATCATGCGCGCAACATCGGTCGAGCCGGTAAAGGCGACGCCGGCGGTGCGCGGATCATAGGTCAGCGCCGCGCCGACACTCTCGCCGCGGCCGGGCAATATGCTCAGCACATCGACCGGCAGTCCGGCCCGGAAGAAGAGCCGCGCCGCTTCGCAGGCGATCAGCGGCGTCTGTTCCGCCGGTTTGGCAATCACCGCATTGCCGGCCGCGAGCGCGGCGGCCACCTGGCCGGTGAAGATCGCCAGCGGGAAATTCCACGGGCTGATGCAGACAAACACCCCGCGCCCCTTGAGCCCGAGATGATTGGTCTCGCCGGCCGGTCCGGGCAGGCGCACGGGCGCCGCAAACTCGCGTTCGGCCTGGGCGGCGTAATAGCGGCAGAAATCGGCCGCCTCGCGCACTTCGGCGACACCATCGGCGAGGGTCTTGCCGGCCTCGCGCGCCATCAGTGCCAGGAAACGGTCGGCATCGGCCTCGAGCGCATCGGCCATGGCGCGCAGGATGGCGCCGCGGGCCTCGCCGCCGCGCGCGTCCCAGATCCGCTGGGCCGCCACCGCCAGTTCGAACGCGGCATCGACATCCTCCGTCGTCGCCTCGAGCACGGTGCCGACAATGCGCGAGCGCTCGACCGGGCTGGTGACCGGCAATTCCTGTCCGGCCCGGGCCGCACCACCGAGCCGGTCGATCCCGCCGACCAGCGGGGCCGCGACGATCGGTCCGGCGGCATCGAGCGCCTCGACAGCCTTGTCGAGGCGTTGGCGCACGCTGGCCTGGGACAGGTCGATCCCGGCTGAATTGGGGCGCTCGTCGCCATACAGCGCCATCGGCGTCGCAATAGACGGATGACGCGCGATCCTGTCGGTCACCTCGAAGGGACCGCGCGCGACATCCTCGGCCGGCACGTCCGGGTCGAGGAAGGAATGCACGAAGGAGGTGTTGGCACCATTCTCGAGCAGGCGGCGGACAAGATAGGGCAAGAGGTCTTCATGGCTGCCCACCGGGGCATAGACCCGCACCGGCGCATCGCCATAGGCCTCGTGTGCGGCGGAATAGAGCGCTTCGCCCATCCCGTGCAGGCGCTGGAATTCATAGCTCTCGACCCCGGCCTGTTCGGCCAGGTCGCGCACCGCACACAGCGAATGCGCATTATGGGTCGCGAACTGGCCATAGATCGCGTCGGGCGCCGCCAGCATGGCGCGGGCGCAGCCGAGGAAGTTGAGATCGGTCGCCGGCTTGGTGGTCCAGACCGGGAAGTCCGGCCAGCCCATCTGGTGCGCCAGCTTGATCTCGGTATCCCAATAGGCGCCCTTGACCAGGCGCACGAGCAAGCGGCGATTGGTCGCCCGGCCCAGCGCGATCAGGCGCTCGATCACCATCGGCGCGCGCTTCTGATAGGCTTGCACCGCGAGGCCGAGACCATTCCAGCCCTCCAGCTCGGGTTCGCGGGCGAGGCGGTCGAACAATTGCAGCGACAACACCAGGCGGTCGCTCTCCTCGGCGTCGAAACACAGGCTGATATCATGGGCCTTGGCTGCGCGGGCCTGTTCGAGCAGGAGCGGATAGACCTCCGCCATCACCCGCTCGTGCTTGACCGCGTGCAGGCGCGGGTGCAGGGCGGAAATCTTGACCGAAACCCCATGCACCTGTTCCACGGGTCCGGTGCCTCGCGCCGCGCCGACCACGGCGATCGCGTCGAGATAGCGTTTTTGATAACGCGCCGCGTCAGCCGCCGTGCGGGCGCCCTCGCCGAGCATGTCAAAGGAGCACAGCGCCGCGCCACCCTTGCGGCCGCGCTTGAGCGCTTCCTTGATGGTGCGGCCGAGCACGAATTGCTCGCCCATGATCCGCATCGCCTGCATCACCGCGGCGCGAATCACCGGCTCGCCGAGCTTCTGCGTCATCTTGCGCAGATAGAGCGAGGGATTCTTGCGCGCCTCCGGGTCGATCTCGACCACGCCGCCGGTCAGCATCAGGCCCAGGGTCGAAGCATTGACGAGCCAGTTTTCCGACTTGCCGGCATGGCCGCCCCAGTCGCCACCGGAAATCTTCTCGGCGATCAGGCGGTCAGCGGTCTCGGCGTCGGGCACGCGCAACAGCGCCTCGGCCAGGCACATCAGGGCCAGCCCTTCGCGGTTGGAGAGGCCGAATTCCTGCAGGAAGGACTCCATCAGACCGCGATTGCGACTTGAGGCGCGCGCGCGCTCGACCAGTTTGATCGCGGCGGTGCGGATACGCCCCTGGGCCTCGGCATCCAGGCCGGTCCGGTCAGCGAGATGGCTGACGGCCTCGTTCTCATCGGCGAATTTCGCCGTATCGAGGCTGTCCCAGTTTATGCTGTCGCGAGGCGTCATAGTCACAGCGGGCTCTCCTTTGCCAACCGGCCGGCATGGCCTGTCAGGGAATATTCCGGACAATGATGCCGGCTTTCCGGCGCGGCAAGTCCACTGAGCTGTTTGCCCGCCAGCGCCGGTATCCGGGCGAAATCACCCGTTTCGAGCAAGCCGGCCCGGCAGGAGGGAAACTTGCGCGGGATGCGGGATTTTGCCCGGGGCAGTGATGAAACTTTCACGGCAAACCGGTGCCGGGCAAGATACTTCACCTTGACCCTCACTGCTTTTCCAGCCCAATTCCCCCGGTGCCGGCTTGCCGGTGCGCGGCGGCGAACCGGCCTGGCCCGGGCCAACCGCTTTCGCCGCTTCAATGCCCGCGATTGCCCGCTATGCTGGGCCAGAGACAGGACGTGCCTGCCAGAGCCTGGCGCCGCCCGTAGCAAGAAGGCCGACAGATAAACGCGATGACCGAACAAACCGAACACGACGACACCGATGAGGCCCTCCCCGTCACCACAGACGGGACGGACGACAGCGAGAATGGTGGTGATGACCGCCCGCAGCGCATCATGCTGGTGACCGACGCCTGGGAGCCGCAAATGAACGGGGTCGTGCGCACCCTCTCGCGCACCGTCGCGGAATGCCGCGCCATGGGCCATGAGGTCGAAGTGATCCATCCCGGGCTCGGCTACAAGACGATGCCGCTGCCAACCTATCCGGAAATCCAGCTCGCCTTCGGCGCCCGCAAGGACATCGCCCGGCGCTTCAAGGAATTCGAACCGGAAGCGATCCATATCGCAACGGAAGGCCCGCTCGGCATGGCAGCGCGCGCCATCTGTGTGAAGTGGAAACTGCCCTTCACCACCAGCTACCACACCAAATTCCCCGAATATGTCCACGCCCGCTTCCCGCTGATCCCGGTCGCGGCCGGCTATGCCTTCATGCGCTGGTTCCATAATGCCGGTGGCCGCATGATGGTGACCACGCCGTCCATGCGCGACGATCTCGCCGCGCGCGGCTTCAAGAATCTCACCCCCTGGGCGCGCGGCGTCGACACGGTGCAGTTCAATCCGGACAAGCGCCTCGTCGATGGCAAGGATGTCTATGAGGGGCTGGCGCGCCCGATCTGGGTCAATGTCGGACGCATCGCGGTCGAGAAGAATATCGAGGGCTTCCTCGAGCTCGACCTGCCGGGCACCAAGGTCGTCGTCGGCGATGGCCCGCAAAAGGAAATGCTGGCCGAGAAATATCCCGACACCGTCTTTCCCGGATCGAAATTCGGCGATGAGCTGGCGCGCTATTTCGCCGATGCCGATGTCTTCGTCTTCCCGAGCTGGACCGACACTTTCGGCCTCGTCAATCTGGAAGCCATGGCCTGCGGCACACCGGTCGCGGCCTTCCCGGCCCACGGCCCCAAGGACATCATTCCCGGTTCCGGCGGCGGTTTCATCAATGAGGATCTGCGCCAGGCCTGTCTCGACTGCCTCGAGATCGACCGCGCCGCACCGCGCGCCCATGCCGAGAAGCATTCCTGGCACCAATGCGCGATCGATTTCATCATCAATCTCAAACCCCAGCCCAAGCCGGAACGGCGCCGCTTCTGGCAACGCCTGCGCCGCCGGCGGGTCGAGGACTGAAGCATTTTCAGCAAAAGTGGGAACCGGTTTTGCGGTTCGAAAATGCGACCACCAAGAGTTCACAGATACAAAAAACGCCGCCCCTCGGGGCGGCGTTTTCCGTTTCAGTCCGCGAAAGCGCTTATTCCGGCGCCTGGGTCATGGCGGTCAGCGAACGGGCCGCTTCACCCATCGCTTCACGCTCGCCATCGGGCAGCGGGATCAGGCCACGATCGGTGAGATAGCCATATTCGCCCCAGGCATCGTCGGAGGTGAATTCGGCGACATACTCGGCCAGGCCCGGCACGAGATCGGCGTGCTGGTTCTTCACATAGAAGTAGAGCGAGCGCGAGATCGGGTAGGTGCCATCGGCGATGTCCTCGAATTCAGGCGTCATGCCATTGACGATGGCGCCATGCAGACGATCCGAATTCTGGTCAAGGAAGGAGAAACCGAACACGCCGAAGGCGTCGGGCGTATTGGTCAGGGTCTGGACGATGGCGTTGTCATTCTCGCCGGCATCAACCCAGCTGCCATCCTCGCGGATACGGCTGGCAATGCCCTCGAAGCGATCGCCATCGCTGTCCTTCAGCTCGGCCATGCAGGCGATGCCCTCGGCGCCGCCCTGCATTGCCAGTTCGACGAAGGCATCACGTGTGCCTGACGTTGGCGGCGGTCCGAAGACCTCGATGCGCTGGCCCGGCAGCGACGGATCGATATCCGACCAGCGGCTGTAGGGATTGGCGACAAAGCTGGAACAGCTCTCGTCGGCCGGCACTTCGGCCGCCAGGGCGAGCCAGAGCTGGGTCAGGGTGATTTCCATCGGCGGATTGCCGTGGTCGGCGGCGCCGAGCACGATGCCGTCAAAACCGATCCGCACCTCGGTGATCTCGCGCACGCCATTATTCTGGCAGCGCGCGTATTCGGAGGCGTGCATGCGGCGCGAGGAGTTGGTGATGTCCGGCTGGTCAAGGCCGACACCGGCGCAGAACAGGCGAAAACCGCCGCCCGAACCGGTCGATTCGACAACCGGCGTCGAAAAACGCGTCTTGGCGCCGAAGGATTCGGCAACGGCGGTCGAGAACGGGAAAACCGTCGAGGAACCGACAATGCGAATCTGGTCGCGTTGCTGGGCCTGCGCCCCGGCGCCGAGCGCCAGGATGGCGGCGATGGCCGCGATGGGGGTGGAAAGTTTCATGCGTCTGTTTCCCTTTTCACTCAGAGAAGATGGTGCAGGATCCAACCTGAACCGGTGATGTCTAGAAGTCCCACTGCACACGGATTTGCGGCCCGGACACATCCGTTGCCGCCGCGCCCGGCACGCTCAGTTCGCCGCTGACATAATTGGCCATGACGCGGAAATGATCCTCGACATACCAGTTCATGCCCAGCGTCCATGTCGTCAATTCGCCGGCCGAAACCTCGTTCAGGTCGGAATAGTCATAGCGCGCCGCCAGCTCGAGGGCGCCAAAGCCGCCTTCGGAGAGCGGCGTCGCCGGTCGGGTGCGGCTGAAAGTGCCGCTCGATGTGCTGTAGCTCCGGCTTTCGCCGGTCAGGAAATAGCCGAGATTGACGAAGGCGCTGTTGAAACGCGGGCTGGAGGCCGGGCCGTCGAGGCTCATCGTCATGTACTCGCCATGGGCGTGGAAGGGGCCGGCCACCAGGGCGGCCTCGAGACCGATCAGGGTCGAGCTGCCGGCCTCGCCCAGCACGCTGCCGGAACGGAAATCGGCGCTGACGATGCGATCGGTCAGATGCGCATTCGGCCGCACGCCGACACGGGTGCCGGCATTGCCGTAATCCATCTGCCGCAGCGAGGCGCCGAGATGCACCAGCAGCGTATCGCTGTGCACCGGCAGATAGGTGACCCGCGCCGCCACAGCCGAGCTGTCATCAAGCTCAAGGCTGTCGGAGAGGTCACCGGGGCGGCCGCCATAAATGCCCGCCTTGACGGTGTAGGCCTCGCCATGATGCGCCAGCGCCACGCCGACACGGCGGTCGAGCCCGAACAGGTCGGTGGCGGCGCCGCGCTCCATGAAGCTGATATAGCGCGAGGAGGTCTGCTCCTCGAGCGAGTTGGGCGTCTTCATATGGCCGAGCAGGACGTCAAAGCCCTCGCCATGAAATGTGAGATAGACGTCATTGGCGACAACGGCCTCGTCGATCAGGTCGAACTCGGCGACATAATTGACATTGTGCAACCGGCCGGTGACGCCCAGGCGCGCGGTGCGGATCTCGCTGTCGTCATAGCGGGTGGTGACGCCGGCCTGTTCGAAATCGATATTGGCGGCGTCGAGATAGATACGGCCGCGAAAGGTGAAGCTGTCACCGCCCTGCGGATCGCTCCAGGCCGGCACGCCGTCGAAATCCCAGCCCGCCGCGTCCTGCGCTTGCGCTGACCCGAGGGCCGTCGAAGAAACCAGTGCAGCCAATACAGTGCTCGCAAAAAGGCGTTTAGTCATCGCTCGCTCAATCCTGATAATGTCCTCACCATCAGAACCGATGGTGAGGCGATACAGTCCCAATGTGACAAACCGGCGACTGTTCGGTGAATGTTATTTCTCGACTTCGATAATTCTCGAATTGGCGATATTCCGAACTGATGACACTTTTGCGACGCCTGGATGACATGTTTGTTTCAGTGGCGACGCAACGAAAAAGGCCCGCAACGCGATCACGTTGCGGGCCTCTTGCCGGGCAGGACTGCCGGTGCGGTCAGAGCAGACGCTTGCGCAATAGCTGGGACATCATATCGATCGCGCTGACGGCGAGGATGATGACGATCACGATCGCCGCGGTGCGCTGGTAATCGAAGGCACGGACGGCCTCGAACAGGATCTGGCCGATACCGCCGGCACCGATCAGGCCCAGCACGGTCGCTGAACGCGCATTCGATTCGAAGCGGTAGAGACCGAAGGAGGTCCACAGCGGTGCGACCTGCGGGATCACGCCCCAGATCACCTCGTGCAGCGGCCGCGCACCGGTGGCGCGCACGCCCTCGACCGGACCGTGATCGATCGACTCGACGGCTTCGGAGAACAGCTTGGCGAGCACGCCGGTGGTATGGACGGCGAGCGCCATCACCCCGGCAAGCGGACCCAGTCCGACGGCGGCGATGAAGATCAGCGCGATGATCAGCTCATTGATCGAGCGGAACACGTCCATCAGGCGGCGTACCGGCTGCACGACCCAGCCCGGCGCGACATTGCGGGCGCTGAGCAGGCCGAAGGGGATCGCCGCGATGACGGCGATGAACGTGCCCCAGATGGCGATCTGGACGGTGATGATCATCTGCGGCACCGCTTCGGAAATGCCGGTGCGCAGATCGGTCCAGTAGGCGCTGCGCGAGGCGGCGCTGGCGATATCATTGGGGAAGAAGCCGGCCAGGAATTCCTGCATATCGCCGAAATTTTCCACCAGGAGATAGCTGCGATCCATATCGGCCGCATCGAAGCTCCAGACCAGGATGATAATCACCCCGGCGGCGATCACCGCATTGGCGAGCCGCTCCGTCAGCGGCAGCTTCGGACCCGGCCCGCGTGGCGCCCCGGCCCATAACAGACCGCCCAGCAGCAGGCCGGCCAGCAGCACCAGTCCACCGATAATGGTCCAGTTGGTGGGCGCAACCATCTCGGCGTCACCGCCATTGCCTTCGTGACCGGTGGCGCTGGACAGGCTGACCAGGTCGGAATTTCCCGCTTCCACATCGGCCAGCCGGGCTTCGAGTTCGGCGACGCGCAGGGCGCGCTCCTCCTCGCTCAGATCGGCATTATTACGGACCAGGATCAGGTCGCGCACGATCTCCAGCTGCACGATCGGATCGAGATGCGTATTCGAGGCCGGCTGGAACAGGCCGAAATACAGCGGCTCGAGCACGGAGCGCGCCTCGGCAATCTCTTCCGGTGTCCCGCGGCGGCCGTAATTCATGAAGAAGGCCTGCAGCCGCAGCTTGGCATCCTCCTCGAGATCGGTGCGCCAGATGATCGGATCGGTCCCGATCGGCGGCGAGGTCCAGATCACCCGCAGCCGCGCCGCGATTTCCGGGCGGGTGCGCTGCAGCAGCGTCATATTGGTGGTGTTATTGGTGCCGACATCGATCAGGCCATTGGCCACCGCGACGGCATTGGCCTCGTGATTGGCATTGCGCACCGAGTTGAAACACTCGGCCGGATCGATATTGCGCGGCGCGAAGATAAAGGCCGAGGGCACCAGATAGCCGGAGGTCGAATTGGGATCGCCCATGCCGAAATCGAGCGAACGGTCGCAGGTCAGGATATCGTCGAGCGAGCGGATCGGGCTGTCGACCGGCACGATCAGGACCGAATTATAGCCCTCGCTGCCATCGGGATAGCTGGCCTTGGCGAAGACCTCGCCGTCCGCCAGGCGCACGGCCTGCAGGCCGGAGAAATTGGAGAACCAGGCGAATTGCACGCTGCCATAGCGCATGCCCTGGATCATGCCGGCATAGTCGGAGGCATAGAAGGGCTGGATATCATAGCCCGTCCATTCCGACATCGCCTCGATGAAGGGCTCCCAGTTTGTCTGCAGATTGGACGAGGATTCCGTCGCGATAATGCCGAAATTCAAAGTGCCGCGGGAGGTCGTGTCACCGGAATCGGCGGCACTGCCGGCATCCGGCGCACTCGACGGCGTACACGCCGCCAACATCAGGCCAAGGCCGGCGACCAGCGCACGCATGCTCTTGTTCAACCAGCCGCTCATGCCTCGTCTCCCCCGTAGAAGGCCTGCTCGTATTCAGGGCCGTAGATCTCGATCAGCTTTTCCTGGGTCAGGTCCTGGCTCGGTCCGTCATAGACGATACGGCCCTTGTTGAGCGCCACGATCCGGTCGCAGAACTGGCGCGCATAATCGACCTGGTGCAGCGTGACGATGACGGTGAGATTGTCCTTGCGGTTCAGCTCGCGCAGCAATTCCATCACCGTGCGGGCCGAGACCGGGTCAAGCGAGGCGATCGGCTCGTCGGCGAACAAGACCTCGGCGCCCTGCACCAGGGCGCGGGCGATGGCGCCGCGCTGCTGCTGGCCGCCGGACAGGTTGGAGGCGCGCCGCGCCGCGAAGCCGGCAATGCCGACACGCTCGAGCGCATCCATCGCCTTTTGCTTGTCTTCCATCGGGAAAATGCCCAGCGCGCCGCGCCAGGCCGGGATACGGCCGAGGGCGCCGATCAGCACATTGCCAAACAGCGACAGACGGCCGACCAGGTTGAATTGCTGGAAGATGAAACCGAGATGGGCGCGGTGCTCACGGACGCCGGAGCTGACCTTGCCCTTCGATTGCATGCGATGGCCGAGCACCGAGACCGGTCCCGAATCGGCATCGGCGACCTGCAGGGCCGCGGCGACGCGCAGCAAGGTCGACTTGCCCGATCCCGACGGCCCGATCAGGCCAACCATTTCGCCACGCCCGACGGACAGGCTGACATCATCGAGCGCTTTGGTGTCGCCGAATGTCATTTTGGCATTTTCGGCGTGGAGCGCCAGAGCGGCGTCTGTCATGTTGGGCGTCCCCCTGCTTGGTCACGGCTTTGTGGCGTAAGGGCATGACACATTTGTGACAAGAGGAAGATGATGTTGACTCATGCCGCAACGCTCATTCTGTTTTTCACCCTGGCGGCGCTGAGCCTGATAGACGCACGGACTCAAAGGCTTCCGGACATTTTCACCCTGCCGCTCATCCTCGCGGGGATCGCAGTAAACGGACTGATTTTTTCTGCACCATGGGCAGCGATCGCCGGCGCCGCCATCGGCTATGGCGCGCTGGTGGCGCTGGAACTGGCCTATAAGCGCCTGCGCGGCCGCGACGGACTCGGCCGCGGCGACGCCAAACTCCTCGCCGCCGGCGGCGCCTGGTGCGGCCCCTGGCTATTGCCGATGATCCTGCTCGCCGGCAGCGTCAGCGCCCTGCTCTATGTCGGGCTGCTGGCCCTGATCCGGCAGCGCGCACCGGACCCGAACCAGCCGCTCCCCTTCGGCCCCTGGCTGGCGCTCGGGATTGCCCTGTGCTGGGTCTGGCGGGCTTATGGGCCGGGGTTGTTGCCGGGGATTTGAAGCCATCATCGACGCCTTCTTCCCCGCCCCCGGCGGGGAAGTGGGTCCTGCGTAGCTTTAGCGAAGCAGGGGCCGAAGGGGCCGCAGCCGCAGGCTGCGGTGAGACGCCGTGGCGCCCCGACACCGCCGCGCTACGGGCGGTCCCCCTCCCCGGTAAACCGGGAAGGAAAGCGTTGAGTCAGAAAGCCGCCCGCCCGGGCGAGGCCAAGCCATAAACCCCTTGCCAGCCAAAGGGCCTCAGGGGACAGGCGCGGTCAAGGGTGAAACCGCGAAGCGGCGCCTGCGGCGCCCTTGACCGCGCCTGTCCCCTGAGGCGGAGTCTCGGCATGGGATTTAAGGTGGGGTGTGGGTGACGTCCGATCACCGAGGCGTCTGCGACGGCCCATCCAGAGCGCAGGCCCGCAACAATCAGGGACCGTGAGCACCATCAGCCCTTCAAAGACAATCTTCTACACCCGCGAAGCCGAATCCTTGTAAAGCGTGGGCATGCAAGCTTTCATTTCATATTCCCACTCTGACGAACAAGACGTCGACCGGCTCCGAACACATCTGTCCATGTTGGAGCGAGACGGGCTACTCTCCGGCTGGCATGACAGAAAAATCCTAGCCGGTTCGCGACTCGGCTCCGCGATCAGCAGCAGCCTAAATCAATCGGAATTGTTCTTGGCGATGATTAGCGCCGACTTCTTGGCTTCTGGCTACTGCTTTGACGTCGAAATGAAGGCAGCCCTAAAAAGGCAAGATGATGGGCTAATGCGAATAGTTCCAATCATCCTTCAACCTTGCGAATGGAAGGCATCCCCACTTGGTCATCTTCTGGCCACACCGACAGATGGCGTCCCCGTTAGTGATTGGACCAATCGCGAAAGCGCATTTCTGAGCATAACTCAAGCAATTCGCAAAATTGTAGAAGCAC
Source organism: Maricaulis sp. (assembly GCF_048269565.1). Classification (GTDB taxonomy): domain Bacteria; phylum Pseudomonadota; class Alphaproteobacteria; order Caulobacterales; family Maricaulaceae; genus Maricaulis. The sequence continues at coordinate 42,421 of NZ_JBLXIK010000007.1, read as the reverse complement.
CAAAGAAGCAGAGCCGAGGCAATGCAGCAAGTCGATCTAACTCTAACAATTTTATTGCCCAACAAATTGGTTCGAGAAGATATCGCATAAAACGAACATTTGACCCGATTGATAAACGGGATTTTGCACAAAAATCATTTGATCACATTCGAGCATATTTTATCAGTGCTGTAGAAGAAATCAATTCAATCGAGGGCATCCGCGCCAGAATTGATGAAAAATCGAACGATCGTTTCTCCGTCCATTTGGTGAATAGCCTTATCAAGCGCGGTGAAGGTTACATTCTCATAAGACGTCATGATGCGGGTCACTTTGGCGACATTGATTACTCGACATCAGCCCACTCGGGAGACAACTCATCAAACGGTGGCTTCCGAGTAAATCACGATGAATTTGAATTGTTCCTATCACCTCAAATGTTCGCATTTGGTGGCCGAGAGCATGATCGGGTAACCGGCAAGCAGGCCGCTGAAATGCTATGGAGCCAATTGCTCGAACAAGCAGGAGTTTCAAATGCCTGAAGTCCGCAAATTTAGATGCAACAACTGCGGCCATCGATTCGATCACCGGGCCGCCACCGAAGATGAGCGGGAAGAGGCACGACGCCAAGACCGTCAGCTAGTCAGCATTCACTGCCCAAAGTGCAAACGCACCGACATTCGACAGGGCTGGGAATAGCGCGAACTTGGGTTGCGTGTTGGCGTGTGGCCTCCCCCAAAAAAAATTCTGTCCAGCCCCCCCCCGCTTCACACCAGAGCTGCTGAGCACCGAAAAAGCTAGCGACAGATAGCTGCCTCGTGCGCGTCCTATGTTGAGACACAGCTGCCGCAGCTCAGCGAGATTTGTTTGACCCTCCAAGGACGGACAACATCCACTCGACCGCTTCACCTCGGGAGTCTGCCACTTCTGCAATCCAGCTAAGGTATCTGGACAGCCCATCGAGGTCGGGGAAAATGGTGCTATCGTTCACACCATACCGATCAAGCGCCTCAATAAACTCATCGGCAAACATTTCATCGATCACTATTTTGACGAGTTCATCATCGTCTCTGAGCTGGTCCTCCAACGGTTCGGCGACGGGCGAATGAATTGTGAATACGGAATTTTGCCTTGAGATACGCGGAGAGAATGCACTGGGGCGAAATCGCCCCAAGCCTTTTATATAGAGGGGATTTGCTGTCGTGTCGGGATCGAAAACTCGAGATGTGCGAAGCGCATAAACCGCGACACTATCGTCTCCAACACGATCCCGCAGCGCAAAAAAGGCAGCAACCAACGGGTTGGTTGTCCAATCAAGCAGCCGAGTTGGGAAACCGTGATGCTGAGCAATTGCGAGCCAATCCCATTCATTCAGGCTCGAATTGCTCACAAATTCCGCGGCGCGCCGCTTCCATGCCTGAAACAATGACCTTTCATTGTTCCGGACATGCCCCGATCTGCCGGCGCGAGAGATGAGGTTCCATTCAACGTTCGCTTGCCCACGAAAAATCCATTCGAAGTTCCCGCTAATTCCATCAATTACTTGATGAAAGTCCTCAAAATTGTAAATTGTCTCAACTCGAGATCCCAACTAAACCTCACTAAATTGCTCGCAGGCATTACAACCTAATCCCGCAACAATTCCAGCATTGTTTGTCATGACGGCGACGGGAGCGCGAGTTTCGCGCCCGATCAATCGCCTAAAAAAACGGTGACAGCCTAAAAAAACGGTGACAGGCACCCATTTCCCCGAGCCAAGCATCCGCAAGGCCGCTTGAATCTCAAACCCCGCTCCGGCCTGCGCCGGGTGGCTCTGGCCGCTCAGGCCACCTCAACCAACAGTAAAACCACAACTTTTTTGTCATCCCTGACCCTCGCTTTCGCGAGGGCAGGCGGATGCCCGGACGCGAAGCGGTCCGGGCGCAGGTCAGGGACCCAGACGCCCGACGGAAGGTGCTTGCGCGGGCGGGCCAGTCCAGATGGGGTCGCGATGGCGGTTCTGGGTCCCTGATCTGCGCCCCCGATCAAGCCGGGGGCATCCGTCAAGGATGACAAGGGGCGTATATTTAACAACAAATAGAGCCGGACACGCACCGGTCTGCCCCGCCACTTGTCCGCCCCCGTCGCCGCGGCCCTATAATCGGGCGAGTTTCGCTCTTTGACATCGTTGAGCCCGGCAGAAAACCGCAGCCGGAATGCGCCCGGGCGTGGCAGTCTCTGCCATGCGATGACAGTCCCTCATCGCGCCGATAGCCTGGCCACACAGGGCTCGGCACGTCACGTGACAGGGTGGCAGGATGGCAGAGTCGCGAAATCCTGACCGTCGCGCGGTGCGCAGGGGCGGCCGCCGGAATAATCGGGGGATGGCCGTGATCGCCGCCCGCCCCCGGCAAGCGCCTGAACGCTGATTTTTCGCCCCCTTGAGCCCCCCGCTCCAGCCCTGCCCCGGCAAGCCTCCTGCAGTAGCGCCTGATATTTTTTTCTTTACACGTCCGGCAATAGGCCCTACTCGCGTTTTTCCCGGCGGAGGTGACGATGCCGGATTGGGTAAACAACGAACAGGGGGTCACGTGAATTGCACACGTACCATACTCCCCTGGACCTGGTCCGCTTACGGCACCTAGAAAAGCCGGTCGTCTGTGCACGTCCGGATCGTCTGGCCCGAGCGAGCCATTGGTTTCAGGAAAATTTTCCGGGTGAAGTGCTCTATGCCGTCAAGGCAAATCCCAGCCCATGGATTATCGACGGCCTGTATGCGGCCGGTACGCGCTTTTTCGACGTCGCCTCGATTCCCGAAATCGAGCTGATTTCGCAGCGCTGTCCGGACGCGAAGAAGGCCTTTCTGCATCCGGTCAAGAGCCGCGAGTCGATCCGCCGCGCCTATTACGAATTCGGTGTGCGCATCTTCGCGCTCGATACCGAAGCGGAACTGGTCAAGATCCTCGAGGAAACCAACCACGCCGACGATCTCACCCTGATCGTGCGCCTGGCCGTGTCGAATGAGGGCGCGGTGTTCTCGCTCGCCGGCAAGTTCGGCGTGCCGGCCTTTGACGCCGCGGAGCTGATCCGCAGCGCCCGCGCCCATGCCCATGAGCTGGGTGTGAGCTTCCATGTCGGCAGCCAGTGCATGCTGCCCTCCGCCTATCGCTCGGCGATGATGGAGGCCTCGCGCCTGATCGCCCAGGCGGGCGTCACCGTCGACATCGTCGATGTCGGTGGCGGTTTCCCCTCGATCTATCCCGGCCTCACCCCGCCGCCATTGATGGAATATGTCCGCGCCATCGAGGACGCCTTCGAAGAGATGATGGTGCTGGAAAACGCTGACCTGTGGTGCGAGCCCGGCCGGGCCCTCGTCTCGGAAGCGGAATCGGTGCTGGTGCGGGTCGAACTGGTGAAGGGCGATGCGCTCTATCTCAATGACGGCGCCTATGGCCGTCTGTTCGATGCGGCGCATTCCAAATGGCCTTTCCCGGTGCGCCATCACCGCGCAAATGGCCCGTCCACGGCCGAAACGGCGATGTTCCGCTTCTTCGGTCCGACTTGCGATTCGCTCGATGCCATGCAAGGACCCTTCGAGCTCCCGGCCGACACCGCCGAGGGTGATATTATCGAGATCGGCATGCTCGGCGCCTATGGGACCGCGATTGCGTCCAACTTCAATGGCTTCGGCAGCACGGAACTGGCGATGGTGGCGGACGCCCCCTGGCCCTCCATGTTCGATCAACAACCAGACCGGGCGACCGGCGAGGACTCGACGGTCATCAATCTGGCCCGGGCCCGCCGCCGCCGTCCGAAATTGCGGAGACGTGCATGACTGATCAATCGAACCGTAAAGCGGAACTCCTGTCCTCGCCTGTCGAGCATATCGACATTACGGCTTTCGATGGTCGGCCCATGGTCGATGCCTGGGAGAAGATGTCCTTCACCTCGCGCGATGCCGCACGCGCCGCCCGCATCCTGCAGGCGGCCGTCGCGGATCCCGATTGCACCGTCATCCTGACGCTGGCCGGCTCGACCTCGGCCGGCGGGTGCATGCATGTCTGGCGCGATATGGTGCGCAACAACATGGTCGACGCCATCGTCTCGACCGGCGCCGCCATCGTCGACATGGATTTCTTCGAGGCCATGGGCTTCAAGCATTACCAGGCGAAGGAAATCCCCGACGACCGCATCCTGCGCGAGCTCTATATCGACCGCATCTACGATACCTATATCGATGAGGAAGAGCTGCAGGCCTGCGACGCCGCCACGCTCGAGATCGCCAATCTGCTCGAGCCCGGCCCGCGCTCCTCGCGCTCCTATATCAAGGCGATGGGCAAATGGCTCGCCGACGGCAATGCCAAGAAACAAGGCTCCCTCGTCCAGGAATGCTATGAGCACGGCGTGCCGATCTTCTGCCCGGCCTTCTCCGACTGCTCCGCCGGCTTTGGCCTGGTCAAGCACCAGGTCGAGCGCATGAAGGCGAAACAGCCTTACCTCTCGATCGACAGCGTCGCCGATTTCCGCGAGCTGACCGAAGTCAAGATCGCGGCCGGCTCCACCGGACTGTTCATGGTCGGCGGCGGCGTCCCGAAGAATTTCGCCCAGGACACCGTCGTCTGCGCCGAAATCCTCGGCGTCGACAGCCCCATGCACGCCTACGCCGTCCAGATCACCGTCGCCGACGTCCGCGACGGCGCCTGCTCCTCCTCAACCCTCAAGGAAGCCTGCTCCTGGGGCAAGGTCGATGTCGCCCTGGAACAGATGGTGTTTGCCGAAGCGACCACCGTGGCGCCGGTGATGGTGTCGTCGGTTTATCATACGCGGGACTGGGAGAAGCGGCCGCGGCGTCGGTGGGCGGATATGTTTGAGGACTGATCGGTCTCAGGATTGAATGAAACGAAGAGCCCTGGCGGAAACGCTGGGGCTTTTTTTTTGGGTGTCACGCGACGTTCTAACGCCATCCGAAGGCTCTTCCCGAATTGCCCGATCCGAGTTCGTGATCGCGGGTCGCCGGTTACCCACCGTACCTGGGTCAAATATCAAAAACCTCCATCGCGCTTCCGCAACGCAATGCCACCGGCGCCACGGGCAAGCTGATGTCTCCGTGCAGGAGCCTCGGAAAACCCTTGGAGGTTGCGTAACCCTATGACTATATAGACGAATGACAATCGAAGATCAGTACCTCGATGGTATACTGCGAAAGCTATATGCGAAGCTTAGAACAAGCACGGACACGTTCGAAGCCGGCAAAGGCAAAGGATTCGATCTACTTGCCCAGACCGTCGTTCTAAAAAATCCCCGAGCACGAATAAGCGCTACGGCGACCCGCGGTCGCTTGATCTCCGCTCTAGCCGAGTTTTGCTGGTATATGAGCGGATGCGCAGATTTGGAGTTTGTGCGCTTCTATATTCCTCACTATCCGCCCAAAGGGGCGGTCGGGCCAATTGAGGACGCGTATGGACCTCGCTTGGTCGGAAGTGGCCAGTTCGGCCACACGACCAATCAAATCGATCGAGTGATACGCCGGCTAACAGAAAGGCCCGATACGCGACGGGCTGTAATTTCAATTCTTGGGCCAGACGACTTTGGGCCTGGAAGGAAAGAAGCGCCTTGCACCACTGCACTCCAGTTTATCCGGCGGCGTGAGCGCATTCACCTCATCGCCATGATGCGGTCAAACGACGCGTACCTTGGCTTTCCGCACGATGTGTTCTGCTTCACAATGATCCAAGAATTTGTTGCTCGATCACTGGGTGTAGGTGTCGGCGAATATCACCATTTCGCCACCAGTTTGCACCTATACGAACACGATCTTGAGGGAGCATCAAAGTACTTGGATGAAGGATATCAAAACCCAACCTTTGCTATGCCAAAGATGCCATCAGGCTGCCAGTGCGAAAACCTTGCGAGGTTTCTTGATGTAGAGCGACAAATTCGAGTAGGCGATCTAGAAGATTCCAATCAAATTAAATTGCCTTCCTACTGGCGGGATCTAGCACTCGTATTGCTCCGGTACGCAGATACAAAATATAGGCGCGGCACAGATCACCTCGAGGCTAATTTTGCATCTATTTCCGATCAATTTTACTCTAACTTCTTCTTGCGTCGACCCACTCTCGTTAAGAACGATGAATATATGCCATTTATCCAAACTGAATTTGATTTGAGCGATGGAGACGCTAATGAGAATTAAGAACCAAGAGCTGTTTGACAAAATTACAGAAAATCTCATTACATTTGACACCGATGCGCACTCTCTCGTCGGAATCCAAGACGGAGAGCGCCGCACTGTCTTCATATTACAGCTGGTAGATAGCGTTCGACGCATCCAATTTCTAAACGCACTTTATGTTCGCTCGAAATCACCGCGTCTCCACACCCCCTATTCCGGCGCCTTTGACCCATATGGTGGGGCTGCAGTCTTGCACAAGGCAGGGCGATCAGACGATGCCTTTTGGCTGATTTACTTGGCAACCCACTTTGGCAAGCACAAGGACGATGGCTGGAACCTGACAGAAGATTTCTATGGGCGCTTCGGACAAGGTGGAATATGGGATTGGGCAAATGCGAGCCCGAACCCAAACGCAATAGAACAATGGATCGCGGGCATATACCCGCACATCACTAGTGCCGGTCGGTCTCGACGATTTGGCAATCATCGAAAATTCGAAACTTTGAAACCTGGGCCGAGAGGCACAGGGCACGCCTGCAAAACATATATTGAATGGATCGCGCAATATGGATCGCATACGAACTTAGTATGGACTGCACAGCAAACCGTGGGGCAGAATCCTACGGACGTATACGCGTATCTGTATAAAGACTTGGATTCCGTCGCCAAAATGGGGAGGCTCGGTAAGTTCGACTTCTTGTGCAACCTATCGAATCTGATGATTGCGCCAATCCTCCCGGACCGGGCATACATTCAAGGTTCAACCGGCCCTTCCGATGGTGCGAGGCTGCTGTTCGGCAATCACCTGACTCTAGCTTACCTAGACAGGGCTTGTACCGCGCTGGCCGAACACCTTCGTGTTAGCCCACAAGTCATCGAGGACTCTTTATGCAACTGGCAAAAAAGCCCAACCGTATACAAATATTTCCGCGGCTAATCTGACCAACGGAATCGACGCTTTAGATGCTGCATCTGATTGTAGCGAATGATGCCAAGATGCTGGAGCTGCCCAACGACAAGCCCAGGAGCAATTCCAATTTTTTTCGCAAAGTCGACGATAGGAAAGCGGGATCCCCCCAAATTCAGCATTTCTTCTCGATGCTCTAGCGGCACTATCGTCGACGATGCAAATTCATTGGCCTCGTTTTCAATCGAATTGATTTGCGACTCGTTCAATTCCAATATGGGCATCGATGAGTAATGGAGCAGCAAATGCCCTATCTCATGAAATAGCGTGAACCAAAAATGGTCATCCGATAGGTATCGGAAGCTCATTTGAATATGTGGAACGCCCCCTTCGAGCACTCTTACAGCCCCGCTTGCCGAACATCCTTTTGGCGCTCTAACGACCGCGATTTTCACGCCCGCTTCTGCTAGCAAGGCCTTCAATTTCGGGAGAAAGACCAACGGGCGCTTTTGCCACGTAAGTCGCCGCAGCTTGGGCAATTGGTCGCTCAGGATTTTGCTTGACCAGACCGCCACAGGGTCGTCTGCCGTCTCGATTTCTCCTTGTCGTAGCCACGCTGTTGTAGCAGCTGGACAGGATGAATGCGCAGCAGACTTGCGATAAGCCGCAGTTTCGAACGCCCCTTCATATCGCCCCTGCCACTGCGCCAACGAAGAAACACCGAAGAACGCCAAAGTTTCAGCTATTTTTTCTTCATTCGAACGCGCAGTTGCGACCCAGCCAAACCTTTGCATATCCCGCATTGGCAATCGGGAGACGAAGTCCTGTAAATTGGATATTTTCAATCCTTCTGGCGCAGCGATGCTTCCACGATAGTCGTGCTCCCGTGCAATCCAGAAACTTGGTGAAGCACCAAGCGTGTCGGCAAGCCGCTGAGCGAGATCGACATCAATCGCTTGGACGCCGTCTACGATCTTCTGCGCCGCAGCTGCAGTGCGGCCGATCTCCCGAGCAAAGTCCTCAACCGTGAGTTCGCGCTCCTCAAGAATGCTTACAATCGTATGCCCCGGAGGCGAGACCCAATTGGGCGCTGATTGCGATGTTGATGTGTTATTCGACACCATTGATCCCCATAATTTTCACTCTCCCCACGGTAGCCCAGTCGTAGTCTGCCCCCTCCCCTACCGCGGGGTAGTTAGGCACCATATTAATTGACAGGAGATCACCAAGGGCGAGCGTGCACTGAGCACCGTCGAAGAAGATCTTCCCAACCGGCAGATCAAATACATTTTTCGCTGCAAGCAGGTCCGCGTGCCGGGCCTGCAAAGATTTGGCCGCCGCGTCCCCTAGACGATTTTCGGCTGTGGCGCTGATAAAGCAAATCTCCTGCAATGTCCCTGAATTGTAAGAGATTATCAAAAAACCTCCGTTCCGCCGAATCGCCGCCCAAACACATGAACGACAAAGCCAGAGTACTATCGCCCCGCACGTACTCATCAGACTTTATGCTTCAGTCCTGTGAGCCAACGCTTTGGCCAACCGATCCAAGAACAATGTCGGGCCTCGAAGCCAACCCAGGCATGTTCATGCACTCCTATGACTAATGAACCGATTTTGGGCAGGGCGCAAACTCTCGGACTACCGGATTCATCTCGCGCTTCACCCCACACCACCCAGCAGGCCGTATCCGGGTTTTCAGGTCAAGGGTGGAACCGCGCAGCGGCGCCTTTGGCGCCCTTGACCTGAAAACCCGGATACGGCGTCATCTCGGCAAGGGGTGAATGGGTTGGCGGGCGCGCGGTGCGCCGTTTTTTTTTACCCGCTTATCCCCGCCCTCGCAGCCAGGCGCCACGCTTTCCTCCCCCTTTATGGGGAGGTGGATCGCCGCGTCAGCGGCGAGACGGAGGGGCGGCGCGACAAGCGCCGCAAGTGTCGCGCGCGACTGATGTTTTCGGCTTCGCCGCCCCATCGGCCCCGGCTCCGCCGCGGCCACTTCCCCGCTTGCGGGGAAGAAGCGTGCGCCCTCGGCCAACAAAAAACTTATCCCCGCCCCCCGCTACCGCGCGCACACTCTGCCCGTCCCTGAGCCACTCGAGGCCCGGACCGGTTATCCGGGGGCACAGGGAGTACGGAGCTCGTCCGGGTTGGCTGGTTGACCGCAGCACGAACCCCGGCGTGGCCACTGGAGAGGAAGGCGGCACAAAGCTCGACCGTTTACTCCACTCCGGTTTCGAGACGGGGGCCGCAAGGCGTCCGAGCAAATCTCCGTGTGCGGGGTGCCTCCGGTGCCACTCACATAGACTATCCCGACCGGCCCCGGCCGGCACCCCGCACTCCTCATCCCGCCAGGTGGCGACACCGTGGCGCTTATCGGCCTGCCGGCCAGCGCCACACAGACAAGGAGACACACCATGAGCCGTCGCTCGCAACCCACACATCGCACCATCCACCACCGCACAAACCACCGCCCTGACAACGCACCGCCCGACCCGGGGCAGACCGGCCATATCGCCCTCGCCGCGGCAGCCGGGGCGATGCGCGAGGGCGATGGCCGCGCGGCGCGGCAATTGCTGGGCCTTGCCCGCGATTTCTTCGCCCAGACGCGGGCCGAAATGGCGCTGTCGCGCGAACGCCTGAAACTGGACGCGGATAGCGAGATGGCCCGGCGCCGGGCCCGGGCTGCCGCATACGCAGCGGCCGGGCTCGGGCTGGAGGGGATTGAAATCAACCGGCAGATCGAGGACGACGCCGCCGCCCTGCGCGCCGCCCGCGCCGCCGGCCAGCCCCTGCCCGAACCGCGCTGGGCCGAGAGCTGGGAGCTGGCCGGCGAGACCATGCCGGAGGGCTGGGAAGAACCCGGTTGAGGCGGAGACCGGGGCACAGTGACGTGGGGGAGCGGGAGGGGGCACAGGGCGGGCCGGAGCGAGCCCCGCGTTTCTGCATGACCAACCTGCACACCCATGCACAAGAAAAACCGTGACGCCCGGCCCCTGCGCCGCTAAGCGGGGGCCAGAACAGGAATCACCGTCATGACCGAACTCTTTCTCTCCGCCCTCGTCACCTTCTTCGTCGCCATCGATCCGCCCGGCGTGGCGCCGATCTTCTTCGCGCTGACCGATGGCTCGCCCAAGGCGCACCAGCGCGCGATGGCGTACAAGTCGATCATCATTGCCACCGGTGTCCTGCTCGCCTTCGCGCTGGGCGGACGGCTCCTGCTCGATGCGATGCATATCAGCCTCGACGCCTTTCGCACCGCCGGCGGCGTGCTGCTCTTCCTGATGGCGCTGGAAATGATCTTCGAGAAACGCACCGAACGCCGCGAGGAACGGGCGGAAAAGCTGACCGAGGAACACGAGACCCATCCGGAGATCTGGGACGATATTTCCGTCTTCCCGATGGCGATCCCGATGCTGGCCGGGCCCGGCGCGATCGCGACGATCATGCTGTTCATGTCCGAAGCCCCCACCCTGGCGCACCAGGCCGTCGTCTTCGCCGGCGTCGGAATCAACCTGTTGATCTGTTTGCTGGTTTTTCTGGTGATCGGACCGGTGATGAAATTCGTCGGGGCCTCGATGGCGGCGATGGTGACGCGGATTCTCGGCGTTATCCTGGCCGCCTTGGCGACCCAGTTCATCTTCGACGGCATCCACGGTGCCTTCATGGCCGGCTGATCGGGCAACGAAAAATTAGGCAAAACCTGCCAGTCTCATCGCCCAAGGGTCCGTCAAAGAGACCCGCAGGTGATGGAGAATTGGATGGGGTTTCGTCTCGCCATGACAGTCGCCGCAGCCCTGCTGACCGCAATCGGGCTGACCGCCGCCGCCTATAGTTTCGCGCAAGGACAGACCGATCAGGCCATAGCCTTCGGCTGGCCGGCCATCGCGATCGCAATCGCCTTCGCGATTGTCATCCCGTCGCAATCACGCGCGCAGTCGCAGATTCAGGACTTGCTCGACAGCGGTTTGAAGAACGGCTCGTAAAGATCCGGACGCCGGTCACGGAACACGCCCCAGGCGGCGCGGTGCGTTCGCAGGAAGTCGCGATCGAATGTGCCGGAGACAATGCCTTCCTCGCTCTTGGAGAGCTCGGAGACCTTCTCGCCGCTATGATCACAGACGAAGGAGGAGCCATAGAAGACCTGGCCATCCTCATTGCCGATCCGGTTGGCGGCCAGCACCGGCATCACATTCGCCACCGCATGGCCCTGCATCGCCCGCTGCCAGCGCGCCGAGGTGTCGAGGCTGTCATCATGCGGCTCCGAGCCGATCGCGGTCGGATACATCAGCACTTCCGCCCCCAGCAGCGCCATGGCGCGGGCGGCTTCGGGGAACCACTGGTCCCAGCAGATGCCGACACCGATGCGGCCGAAACGCGTGTCCCAGACCTTGAAACCGGTATTGCCCGGGCGGAAATAATACTTCTCCTGATAGCCGGGACCGTCAGGAATATGGCTCTTGCGATAGACGCCCAGGCTGCGGCCATCGGCATCGATCATCACCAGTGAGTTGTAATAGGCCTGGCCGTCGCGCTCATAGATCGAGACCGGGATGACGACACCCAGCTCGGCCGCCAGTTCGCTCATGGCGATGACACAGGGATGCTCCATCGCCGGGTAAGCACGGGCGAAATTGGCCTCGTTCTGGGTCTTGCAGAAATACGGCCCCTGGAAGAGTTCAGGCGGCAGCACGACCTGGGCGCCATCAGCCGCAGCCTGCCGGATCATCGCCGAGACGCGTTTGATATTGCCGGCCATGTCGTCGCCGAACCCGGTCTGCAGTCCGGCGATGGTGATTGTATTGCTCATGGGCTCAGGCCTTGGGAATGTGGGTCGTGACGCAATGGAAGGCACCGCCGCCGCTCAGAATAGCGCTCGAGCGGCAGCCGACAACCTCATGGCCCGTAAACAAGGCCCGCAGTGCATCGAGCGCGGCGGCTTCGCTGGACGTGCCATAGGTCGGGACGACGAGATTCCGCGGCCCGATCACCCAGTTCATATAGCTCGCCGGCAGCACATCGCCGGCCTTGCTGACGACGCGGCCGGGCGAGGGAATGCGGTGGACCTTCAGCTTGCGGCCACGCGCATCGGTCATCGCGGCGAGTTCGGCCGCGATCGTCTCGAGCATTTGCGCCTGCGGGTCATCCTCGCCCCAGGGCGCCATGCACACGACTTCGCCAGGACGCACGAAGCGGGCGATATTGTCGACATGGCCATCGGTGTGATCGCCGACCAGCCCCTTGTCGAGCCACAATACCGTCTCCACGCCGAGCGCGGCCTTGAGGCGCTCATCGACAACGGCTTCGGTCAGATCGCCATTGCGGTTCTTGTTGAGCAGGACATCGCGGGTGGTGATCACCGTGCCTTCGCCATCGAATTCGAGCGCGCCGCCTTCGGCGATCATCGCGACGTCGATGATGCGGGCACCGACCATGCGGGCAATCGCGGTGCCGACGGTCTGGTCACCGGGAATCTGGAACTTGCCGCCCCAGCCATTGAAGGGAAAGCGCGCCGCCACCAGCTCGCCATCACGGCGCAGGAAGACCGGGGCGGTGTCGCGGGTCCAGACATCGCCGTAATTCTGGCGCACCAGGACGGCCCTGTCGCCCATGGCCGCGCGGGCCGAGGCTTCGGTTTCGTCATTCGAGACGAGCACCGTCAGCGGCAAGGGTTGGCCACCGGGTGCGGGCTCGGTCAGAGCCGTCAGAAAGGCGGCAAACTCGACCCGGGCGGGGGCAAGGTTTTCAAGCCAGATGCTGGCCTCGGCCGGCCAGCATGTGACGACCTGATCGGGGATCTGCGATTCGTGGGAAATGGTGGGGTTGCTCATCAGGGCGCCTCTAACATGAAGCGCGCCTCTATCACGCGTTTGACCAGGTGGCGAGCGCAAAAAAGCAAGGCTCCCGCGCAAAAAAGAAGGGCGACCCGAGGGCCGCCCTTCCACTTGGTATTCGCATGCTATGCCAGTGCTTAGAAGTCGTACTTCACACCGAACAGAACCTGCCAGGTCGACGCGCTGGAGACGCGGGATTCGGCAGTCAGCGGGTTGAAGCTCTCGAAGACATACTGGTTCGTGCCGGCATCGTATTCCGCATCAACGATGCTGCGGATTTGCGGATAGCTGGCCTGGGTCAGGATGCCCCATTCATCATTGATGAAGTTGCCGAGATTTTCGATCACGAGGTAACCGGCGGCGCGATGACCCGGCGCGAAGGCAGGGAATTCCTGCTCGAGGCGCAGATCCATCTTGGTCCACCAGGAACCCTCATGCGAGTTGCGCTCGTCGATCGCACCACGGGCCAGGCCCTGAGCGTCGGTATAGGCAAAGAAGGCTGCCGTATCGAAGCCAGGCGCAAACCGGACCCGCGGATCGCTGGCATCAGTCGGCACGTAGAGCAGGTGACGACGGTCAATGATGTCACCGAACATGTCGCCATCATCATTGTCGAACGCGAAGGAGTAACCACGCGACTGGCTGACCTGGCCGAACAGGGTCGCCCGGGTGGTCAGATCGTCGAAGAAGTCATGCTCCCAAGAGACACGACCGGTAAAGCGGTGCGGGATCTCGTAGTTGGACGTCGCGGCGGTTGGATTGTTCGGATCCGAGACAGCAACGCCGGCATAGTTGGAGAAGGCCACCGAAGAGGTCATCGGGTTGGCATCTTCCGACTGGGTGTAGGCATAGGCTGCCGTCCAGCTCAGGCCCAGGTCATCATATTCACGGCTGACGGCCAGCGACAGGACGAGGGATTCGCCACCATCGAAGTTGGTCAGGATGAAGTCCTGGTTGAAGATCCGGTTGGAACAAGCGGCTGCGGTCGGAACCACACAATCCGGGTCGCTGCGGTCGATCGAGCGATAGATCGGGCGACCGTCCGGTGCCGTATCAACCTGCTCGAGCGTCGCATCAACGATGCCGGCTGCGTCGCGGCTTTGCGAGTACAGCAGGTCACCCATGACCGTATAGCCTTCACCGAGGAATGGCAGGGCGCCATCATAGGTGAAGCCCAGGGCCGCTTTCCATTCGGCCGGAATTTCGAAATCCGGGTCGATGGCATTGACGCTGGAGTTGGCAGCACCGCTGGCGACGCTGTCATACATGCTCTGCGGAACGCCGTAGATCGGGCGGCCAAGGCCGCCTTCGTCTTCGACATAGGTTTCCGTACCGGTGAGCAGGTTTTGCGGACCGTAATCGGTCAGCTGAATGGCGGTCAGGCCGTCATTCGAGAAGTTGTTGGAAACCCAGACGTTCGGGTTGCCACCGGAGTAGAGACCGAAGCCACCGCGAACCGTCAGGTCGCTGCGGGCATCCCAGGTGAAGGCGAAGCGTGGCTGAACGAGGCCGCGACCATCGAGGGAGTCGGCATTGGAATAGCCGTTCCGGGCGATGAAGTTGGCGTTTTCGTTCGGCACATCATCGGTGGTGTACCAGTCGTAACGCAGACCGGCGATCAGGGTCAGACCGTTCGGGCCGGACCATTCGTCCTGCGCGTAGACCGTATTGATGTCGTAGGTGAAGGTTGCACCGGCATCGGCAGGATTATTGGTGCCACGGGCATTGCCGTAATAGATGCGGGCAACATCGCCATTGCGGAAATCAGTGATGTTGTTGAAACGCCACTCGCCCTCTGTGTGCTGAACGAAGAGGTTGAAGATGTCGTAGTTCAGACGCTCGGCGCCGAAGGTGAAGTAGTGGTCGTTCCACTGGTAGTGACCAACACCCTTCAGGGTCGTGGTCGAGTAGTTCAGGGCGTTCGACTGACGCGAGTCATCGGCACCGAGATAGACGGTGTTGCCGCCGACGCGGATCTGGACTTCACCGAAGTCGGTGCCGTTGATCGACGCCTGGGTGAAATCGACTTCCTGGTAGGACGCACGCAGCTCGGTGGAGAAGTTGTCCGTCCAGTTGGAGAACAGCTGGGCGGTGTAGGCGGTCAGGTCGGAACCACGGTTATAGAGGTGGTTCTCGTATTCGAACTCATTGTTGTCGCCGTCAGACTCGGTGCGGTTGGCACCTTCCGACTGGTTGTAGGTCAGGGCGAAACGATGGTCGTCATTGATGTTCCAGTCGACGCGAACGAGGATGCTTTCGTCGATGACAGGAGCATTGCCCGGGACGCCGCCTGGATTGTAACCATAGACGTTCTGGGCGATGTCGAGGATTTCGTCGTAATCGGCCTGGGTGAAGCCAGCGACTTCGGTCGGGGCGCCGGAGCCATCTGGACCACGGTCGAAAATGTCGATGCCTTCAAAGCGCTCATAAGCGGCGAAGAAGAACAGACGGTCCTGGATGATCGGGCCACCGAAGGTGACGCCGTAACGCTTCTGGTCGTATTCCGGAATGGTGAAGTTCGAACCTTCCAGCGAGTGACCCTGAAGGCCATCGGCGGTGTAGTCGTAGAAGACGCCGCCGTGGAATTCATTGGTGCCGGATTTGGTGACGGCATTGATGTTACAGGCGGTGAAGCCACCGTATTCGACGTCAAACGGAGCCAGCTCGACGGAGACCTGTTCGATCGCGTCGTAGGAGAATGGCATGCGCTGGGTCGGGTAACCGTTCGAGTTCAGACCGAAACCGTCATTGAGGCCGAGGCCATCAACCGTCAGGCTGTTGTAGCGAGGGTTGGCACCGGCGCACTGGATCGAGTCGTTGAACGATTCATCGATATAGACGCGTGGGTCTTGGCGGACGACATCGGCGAGTGCGCGATTGATTGCAGGCGTTTCCTGAAGATCAGCAAGGCTGAAGGTCGAGTTCGGACCGACGGCGGTGTTCATCGTCTGGATGGCAGAGGCGGTGACAACGACGATGTCGCTGGAGCCGGAAGCTGCAGTCATTTCGAGGTTGAGCGACATGCTCTCGCCGAGGGCGAGGAAGACGCCTTCAACGCGGCGTGGCTGGAAGCCGTCGGCGGTGACGGTCACATTGTAAGGACCACCGACGCGCAGACCTGCGGACGAGAAGCCGCCATTGGCGCCAGTCGAGGTTCTCGAGACCGAGCCGCTTGGCGTGTGCAGGATGGTGACGTTGGCACCGGACAGCGCGTTTCCGGCGCCATCGGTCACAGAACCACGCAGCGAGGAAGAAGTTTCCTGCGCATAAACCGCGGCAGGCGCGGCAGCCAGCAGGGCGATAGTCGCCGCGCTAAGCGAAAGCTTTTTCATGAATGTCATTTGGAGGTGTCCCCCTAGGATCGACCGGACAGGGGACTGGGTCCCCCAACGAAGCAAGCGCCTCGTACGCCGGGCGTTCGAAGAATCCAAGACAGCTACGCGAAGGTTTTGCGACAGTGCCGGAGAGGCCGGCGGGCTCCGATGCGTCGGGAATTCGCGAAAGAGCGCAAGATATGTGTGTGCAGTGCAGCAATTACTCAAGATACGGGGGGCGGAGTGCCGTCGCGCCCCCAATCCTTGTCCACAGCCCCCTTTACGGGCCGAAGTGGAAAGGGCATAGCCTGCGGCGAAAATGCTACACTTTTTTGAGGCCGAGAAACCCGCCATGGTTGTAGAGAAAACTGACCGCACGCATTCGGCGTGGTCCTGGGAGACGGCGGCGGCAGCGCTGATTCTCGGCATCGGATTCGCGCGCATCGTGGCGCTCGCCCTGAACCCGATCGAGCTTTATGCCGACGAATCCCAATACTGGGTCTGGTCGCGACAGCTCGACTGGGGCTATTTCTCCAAGCCGCCGATGATCGCCTGGCTGATCCACCTGATGACGACCCTGTTCGGCGACAGCGATTTCAGCGTCCGGCTCGCCTCGCCGCTCTTGCACACCATCACCGCCAGCTTCCTCTTCCTCAGCGGCCGGCAGCTCTGGGATGCGCGCACCGGATTCTGGGCGGCGCTGATCTATCTGACGATCCCGTCGATGTGGATCTCCGGCGCCGTGATCTCGACCGACGTGCCGGTCATGTGCGCCTGGTCGGGTGCGCTTTACGCCCTGGTCCGCCTGCGCAGCGGCGGTGGCTGGGCCAGCGCGGCCGGGCTCGGCCTGGCGATCGGGCTCGGCTTCCTGTCCAAGTACGCGATGATCTATTTCGGGCTCGGCCTCGGCATTGCGCTGGTGGTCGATGCGCCGACACGCACCGCCCTGCTCAATCTTCGCGGCGCCCTCGCCCTGCTGATCGCCCTGGCGCTGCTGACCCCCAATATCCTGTGGAATGCGGCCCATGACTTTGCGACGGTCAGCCATACAGCCGCCAATGCCAACTGGGGCGGCGAGCTGGGTCATCCCGGTGAATTGCTCGAATTCCTGGCTGGCCAGCTGGGCATTTTCGGCCCCGCCCTGTTCCCGGTTCTGGTGGTCGTGCTGGGCGGGATCGTCTGGCATTTCCGCCAGGCCCCGGCGGTTTCACGCCTGCTGGCCGCCTTCATCCTGCCGATCCTGCTGACGGTCTGTGTCGAGGCCTTCATCAGTCGCGCCCATGCCAACTGGGCCGCCGTCGCCTATGTCGCCTCGGCATTGCTGGTGGCGGCCTTCCTGCTGCGCGGACCGGCCTGGCGCCGCGGCGTGCTGTACGGCTCCATCGCCTTTCACACCGCGCTGGGCCTGTTCATCTCCATTGTGGTGGTCAACCCGTCCCTGGTGGAGAGCTTCGGGCTGGAAAACAGCACCAAGCGCATCCGCGCCTGGGACCAGACCACCGCCGCGATCAGCGAGGCCGGCCTGGCCGGCGATTACAGCGCCATCGTGTTTGACGATCGCAATATCTTCCACCAGATGCAGCGCTATGGCAGCACTGGCGACCGGCCGCTGCAGATGTGGTTGCGCTATGCCGGACCGGTCAATCATGCCGAACAGGAATGGCCGCTCGCTGACGGCTATGCCGCGCCGGTCCTGATTGTCTCGCACCGGCCGCTTGAAGTGGAGAAGATGCGCGAGGACTTCGATCTGTTCGAGCCCGCCGGCAGCCTCTCCATCGCGCTCGATGGCGACAAGACGCGTGAATTCACGCTGTGGCGGGCGCAGGGCTATCATCGCGTCGAACGCGATGATGCCTATGAGGCGCGCTGGCTCGATAGCGGCGAAGACGAACAGACCGGCTAGTTATCCCGCTAGCGTCTACTCAGGCAGATCCAGGGCCAGACACAGATTCTGCAGCGCCTGCACCGCTGCGCCCTTGAGCAGATTGTCGAGGGCGCACACCACGACGACATGGCAGCCGTCAGTGCTGAGGCCAAATCCGCCAATCACTGCGCCGGGATCGCCGGCACCGTCGCGAATTTCCGGCATGTCGGTCGTCACCCGCACCAGCGGCTCGCCGCGATAGGCATCCTCATAGAGCGCGATCAGCGCCTGATGCGTCACCGGCGCGTCCAGGGCGATGTGCACCGTGGCGAGAATACCGCGGAAGAAGGCGGCGACATGCGGTGTGAAGCGGACCTCACAGCCGAGATGACGCGCCATTTCCTGTTCGTGCAAATGCCCGGTCAGGGCATAGGGCATGAGATTGTCGTGCAGGGCATCGGGATCATTCTTGCGCGAGGGCGTGGTCCCGGCGCCGGAATAGCCGGAGACACCAAAGACATGCGGATCGGACGCCAGCCGGTCACGCAAGGGCGCGATCGCCAACTGCCCCGCGGTCGCATAACATCCCGGATTGGCGATCCGCGTCGTGCGGCGCAGGGCCTCGCGGCCATAAATCTCTGGCAGGCCATAGGTCCAGCTCTCGTCGAAGCGATAGTCTGCCGACAGGTCGACGATCACGGTTTGCGGGCTGACCGCATTGATGGCGGCGACAAACGGGGCCGAGGCGCCATTGGGCAGCGCGAGAATGACGGCATCGACCTGGCGTGCGGCCACAGCGTCAGCTGGCAGCGCCTCGAACATCAGTCCCGGCGCGATTTCCGGTGCCAGCTCATTGACCGGCTGCCCCGCCAGTTCACGCGAGCTGGCAAAGGCGAGATCGAGATCGCTGCGCGCCGCGATCAGGCGCAGCAATTCGCGCCCGGTATGGCCGCGCGCACCGACCAGACCGACCGTCCGCGTCATGACAGCGGCTCCAGGGTTGGCGTCAGGCCAAAAATGCGGGTGACGACGCCGTCAATATCGGCCGGGCGGATATCCTCGCCGCGCCAGAACACGGTCCATTCCTCGCGCCGGATCGCGCCGTCGCATTCGTCAAAATAGAAGCCATTGACCGGATTGGAGGTCCGCGAGCGCCAGATCAGCCGCGGCGCATACTCGACCAGCCGGTTCCAGACTGTGCGGCCCAAGCCCTCACCGCGCGCATCATCGAGCACGGCAAATTTGTCGAGATAGACCCAGTCATCCAGCCGGGTTGTGATCGCCGCGGCGCGATAGCTGTCGGTGACGAACGCCTGGTCAAGTTCAAGCGCGTCCCAATAGCCGGCAACCGGCCGGCGGCCAAAGGCCTTGGTCACCAGCGCATCGAGACGTTCGAGATCGAGATCGGCCTTGGAACCGGTGGCGAGAATGGTCTCGCCGCGCCGGATCAGTGTGCCGGCGCCGGCGTGGGTGAAGAGCTCGCGCGCCAGTTCCGCCGGGCTGGTGATCGAGACCGAGCTCGACAGCGGCAGATCATCGAGCAGGCGCTTGATCTCTTCCAGCTTCAACCGCATGCCGCCATTGACCCAGTCGGCCTGGATCAGGTCGGCATAGTCGGTCGCCAGATTGATCGAGGAGAGGACATCACCCCATTCGTCGAGCAGACCGCCCGTGCCGGTCAGGAAGACGACCTTGTAAGGCTGCAGCGCGTGCACCAGCGCCCGCACGGCGCTGTCGGCATTGATATTGACCAGGCGGCCATCACTCGTCTCGCCGAGGCAGCCAAGGATGGCGGCCTGCCCGGCGCGGGCCGCAGCGGCGACCAGTTCGAGATGGATCTTTGTCGGCTCGCCGACGCGGCCGAGCTGGTCCTCATCGATCAGTTCGGCCTCGAACACACCGCGCGGCACCGCGGCGGCACGCCCGCCCGCTTCGCGGATGGCGTCGACCAGCTGCAGATTGGCCTGGGTCAGCGTGTCGCGAATGATCGGAATGGCGTTCTCGCGGGTGACCCGCAGCCCATTGATACGCTCGGTCCCGATACCCGCTTCAGACAGCGCCGCATCCAGCTGTGGACCGCCGCCATGCACCACGACCGGTGACAGGCCGACCGATTGCAGGAAGGCCAATGCCGTCGACAGGCCCTCGAGGTCCTCCTGGATCACCGCGCCACCAACCTTGATGACGGCAAAGCGTTCCTGATCGACACCGGAAAAGCGTTGCAGGTATTCGCGGATCTCCTTGCCGTCGCGCATATGCGACAGCAGCCGGACAATGGTCGGGCGGACGCCCGGGAGCTGCGACGTCACTTGACCGCTCCCTGGCTGGCGAGCGCTTCCATCACGGCCTGCTGCACCGGCAGGCGGTTGGCCGCCTCCTCGATGCCGAGAAAGGCGGGGCTGTCGACGACGGCATCGGCGATCTTCACATTGCGGCGCATCGGCAGGCAGTGGCTGACGGTGGCATTATTGGTCAGCGCCATCTTTTCCGGCGTGATCATGAAATCCTTGCCCTTGGCGCGGAAGGGCGCTTCGTCGTCCCAATGGCCATAAAAGGGCAGCGCGCCCCAGCTCTTGGCATAGACGGCATCGGCGCCGGCATAGGCGACCTCGACATCGGTCGTCATGGTGACAGAGCCGCCGCCCTCGGCGGTGAAGCGTTCGGCCGCGCCCATATAGCGCTCATCAAGGCGATAGCGCTCATCGGGCACCAACAGGCGTACATTCATGCCGAACTTGGCCGCCATCAGCAGGGCCGAATTGGCAACGGCGGTGTTGAGCGGTTTGGGGTGCGGCACCCAGGTCAAAAGGAAGGTCTTGTCCTGCACCGCGCCGATCCGCTCCTGCAGTGCCAGCATCATCGCCAGTTCCTGGCAGGGATGGACGATGGTTTCCATATTGATCACAGGCACGGTGGAGTGCTTCGCGAAGGCGGAGATCATCGGATCCTCGCGCTCGGCCGCCCAGTCCTTGAACTCGGGGAAACAGCGAATCGCGATCAGGTCGACATAGCTCGACAACACCCGCGCCGCCTCGCGCACATGCTCCTCTGCGGTGCCGTCCATTACAGCACCATCGGCGAATTCCAGCGGCCAGGTCGCGCCCTTGGCGTCGAGCACGATGGCGTGGCCTCCCATTTTCGTGGCGCCGATATCGAAGGATGTCCGCGTGCGCAGCGACGGGTTGAAGAACAGCAGGGCGATCGACTTGCCTTCAAGCGCACGGCTGACCGTACCGGACTTGAACGCGGCAGCGCGATCAAGCAGCCCCTGAAGTTCGGGGCGGGTCCAGTCGGCGGTCGATAGAAAATGGCGCATGGAAGTCTCGAAATCTCAAACTGGCGGAAAAAGACAGACACCCGGCCATAAGACCGGGTGCCTTTGATGTCCATATATCACTACACGGTTGGCGAATTCACGCCAATTCGCGTAGCTCCGCCCCGAAGATCTCAGCTGCCGGCAGGAACCATCTCGCAAACGCGGCGTGGCCGGTTCGAGCCCATATCGCTCACGGTCTCGCAACGCCGCACCATGCGCTGGCTTGAATCGTCCGATTCCTGCCCGTCAGTCGCGGTTGTTTTGGCGGTGGTCGCGCAAGCAGACAGCAAGCATGAGCGTGGTGACCAGTTTCAGCATACGGCCCTCCGAGACGCGATTTGAAACGAATGGCCACTGCGCCGCTCGTCCAACACTGGCAGTCTAACAAGGGATTCCCGCGGCCCGAGGCCCCACCTCAGTCATGACCGGACTTGGGCAGGTTTGGCCTGCGCCACCGGAGGTGCAGGAACGCCTGGCACCCATGGCACAGCCCGTCCGCGCCGATCGGTGGAATTGCCTCCGGTGCCTGAATTCTTGATCAAAGACCGGAGCGACCGGCCAAAGTCCGGTCTAGTTCGGCGAAAAGGCCTGACCCCGGCGCATCCGTCGGAGCGACCGCTCCGCAGCCTCCTCGGCCTGCTCTGTCTGCCGCCGCGTCATGCAAATCCGTTCGCGGAAATTGCTGCCCGTCTGGCGGCGCCAATGGCAGACGACTTCTTCTTCGGCTTCCTCGGCGACCTGGGTCTCGACAGGCTCGGATTCGGCGACGGCCGGCTCGTTCTGGCTCATCGCGATGTCGGCCGGGGCGGCCGCCGGGTCGGTCTGGTCCTGGGCGCTCGCTGCGCCCGCGGTAAAGGCCAGGCCGGCAGCGGCAAGGCCTGCGACTACAAATCGTTTCATGCCTTTCTCCCTCGACGCTCTCAATCCAGCCGCAATGCATAGAAGATGCGGTTAGGGAGCGTCTGGATTATGTCGTGCAGGGCCGAAAAATGCAATCCAGGATCCGAGGCCCGGCCTTCAACACCGGCATCCCGGGCGCTGGCTGAGGACAGGCCTAGAAGCCGCGGATCCGTCTCAGGGTGTAGACAGCCTGTTGCCGTTCCCGCTCGGCCTGAAAGCGTGACTTGCAACGGCGTTCGCGAAAATTGCTGCCATTACGGGCTCGCCAGCTACACACCACTGCCCCCGGGCCCTGCGCCTCGACGATGATCGTGTCTTCGCTATCGGACTCAGGATCAAGGCGCGGCGCATTGGCAGCCTGGCGCAGCGTCTCCAGATACAAGAGCTCGGCGGCCTGGTCTGAAGCGGCCTCGGCGGGCGACAGCACTTGATCACTCGCAGCCTGGCCCTCGGCGGCGGGGCTGAGCAGCAAGGCTGCAGCCAAGGCGGCAAGTCGGCTTGTCTCCAGCATGGCATAGGCTCCGGGCAGCTTTGTCCGCAAAGGTGTGACGGCCCATCATCTGAGGATCGCACGGACGGGCGCCAGAGACAATATTGCCGCCATCCGCGCGGGTCCGGCAGAAGGACTGGAAATCAGACGGGGCCTGTGAAACAAGCAATCCGAACTGAAAGGGTTGCCCCATGTCCGTCATCGCCATCATTCCTGCCCGCTACGCCTCCGGCCGCTTTCCGGGCAAGCCGCTCGAAAAGATTGCCGGACGCATGATGATCGAACGCGTCTGGCGCTCGGCCAGCGCGGCGCCGGGCGTTGATCGCGTCGTGGTCGCAACCGATGACGAGCGCATTGTCGCTGCCGTGCGCGGGTTTGGCGGCGAGGCCGTGATGACCGATCCGGCCTGCCGCAACGGCACCGAGCGCGCCCTCGACGCCGTCAAACGGCTTGGCAGTGACGACGAAATCATCATCAATGTCCAGGGCGATGCCGCCCTGATCCCGCCCTGGGTGATCGGTGACGTCGCCACTGCCATGCGCGCCGATTCCGGCCTCGCCATGGCCACCCCGGCTGTGAAAATGCCGGAGGACACCGCCACCCGCATGCGCGAGATGAAGGCCAAGGGGATTGTCGGCGGCACCACGGTCGTCTTCAACCGGGCGATGGATGCGCTGTACTTCTCCAAGGGCGTCATCCCGTTTCAGCGCCACCCCGAGGCCGGCACCCCGACCTGGCAGCATATCGGCCTGTATGGCTATCGCCGCGACACGCTGGAACGCATCGTCGCGCTCGAACCTTCGCCGCTGGAAAAGGCCGAAAGCCTGGAACAATTGCGCGCCCTGGAAAACGGTATCCCGATCCGCATCGTGCCGACCGATTATCGCGGCCGTTCCGCCTGGTCAGTCGATGCGCCCGAGGATGTGCCCGTGGTCGAGGGCATCATCGCCCGCGAAGGCGAGCTGGTGCCATGAGCCGGGTCCTGCTTGCCCGTCACGGCAATACATTCGGCCCCGGCGATAAGGTCGTCTGGGTCGGCGCGAAGGAAGACCTGCCGCTCGTCCCCAGGGGCGAGGAACAGGCCGCCGCACTCGGCAATGCCCTGCGCGAGGCGCAGCTGACCCCGGAGCGTATCATCACCGGCCCGCTGCAGCGCACCCGCCGCGCGGCGGAACTGGTGGCGGTGCTGTCGGGCTTTCACGGCAAGATCGAGATCGATGAACGCCTGCGCGAGATTGATTACGGCTCCTGGGGCGGCAAGTCCTGCGACGAGATCATCGCCGAATTCGGCGCCGACGCGCACCGCACCTGGAATGAAGAGCATCGCCGCCCCGAAGGCGTCGACTGGACGCCTGACGAAGCGACGCTGCGCGCCAATGCGCTCGCCGTGATGCAGGACGCGGCACAGAGCCGCCGCTTCGCGCTGGTCATCACCTCCAATGGCGTGCTGCGCTATATGCACGGCGTGCTCGGCGGCGCCGATCACGACGCCAAGGTCAAGACCGGCAATATCTGTGCAGTTGATCTCGAAGCCGGCCAGCGCCTGTTCTGGAACGAAACGCCGGAAGCGGACAGGCTGAAGACGGTGTTTGGCTAGTCTGCCTGCTGCACGAAGCGCTCGATCGCGGCCCAGGCTTCCGGCTCGGTCATGAAGGGCGCGTGGCCGACATCGGGGACTTCGACGAATTCGAGGTCAGGCTTCAGCCGCTTCATTTCCGCCACCGTTTCCGGCGCCAGCAGATCGCTGATACCGCCTCGGACCAGAAGGGTCGGGATCGTCTTGAACGGTGCCCAGAAGGGCCACAGATCCGGCGGAACGGCGCTGCTGTCGATCTGGTCGACAATCGCCCCGTCATAGGCGAGGGCGATCTGCCCGTCCCCGGTCTCGACCCAGGTCTTGTGGGCAAAATCCAGCCAGAAGGCCTGGTCATCGGCCCGCTCGGGAAAGGCGGCGAGGTTGGCCTCGCGCGACCGTGCGGCAGCAGCCTCCCAGCCGGTGACAGGGTCGCGGCTCGAGACATTGGCCTTGATCCGGTCCAGCCCGACACTGGCGATTTCCGGGCCGATATCATTGAACACGGCGGCTGCGAACCGGTGCGGTTGCTGTCCGGCCATGATCATCATCATCAGCCCGCCCATCGAGGTGCCGACAAACACGGCGCGTTCGATGGCCAGGGCGTCGAGCAGGCCGATCATGTCGAGCGCATAGGTCAGCGGCTGGTAGCGTTCGGGCTGAGGGTCCAGGTCGGACCGGCCACGCCCGCGCTGCGAGGCAACGATCACACGCCGCCCCAGCGCCGCAAGGCGTGGCGCCAGATCCTCGAAATCCCGCACATTGCGGGTCAGCCCGTGCAGGCACAGCACCGGCACGCCGCGGACCTCGCCGACCGCCGGATAATCGCGATAATGCAATTCCGGCCCGTCGGCGGTGGCGAAGAAATGATCGCTATATCCCTGTGACATCAGGCCGGCTCTGCTGCTCGATTCGAATCATCATGCGCAACATGCTCGACCCAGTCGCGGGCCAGATGCCGCGCAGCCCAGAACATGAACAGGGCCGCGACGAGATAGAGGCAGGAGCCGATCAGGATCGAAATCCGCAGCGAGCCCTCGCCATAGGTCGGCTCTAGCAGGGTCGACAGACGGCCGAGCACATAGACGCCGCCGCCAATGCCCAACAGATTGTTGATCAACAGGAAGACCGAGGAACCGCTGGTGCGAAGATGTGGCGGGAAGAGGTGCTGGAAGGCTGACAGCACCGGGCCGAGCCAGGCAAGACCAAGGGCCGTCGGCACGAAGAGCACGATGACCGCGATCATGGCCGAGGGTGACATGATGCCCGCCCAATACAGCGGTGCCGAAACCAGGAAGGCAATCGCCGGCACGGTCGCGAAGGCGGAGCGTTTGCGCTTGCCCATCCAGTCGCCCATCACACCGCCGAGGAAGATACCCAGGCTGCCGGCGAAGAACAGGACGCCACCGAACAACCAGCCGGTTTCGGTGAGCGAAAGCTGGAAGCTGCGGGCGAAGAAGGATGGCAGCCAGAAGAAGACGCCATAGCCCATCATCGAGGAGGCCGAGGCGCCCATGATCATCAGCCAGAAGCTTGGCTTTTCCAGCGCCAGATTCATGAATTCGCGGAAGAAGACGAAGAAGACGCCGATCAGCGCACCGGCGACGGCGCGGCCGATCAGCCAGGCGGTCGCACCCATACCGAAGCTTTCGCCATCCAGCGCCACCGGCACGCCCCAGGCGACCAGTCCGGGGATCAGCATCAGCACCGAGCTGCCGAGCGCCAGCACCGTCCAGTGGCCGCGGCGGCTCACCCATTGTCCGGCCAGCCACCCGCAAACCGCACCGACTGCCGCGGCAATCAGCAACAGACCGATCGATTGTGAGGCGCCGGCGTGGAACACCATGATGCTGAAGATCGCCAGCAAGCTTGGAAGCGCGAACAGCACAGCACCGGCGATCGACAGGATGCGGGCCTTGGCTGGCGGATAGGCAGCCTCGGTCTCGAACGCCGTCGGGCGGGTCGCCTGCACGCCATCGAACTGGCCGCGCCGCGGTTCACGCACGAGGAGCTTGAAGAGAGGCGCCAGGAACACTCCGGCGAGTCCGACAATGATGAAGGCTGAACGCCAGTCGAGCGAATCGGAAATTCCACCGCCCGCGATCTGCGAGCCGGCGATAACACCGAAGGCACTGCCGACCGGAATGCCGAGCGAGTAAATCGCCAAAGCCCGCGCGCGTTTCTCCGGCGGATGATAGTCGGCAATGATCGTATAGGCCGGGGCCACACCGCCGGCCTCACCGATACCGACACCGACACGGGCCAGGAAAAGCTGCATGAAATTGGTTGCGAGCCCGCTCAGCGCCGTAAAGCCGCTCCAGATCAGAAGCGAACCGGTCATGATCCAGGTCCGGTTGAAGCGGTCGGCGAACCAGGCGATCGGAACGCCCAAGGTGGAATAAAGCAGCGCGAAGGCGATGCCGCCCAGCAGGCCGAGCTGTTCGTCGCTCAGACCGAGCTCTTCCTTGATGGGAATGGCGAGAATCGAGATGATCTGTCGATCGAGAAAATTGAAGGCGTAGACGAGAAACAAGAGCAGCATCACCAATTTGCTGTAGCTCGCGCTCGGCAATTGAGCCGTCTTCGACTCGGTTGGACGATCCGTCATTGTCTCTCCCCTGACATGGGCCGGTCATTCATTGACGCCGGCAGTCTTGCTTGGACCAAACCTGAACCGTCATTCATGTTTGGTCAAACCCCAATTCCCTCAAACCTCTGCAAGCTACAGCTTGCGTCGGGCTTGCTCCGGTGCAGGATGTGCCACACATTTGCATCGAAGCCCAACCGAATAAGGGGAAATCGGGATGAGAAATCTGGTTCTTGCCGCAACATTGAGCGGTCTGGCCCTCGCGGGCTGCGATCAGCCGGCCGGGGAAGCGACGAGCGCTGCAACGGAATCGACTGTGGCCGCTGTCGAACCTGTGGTGGCCGCCACCACAGGCGATATCAACGAAGCCGATCTGCGCTACCGCATCGCAACCCTCGCCGATGACAGTTTTGAAGGCCGAGCCCCGGCCACACCCGGCGGTATCGCTGCCAGCCAGTGGATCGCCGATGAAATGGCGCGCATCGGGCTCGAGCCCGGCTTTGAGGGCAGCTATTTCCAGCCGGTCTCGTTGCTGGAAATCACGCTGGATACCTCGCGTTCGGATTACGACGTCTTCTTCAATGGCGAGCCGCTCGACTTGGGCATGGGCGACGACATCGTCTACTGGACCAAGCTCAGCCAGCCGGAAGTCTCGGTTGATGCCAGCGATCTGGTCTTCGTCGGTTATGGCGTCGTCGCGCCGGAATATGGCTGGAACGACTATGCCGGCGTCGATGTCACCGGCAAGACAGTCGTCATGCTTGTCAACGACCCCGGCTATGCCAATCCCGACAGCGGCCTCTTCAATGGCGCTGCCATGACCTATTACGGCCGCTGGACCTACAAATACGAGGAGGCTGCCCGTCAGGGTGCTGCCGCGGTCATCCTGATCCACCAAACCGCGCCGGCCTCCTATGGCTGGAACGTGGTCTCCGGCTCCTGGTCCGGCTCGCAGCTCGATCTCGCCCGCGCGCCGGGCGAAGGCACGTTCGCCAATGTCGAAAGCTGGGTCACCGAAGGCGTCGCCCGGCATTTGTTCGAACTGGCGGAGCTCGACTTCAACGATCTGACGGCCCGTGCCGCCGAGCCCGGATTTGTGGCCGTGCCGATGACCGGCCTGAGCTCGGCTGGCATGCTGCACACCTCAACCAGCACCATGGATTCCCGCAATGTCGTTGGCGTGGTGCGCGGCAGCGAGCGGCCTGACGAATACGTGCTCTATACCGGCCATTGGGACCATCTGGGCACCCGCGATGTGCCGGACGGCGAAGACGGAATCTATAATGGCGCGGTCGACAATGCCTCCGGCACGGCCGCCATTCTTGAAATCGGCGAGGCCTTTGTCGCCAACCCGCCAGAGCGCTCGGTGATGATCATCGCCGTGACGGCCGAAGAATCCGGCCTGCTCGGCTCGGCCTATTATGGCGAGAACCCGATCGCGCCCTTCGCCCAGACGGTCGGCGGCATCAATATCGACGCCATCATGCCCAATCCGCGCTCGCGCGACGTTGTTGTGGTCGGCTTCGGTGCGTCGGAACTCGAAGATGTTCTGGCCGAGGAAGCAGCGCTGCAGGATCGCTATCTCGCACCCGACCCTCACCCGGAAGCCGGGTATTTCTACCGCTCCGACCATATCTCGATCGCCAAGCACGGCGTGCCAATGCTCTATGCCGATGCCGGCAGTGACCTGCGCGAGGGCGGCACCGAGGCTGGCGAGGCTGCGGGGCAGGACTATAATGAGAACCGCTACCACGCCCCGTCAGACGAGTATTCCGCCGACTGGAATATGGACGGCATGACCGAGAGCGTGACACTGCTCTATAATGTCGGTGCCCGCCTGGCGAATTCGGAGGCCTGGCCAAACTGGTATGAGGGCAATGAGTTCCGCGGCCTGCGCGATGCACAGCGTCCCGAATAGGGCTCGCTGCGCGGCATGAACGAGAAAGGGCGGCCTCGCTGGGCCGCCCTTTTTTTCTGTCCGGTCGCGGCGGTCAGATCAGAAGGTCTTGCGGGTGACGATCTTCTGGCCACGATCCTCGAGGCGGCTGTCATATTTCTGCTGGTCAACCACCGCGCCGGAATGGACGCAGAACACGGCGCGCACCTCGGAGAGCCGGGGCCAGTGGATGAAGTCACACAGCACCATCCGGGGGGTGGCATCGCTCTTGATCTCGACGCTGCCGAGGCTCTGGGCAAAGACCAGATCGCTCCGGAACATCCCCTTGCTGCGCAAGGCCTCCATGGTCCGGGCAAAATCACCGCCGAGGAAGCGCTCGATCGGCCGGCCTTCCACGGCTTCCCGGGCGAGACCGAATGCATCCAGCGCACCGGCGGAAATCGCCTTCAGCACGCCCGATGAGTCGGTGACAAATTCAATTCCGGGATTGAGCGTAACCAGGTCGATCCAGGTCGGTGCGGGTGCAACCACGAAAGCATCCTGCACCAGCTCTGCCATGCGCCGCTTCACGCGGTCCGGCGGATCGGACTCGCCATTCTCCCAGCGCGAAATCATGGCTTGCGTCACGCCGAGATCGGCAGCGAGTGCGGCCTGTTTCAGACGCTTCGACATCCGGAAGTTCCGGATGATCGAGGGCCAGTTCACCTTGCTCGAACCTGCGGTGAAATTGATGTCCTGTACCAAATGGCCCCCCTAGGGCTTCCTGCCTGCTGTGGTCTGTACCGGCCCGGTTCCACGCTGTTTTAAAACCCGGGCGAAATCAAACGGTCTCACGCGTATCGACACCGGCCACCGCGGCTGTCACCGCCAGCTGCCATCATGATATTGCGCCCCGAAAGGGCCACCCTCGACCGAACGCAATAGCACCATCTCTACTTTCAACGGTTTCTCTTGCGTCGTCAAAGAATCCCGTCGGATGACCGGCGCAAAATCGGCGGAATGCGAGCCCGATTCCCCGGCATCAAACCCGGGCCGAGCGGCCGCGGAAGCGGAATTGCTCAAACGTTTCAGCACAGTTACCCTGCATCATTCAGTTGCCCGGACGAACCGAATGTCCCTCTGCAACAGAAAGCAGATGAAGCACACCGGCACAACCTCACGGCCGGTCTGTACCGGGCGCCGCCGAGTCAGTATGGTCCCGGCAAGGTCCGTTCCCGGATTGACCGGACGCCCGCCGGCCGTGCAGGCCGGGAGACCGAGTATTCGCAAAACCACCCGACCGCTCCGGCCATGGTCGGGGCCCAATTGTGGAGACTGGCTTGTCGCAAACCGATAGCGGAACGAGTGATCGCGAAACAGTGGAACGGATCTGCGCCGCGCATGATCACCGCGCCGATGCCTTGATCGAGATCCTGCACGACATCCAGACTGCACAGCACTGCATCAGCGACGCCGCCGCCCGGATTGTCGCGACAAGCCTCAATCTCTCCCGCGCCGAGATCCAGGGGGTGCGCAGCTTCTATGCCGATTTCTCCACCGCGCCGCGCGATCCGCACCGGGTCCGTCTGTGCCGGGCAGAGGCCTGTCAGTCACTCGGCGCCGACCGGCTCGCCGCCGAGCTGGACGCGGCCGGCATCGCTCATGATGCCGTCTATTGCCTCGGCAATTGCGCCCTTGGTCCTGCCGCGCTGGCCGGCGACCAACTGATCGGTCGCGCAACAGCCGGGCGGATCGCTACTGTCTGCGCCGGGGTCCACCGCGATGACTGAGCCGCTCACCCTCTTCCTGCCCCGCGATGCTGCGGCCCGATCGGTGGGTGCCGATCAGGTCGCCGAACGCCTGCAGGCCGCGGCCCGCCAGCATGGCCGGGACCTGACACTGGTTCGTACCGGATCGCGCGGCATGCTGTGGCTTGAACCGCTGCTGGAGATCGAGCGCGATGGCGTCCGCCATGGCTTTGGGCCCGTCGATGCAGCCGATGTCGAGCGCCTGTTCGGGCAGGATTTCGCCGACACCCACCCGCTGGCCCTCGGCGCGATCGAGGCGCTGGACTGGATGCAGGCCCAGACACGGCTGCTCTATCGCCGCTGCGGTGTGATCGACCCGCTCGATTTGGATGCCTTCGAGCGCGAGGGCGGCCTCGCCGGTCTGCGCGCGGCGCTGGACCAGACCCCCGCCGGCATCATCGAAACCGTCACCGCCTCAGGCCTGCGCGGCCGTGGCGGCGCCGGCTTCCCGGCCGGCATCAAGTGGAAGACCGCCGCCGGGGCTGTCGCGGACCAGAAATACATCTGCTGCAATGCCGACGAGGGCGATAGCGGCACCTTTGCTGACCGCATGCTGATGGAAGGCGATCCCGGCCTGTTGATCGAAGGCATGATCATCGCCGGCCTCGCGGTCGGCGCGACGCAGGGCTTCATCTATCTGCGCTCGGAATATCCCGACGCCATCGCGACAATGCGTGCCGCCATCGCCGCCTGGCAGGCGCGCGGCTGGCTCGGCGATGATATTCTCGACTCCGGCAGAAGCTTCCACCTGACCTTGCGCCGCGGTGCCGGCTCCTATGTCTGCGGCGAAGAGAGCGCGATGCTCGAAAGCCTGGAGGGCAAGCGCGGCCAGGTGCGGGTCAAACCGCCCATCCCGGCGATCTCCGGCCTGTTCGGCCAGCCGACCATCGTCAACAATGTCCTCACCCTGGCCAGCGTGCCCGAGATCCTCGCCCGTGGCGCGAAGGCCTATCAGGCGCTGGGACGCGAGCGTTCGCGCGGCACCCAGGCGTTTCAGCTCGCCGGCAATATCAAACATGGCGGCCTGTTCGAGGCGCCGTTCGGGCTCTCCCTGCGCGAACTGATCGAGACACATGGCGGCGGCACGCTGTCGGATCGGCCCGTGCGCGCAGTGCAAGTCGGCGGACCGCTCGGGGCCTATCTGCCGGCCTCGATGCTCGATCTGCCACTGGATTATGAAGCCTTCGCTGCCGCCGGCGCCATGCTCGGTCATGGCGGCATTGTCGTGTTTGACGATACGGTCGACATGGCACGCCAGGCCGAGTTCGCGATGGAGTTCTGCGCCGAGGAAAGCTGCGGCAAGTGCACGCCCTGCCGCATCGGCTCGGTTCGCGGCGCCGAAACCCTGGCCAAGGTGCGGCGCGGCGAGAATGTCGAGGCCAATCTCGCCCTGGTCGAGGAGCTCTGCACCCTGCTGACCGATGGCTCGCTGTGCGCCATGGGCGGGCTGACGCCGATGCCGGTGCTGAGCGCCCTGCGCTATTTCCGCGAGGACTTCGAGGGCGAACCGCTACAGGCCGATGAAACGGTGGTAGGATAGCGCCATGGGTAGCCGCAAAGCATCAGATTTCGGAACCCCGGCCCGGACCGGCGAGCCAGACGTCAGGCTCGAGATCGACGGCCGGCGTGTGCAGGTTCCCGCCGGCACCTCGATCATGCGCGCCGCCGCGCTGACCGAGGCGCGCATCCCCAAGCTTTGCGCCACCGACAGCCTTGAGCCCTTCGGCTCCTGCCGCATGTGTCTGGTGGAGATCGAGGGCCGCAAGGGCACACCGGCTTCGTGCACCACGCCGGTCGCCGAGGGCCTGAAAGTCACCACCCAGTCGCCGCGTCTGGAAGCCCTGCGCCGCGGCATGATGGAACTCTATATCTCCGACCATCCGCTCGATTGCCTGACCTGTTCGGCCAATGGCGATTGCGAGCTGCAGGACACGGCCGGCGAGGTTGGTCTGCGCGAAGTGCGCTACGGCTTCGATGGCGAGAACCATCTCAAGGAAGGCGTCGACGCCTCCAATCCCTATTTCCAGTTTGACGGTTCGAAATGCATTGTCTGTTCGCGCTGTGTCAGGGCGTGCGATGAAGTCCAGGGCACGCTGGCCCTGACGATCGAGGGCCGCGGCTTCAACTCCAAGGTCACCGCCAGTCTCGGCGAGCGCTTCTTCGACAGCGAATGCGTCTCATGCGGTGCCTGTGTCCAGGCCTGCCCGACCGCGACACTGATGGAGAAGACCGTCGTTGAGCACGGCCAGCCGCGGCGCGAAGTGAAAACCACCTGCGCCTATTGCGGCGTCGGCTGTTCCTTCATCGCCGAGCTGCAAGGCGATGAGGTCGTGCGCATGACACCCGACAGCGATGGCGGCGCCAATGAGGGCCATTCCTGCGTCAAGGGCCGCTTCGCCTGGGGCTATGCCACCCATAGTGAACGCCGGCTCTCGCCGATGGTGCGCGACGCGATCACCGACCCCTGGCGCGAATGCAGCTGGGACGAGGCGATCGAGTTCGCCGCCGCCCGCCTGAAGCAGATCCAGAAAGACCATGGCAGCGGCGCCATTGGCGGCATCACCTCCTCGCGCTGCACCAATGAAGAAGTCTATGTCGTCCAGAAAATGGTCCGCGCCGCCTTCGGCAACAACAATGTCGATACCTGTGCGCGGGTCTGTCACTCTCCGACCGGCTACGGGCTCAGCGTCACGCTCGGGACCTCGGCCGGCACCCAGGATTTCAAGTCGGTCGAGCAGGCCGATGTCATCCTGGTGATCGGCGCCAATCCGACCGATGCGCATCCGGTGTTTGCCGCGCGGATGAAGCAGCGTCTGCGCGCCGGCGCGAAACTGATCGTGATCGATCCGCGCCGCATCGACCTGGTGCGCTCGCCGCATGTCGCTGCCGCGCATCATCTCCAGCTGCGCCCCGGCACCAATGTCGCCGTCATCAACGCCCTCGCCCATGTCATCGTCACCGAGGGCCTCCTCGATGAGGCTTTCGTCGCCGAACGCTGCGAGGATGACAGCTTCAGGCGCTGGGCCGATTTCATCCGCGATGCGAGCAATTCACCCGAAGCGGTCGAGGCGGTCAGCGGCGTGCCGGCCCAGGCACTGCGCGAAGCAGCCCGGCTCTACGCCACCGGCGGCAATAGCGCGATCTATTACGGGCTTGGCGTCACCGAGCATTCGCAAGGCTCGTCCATGGTGATGGGCATGGCCAATCTGGCGATGGCGACCGGCAATCTCGGCAAGAACGGTGTCGGCATCAATCCGCTGCGCGGCCAGAACAATGTCCAGGGCTCATGCGATATGGGCTCCTTCCCGCATGAATTCCCCGGCTATCGCCATGTCGCCGACGATGTCGTCCGAGGCGCGTTTGAACAGGCCTGGGGCCGCGAATTGCTGGCCGAACCAGGCCTGCGCATACCCAACATGTTCTCCGCCGCCCTCGATGGCACATTCCGCGGCCTCTATGTCCAGGGCGAGGATATCGCCCAGTCCGATCCGGACAGCCATCATGTGCTCGCCGCGCTCAGGGCGATGGATTGCGTCATCGTGCAGGACCTCTTCGTCAACGAGACGGCAGCCTTCGCCCATGTCTTCCTGCCCGGCACCTCCTTCCTCGAAAAGGACGGCACCTTCATCAATGCCGAGCGCCGCATCAATCGCGTCCGCCCGGCCATGCCGGAAAAACAGGGCCTGTCGGAATGGGAGACGGTGTGCCGGCTTTCCACCGCGATGGGCTTTGACATGCATTACGACAATGCCGCCGCAATCATGGACGAGATCGCGGCCCTGACACCCACCTTCGCCGGTGTCAGTTTCGAGCGCCTCGACAATGGCCCCTCGCTGCAATGGCCCTGCAATGAGGCGGCGCCGGACGGCACGCCGGTGATGCATGTCGGCGGTTTCGTACGCGGCAAGGGCCGCTTCATGATGACGCAATACATACCGACCGAGGAACGCTCCAACCGGCATTTCCCGCTGCTGCTGACGACGGGCCGCATCCTCACCCAGTACAATGTCGGCGCCCAGACACGGCGCACCGCCAATTCCCGCTGGCATGACGAGGACCTGCTGGAAATCCACCCTGCCGACGCGGAAATGCGCGGCGTTTCCGATGGCGACATGGTTTCGCTGTCGAGCCGCAAGGGCGCCATCACAGTGCGCGCCACCATCACCGATCGCGTCCCGCCCGGCATCGTCTACACGACCTTCCATCACCCCGAGACCGGTGCCAATGTCGTCACCACCGAGCTCTCGGACTGGGCCACCAGCTGTCCGGAATACAAGGTGACGGCGGTGCAGGTCTCGCCGTCCAACATGCCATCCGACTGGCAGGCCGAACGCGCCCGCCGGGCCGACCGGGCGGTGCGTATCCAGCCGGCTGCGGAATAGGATCGCCGCGTGGTGAAGGTCTCCGTCCCCGTCAGCCGGCGCACAGCCGCCTACCCGCCCGGCGAAGCCCCGCAGCACTGGGGCATTGCCGAGGAAGTGCCGGTCGAGATCGGTTTCAATGGCACAGCCTGGACGGTGATGATGGCGACGCCGGCCGATGTCGAGGATCTCGCCATCGGCCTCGCCCTGACCGAGGGCGCCATCGCCGGTGGCGGCGATATCGACAGGGTCGATGTCCGCCACTGGCCCGAGGGCATCACCGCCGATATCCGTCTTGCGCCCGAGCTGCTGCGCTCCGACCGGGTGCGCCGGCGCTCGCTCGACGGCCGCACCGGCTGTGGTCTGTGCGGCATCGAAAGCCTGGCCGAACTGCAAAATGCGCCCGCCGACCTCGCCCCCGGCCTCGCCATCACGCCGGCCGCGGCCCGGGCCGCGCTCAAAGCCCTGCCGCAGCATCAGACCCTCAATCGCGAAACCCGTAGCGTCCACGCCGCCGCCTGGTGCGACAGCGACGGCCGTATCGAGCTGGTGCGCGAGGATGTCGGCCGCCACAACGCCCTCGACAAGCTGGCCGGAGCGCGGCTGCGACGGGGCGAGCGCGATGATGCCGGCTTTGTCGTCATGAGCAGCCGCTGCAGTTTCGAGCTTGTCTTCAAGGCAGCCCGGATGCGCGCCGCCCTGCTCGCCACCCAGTCGGCCCCGACCGGCCGCGCCCTTGATCTGGCGCGTCAGCTGGGCCTTCCGATCGCCGCGGCGGGGCCGCAAGGCATCATTGTTTCCTTCGCGCCGGAGCCTGGGCCATGAATGATCAAACCCTGGTCCGGATGGCCAGCCAGATCGCCGATTTCCATGCCCCCTATACCGAGGCAGAACGGATTGAAGGCATCGCCACCCATCTGCGAAAGTTCTGGGATCCGCGCATGCGGGAGCGGCTGATCGCGCTGTCCGAGGCCCCCGATACACCGCTGCCCGCCGTTATCCTTGCCGCCATCGAGCGGCTGAAGACCCTGTCCTGATTTCAACCCGATCGGATCCTGCATGAAAACCGACATCGAGATTGCCCGTGCCGCCACGCTTTTGCCGATCGACGATGTCGCGGCGAAACTCGACATTCCCGCCAATGCCATTGCCCGGTTCGGCGATGACAAGGCCAAGCTGACCGCGCCCTTCCTGAAAAGCCTAGAAGACAGGCCCGATGGTCATCTCATCCTGGTGACGGCGATCAATCCGACCCCGGCCGGTGAAGGCAAGACCACGACCACGGTCGGGCTCGGCGATGCCCTCAACCGGATTGGCAAGAAGGCCGCGATCTGCATCCGCGAACCCTCGCTCGGCCCCTGTTTCGGGATGAAGGGCGGCGCGGCGGGCGGCGGTCATGCGCAAGTGGTGCCGATGGAGGATATCAATCTCCATTTCACCGGCGATTTCCACGCCATCACCTCGGCGCACAATCTGCTCTCGGCGATGATCGACAATCACATCTATTGGGGCAATGCGCTGGAGATCGA
This sequence comes from Maricaulis sp., assembly GCF_048269565.1. Taxonomy (GTDB): domain Bacteria; phylum Pseudomonadota; class Alphaproteobacteria; order Caulobacterales; family Maricaulaceae; genus Maricaulis. The sequence continues at coordinate 5,935 of NZ_JBLXIK010000007.1, read as the reverse complement.
CCAGCGCCGCATCGTCTGGCGCCGCGTGGTCGACATGAATGATCGCGCCCTGCGCCAGATCACCACCTCGCTCGGCGGTGTCAGCAACGGCTTTCCCGGCGAAAGCGGTTTCGACATCACCGTCGCCTCCGAAGTGATGGCGATCCTGTGCCTGGCGACCGACCTGGACGACCTGCAACGCCGGCTTGGCGATATCATCGTCGCCTATCGCCGCGACAAGAGCGCCATCACCTGCCGCGACATCAAGGCCGATGGCGCCATGACCGTGCTCTTGAAGACCGCGATGCAGCCCAATCTGGTGCAGACGCTGGAGAACAATCCGGCCTTCATCCATGGCGGCCCTTTCGCCAATATCGCCCATGGCTGCAACTCCGTCATCGCAACGAAGTCGGCGCTGAAACTGGCCGATTATGTCGTCACCGAGGCCGGTTTCGGGGCCGATCTCGGGGCCGAGAAATTCTTCGACATCAAATGCCGCAAGGCCGGTCTGATGCCGAAAGCTGTCGTGCTCGTGGCGACAATCCGGGCGCTGAAGATGAATGGCGGCGTCGCAAAAGAGGATCTCGGCGCGGAGAATGTCGCAGCGGTCCAGGAGGGCTGCGCCAATCTGGGCCGGCACCTGGAAAACCTCGCCAAGTTCGGCGTGCCGACGGTGGTTGCGATCAATCACTTCACCGCCGACACCGAAGCCGAAACCGATGCGGTCAAGGCCTATGTCGCCCGGCTCGGCCGCAAGGCCATTGTCTGCCGCCACTGGGCCGAGGGCGGGGCCGGTGCCGAAGAGCTCGCGGCCAAGGTCGTCAAGCTGATCGCCGATGGCAGCGCCAGCTTCAAACCGCTCTACCGCGACGCGCTGCCCTTGCTCGATAAAATCGAGACGATTGCCCGCGACATCTACCGCGCTGACGGGGTCACGGTCGACAAGACCGTGCGCGACCAGCTCAGCGCCTGGGAAGCGGCCGGGTTCGGGCATTTGCCGGTCTGCATGGCCAAGACCCAGTACAGCTTCACCACCGACCCGACGCGACGCGGTGCGCCCGATGGCCACACGCTGGAACTCCGCGAAGTCCGCCTCGCGGCGGGCGCCGGTTTCATTGTCGCGATCTGCGGTCAGATCATGACCATGCCCGGGCTGCCGCGTGTGCCCTCAGCGGAGAGCATCGGGCTCGACGATAGCGGCCATGTCGTCGGTCTGTTCTAGGCGGAAGCGCTGACCTCATCCTCGTCCGGGGCGGTGAACTGCAGCTCGATATAGCGTGCATACAGCCCGCCGCGGGCGAGCAATTCGGTGTGCGTGCCCTGGTCGACAATGCGCCCGCCCTCGAGCACGACGATGAAATCGGCCTTGCGCACCGTCGCCAGCCTGTGGGCGATAACCAGCGTGGTGCGGTTGCGCGACAGGGTCTCGAACGCCGTCTGGATCACCGCCTCGCTCTCGGAGTCGAGCGCGCTGGTAGCTTCGTCGAGCAGCAGGATTGGCGCATCGCGCAGGATTGCCCGGGCAATCGCCAGCCGCTGGCGCTGACCGCCCGACAGGGTGCGGGCATTCTCGCCGAGCTGGGTCTGATAGCCATCCGGCAGGGCGGTGATGAATTCATCGGCATTGGCGGCCCTGGCGGCCTCGATCACATCGTCCAGCGAGGCATCGGAGCGACCGAAGCGGATATTGTCGGCGACGGTGCCGCCAAACAGCGGCGCATTCTGCTGCACGATCGACATCGCATTGCGCAGCTCGGTCGGATCAAGATGGCTGATATCGACGCCATCAATGGTCAGCCGGCCCGAGGCGGGATCATAGAGCCGCAGCAAAAGCTGGAACATGGTGCTCTTGCCGGCACCGGACGGGCCGACCAGGGCCACGGTCTGGCCCGGCTCGACCTTCAGGCTGATCCCCTCCAGCGCCAGCGCGTCGGGACGCGTGGGATAGGCGAAGGAGACGTCCTCGAAACCGATCTCGCCGCGCACCGGCAGCGCGAAATGCTCCGGCGCGTCCGGGACATCGATATCGGGCTTGGCGGCGAGCAGTTCCATCAGGCGCTCGGTGGCCCCGGCGGCGCGCATCACCTCGGTATAGGTCTCGGTCAGCATGCCAACCCCGGACACCGCGACGAAGGCATACATGACGAATTGCGTCATCGCGCCGGGCGTGATGCTGCCCGCCTGGACCTGGATGGCGCCGAACCACAACACCGCGATCAGCCCCGACAGGATCACCGTGAAGATGATCGCCGTCATCCAGGCACGGACCTCGATGCGGGCAAGCGAGACCTTGAAGGTGGTCTCGACGGCGTCGGCAAAGCGGGAGCGTTCCTCCGGCTCGCGGGTGAAGGCCTGGACGGTCTCGATCGCCTGCAGGCTCTCGCTGGCGCGGGCCGAGGCGTCGGCGAGATTGTCCTGGCTGGAGCGCGACAGGCGCTGCACCCGGCGGCCGAACAGCATGATCGGCCCGAGGATGACCGGGCCGAGGGCGAGCACCATCAGGGCCAGCTGCCAGTTGACGACAACCATCAGGATCAGCGCCCCGGTCGTAGTCGCCACGGTGCGCAGCGCGACGGAGACCGAGGAGCCGACCACGGTCTGGATCAGGGTCGTGTCGGTGGTCAGGCGCGAGAGCACCTCGCCGGTGCGAGTGCTGGCATAGAAGGTCGGGCTGAGCGACAGCAGGTGGTCGAACACATCTCGGCGCAGATCGGCAACGACGCGCTCACCCAGCCGGCTGATGAAGTAGAAACGCATCGCACTGGCCAGACCCAGCAGGGCCGCAACCGCGATGCCGGCGAGGAAATAGGCCGACAGGCCCTCACCGATCGAGACGGCACCGCACAGGGCCGAATCCGAGGCACCACCAAAACCGCAATCGACCACCATGCGAAAGGCGCCGGGCAGGATCAGGGTCAGGCTGGAGGCGAGGACGAGAAACAGGGTGAAGGCGGCGAGCAGGCCGGGATAGGCGAGCACATAGGGCAGGAGCCGGCGCAGCGGCTTGGCACTGCGGGCCTTTTCCCGGTGCGCCGCGTCGCGCTCGAGCTCGGAGGCGAAGGCGGAACCGCGATCGGTATCGGCGCGATGTTCGGCGGTTTGCGTGGTCTCGGCCAAGGCGGGCCTCCGGGTCATTTGGGAATGCGGCAGGGTTGGGGTGTCCATATAGGACGTTCGGGGCGCGGTTGCACCGGGCGATGCGGCGCATCACGGCGGCAGGCGCAGACCGGCCAGGCCGGCGCGCGTCAAAATGCAGCAGAATCCGTCCTGCAAGCCAGTCTCGACTGACATCACCAGAAGGGATGCCGGCCTGTCATTGAAAGGGTTGATGGGTTTCATCGCGAGGATCAATTTGAAATGCCCGGTTGCGAGGCCTATTTGTGGTGTATCGGTCGAGGCACCCGCCGCGGCCACATCAAATTCACCCGCCGCCAGGCCTCTGGCGCCAGACAGGAGACTGACATGTCACTCAGGATTGGCGATACCGCCCCCGACTTCACCATTGCCACCACCAAGGGCGATATCAGCCTGCACGAATGGGCCGGCGACAGCTGGGTCTTCTTCTTCAGCCACCCGGCCGATTTCACCCCGGTCTGCACCACGGAAATGGGCCGCACCTCGCAGCTGTCCGCCGAGTTCGCCAAGCGCAACACCAAGCCGCTCGGCCTGTCGACCGATACCGTCGCCGAACACGTCAAATGGATTGACGACGTCAACGACACCCAGAACACCGACCTGCAATTCCCGATCGTCGCCGATGCCGATCACAAGGTCGCCCAGGCCTATGACATGATCCATCCCGGCGAGAGCACCACGGCTGCCGTGCGCTCGGTCTTCATCATCGACCCGGCCAAGAAAATCCGCCTGATGATGACTTATCCAATGAGCGTCGGACGCAATTTCGACGAGATCCTGCGGGTCATCGACGCGCTGCAGACCGGCGACAAGTACAAGATCGCCACCCCGGCCGACTGGACCCCGGGCGATCAGGTCATCATTCCGCCCTCGATCTCCAATGAGGCCGCCAAGGACCTCTTCCCGCAGGGCTGGAAAGAAGTGCGCTCCTATCTGCGCCTGACCGACGTGCCCAAGGGCTGATAACCGGTCTTGCCGGGGCGAGGGCCATGCGCTTTCGCCCCGGTGCCCGGCCCGGGCCTGGCCAACAGACACCGGTCAGGCCGCGGGTTTGCGGGCGACGATGAAGACGGCAATGCTCTTTTCCGGTCGCCATTCCTCCTCGATCTCGAAACCGGCCTGGCGCAGGCTGCGCGCCAATTGCTTCGCGGTGAAGACACGCACCGTGGGAAGCAGGCCGAAGAGGCGCCCGATCGGCGCGATCAGTGAAAAGAACCACATCTTGTCGCCCAGGCAGGCGGTGCTGGAGACAAACACCCCGCCCGGCCTGACCAGTTCATGCACCCGCGCAATCGCCGCATCGCGGTCCTCGAGCAGGTGCAAAATGCTCAGGCCGAGCACGGCGTCATAGCTTTCCGGAGCGGCCTCGATATCGTCGAAACCGGCCTGTTCGAACGTGATGTTCTCCACCTTGGCCTCGGCGGCGCGTTCGCGGCCAATCCTCAACATCTCGCCCGACAGGTCCGTGGCCTGGATATGCCTCACAAAGGGGGCATGCAGGATCGCGGTCGATCCGGTGCCGCAGCCGAATTCCAGCACCTCGCTTTCGGGCGTGAAATAGCGCCGCGTGATCTCCAGCTTGCGCTGATAGGCGGCCTCGTCGGCGATCGGGTCGCTCGCGTATTTCTCCGCCGTGCGGTCCCAGAACAGGCGATCCTTGCGCTGCTGGTCTGTATCCTGACTCATCGTTTTCACATCCTCGACAGGCCGCCCGTTAGTGGCGGCATGATTTCCGGTTGCCCCTGTCTACCCATGCGCAAACCAATGGGACATTGCCGAATATTCGACAGCTGATATACACAAATCGATGAACTGGCCGGCCATTGCCTTTGACTGGAACCATATCCGCGCCTTTCTCGCCACCGTCGAGGAGGGTTCGTTTTCGGCCGCCGCCCGCGCGCTCGGCCAGACCCAGCCAACCCTGAGCCGCCAGATCTCGGCGCTCGAGGCCGAACTCGGCATCACCCTGTTCGAGCGCGGCCGTCGCGGCATGGTCCTGACCGAAACCGGCATGGCGCTGCTGGAACCGGTCCGCGCCATGGCCGAGGCCGCGACGCGCCTGTCGCTGGCGGCCTCCGGCCAGTCCTCGCAGATCGCCGGCCGCGTCACCCTCACCGCCACCGATTCCATGGCGATGCATGTCCTGCCACCGGTCCTGGTCAAGCTGCGGCAGCTGGCGCCGGAGATCGAGCTCGACATCATCGCCTCCAATGATGTCCGCGACCTGACCCGGCGCGAGGCCGATATCTCGATCCGCCATGCCCGCCCGGAACAGGGCGAGCTGATCGGCAAGCTGCTGTGCCAGACCCGCGCCTGTCTCTATGCCAGCCAGGACTTCCTCGACCGCCATGGCCGCCCGAAAACCGCCGCCGACCTCGCCCGCCATGAGTTTATCGGCTTTGACCGCGATGAGCGCTTCCTCGCCGCCCTGCAGGCGATCGGCCTGCCCCTCACGGAGCGGAATTTCAAGCTCCACACCGCCAGCGGTCCGGTGATGGCCGAACTGATCCGCAACGGACTGGGTATCGGCGTCCTGACCGAGGAATTCGCCGCCCTCAATCCGGGCCTCGAGCGTGTCCTGCCCGGCCTGCCGGTGATCGAGGTCCCCGTCTGGCTCGTCACCCACCGCGAGCTTCACACCAGCCGCCGTATCCGCCTGGTCTTCGACCTCCTGGCCGAGGAATTGGGGCGCTAGCAATACCAAAATCTCCACGCGGCGTGCCGCTGGAGGGATGGTGTTGCCTCCCCGGATTGGGAGGTGTGCGGGACGCGGCGAATGCCGTTTAGCGCAATAGATAAGTGAGACATTCGAAACGTCCCG
>NZ_JBLXIK010000006.1:0-165364 GCF_048269565.1 Maricaulis sp. | reverse complement strand
ATGGGGTTGCGCTATCTTGATCCGCGGCGGTGCGTGAATCTGGGTTCCAGCCTGCGCTGGAATGACGCTGATTTGGGGCGAAAATGCTGGATAGGTGGGCGATCCACCACCCGCCCCTTTCCCCAAAAACCACATCCTTGTCATCCCTGACGTATGCCCCGCGAATGCGGGGCGCAGATCAGGGACCCAGACCCGCCAACGTGAAACCCGTGAGGCTGCGGTGGCCAATAATTGACGCCGCGGCACGACCGTGGCCATCCGTCGGGCGTCTGGGTCCCTGATCTACGCCCGGATCGCTGGCGCGCCCGGGCATCCGTCAGGGATGACAAATTTTGATTTTGTCGAACACCAAGGCCCCGGCACGGGGCCAGGCCCCGCCATAAACCTCATGCCGGGATCTCGCCACCGGGGTTCAGCGTCGTCAAGGCGCATGCCCGCGAAGCGGCGCCGAAGGCGGCCTTGACGCCGTTGAGCCCGGCTGGCCCACTCGCAGGCAAGAGGTTTATGGGGTGGTGTTGGCGGGAGGCAGACTTTCTGCGCCCGCAACACACTACCTCTTCACTCTGACAAAGACTGATTTGGAAATGTGTTACGAAAGAAGGCGTCCGGAGCGCCGTCACACCATCCATGCCATTCCGAGCCGGATCATGAGTTGCGCCGCCGCCACAACCGGAAGAACCGAAAATGTGACATGTAGGAATGCCAAATTCATCCCGAGAACCAGGGCCAGCGCGAGGGTCACTGACACGGCGAGAACCATCGCCACCAACAGACAATACGGCAGGACTTTGCGCCAACTTTTGGTGAGCCACAGCAGAGCCCAGGAAATCGATATGTCGGCAAACACGAAAAGCGCCAGCAGCGCAATTTTCCCGATTGACAGGTCTTCTCCGATGACAAAATTGAGCGCCAAGATGTAGATCATTACCATCACGGTCGCGAGACCCAATAGCTGGACCGAGATCGACGTCGCGCTCGACACTGACACCCCCCCTACTTCCACCGCCCCTGCAATTTCGCCAACGCCGCCCGCCCCGGCGTCAACGCCTCATACGGCAGCGCATTCAGCGGCGTCTTCGGCAAATGGTTGGCGGCGTGCATGTCGGCCATGTCTTCATTGACGTAGAGCAGGCCGGTGCGGATTTCGCCGCTTCTGTCGCCGAGCAGCAGGGTTTCGATGGCCTGGGCGCGGTCGCGCGGGTCGTAATCGTCGGCGGTCTTGCGCAGTTTCAGGGTGCCGCCGTCATGCATGGCGACGGTCATGGCGCCGTCTTCATTGTAGGCGCCGGTGATTTCCTCGGCATGGGCGACGAAATCGGTGTGGATCAGCGGGTGGTAGTATTTGAAGGTGTGGGCATAGCTCTTTGTGGAGCCGGCATGGTCGTTGAAGGTGACGCAGGGCGAGATGACGTCGATCAGGGCGAAGCCCTTGTGCATCAGGGCGGCCTGGATCAGCGGCACCAATTGGCTCTTGTCGCCGGAAAAGGCGCGGGCGACGAAGCCGGCGCCGAGCGTGAGGGCCTGGACGCAGGGGTCGATCGGCGATTGCTCGTTGGCGATGCCCTTCTTGGACTTGGTGCCGATATCGGCCGAAGCCGAGAACTGGCCCTTGGTGAGGCCATAGACGCCATTGTTTTCCAGCACATAGAGCATGTTGAGATTGCGGCGGATCGCGTGGGCGAACTGGCCGAAACCGATCGAGAGACTGTCTCCATCGCCGGAAATGCCGATATAATGCAGGTCGCCATTGACGGCATTGGCGCCGGTCGCGACCGAGGGCATGCGGCCATGGACGCAATTGATACCGTGGGACTGGCCCATGAAATAGGCCGTGGTCTTCGATGAGCAGCCGATGCCGGAGACCTTGGCGGCGCTGTGCGGCGGCAGGTCGAGTTGCCAGAAGGCCTGGACCAGGGCGGCGGTGACCGAGTCATGGCCGCAACCGGCGCACAGGGTCGACATCGAGCCTTCATAATCGCGCACCGTCAGGCCGAGCTTGTTGCGCGGCAAATGCTTGTCGATCAGCGGTTTGGACATTGAGGTCATGTCAGGCCTCCTCGGCCGTCAGGTGTGCGGTGACACCCTCGATGATGAAAGCGGGATTGGCCGCCATGCCGGCATAATCGAGCACCGGGATCAGCTTGGTCTTGTCGACCGAGGTCTCGTTGATCAGCAGGCCGCGCAGCTGGGCGTCGCGATTCTGCTCGACGACATAGATCTCGTCATGACTGTCCATGAAGGCCTCGACCTCGGCGGAGAAGGGGAAGCCGCGCACGCGCATATAGTTGAGGTGGATGCCCTGTTCGGCGAGCCGGTCGAGCGCCTCGCGCACGGCGCCGTCACAGCCGCCGAGCGAGATGATGGCGCGGCGGGTCGGCTGGCTGGCCTCGATGATGACCGGGCCGGGAACGGCGTCGGCGGAGTCTTCCCATTTGCGCGTGAGCCGGTCGAGCACTTCCTTGTATTCGGCCGCGTCCTCGGTATAGCCGCCCTTCCAGTTATGGCCGGAACCGCGCGTGAAATAGGCGCCCTTGGGATGCACGCCGGGCACGGTGCGGTAGGCGATATTGTCGCCATCGCGGTCTTCATAGCGATAGTATTTCGGCAATGCTTCCAGCTCTTCAGCCGAGAGGATCTTGCCGCGGTCGGGCTGATAGCTGTCATCCCAGTCGAGCTCGGGGATCATCCAGTCATTCATGCCGATATCGAGATCGGTCATGAAGAAGACCGGCGTCTGATAGCGTTCGGCCAAGTCGAAGCTCTGCACCGCCATCTCGAAGCATTCGGCCGGATTGGCCGGGAAGAGCATGATATGCTTGGTGTCGCCATGGCTGGCATAGGCACACAAGGTGAGATCGCATTGCTGGGTGCGCGTCGGCAGACCGGTTGACGGCCCGGCGCGCTGGACGTTGAACAACACCACCGGCACTTCGGAATAATAGGCAAAGCCGATGAACTCGCTCATCAGCGAGATGCCCGGCCCGGAGGTCGGGGTGAAGGCGCGGGCGCCATTCCAGCCCGCACCGACCGCCATGCCGATCGAGGCGAGCTCGTCCTCGGCCTGGATGATGCAGAAATTCTTCTCGCCGGTATCGGCATCGACGCGGAATTTCTCGCAGAAGGATTTGAACCCGTCCATCAGCGAGGTCGAGGGCGTGATCGGATACCAGGCGCCGAAGGTGGCGCCGGCATAGACACAGCCCAACGCGGCAGCGGTATTGCCGTCGATCAGCACATTGCCCCGGGTCGCATCCATCGCCTGCACGCGCAGCGGCAGCGGCTCGGGATAGTGCTCGCGGACATAATCGAGGCCGAGATTGATCGCGGTCATATTGGGTTCGATCAACTTGGGTTTCGAGCCGAACATTTCCTCGACCAAGCCCTTGATGACATCGACATCGATCCCGGTCAGGCCGGCGACGGCGCCGACATAGGCCATATTCTTCATCAGCACCCGGGTGCGGGCATTGTCGAACTTGGCATTGCACAGGCGCGCCAGCGGCACGCCGATCGCGGTGATGTCGGTGCGGGCATGAAGCTCCGGGCGCGGCCAAGTGGAATCATACAGGAGATAGCCGCCCGGCGAGACTTCGGCGAGGTCGCGCTTATAGGTCTCGGCATTCATCGCGACGACGAGATCGGCGGCGCCGGAGCGGGCCATATAGCCGTCCTTGGTGACGCGGATCTCGAACCAGGTCGGCAGGCCCTGGATGTTGGACGGGAAGAGGTTCTTGCCGACCACGGGCACGCCCATGCGGAAGATCGCCTTCATCAGGAGGCCATTGGCGCTGGCCGAGCCGGTGCCGTTCACATTGCCGATCTTGATGACAAAGTCGTTGATGCGGATATCCGCCATGGTGTCCACGAGGTCCTTCATTCGGCCGCGATGCTCCGTGCTTCCTCGGCAACGTGAGGGATGAGAATATCACCGTCCTGCATGTCCCAGGCGGCGGTCGGGCAGCGCTCGGCGCACAGCCCGCAATGCAGGCAGAGGTCTTCGTCCTTGACCATCACCCGGCCGGTATCCTTCAGCGGGGCGGAGACGAACAGCGCCTGGTCGAGATTGTCCGCCGGCGCCTTCAGCCGGGTGCGCAGCTCGTCTTCCTCGCCATTCTCGACGATGGAGAGGCAATCGACCGGACAGATATCGAGACAGGCATCGCACTCCTTGCACAGGGGCGGATCGAACACGGTTTGGACATCGCAATTGAGACAGCGCTGCACCTCGGTGACGATCTGCTCGGCGGTATAGCCCATCTCCACTTCGGTCTTGCGATTGCCGAGCCGTGCCTTGAGCTCGACCAATGGCATCACACCGCGATGGCCGCGCTCGTAATCATTGGAATACATCCACTCATTGACGCCCATCTTGGCCGAGTTGAGATTGACGCCGCGCGGCATGCGCGCCGCCAGATCTGTCTTCTCGCAATGCTTATGGATCGAGATCGCCGCCTGGTGGCCGTGCTCGACAGCCCAGATGATATTCTTCGGCCCAAAGGCGCTGTCGCCGCCGAAGAAGACGCCGGGGACGGTGGATTGATAGGTGGTGGTGTCGACGACGGGCACGCCCCATTTGTCGAACTCGATCCCGATATCGCGCTCGATCCAGGGGAAGGCGTTTTCCTGACCGATCGCCAGGATGACATCATCGCAGGGAATGATCTTGGTGCCGGTGGTGCGCGTCGCGGTGATATTGCCGCGGGCGTCGAGATCATACTCCATCAGCTCGAATTCCATGCCGACGAGCTTGCCGTTCTCGGTCACGAAGCGCTTGGGCGAATGATTGACGAGGATCTCGACATTCTCGTCCTCGGCGTCTTCGAGCTCCCAGGGCGAGGCCTTGAAGAATTCGCGCGGCTTGCGCGCCATCACCTTCACATCATCCGCGCCGAGCCGCAGCGAGGAGCGGCAGCAATCCATCGCCGTATTGCCGACGCCGATGATCAGAACCTTCTTGCCGATGGTCTCGATATGCTCGAAGGCGACGCTTTCCAGCCAGTCAATGCCGATATGGATATTGGCGTCGGCCTCCTGCCGGCCCTCGATATTGAGGTCCTTGCCCTTGGGCGCGCCGGAACCGATGAAGATGGCGTCATAACCACCGGCCAGCATGGCGCGCATGCTCTCGATACGGTGATTGAGCTTCAGATCGACGCCCATATTGAGGATATAGCCGATCTCCTCATCGAGCACGTCTTCGGGCAGGCGGAAGGAGGGGATGTTGGAGATCATCAACCCGCCGGGGCGGTGCATGGCTTCAAAGATGGTGCATTCATAACCCAGCGGCGCGAGATCATTGGCCACCGTCAGCGAGGCTGGGCCCGCACCGATCAGCGCGATCTTCTTGCCGTTCGTCTTCGCCGGCTTTTGCGGCACCAGGTGGGCGACCTCGTCGCGATGGTCGGCGGCAACGCGCTTGAGGCGGCAGATCGCGACCGGCTCCTCCTCGACACGTCCGCGGCGGCAGGCCGGCTCGCATGGCCGGTCGCAGACGCGGCCGAGAATGCCGGGAAACACATTCGAGCGCCGATTGACCATATAGGCCTCGGTGAACTCGCCCTGCGCGATCAACCGGATATATTCCGGGACCGGGGTATGGGCCGGACAGGCCCACTGACAATCGACAATCTTGTGGAAATAGTCGGGATCGCCGGTATTGGTCGGCTTCATAACGCGCTTCCCCCTCGGAGCGGTGCTCCGGTTTTGCCTGAGGTCGCGTCCCCTGGGAACCGCCTCTTATTGGGAAGCATTCTCACATCTTCTTGGCCATTGGGGTCAAGCAGTTTCGGCCTTAAACACCGCCGCCAAGCGCAGTATGTATGCGGGTGAGAGGCATTTGCAGATTGCCGCAGAGCGCACCGGCGCGCTGCGGAGACGACAGGGAGGGCATTCGTTTCAACCGCCGAATCCATGCTAGTTTCCCCCCTCACCCGGACACACAAGGGCGCCCGCATGTCGAAACCGACCATCATCATCACCTATGCCCGCTCGCTGATGGCGCTGACCGTGGGCCAGTCGCTGCGGCCTGTCGCCGGCAAGATGATCGGCGTCGACAGCGTTGAGTGGACGGTGCTGGGCTTTTCCAAGCTGTGCGATGACAACCGGCGCGTGCCCGATCCCGGCGAGGCGCCGGAGGCCTATGTCGAGGCGCTGGTCAAATTGAGCCGGGAATTCGTCGGTGAGGGCCCGGTCCTGATCATGCCGGTATTCGAGGACGCCTCGCTGCTGGCCAAACACCGCGACCGCTTTGCCGACGGTGTCGTCATCGCAGCCTCGCCGGCGGAGGCGATTGACCAGGTCGATCCCAAGGACCGGCTGGCGCGCTCGCTTGAGAGCTGGGATGTGCCGGCCCCGGTCACCGACGTGTTCGAGGCCCCGCTCAAGCCGGGCGAAGGCGATTTCCGCAACAGCCCGCCGCTAATCATCAAGCCGGCGCAGGGCAATGGCGGGCGCGGCGTGCTGATGGTGGAAACGGCCAAGGCGCTGGAACACGAGCTGACCCATCGCAAGGGCACGCAATTGTTGCAGGCGCTGGTGCCCGGCGAGGATTACTGCGTCACCGCGATGGCCGACGGCAAGCGCGTCTTCGCCCTCTCCGCCTATCGCAATCTGGAACAATACCCGCCGCATAATGGTGCCGGCGCCCTGCGCGAGACCGTGCTCGCCACCCCGTTCGAGCCCGCCATGCAGCGCCTGGTCGAGGCGTCCGGCTGGACCGGCACGCTGCAGGCCGATTTTCGCTGGACCGGCGCGGCCGATCACGCACCCGAACTGATCGAGATCAATCCGCGCCTGTGGGCCGGCATCACGCATTCGGTCCATTCCGGGATCGACTACCCGCTGCTGCTCGCCCTGCAGACCCTCGGCGAGCCCCTGCCCGAGCCCGGCAAGCCGCAAATCGGCTATCGCTCCAAACTCCCCCTCGTCTGGCTGGCCGGCCTGACCGGGACCAGCCTGGACGATGCCGAGTATTTCGCCCGGATCGAGGAGAGCTGGCACCGCATGACGCGGTCCGACACCAAGCTGCACGCGCGCATCGCTCATCTCTGGGCCAATATGACCGATTTCGAGACCCTGAAGGATGATATCCATGCCGCCCTCGAACGCGGCGAGCGTGGCAAGCACGCCCAGACCGATATCCGCGCCGACGAGGCCGGCAGCGTCGCGCTGGGCACGCTCTTCATCATCTCGCATCTGCTGCGCCATGGCCGCCTGCCGGCCGAGGTCAAATAATGCCTGACGGTCCTGCGAGATCGCGCAGACCGCTGATCGGTTTCACCGCCGCCACGCGCGGCGATCACGGTGTCGCCTGGCTGTTGCGGCTGGCGATCTTTCTCGGCGGCGGCCGCTCGACCCGGATCACGGCGCCGTTTGAGGACTGGCATGGCGAGAGGCCCGACGGCCTGTTGCTGAGCGGCGGGCTCGATATCCATCCGACCCGCTATGCCGGCGATGAGAGCTTTGAGTCCGAGTTCGATCACGACCGCGACCATCTCGAATTCTCCTGGATGGACTGGGCCGATCATGCCCGCATTCCCGCCTTCGGCATTTGCCGCGGCCTGCAAATGCTCAATGTCCATGCCGGCGGCGATCTGCACCAGACCCTCGACCCCAAGCTCATCGCCACCTGGCCTACCACGGCGATCGAATACATGATTTTCCGCAAGCCGATCCGGATCAAACCCGGCTCACATCTCGAAGCGGCGACCGGCTGCACCGAACTCGAGGTCAACAGCCTGCACCGCCAGGCCGTGCGCAATCCGGCGCCCGGCTTCAGTGTCGTTGCCCATGAACGCGCCAGCGACGGCATCCAGGCGATCGAGGCCGAGGTCCCCGCCCTGCGCATGGGCGTGCAATACCATCCCGAGCTTTTGCTCCACCAGGGCACGGCAAGGGCGCTGTTTCGCTATTTCGTGGATCAGTGCCGGAGGAAGTGAGCGGGGCGCCCGCCTCACCTCGTGCAGTAAATCAGATATTTGTGCCCATCGAGATCGCGGAAATACGCCGCATAGAAATGCGCGCTGCGCCGCCCCGGCGCGCCGGCATCGGCCGCCCCCAGCGTCAGCGCGCGGGCGTGCAGCGCATCGACGGCCTGCGGGCTGTCGAGGACCAGACCGATCATCGAGCCATTGCCGGCAGTGGCCGGCTCGCCGTCCTCGGGCAGGATAATGGAAATCCCCGGCGCGTCGCCGCCCGCCCAGGCGATGAAGCTCTCGCCCTGCATGGTGCGCGCGGCGCCGAGTTCGGCGAGCAGCGCGTCATAGAAGGCCGCCGCTTCCTCGAAGCGATTGGTGCCGAGCGTGACATAGCCGATCATGGGGTTTCCTGTTTGTGTTTGGCGCGGGAGGGATGTGTGCCTCTGGTCCGCGGCAGGATAAGTGTATCAACAGATCGGTGTCGACGACGCTTTCTTCCCCGCCCCGGGCGGGGAAGTGGGTCCCGCGTAGCCATGGCGAAGCAGGAGTCGATGGGGCCGCAGCCGCAGGCTGCGGGGCGACGCTGGCGCCAGACACCGCCGCGCTGTCGCGCGCCGGCCCCTCCACCACCCTTCGCCAAGGCTACGGGCGGTCCCCCTCCCCGGTAAACCGGGAAGGAAAGAGGCGAGGCCAGACCCCGCCCTGAAAACCATGCCTGGACCCGGCCAGACTGGACTTGGCAAGGGTTCCAGGGTGCGTGAAGGCAAGACAAAGAAGGTAGAAACGCCCGAGGCTACCTTCACCACAACTCTTCGTATTCCTCGAATTCAAGGCTCACCGCCGGAAACAACTTGCGCAGTAGTGGCCGCACCACAGCCACACCCGCCCCGTTCAGGGGGCAAACGTTGGCGAAATTCGGGGCACTCCCCCTGTGCCTGTAAAACCCCAGCGGCATCCCGTCGCATTCGACAATCAATATTTCAAAGAAATCCAAGTCATCAAAGCTATGGTCACATACGAATTTTAGTTCGTCTGCGAGCCGGGTAGGACTCTGGTTTATGGACCCAATCGATCGTTCATACAGAGCCACGTCGTCAGTGTAGGGAATTTTCTTTATGTCCAACATGGCGGGCTCTGAATTACTTCGCGGTGAGCAACGTCTCGCACCTTGATACTAAAATCATCTCCGGGAAAGGGGAGTTTTCCCCAGGGACAGGTACAAAAAGTACCTGTCCCTCCCCCCCCTCACAACTCATCCACCGAACTCTCATGATGCCGCGCCTCGGCCTTCAGCCAGGCAATAAAGCTTTGAGCATCCGCGCTCAGCGGCCGGTTCTTCGCTGTCACCACGTGATAGGCCGAGCGTACCGGTGAGGCGCCGTCGGCGAAGAGCGCAACCAGTCTCCCGGCGGCGAGGTCGTTCTGGACCAGGGTGCGCTTGGCCAGGGCGACGCCGCGGCCGGCCACCGCGCTGTCGATCACAAGGGCTGACTGGTTGAAGCGCACGCCGCCGGAGACATCGATGCCGCGCACGCGGCGGGCCTTGAGCCAGGAGGCCCAGTCGGCGCCGTCGACATCGCTTTCCGGCGAGGCATCGTGCAGCAAGGTGTGGGCGGCGAGATCGCGCGGGCGCACCAGGGGTTTGCCGTCATGCAAGAGATCGGGCGAGCAGACCGGCAGGACTTCCTCGCTCAGCAGGCGTTCCTCATTCAGCGTCATATCGCCGCCCGGGCCGTAGCGGATCGCCAGATCGGCGGCGCCGGCGGCGAGGTCGACGCGTTCGCTGGCGGCGGAAATCCAGACTTCAATGCCCGGATGCGCGTCCTGGAAACGGTGCAGGCGCGGGGCGAGCCATTTGCCGGCGAAGGAGGGCGAGACCGAGACCGTGAGGCTGCGCTTCAGCGTCGGTCGCCGCATCAGCGAGACGGCACGCTCGAGCTGGTCGAAGGCATCGCTGGCGGTGATCGCGGCGGCGCGGCCGGCATCGGTCAGGGCGAGACCGCGACCCTGGCGCGTGAAGAGCGGCGTGCCGACATGCTCTTCCAGCAGGCGGATCTGCTGGCTGATCGCACCGGGCGTGACGGCCAGTTCGTCGGCGGCGCGGGAGAAGCTTTCAAGCCGCGCGGCGGCCTCGAAGGCGCGCAGGGCGTTGAGCGGGGGAAGGCGTGAGGTTCGGGCCATCGCTACTGTTTAGTTTTTCTAATTGATAATGGCAATAATCATCGTTTGAATTCGGTCTACCCAATAGAAATATTGCAGGTGTCGCGCCATGAAGGCGCAGGATTGGATGTGTCAGATGCGTGTTTTTCCAGCCTCCATGCCCCTGGACGGCCAAACGGTGATCGTCACGGGCCATGGCCCGATGGCCGAAGCCAAGGCACGCCTGTTTGTCACCTCCCCAGCCCGGTTGATGTGGTTCACCGGCAAGAGCGCCGATCCTGTACCTGCGGATATTGCCCAGTATGCAAGGGTTATAGACCGGGAGCCGATCCGGTCTGACCTTCATGGCGCGATGTTGCTTTTCATTGCCGGCGGCGAAGCCGCGGCGATTGCCCAACTGGCCGCCACCGCCCGCGAACTGGGCGTGCTGGTCAATATCGTCGATTCCCCCGCTGCCTCCGATTTCCAGACCCCGGCGATTGTCGATCGCGACGGCATCGTGATTTCCATCGCATCCGGCGGTGCGGCGCCGGTGCTCTCCGTCGATATCCGCGCCGCCATCGAGACCCTGGTCCCGGCGCGGATCGGCGTGCTGGCCGATCTGGCGCGCGAGCTGCGCGGCACGGTCAAATCCGTCATCAAGCGTTTCGATGACCGCCGCGCCTTCTGGGAGCGTGCCCTGCGCGGCAAGGCCCGCGATCTGGCGCTCACCGGCGACAAGGCCGGCGCCCGCCGCGAAATGCTCCGCACCCTCAATGGCGCCGCCGAGCCGGCGACCGGCATTGTCCATCTCGTCGGTGCCGGCCCGGGCGATCCCGATCTGTTGACGCTGAAAGCGGCGCGTCTGCTGCGCGAAGCCGATGTCATTGTCCATGACCGCCTCGTCAGTGCCGGTGTGCTCGATCTCGCCCGCCGCGACGCCATACGCATCGATGTCGGCAAGACCAAGGGCCACCATCCGGTGCCGCAGCCATCCATCGAAGAGATCCTGATCGAGCAGGCCGCCAAGGGCCTGCGCGTGGTGCGGCTCAAGGGCGGCGATCCGTTCATTTTCGGCCGCGGCGGCGAAGAGCTGGAAGCCGTGCGCGCCGCCGGGATCGCAGTCGAGATCACGCCCGGCATCACCGCCGCGATGGCCTGCGCCGCGTCTGCGGGCATTCCGCTGACCCATCGCGATCATGCCCAGTCGGTCACCTTTGCCTCCGGTGTCGTCAAACAGGACGGGCCGGACGCCGATTACCGCGCCCTCGCCGCGCCCAACAGCACGGCGGTCTTCTATATGGGCGTCGGCGCCGCACCCGAGATCGAGCGCAAGATGCTCGGCCACGGCCGTTCGCCGCAAACCCCGATCGCCCTGATCGAGAACGGATCGAGCGATGCCGAGCGCCGCTTCACTGCAACGCTCGCCGATCTCGCCGGGCTGGTGGTGCGCGAAAAGATCAGCGGCCCGACCATCATCATTATCGGCGAGACGGCGCATTTCTCCGCCCGCCTGCCCCAGCGCCAGGAGCAATTCGCATGAAAGCCATCACCGCCAATCGCCTCACCGACGGCCGTGTCATCTACCGCACGGCGCAGGGCCAATGGTCGACCCGGTTCGAGGACGCAGCCCCGCTCAGCGATGACGCGGCCGAGGCCGTGCTCGCGGTCGCCGAAGCCGAATTCGCCATTGCCGTCGGCCCCTATCTGATCGAGCTGGGCGACAAGGCTCCCGCCGGCCAGAAATGGCGCCGCGAAGGCATCCGCATTGACGGGCCGACATCGGGCACGACGCGGCAGACGCCGGCAGCGCAGGTTGAACGGGCCGCCTGATGTATCGCTATGACGAATACGACGCGACGCTGGTGCGCGAACGCATCGGTGAGTTTCGCGACCAGATCGCGCGCCGTCTTGATGGCCGCCTGAGCGAGGACGAGTTTAAGCCGCTGCGGCTGATGAATGGCGTCTATCTGCAGCTGCACGCCTATATGCTGCGCGTCGCCATTCCCTATGGCACGCTCAACAGCACCCAGGTGCGCACGCTCGCCCGCATCGCCCGCAAATATGATCGCGGCTATGGCCATTTCACCACCCGCACCAATATCCAGTTCAACTGGCCCGCTTTGACCGATGTGCCGGCGATCCTGGAAGAGCTGGCCGATGTCGAGATGCATGCGATCCAGACCTCGGGCAATTGCATCCGCAACACCACGGCCGACCCGTATTCCGGCGCCGCCGCCGACGAGATCGAGGATGGCCGGCCCTGGGGCGAGATCATCCGGCAATGGTCGAGCCTGCACCCGGAATTCACCTTCCTGCCGCGCAAGTTCAAGGTCGCCGTCAATGGCGCCGCCGAGGACCGCGCCGGCCTGCGCGTCCACGATATCGGGCTGCAGATCGTGCGCAATGATGCCGGCGAGACCGGGTTTGAGGTCTGGGTCGGTGGCGGCCAGGGCCGCACGCCGCGGCTGGCTTTCAAGACGCGCGACTTCCTCGAGCCGCGCGACCTGTTGAGCTATCTGACCGCCGTTCTGCGCGTCTACAACCAGCATGGCCGCCGCGACAATATTTACAAGGCGCGCATCAAGATCCTGGTCGAAGCGCTCGGCGTCGAGGCCTTCATCGCCGAGGTCGAAGAGGAATTCGAGGCGATCCGCGACAGTGAACTGCGCCTGCCCGATGCCGAGATTGCCCGCATCCGCGCCTTCTTCGACACGCCGGTTGTCGATCATCCCGCCGCGCTGCCGGAGGCCGGCGAGCCGGGCTTCCGCCACTGGCTGCGGCGCAATCGCCGCGACCACAAGGTGGCGGGGCTTTCCAGCGTCGTCATCTCGCTGAAGCCGGTCGGCGGCACGCCCGGCGACGTCACCGCCGATCAGCTCGACCTGATTGCCGGTCTCACCGAGCGCTATGGTCTCGACGAGATCCGGGCCACGCCGGAGCAGAATCTGCTGCTGCCGCATGTCCGCAATGAGGATCTGCACGCGGTGTGGCTGGCGCTCAAGACCGCCGGCCTGGCAACGCCAAATGCCGGTCTGGCGACCGATATCGTCTCCTGCCCGGGCATGGATTATTGCAGCCTCGCCACAGCGCGCTCGATCCCGGTCGCCCAGGCGATTGCCGAGCGGCTCGAGGCGACCGGTCTGAGCGAGGCGGCGGGCCGGCTGACGATCAAGGTCGATGGCTGCATCAATGCCTGCGGCCATCACCATGTCGCCAATATCGGTGTCCTTGGCCTCGATAAGCGCGGCGAGGAATACTACCAGATCACGCTTGGCGGTGCCTTCGGCAAGGATGCGGCAATTGGCACGATTGTCGGCAAGGGTCTGGCCGGAAACGATGTCCCCGATGCGATCGTGCGCATTCTCGAAACCTATCTTCAGCTTCGCACCGGCGAGGATGAAACATTCATCGATGCCCTGCGCCGGACCGGCAGCGATGCCTTCAAGGAAGCGATCTATGTTGCGCAATAAATCTGACGCCGAAACCGGCCGCAGCATCGAAGCCCAGCTCAATTCGGGCGGCGGCGTCATTGTCGAACTGCCCGGCGATGCCGACTGGCGTGCGGTCGGCGACACCATCCGCGGCGCAGTGCAGGTCGATATCCGCTTTCCCAGCTTCAAGGACGGGCGCGGCTTCACCCTGGCCTCGCAATTGCGCAGCCGGTTGGGCTATGGCGGCCGCCTGCGGGCCATCGGGGATCTCATCCCCGACCAGGCGCAATTTCTCAAACGCGTCGGCTTTGACGCGATCACGCCCGACCGCAGCGATCTCGCCGCCGACTGGGCCCGGGCCGAACAGCGCTTTTCCGTCGTCTACCAGCCGGCCAATGACGCCGTCGCCACCATCCCGGCGCGGCGCACAGGGGACGATCTGGACGCGCTCAATGTCCGCTATCGCCAGAGCGATGCACTCGAGATCCTGCGCGATGCGCTGCAGACCACCTGGCGCGGCCGCATCGCCCTGCTCTCCTCCTTCGGGACGGAAGCCGCTGTCAGCCTGCACCTGATCTCGCGGATCGATCCGGCAACCCCGGTATTCTTTATCAATACCGGACGCCATTTTGCCCAGACCGAACAATATCTGCGCACGCTGGTCGACCGTCTCAAACTGACCGATTTACGAGTCCTGAAACCCGATGCCGACGAGACCCGCACCGAGGATGCCGACGGTTATCTGTGGCAGCGCGATGCCGATGCCTGCTGTGCCTTGCGCAAGGTGCGCCCGCTGGCGCGGGCGCTGGACGGGTTTGACGCGCTGGTGACCGGACGCAAGCGTTTCCATGGCGGCGCCCGGGCGGCGCTGCCGGTGGTCGAACGGGTCGCCGACGGGCTGCGCGTCAATCCGCTGGCCAATTGGTCAGCCGAGCAGATCCAGGCCTATTTCCAGACGCATGATTTGCCGCGTCACCCATTGACCGATATGGGATATAGCTCGATCGGGTGCTGGACCTGCACCGCGCCGGCCTATGGCGGCGGTGGTCTGCGCGCCGGCCGCTGGCCGGGCCAGGACAAGACAGAATGCGGCATCCACGCACCGGCGCAAGGCGCCGCGGTTCGACCAGAGAGACGATAAACATGGCCTATTCGCACATCCTTGACCTGATTGGCTCCACTCCGCTGATCCGGCTGGACGGTCCGTCCGCCGCCACCGGCTGCGAGATTCTCGGCAAGGCCGAATTTCTCAATCCCGGCGGCTCGGTGAAGGACCGCGCCGCGCTCAATATCGTGCGCGAAGCGGAAGCCGACGGCACGCTGAAGCCCGGCGGCACGATTGTCGAAGGCACGGCCGGCAATACCGGGATCGGCCTGGCACTGGTTGGCGGTGCGCTCGGCTATCCGGTGATCATCGTGATGCCGCGCACCCAGAGCGACGAGAAGAAGCAGGCGATCCGCTCCTTCGGCGCCCGCCTGATCGAGGTCGATGCGGCGCCGTTCTCGAGCCCCAATCATTTCGTGCATTATTCCCGCCGCCTCGCCGAAGAGCTCAATGCGAGCCAGGAGGCCGGCGCGATCTGGGCCAACCAGTTCGACAATCTCGCCAATCGCCGCGCCCACGAGAAATCGACCGCACCGGAGATCTGGCAGCAGACCGGTGGCCGTATCGACGGCTTCATCTGCGCAGCCGGTACGGGCGGCACGCTCGCCGGCACGGCCTCGGGCCTGCGCAGCTTCAAGCCGGAGATCACGATCGGCGTCGCCGATCCGGCCGGCGCGGCGCTGTACAGCTATTACACGCAAGGCGAATTGCGCGGCGAAGGCTCCTCGATCACCGAGGGCATCGGCGTCAACCGCATCACCGGCAATCTGGAAGGTCTGAAAGTCGACCATGCCTACCGGATCGAGGACGCGGAAATGCTGCCCATCCTGTATGATCTGGTGCGCCATGAAGGCCTGTCGCTCGGCGGATCGGCCGGGGTGAATATCGCCGGTGCCATGCGTCTGGCGCGCGATCTCGGACCGGGCAAGACCATCGTCACCATGTTGTGCGATGTCGGCGCTCGTTATGCCGGCAAGCTGTTCAATCCGGAATTCCTCGCCAGCCGGGGCTTGCCCGTGCCGCCCTGGACCGATACCGAAGCCGCGCCTGCCACGGCCTGACGCCGGCACGCCACCAGAACCAAAGCTGCAAAGACGATGACGATGACCGCTCCCGTGCCTGCCACACCCGTTTCCGTGAAGAATGCCGTTTCCGCCAAGCCCGGCCCGTTCACGGTCGAGACCGTGCTGGAGGTCAAGCATTTCACCGACCGGTTGTTCTCCTTCCGCCTCACGCGGCCGGCGGCCTTCCGTTTCCGCTCCGGCGAATTCGTGATGATCGGCCTGCCGAAGGCAGACGGCAAACCGCTGCTGCGCGCCTATTCCATCGCCAGCCCGTTCTGGGACGAGGCGCTCGATTTCTACTCGATCAAGGTCGCCGATGGTCCGCTGACCTCGCGCCTGCAGCACATCCAGCCCGGCGATGAAGTCCTGCTTGGCCGCAAACCGACCGGCACCCTGGTGCTCGATGCGCTCAAGCCGGGCAAGCGCCTCTACATGATCTCGACCGGCACGGGCATCGCGCCGTTTGCCAGCCTGATCCGCGATCCGGAGACCTATGAAAAGTTCGACGAGGTCATCCTGACCCATACCTGCCGCCAGAGCGCCGAGCTGGTCTATGGCGAGGAACTGGTCGCGGCGACCAAGGACGACGAGCTGATTGGCGAGATGGCGCGCGAGAAACTCGTGCACTTCACCTCGGTCACCCGTGATGACGGCCCGGTAAAGGGCCGCGTCACCGATATGATGCGCTCCGGGGAACTCTATACCCGCCTCGACGTCCCGGCGCTCGATCCGGCCGTCGACCGGGTGATGATTTGCGGCTCGGAAGGCCTGCTCAAGGACGTCAAACAGATCTGCCTCGACGCGAATTTCATCGAGGGCTCGAATGCCGCGCCGGCCGATTTCGTGATCGAGAAGGCGTTTGTCTCGACCGATTGACAACACATAAACATATCTTTATATGTGAAGTCGCGCCGATTTGATGTTCAGCTTGCGGGCGCGGAACAAGTGCGGCTAAAGCGGATCGAAGGCGGCGCCGGGGCCCTCCCCCCGGGTATTTCCCTGCGCCGCTTCGACCCCTGATCGGCGTCCGGCTTGTTCCGCCAGCGGAATTCAGCATGCCGACTCTTCTGCGACAATCGACCGAAGCGCCCGTGCGCCCACTCTCTGCCAGCCTGTTATCGGCCAGCGGCGCTCCGATACGCGTCACCGGCCGCCTGACCGGGCCGGACGGCGCACCGGTCTGCCTGGTGCTCGGCGGCATCTCGGCCGATCAGGCGGTGGCGGCCCATGGTGATGAGGCCGGCTGGTGGTCGGCCCAGGCCGGACCGGGCCGGGCGCTCGACACGGACTGTCTGCGCATCCTCTCCTTCGATTTCCTGGCCGACACGATCAAACCCTTCCCCACCACCACCGACCAGGCCCGCGCCATCCTCGCCCTCGCTGACGCTGCCGGTATCAGGCGCTTCTCGATTGTTGGTGCCTCCTATGGCGGCATGATCGGTCTGGCCCTGGCGGTGCTGGCGCCGGAGCGGGTGGAGAAACTTCTCGTCATCAGCGCCGCCCACCGCGCCTCGGCCATGGCCAAGGCCTGGCGTTCGATCCAGCGCGATACCGTCGAGCTGGCGCTGCAATATGGCGATGGCCGTGCCGGGCTCGATCTGGCGCGCCGCCTCGCCATGACGACCTATCGCACCCCGATCGAACTGGAATCGCGCTTCTATGATCCCGAGCCCGGCTGCCGCGATGCCAATGGCGTCTGCGCCTATCTCGAGGCCCGCGGCCGCGAATTCGCCGAACGCATCACCCCGCAGCGTTTTCTCGCCCTGTCACGCTCGATGGACGAACACTGTATCGATGTCGGCGCCATCGAATGCCCGGTCACCTGTATTGCCGTGATCGAGGACCAGCTGGTCCCCGCGGAGCAGATCGCCGAAACCACGCGCCAGATCCCCGGCGGCGTGATGAAACGCATCCACTCCCTCTATGGCCATGACGCCTTCCTGAAAGAAGACGCCGCCATCTCCGGGGCCCTCACCGACTTCATCGGAGGCTGACATGGCCCGCGACCCCAGAACAGCCGCCGTCCGCGCCGGCCTCAATACCGACGCGACATGGAATGCGGTCATCCCGCCCATCTCGCTCTCGACCGCCTATCGCCGTGAGGACCCGGCGGTGCAGCCGGCCTTCGACTATGCCCGCACCGGCAATCCCGGCCGCTCCACCCTCGCCGCGGCCATCGCCGAACTGGAACACGCCGCCGGCGCGGTGGTGACCTGTTCCGGCATGGCGGCGATCGATCTTCTGCTGCACGACCTGCCATTTGGCGCCCGGGTGATCTGTTCGCATGATGCCTATGGCGGCACGCGCCGCCTGCTCGATGCGCGCGGACGTGGCGGACGCCTGCTGCCGGTCTATGTCGAGACATCCGACACCGAGGCCGTCGCCGCAGCGCTAAAAGAGCCCGCCGCCCTGGTGCTGGTCGAGACCCCGTCCAATCCGCGCCTGCGCATTTCCGATCTGCGCGCCATCGCCGATCTCGCCCATGCAGCCGGCGCCGAACTGGCGGTCGACAATACCGTGCTGTCGCCGGCGCTGCAGCGGCCGCTCGATCATGGCGCGGATTATTCGGTGCAATCGGTGACCAAGCTGCTCAATGGCCATTCCGACATGGTCGGCGGGGTGGTCTGCGTCGCCGATGCCGACAAGCTGGCCAATCTCGTCTGGTGGACCAATTGCGCCGGTATTGGTGGCGGCGCCTTCGACAGCTATCTCGCCCTGCGCGGTCTGCGCACCCTGGCGCTGCGGGCCAGGGCCCAGTGCGACAGCGCGAGCGAGATCGCCGCCTGGCTGGAATCCGATCCGCGCATTGCTGCGGTAGACTTCCCCGGCCTTGCCAGCCATCCCGGCCATGAGTTTGCCGCGCGGCAGCAGGACGGGTTCGGGCAATTGATCTCGATCCAGCTGGCCGAGGGCATCGCCGATGCCCGCGATGTCGTGCGGCGGCTGCAGGTCTTCACCCTGGCGCAATCGCTCGGCGGGGTGGAGAGCCTGGTCAATATCCCGGCGCTGATGACCCACGCCGCGATGACGCCGCAGGCCCGCAGCGACGCGGGCATTTCCGACAGCCTGATCCGCCTCTCCATCGGCCTGGAAGCGCCGGCCGACCTGATCGGCGATCTCGACGCCGCACTCGCCCCGTAGCCGGGCCTTTCACTCGGCTCGCGCCCGCCTTATACCTTGGTCTTCACAGCGGGTTTTCGTGATCCGCGCCGCGCCCGGGGTATGCATGTCGAGAACCAGCGAATGGATTGACGCCTTTGCCGGCGTGAAGCTCGTCGTGTTCGGCGATGTCATGCTCGACCGCTACACGTTCGGCGATTGCAATCGCATCTCGCCGGAAGCGCCGGCCCCGGTCTTCCTGGCCCAGCGGGTCGAGGAAATGGTCGGCGGTGCCGGCAATGTCGCGCGCAATATCGCCAGCCTCGGCGGCCAGGCGGCCCTGATCGGCGCCATTGGTCATGACAGTGCCGGCCTCGCCCTGATCGCCGCCGCCGACGACACGCCTGGCCTGACCCCGCACCTGGCAAAGACCGATGCGGCCCGCACCGCCGTCAAGAACCGTTTCGTCGCCAAGAACCAGCAAATGCTGCGCGTCGACGAAGAAGACATTGTCGAGCTGCCCGAGATCACGGTGGAAGCCCTGTTCGCCCATCTCGATGGCGAACTGGAAGACGCCGCCGCGCTGGTCCTGTCGGACTATGCCAAGGGCGTGCTGTCGCGTCCGACCATTGCCCGCGCCGCCGCCATGGCGCGCGCCCGCGGCATCCCGGTGATTGTCGATCCGAAATCGCGCGATCTCGCCCGCTATCGCGGCGCCACCGTCATCACCCCCAATGCCAAGGAAGCCGAAGAAGCGACCGGTGTGGATTGCCACAGCGATGCCGGCGCCGCCGAGGCCGCCGGCCTGATCGCGCAGCAGACCGAATGCGCCGTCGTCGTCATCACCCGCGGCCCGCAGGGCATGACGGTCCGCGCCGCCGACGGCACCATCCACCACATGCCGACCGCCGCACGCGAAGTGTTCGACGTCTCCGGCGCCGGCGATACCGTCGTCGCCGCGCTCGCCCTGGCGCTGGCCTGCAAGGCCCCAATCGAGGTCGCCGCCGAACTGGCCAATCGCGCTGCCGGCATTGTTGTCGGCAAGGTCGGCACCGCCACGGTCAGCGCCGCCGAGCTGCACCGCACCCTGCACAGTGGCGGCACCGGCGCCGACAAGATCACCGACCTCGCCGGCGCCGCGAAGGCCTGCCGAGACTGGCGCGCCACCGGTCAGCGCACGGTTTTCACCAATGGCTGTTTCGACCTGCTCCATCCCGGCCATGTCAGCCTGCTCGCCTTCGCAAAGGCGCAGGGCGACAAGCTGATCGTCGCGCTCAATTCCGACGCCTCGGTCAAGCGCCTCAAGGGCCCCGGGCGCCCGGTCCAGACCGAGCATGCCCGCGCCGTGGTGATGGCGGCCCTGCGCGATGTCGATCTAGTGGTGGTGTTTGACGAGGACACGCCGCTCGAGGCGATCACCGCCATCGAACCCGACGTGCTGGTCAAGGGCGCCGACTATGCCGGCAAGACCGTGGTCGGCGCTGACGTCGTGACCGCGCGCGGCGGCATGGTGGTGCTGGCACCGCTGCTGGACGGTCATTCCACCACCGCCTCGATCGGCCGCGCCGGCCGCGATGCCGATGCGTGAGCCCTTCCTCGTATTGCTCGACCGTGACGGCACGATCAATATCGACCGCAAATATCTCGCCGATCCGGCCGGGCTGGAATTCCTGCCCGGGGCCATCGAGGGTCTGACAATGCTGCGCGATGCCGGCGCCGTCTTCGCCATCGTCACCAACCAGTCCGGCATTGGCCGCGGCATGTTCGACCGCGAACAGGCCGATGCGGTCAACGACCATCTCCTCGCCATGCTCTCCGCCCACGGCATCGAGATCGCCCATGTCGCCCTGTGCCCGCACGCCCCCGATGACGCCTGCACCTGCCGCAAGCCCGCGCCCGGCCTGGCGCTGGAAGCCGCCGAAGCGACTGGCCTGCCGCTGGAGACCACCTGGGTGATCGGCGACAAGACCAGCGATACCGGCCTGGCGGATGCCGTCGGCGCACGCGGGATCCTGATCACCGGCGATCCGCTGGCCTCACCGGCGGAGCATTTCACGGCGGGTGATCTGGTCGAGGCGGCGGGGATTATTCTGGCGGAGGGGTAGCCCCGCGCTTTTCTCCAATACAAAACCTTGTCATCCCTGACGGATGCCCCGCGAATGCGGGGCGCAGATCAGGGACCCAGAAACACCATCGAGAATCCATACGCACGGGACGGTCACATCGTCGCTGCCTCGGCGCGAAAGCCACATCCGTCGGGCGTCTGGGTCCCTGATCTACGCCCGGATCGCTCCGCGCCCGGGCATCCGTCAGGGATGACAAGAATTGTTGTTTTATGAAGTGAAGAGCGCGCCCCCTCACCCCGTCCTCACCCGCCCCACAGCATCCTTCCAGCCGGACCGCATCCGTTCCCGGTGCGCAGGCTCGCACCCCGGCTTGAACTCGCGATCTGCCTTCCAGATCCCCCGCCCGTCCTCGAGCTTGCGGAACAGGCCCGCGCCCAGCCCGGCGAGGAAAGCCGCGCCCCAGGCGGTGGTTTCGGTGTTCTTCGGGCGGACGACTTCGATGTCGGTGAGGTCGGCGAGGCGCTGGAGGATGGTGTCGTTTCTGGCCATGCCGCCATCGACGCGCAGGGTTTTGGTGGTGACGCCGTCGCCGGCCATGGCGTCGAGCAAATCGCAGGTCTGGTGGGCGGTGGAATCGATCGCGGCCTGGGCGATTTCGGCGCGGCCGGCACCTCGCGTGAGACCGAGAATCGCGCCTCTGGCATCGGCATCCCACCAGGGCGCGCCCAGACCGGTGAAGGCGGGCACGAGATAGACGCCGCTTTCCGGGTCGGCGCCCTGCGCCAGGGCGCTGATATCGGAGGCCTGGCTGAGCAGGCCGAGGCCATCGCGCAGCCATTGCACCGTCGAGCCGGCAGAGAGAACCGAGCCTTCCAGCGCGTAGGTGGTTTCGCCGGCGATGCGATAGGCGATGGTTGCCAGCAGGCGGGTGCGCGAGCGGACCATGTCCTTGCCCGTATTGAGCAGCAGGAAGGCGCCGGTGCCATAGGTGGATTTCATCTCGCCGGGGCGGAAACAGGCCTGGCCGATGGCGGCGGCCTGCTGGTCGCCGGCGACACCGGTGATCGGCAGGGCGCGCCCCAGCAGATCGGCCTGGGTGGTGCCGAAATCGCCGGCGCAATCGCGCACATCGGGCAGGAGCGCAGCGGGGACGTTGAACAGGTCGAGCAGATCCTCGTCCCAGCGGCCCTCGGCGATATTATAGAGCGAGGTGCGGCTGGCATTGGTCGCGTCGGTGGCGTGGACCTTGCCGCCGGTCAGGCGCCAGATCAGCCAGCTATCGACGGTGCCGAAGGCGAGCTCGCCCTGGGCGGCGCGTGTCCGGGCGCCATCAACATGGTCGAGGATCCAGGCGATCTTGGTGGCCGAGAAATACGGGTCGAGCACCAGGCCGGTGCGCGAGACGACGGTCTCGGCGCGGCCGGCCTTGCGCAGGGCGGCGCAGACATCGGCGGTGCGGCGGTCCTGCCAGACAATGGCATTGTGGACCGGCTGGCCGGTGGCGCGGTCCCAGACAATGGTGGTTTCGCGCTGATTGGTCAGGCCGATCGCCTGCACGCTCCAGCCCTTCTTCTCGGCTTTTTTCAGGGCTTCGCGGGCCGTCGCCAGCACGGTGGCCCAGATCACTTCGGGGTCATGTTCGACCCAGCCGGGATTGGGATAGATCTGCTCGAATTCGCGCTGGGCCTCGGCGATGATCTCGCCGCTGGTCGAGAACACGATCGCGCGCGAACTCGTCGTGCCCTGGTCGAGCGCCAATAGCGCCTTGCGCGTCTTGAACATGCCGTCTCCCCCGCCTTGCCTCGGTGTGACTATAGCCCTGCCGCCGGATAAGAAAACGCGCTAGGTTCATATATCAAAGCCGGGGAAGCCTCATGCCAAAGTCGAATTTCAGCCTGCAAACCCTGCCGAGCCCGACCGGCGCGCGGCTGGCGCTCTATACCGCGGAAGCCCAGGGCACGCCGCGCGGCATTGTCCATATCAATCACGGCCTCGCCGAACATGCCGGCCGCTATCAGCGCTTTGCCGAATTTCTCGCCACCCGCGGCTATCATGTCGGTGCCCATGACCATCGCGGCCATGGTGCGACGACGGCCGATGACGGCGCGCCGCGCCGCTTCGCCGACAAGGATGGCTGGAACAAGGTGATGGGCGATGTTGTCGCCGTGCAGGACCATCTGCGGGCTACCTGGCCCGGCCTGCCGGTGATCGTGTTCGGGCATTCAATGGGCTCGGTGATCGCCTTCAATCATGTGCTGCGCCATCCCGACAGTGTCGCGGCGGCAGCGATCTGGAACGGCAATATGGCGCTGGGCGGACTGGCCGGCCTGATGAAGCTCATCCTCTGGTTCGAGGCGGCGGCAGGCGGGGAATTTACCCCCAGCCACACCCTCGACAAGATGACTTTCAAGACCTGGAACAAGAATTTCCCCGAACGCCGTACCGACGCCGACTGGCTGTCGCGCGATACCGAAGAAGTCGACAAATACGTCAATGACCCGGTCTGCGGCTGGCCGTCCAGCGTCTCGCTGTGGCGCGATTTCCTCGAAGGCGTCGCCTTCGCCGAGGACAAGGCCAATCTCGCCGCCGTGCCGCACGACAAACCCTTCCACCTCGTCGCCGGTGCCAAAGATCCGGCAACACTGCAGGGCAAGGCGATGCGCACGCTCTACAAGCGGCTGAAGAAGGCCGGCTTCACCGATGTCGATTTCCATCTGCTGAAGGGGTTCCGCCACGAGACCCTCAACGAGATCGGCCGCGAGGCCCAGATGGCCGCCTTCGCCGACTGGCTCGACCGGGTGACCGGCTGACCCCGTCATGATCACTTATGACGTCGCGATTATCGGGGCCG
Organism: Maricaulis sp.; assembly: GCF_048269565.1. Lineage (GTDB taxonomy): Bacteria > Pseudomonadota > Alphaproteobacteria > Caulobacterales > Maricaulaceae > Maricaulis. Next base: position 141,690 of record NZ_JBLXIK010000006.1, on the reverse strand, counting down.
GCGCTGCCGGCATGATGTGCGCCATCGAGGCGGGCAAGCGCGGGCGCACGGTCACGCTCATCGAGCATTCCGACAAGCCGGGCGAGAAGATCCGCATCTCGGGCGGCGGGCGCTGCAATTTCACCAATCTGCATTGCGGGCCCAATAATTTCATCTCGGCCAATCCCCACTTCGCCAAGTCGGCGCTCAAGCGCTATAGCCAGCGCGATTTCATCGCCTGGATCGACCGCCACCGCATCGCCTGGCATGAGAAGACGCTGGGCCAGCTGTTCTGCGATGGCCCGGCGACGCAGATCATCGAGGCCTTGCGCGGCGAGATGCGCGAGGCCGGGGTGGGTGTGCGGCTGGGCGTGTCGGTCAGCTCGCATCAACGCAAGGGCGAGGAATTCGAGCTCCGGCTCAGCGATGGCGAAGTGTTCCGTTGCCGCTCGCTGGTGATCGCGACCGGCGGCAAGTCGATCCCCAAAATGGGCGCCACCGGTTTCGCCTATGATGTCGCGAAGGCCTATGGCCTCGCCGTGACCGAGACCCGGCCGGCGCTGGTGCCCCTGACCTTCGGGCCGGAAACCCTGGAACGCTTCAAGCCGATTGCCGGGGTTGCGGTGGATGCTGTTGTCAGCGCCGGCAAGACTTCGTTCGAGGAAGCCCTGCTCTTCACCCATCGCGGACTGAGCGGACCGGCGATCCTGCAGATCTCCTCCTATTGGCGCGAAGGGGAAGAAATCTCGATCAGTTTCCAGCCCGGTTTCGGCATTTTCGACGAGCTCAAATCCCAGCGTGCCGAGAATGGCCGCCAGGCGATCGGCACCGCGATGTCAGTCTTCCTGCCCAAGCGGCTGGCGCAGTTGCTCGCCGCCGATTGCGGCCTGACCGGCAATCTCGCCGACCAGTCGGACAAGAAACTCAGGGGCCTGGAAGCCTGGCTGCGCGACTGGCGCATCAAGCCGACCGGTTCGGAAGGCTATCGCACGGCCGAAGTGACTTTGGGCGGCGTCGATACCGACGATCTCGACAGCCGCTCGATGCAGGCGCGCCATGTGCCGGGCCTGTATTTCATCGGCGAGGCCGTGGATGTGACCGGCTGGCTGGGTGGTTTCAACTTCCAGTGGGCCTGGTCTTCGGGCTGGTGTGCAGGGCAGTCCGCATGATCGCGGCAGGACGCATGCGGCCCGTGCCCGGCGTTTCCGAGGTTTTTACTCGCCCCACGGGCAATCAGGATGTAACAAGCTACCAAAGTGAACACCGTTTGCTTGTTGACCTGCCTTTCCACGACCGGACGTCCAGATGTTGTCTTTGACCCGTTCCCAATTGACTGCGCTCGCTATTTTCGCCGGCGTCGTCATTCTCTTCACACTGGGAACGCTGCTGAATGGCGATGCGAATCGCGCCCCTGACCCGGATGCTGAGCGTGAGCCCTTGTTCGAGGTCGTCACAGAAACCGTCCACGCCGTCGAGCGACCGGCCATCCTGGCGCTGCGGGGCCGCACCGAGGCCTTCCGCGAGGTCGTGGTCCGCTCGGAGACCGGCGGCCGCATCGTTGCAACGCCGACGGTTGAGGGCATGGCGGTGGTTGAAGGCGATGAGTTGTGCCGGCTCGATGTCGATGCCCGGGCGGCCGCACTGTCGCAGGCCGAGGCGGAATATCGCACGCGCCAGCTCGACTACAACGCAGCGGTGGAACTGCTCAATCGCGGCCACCGCTCGGCCAATGCCGTCGCCGGCGTCGAAGCCCTGCGCGATGCCGCCGAAGCCCGGCTTGAAGTGGCGCGGCAGGAACTGGCCAATATCAATATCCGTGCGCCCTTCGATGGCTATTTCGACGATCGCGCCGGCGAGATCGGCGATTATCTCGCGCCCGGCGGCGCCTGCGGCACGGTGGTGCAACTCAATCCGATCCTGATCAGCGCCGAGGTCGCCGAACGCGATGTCGCCGGCCTGGAACCGGGCATGCCCGGCTCGATCCGCCTGCTCACCGGTGAGGAATTCGCCGCGACGATCCGCTTTGTCGAACGGCGTGCCGATGCCGCGACCCGCACCTTTCGCGTCGAGCTGGAGGCCGATAATCCGGACGGACGCCTGCGCAGCGGTGTCACCAGCCTGATCTCGATCCCGCTCGCTGCCGACCCGGCCCACCGCATCCCGACCTCGGTGCTGGCGCTGAATGCAAACGGTGATCTGGGCGTCCGCATCGTCGAGAGCGGCAATATCGTCCGCTTCCTGCCGGTCGAACTGCTGAGCGATGATGGCGAGGAAGTCTGGGTTGCCGGCCTGCCGGACCCGGCCGATGTCATCACCGTCGGCCAGGACTTCGTCACCGACGGCGTCGCGGTGCGTATCGCCGGTAGCGGGGATCCGCGGTGACAGGCATCGTCGAATTCGCGGTCAACCGGGCCCGGATGATCCTGGCGATCTTTCTGTGTGCCCTGCTGGCCGGTCTGATCTCCTTTCTGACGCTGCCCCGCGAGGCCGATCCGGACATTCCCTTTCCCTTCGTGATCGTGGTGGTGCCGCTCGACGGCATTTCCCCGGAAGATGCCGAACGCCTGATCGTGCGCCCGGTCGAGACCGAGATGCGCGCGATCGAGGGGCTGGAGGAATTGCATGGCACCGCCTCGCTCGGCGCGGGCACGCTGGTTGCCGATTTCGGCGTGCCCTTCGATTCCGACCGCGCGGTCTCCGATGTCCGCGACGCCGTCGACATGGCGCGGCGGCAATTTCCCGAGGACGCCCGCGAGCCCGTGGTCGAGGAATTCAATTCCGGCCTCGCCCCGACGATTGCGGTGCAGATCTATGGCGATGCGCCCGAGCGCACCCTGTTCCGGCTGGCACGTGAGCTCGAGGACGAGATCGAGGCACTGCCGCAAATCCTGCAGGTCGATGTCCAGGGCCTGCGCGATGAAGTGCTCGAGATCGTCATCGATCCGGCCCTGCTGGAATCCCACGGCGTCACCTATGGGCAATTGTTCAATGCGGTGCAGTCCAACAACCGGCTGATCGCCGCCGGCTCGCTCGACAGCGGCGCGGCGCGCTTCCAGGTCAAGGTGCCGGGCCTGTTCCGCTCGGCCGCCGATGCGCTGAACCTGCCGCTAACCAGTTCCGGCGATGCAGTCGTCACGCTGCAGGACGTCGCCACCGTGCGCCGCACCTTCAAGGATGCCGACAGTTTCGCGCGCTATAACGGCCAGCCGGCCTTCACGCTGCAGGTGGTGCGCCGCAGCGGCGAGAACATCATGGACACCAGCGCGGCGGTGCAGGCTCTGACGGCCGAGACCGCGGCCCACTGGCCCGAGACGGTGCATTATGAATTCAGCCTCGACCAGTCGACCTATGTCCGCGATTCGCTGCAGAGCCTGACCAGCTCGATCATGCTGGCGATCGTGCTGGTCTTGATTATCGTCGTCGCCGCGCTCGGCTTTCGCTCGGCCCTGCTGGTCGGCGTCGCCATCCCGTCGAGCTTCCTGTTCTCGTTTCTGCTGCTGAGTCTGTACGGGCTGACGGTCAATTTCATGGTGATGTTCGCCATGGTGCTCGCCGTCGGACTGCTGGTCGATGGCGCCATCGTCGTCGTCGAATATGCCGACCGCAAACTGGCCGAGGGCGAGACCCGCAAACAGGCCTATATCCACGCCGGAAAACGCATGTTCTGGCCGATTGTCTCCTCGACCGCGACGACACTGGCGGCCTTCGTGCCCTTCCTGTTCTGGAATTCGATTCCCGGCCAGTACATGGCCTTCCTGCCGCTGACCCTGATCTTTGTTCTGAGCTCGGCCCTGGTGATGGCGCTGATTTTCCTGCCGACCCTCGGCTCGGTGCTGGCCGCCAAGGGCGGTGTGGTCGATACCAACTCGGCCGTCGCCCACCTCAACGCCCAGGAAGACAGCGACCCGACCGATCTGCCGGGCCTGACCGGGCGTTATGCCAAGCTGATCGCCGCCCTGGTCAAGCGCCCGGTCGCGGTGGCCGGCGCAGCGGCGCTGATCGTGGTGCTGGTGTTCGGCACCTTTGTCGCCAGTTCGGCCAGCCTGTTCGGTCTGGAGCCCAAGCGCACCGAATTTTTCCTCGATGCCGAGCCGGAGCAGCTCTATGTCTTCGTGCGGGCGCGCGGCAATCTGGCGCCGGCGGAGCAATACGAGATCGCCCTGGAGGCCGAACGCCGCCTGGCCGGGATCGAGGGCATCAAGGGTTATTATACCGTCGCCGGACAACCGCCCGGGGCCTCGCCCTTCGACGGCACCGGCTCCGCCCCGGCCGACAGTATTGCGCGGATATTTGTCGAATTTGAACCCTTCGGCCAGCGTCCCAATGGCCGCCTGATCGAACGTCAGATCCGCGCGGCGATGGTCGGCATTCCCGGCGTGATCATCGAAGTGCGCGCCTTCGAGCGCGGGCCGCCGGTCGGCAAGGACGTGCAGGTGCAATTGCGCTCGAATGATGCCGCCGCCCTCGACCGTGCCGCGCGCCTGATCCGGGCCCATCTCGACACGATGGACGGTCTCGTGGATATCGAGGACAGCCTGCCTCTGCCCGGCGTGGAATGGCGGCTGAATGTCGATCGCGCCGAGGCCGCGCGCTTCGGTGCCGATGTCACCCAGGTCGGCGCCGCCGTGCAGATGGTCACCACCGGCGCTCTGGTCGGACGCTACCGCCCCGACGATGCCGACGAGGAGGTCGATATCCGCGTGCGCTTCCCGGCCGATGAACGCGATATTTCGCGGCTCGAGGATTTGCGCGTCAACACGCTCAACGGCACCGTGCCGATGTCGAATTTCGTGACGCTGGACCCACGGCCGCGCATCGACTCCATCCGCCGCCGCGATGGCCGCCGGGTGCTGATGGTGCGCGCCAATGCCGATGAGGATCATGCCGGCAATCTGCTGGTCGCCGAAGTGCGCGAATGGATCGATGACCAGGTCGAGAGCGGGGCGATCCCGCGCAGTGTCTCGATCGAATATCTCGGGGCCGATCAGGAGAATGCCGAGGCCGGTGCCTTCTTCGCCAGCGCCATGCTCGCCTCGCTGTTCATGATGGCGGTGATCCTGCTGTGGCAGTTCAATAATTTCTGGCACGTCGTACTGACGCTGCTCGCCGTCGTCCTGTCGGTGGTCGGGGTGCTGCTCGGGGTGATGCTGACCTTCCCCTATATCTCGATCCTGTTCCTGGGCACCGGGGTGGTGACGCTGGCCGGGATTGTGGTGAACAATAATATCGTGCTGATCGACACCTTCCAGCGCCTGCGCAGCCTCGGCATGGCGGTCGACGAAGCCGTCATCCGCACCGCCGCCCAGCGCCTGCGGCCGGTGATGCTGACGACGGTGACGACGATTTTCGGCCTGTTGCCGATGGCCTGGCAGATCAATGCCGACTTCACCCGCGGCGTGATCGGCGTTGGCGGGCCGGCCAGCGAATGGTGGGTGCAATTGTCCTCGGCCGTGGTCTGGGGGCTGGGCTTCTCGACCCTGCTGACCCTGATCCTGACCCCGGTCCTGCTGGCAGCGCCGTCGCGGCTGGGCAATTGGCGCCGGCGGGTGATCGAGAGCCGGATCCCCGGACTGCGTCCGAAACCGGATCCGGCCGAATAATCAGTCGCGATACAGCCGGATCAGCCGTCCCTCGGCCTCGTCGGTGAGCAGGTAGAGACTGCCATCGGGGGCGACCGCCACATGGCGCATCCGCGCGCCGACATCACCGAGCAAAATCTCCTGACCGGCCACCGCGCCAGCCTCAAGATCGACGCGGCGCAAATGCCCGGAAGCGACCTCGGCATCGCCGTGGATCAGGGCCGTAACCAGAAGATCGCCATCCCAATCGGGAAACATGGCGCCGCGATAGATCGTCATGCTCGAGGGCGCGATCGAAGGCACCCAGTAGAGCAAGGGCTCTTCCATGCCGGGATAGCTGGTATAGGGCGAGACCAGCGCGCCGGTGTAGTCGACGCCATGGGTCGCCACCGGCCAGCCATAATTGCGGCCCTCGACGAGAATATTGATCTCGTCACCGCCGCGCGGACCATGCTCGTTGGAATAGACGGTGCCGCTGACCGGATCGCGGACAATCGCCTGCGGATTGCGGTGGCCAATGGTGTAGACGCCCGGCGCCGCGTTCGGGAAGGGACTCTCGACGGGGCTGCCATCCTCGCGCAGATGGACATAGCTGCCGAAATGCGAGGCGGGGCGCTGGGCCTCCTCGCGATAGTCGAAACCGTCGCCAATCCCGAGCAGGATGCTGTTATCGGGCAAAAAGGCGAGCCGGGCGCCGTAATGAACATCGGTATCGCGCCGCGGCTGGGCCGTGAAAATGGCCTCGAAATCAACCAGCGCATCACCCTCGAACCGGCCACGGCCGAGGCGCAGCGTATTGTCGCGCGGCGAGCCTTCAGACCAGGTGAGATAGACGAGGTGATTGCTGGCAAAGTCGGGATGCAGCACGACATCGAGCAGCCCGCCCTGGCCCGAGAACAAAACTTCGGGCACGCCGGAAACCGGCTCCGCGCGCAGCACACCATTCTCGACCAGCCGCAAACGGCCGGGCTTTTCGGTCACCAGCATGCGGCCATCGGGCAGAAAGGCGAGGCTCCAGGGAAATTCCAGCCCGCCGGTCACCGTCTCGTGACGCTGCTGGGCAAGGCTGGCCGGGCTCAGCATGGCGGCGGCCAGAAGGGCGAAAATCCACTGTCTCATGACAATACTCCGGCAATTGTCGTCTCGGCGGTCAGCCTATAGGCTCGTGTGCATCGTGTAGAGTCCCGGAAGGCCACTGGTGATGTCGATCATGCGCACGGCGCTCGTTTTTATCGTCGCGGTCCTCGTCGGGACGGTGCTGGTCAGCATCGCCAACACCCATGTCGTGCTGCAATCGCTCGCAGCTATCGGCGCAGATTTTCCGGCCGCGGTCCGGCTCGATGCCATCAAGCGCGACCTGCTCGGCTTCGGCCCGACCCTGTTCGCGGTCGTGCTGATCGGCTTTGCGATTGCCTTCCCGGTCGCCGGCTGGATCGCGCGCCTGCTGGGCCGGCCCTGGCGGCGCATCGGCTTTACGCTGGCGGGTGGCGCCGCCGTGGCCTGCATCATGATCGCCATCACAGCCTATTACGGCGCGGCGCTTCACTCGACCATCACCCCGGTCGCCTCGAGCCGCACCCTGCCCGGCCTGCTCAGCCTCGCGCTCGCAGGGGCTGGCGCCGGCCTGCTGTTCTCGCTGCTCAAGCCGCCCGCCCGCTCCCGGTGACATACGGGCATTTGCGACGAATTCGATTCAATTGAATCTCGAATTTGGCTGGCAAGGCCGACCCGATATTAAACCGGCCCGGTTATCACTTCCCGGTACCTGGGGAGAGCAAGATGAGCGAAGTCAGACCGGTTGCCAGATCCGACTTGCGCAATATCCTCAAGGGCGGCGCCACCAGCCGGATTCTCGACCTCCACTCCATCGCCTTGCGGCATGGTGAGCGGGGGGCGCACGGCGAGGCGCCCTTCTTCCTGCATCCACGCCTCAACCAGGCCTTCATCGTCAAACACACGGTGCGTGCCCATGAGCGCCCCTATGTGATGTCCAACCAGCCGGTCGTTACCAAGGTGCTGGTGCCGCTGGCCCAGGATGATCTCTCGCTGGGCGGCCATGCCGTCTTCGTCGAGGAAATCGGCTTTGCCGCCAAGATGCGTACCCTGTTCGAACGTCCGGACGAGCCGCACTTGCTCGACCTTGATTTGATTCGCTTGCGCGAGCTCGCGGCCCTGCCCAGTTTCGACCCTTTCCTGCTGGCCGAGCGCTATCGCAATAACAGCCGGCCGATAGCCCCGCTCTATTTCGACATTTCCGACGCGGAAGTCGCCCGCATGGAGAAGACGGTCGCCGAACAGATCGTCTCGGTGGTCTCGCTCGCATTCGGCTCCGGCCACAGCAATCAGGACGAGGGCCGCGCCCTGCGTTTCGCACACTCCCTGTTGTCGAGCGAAAGCGATGAGCGCCTCTCGGCCCTGCGCCAGTCGCTCGACATGACCCTGCCGGAGTTCAAGGCCGGCATGTTCGGCTGGAAGGGTATTCTCTACTATCGCTGGTCAATGTCGGAGGCCTTCGCCGGGCTCAAGCACTTCCTGCAACAGATCAAGTCGGCCAGCATTGTCGGAGCCAGCGAGTCCGAGCGCAATGACATCGAATACATGCGCCGCCAGATCATCGACGAGACACGGGCGCGCTGGTCAAGCCTGAGCTCGGTCATGGAAGAGTATGACCAGGTGTTCGCCCGCTTCAGCGGCGGAGAGGACACCAATGGCTTCAAACGCTTCCTGCTGCGCGCGCCGATGTGTTTCCTCAATCTCGGACACGATCTTTCGGTGATCGGCCATGTGCCCGGATACTGGAATTTCTGGGAAAGGCAGAACAAGAAGGGCTATCTGCACGCGCGCGAGGCCTTGCCGATGTTTGCCAATTTCGTGCTCAGCATCACCCGGCACGCGGCGGGTTCGGACGCCGCCGCGGCGCCGGCCCTGCGCCGGCATGCCGCGCCGCTGATCCAGCAACCGCCCGACCTGGTGGTCGCATCGACATTCTGAGGTCCGGCGGCGCGGCTGGCTGAAAAACCATCCGCGCCGCCAGCCCGCGCTATTCGATCGTCACCCGGACGAGATTGTCGTCGGAATCGCGGTCGATCAGCTTGTTGTAGGGATCAATGCCGACCCAGACCGGTTCCTCGTCGACTGTGAACTCGAAGCGCATCGTCGTCTCGTTGATCCGGTTTTTCTCCATGTAGAGCACATGGTCGGACCCCTCGATCGGACCGTTCAGATCACGGGTGAAGATGCCGATATCGATCATGTAATCGATGTCCTCCTCGGTCTGCTCACCGGCTCCGTCGGCGGCGAATTTATGCGCCTCGACATCGATCGCCACATCCCAGCGCCCGTCCGCGCGCTGCGTTGCCGTGGCATCGGTGGCCTGGAGATCGAACAGCACGATCCGTTCGAAGAAGTCATGGATCATCTGCTCGTGCTCGGGACCCGCCTCCTCACGCAATATGCGCAGGAAGTCCAGCGTGGTGGCATAGGGCTCGCTGGAATAGGCCCGTTCCTCGATCAGTCTTTGCATGACGTGATTGACGACGTCCTCGCCGAGATAGTCCTGCAGCGCATACAGGATCACCGAACCCTTGCGGTAGTGAATGTATTGCTGGTTCTCGACCCGGTAGAGCGGCTGTTCCTCGATCGCTTCCGAACCGCGGCTGCCGAGATAGCGGTCGAGTTCGTATTTGAGGAAACGGCGCATGGCGTCCTCGCCATATTCCTGGCGCATCACCATCAGGGCCGAATACTGGGCGAAGCTTTCGACCAGCATCGTGGCGCCCTGCACATTCGCCGGCATCACCTGATGCGCCCACCACTGGTGCGCCGCCTCGTGAGCGGTGATGTAGTAGACGTAATCAATGTCCTCGATTTCACGCAAATCGGCGATGAAACCGATGCCTTCCGAGAAGGGGATCGTGTTCGGAAACGCCTGGGCGAATTCCTGGTAGGCCGGGAATTCCAGAATGCGGTACTGGCGGTACTGATAAGGGCTGAAATGCTCGGAGAAATATCCCAGCGAATCCTCGGCGGCTTCCAGCATGCGCTCGACATTCCAGCCATGCGGCTGGTGATAGAAGACCTGGAGATCGATCCCGTCACGGGTGCGTTCGGCCAGCTCGTAATCGGCCGAGAGCCATGAGTAGAAATTGAGGATCGGCCGATCCATCACATATTCGAAATAGTGCCGGTCGCCCTCCACCCAGTCGCGTTCGAGATAACCCGGTGCGATGGCGGTCTGGTCAAGGCTGGTCGAGACAATGGTACGGAAGCTCACATAGTGAGCCGCATTGCCGAAGAAGGCGCCCTGATTGTAGCGGCTTTCATCCTCGAGATCATAGGCCCGCGGCAGGGGTTCAAGCCCCTCACGCCGGCGTTGCTGGCGGTCCTGCAGGAAGATGCCCTGGTTGACGCCGATCGTCGGCATGGATTCGCCATTGTTGAAGAATGTGCCGTTGTAATTGACCGTCGTCACATTATTGCCGTTGCGGAAGCCGGGATTGAGGCGCGCGACTTCGAAGTCGAATGTCCGGCTCTCGCCCGGTTGCATCGGCACATCCAGCGCGAAGCTGTAGATATAGGACTCCGCGTCGGAGGTCGCGATCGATGCGCCCTCGAACACCTGGCTACGGATGGTCGTGCCGGGGCCATAGGAAATCCACAGAGTGTCGAGCGGACCATCGGTCTGGTTCTGCAGCACATAACTGCCACGCGCCTCATAGCGCCGCTCATCGGGATAGATGTCGACATCATAGGAGGTGTCGGTGATGGTCAGTTGCGGCAGATCGACCAGATGCTCGTATTCACGTTCATAGGCCGCCTGCTGGTGCCGGCCATCGGGCCCGGAGACATACTCATTGAGCACATTGGTGTTGTAGAAGATCCAGCTGCCGGTGAGCCCGGCACCGATCAGAGCTGCAGCCGCGAGGCTGGAGGTGGCCGGCGTGAAGCCGCGCGTGAGGCCGGCAATCCGTGACCAGATCGACGTCAGGGCACCGCGGCTCCACAACTGGTAGGCCAGCACCAGCAGGAGCGTCGCAACGAAGCTCCAATACAGGGTGAACCACAGGGAGATGCCGAGGAAATGGCCATAGCCATTCATGTCGGACCAGATCCCGATCGGCGGCAGGCCATAGCGGTAGAGGGCATGGTCGAAGCCAACCTGAGACATCACCAGCGTGGCCACGAAGAAGACCATCATTGCGGCCATGCCCAGCCAGCGGTTGTTGAAAACCACCTGCAGGAAAATCGCCAGTGCCGCGAGGAGAACCGGGGGAACGATCAGCTCCAGGAAGCCACGCATGGCGTACTGTCCGAACTCGAACTGCGTATAGCCCTGGAAGAACTGGGCGATAATGGCTGCGAGGATGATCACCACGGCCAGCGAGACGATCACCACACACATGGCAAGGAATTTGGTGGTCACGAACACCCAGCTCGCGGTCGGTGTCGCATCGGTGATTTCCGAGAACCCGACGCCGCGCTCGCGCCACATCAGCTCGGCGGCATAGAAGATCACGATGATGACCGGGAAAATGCCGTAGCCTTCAGCGATGATATTCATCATCACGCGGGTGATGGGGTAGTCATCAGTGCCGAACACGCCGCCGCCGAGGAAGAAGGCAGGCACGGTATTGATCAGGCCAATGACCAGGATCAGCCAGAAGGCGACATTGAAGACGACGCCCTTCACCTCGAAATTCAGGCGGGCGAGAAATTGCTGGATCGCCGTGCCGGCGCCGAAAGACGGTGTCACGCGCGGCAGGGCGATATCGGAGATCGCCGAGACGGGCATGACCGCCGCTGCGGTATCCGTTCCGCGCCGGCCCGCCGAGGACGTGCCCTTGCGGAAACGGAAGCTGAGCACGTTGATCACCAGCAGCACCAGACCGACTGTCATCCAGCCCAGCCGGTTCATCATGAAGACACCGTCAAAGGGAATGACCTGGCTGTTCTGCTCGAACGTGGTCCAGTAGCGCGTGACCTCTCCGAAAGTGTTGAGGCCAAACGGATCCACCAGGGCAATCGTCTCGCGCAGACCCGGTTCCTGCTGCGCGACAACCGAGCCAACCAGATACAGCACGAAGAGCGACAGGAAAGCGACCCACACCAGAAGGTTGGAGCGGGTGAAATTGGCGACGGTGTACAGGATCGTGCCCATCACCCACATGTTCACCAGCCCAACGGCGGCATAGATGTAGAGATACCAGGCCAGATTGGTCGGACCGACCAGCTCCTGGTCCAGCCAGGGCATTTGCGAACCCAGCAGGAAGGCCAGCGGCACCGCCACAAAGCACAGGGCCGTCGCGATGAAACCGCCTGTGAAGCGGCCGAGTACGAAATCGATCTCGCGGATCGGTCGCGAGAAGAACAGCTCCTCGGTCTTGAAGCCGCGATCCCGCAGCACACCCGATGACAGGAAGGCCGCTGGAATGAAACCGCCAAACAGCGACAGGATCAGCACATTGATCGTCAGCGCATTGGGCGAGTTGATATTGGTGGAGCCGCCGCCGCCAATCTGGACGCCATCGACGGTGACTCCGAGGAATGTCAGCAGGAAGAAGATGGCAAAAACGGCGATGAAAGTGGGTGAGAACAGCTGATAGCGAACCTCGAACCCGGCGATTTTTGAGAGCATGACGCGCTCCTTCCTTTCAGGGTTTCGGGGATCAGGCGGCCGCCGCGGGGGCGGACTGGCCCTTGCGGATGGTTGCGAAATACACGTCTTCCAGATCGGCCTGGATGGGCTCGAAGCCCTCACCCGGATTGCTGTCGGAGACGACATGGATTCGCACCTGACCAACCGTCAGACGCTCGGAGATGATGTTGTACTGGCTGCGCAGGCCGGCCAGTTCGGCCTTGGCGATGGTTCGCGCCCAGACCTTGCCATCCATCTTCGCGATCAGCTCGGTGGGCGAACCCTTGGCGACAATCTTGCCACCATTGAGGATCGCCATGTTCGGGCAGAGATCAGAGACGTCCTCGACGATATGGGTCGAGAGGATAACGACAACATTCTCGCCGATTTCCGACAGCAGATTGTGGAAGCGATTGCGCTCTTCCGGGTCGAGACCGGCAGTGGGTTCGTCGACAATGATCAATTGCGGGTCACCAAGCAGGGCTTGGGCAATGCCGAAGCGCTGGCGCATGCCGCCGGAGAAGCTGGCAACGGCCTTCTTGGCGTGCTGCGCCAGGTTGGTCTGTTCCAGAAGGCTTTCCACGACCTGTTTGCGTTCCTTGCCGTTGGAAATTCCCTTGAGAACGGCGAGATGGTCGAGCATGGCGCGGGCCGACATACGCGGATAGACGCCGAAATCCTGTGGCAGGTAGCCCAGCGTGGCGCGCAGGGCCTGCGGATCCTTCAGCACGTCAATATCGCCGAACATCAGGGTCCCGCTATCGGGTGCCTGCAGCGTCGCGATGGTGCGCATCAGCGTCGACTTTCCCGCGCCATTGGGCCCGAGCAGGCCGAACATACCGTTGGGGATGGACAGGTCGACCCCGTCGAGCGCGCGCACCTTGTTGCCGTAGGTTTTCGACAGTCCCTTGATTTCCAGCATATTCAAATCGCGGCCGCTTGCCGGCCCCGTCCCTGTTGATTGTCAATCACGACCGGATTGGCCGTGGAGTTTACCCGTGCATACCATCGGCCTTCGGCCGTCATCAGGGGGACACGCGCTGGCGCAATCCCCGTTTCTGAAGTCATTCGGCGCTGCGTGACAGCGTCTGGGTGTCGGTGTCCGCCTGCATCCGGGCCAGCAGCGGGCTGGCAAGCAGGGCAGCGCGGGCATCAACCATGCCTTGGTGCAAATCCATTCCGATCTCGTCGAACAGGTCGCAATAGGCCTGCTCGAGGCGCGGCAGGAAGGCCTGGAGCTTGTCACCTTCGGCCTGGCCGGCCGGCGTCAGGCTGACCAGACGGCGGCGGCGATCATCCGGGTCGTCGCCGATTTCCACCAGACCTTCCCTGACCAGCCACCGCAGCCGTTGTGAGGCGAGCTGGTGCGACAGGCCCAGGCTTTCCGCCAGGGCGGAAACCGATTGCGGGCCGCCATGATACAGGGTCTGGACGAGGCTGGTCGCATAGGCGGGCAGAAGCAGACCGTGCGCCTGCAGGCATTCATCCATCTGTTCATACAACGCCGTCGACGCCTGGCGGACTCGAAGGGCGAAGGCCGCCCGGCTACCGAAAAACGGGATTTCAGTCATGATTTCAGACACAGTCCTATGGTCGATTTCAATGAGTTCCTAGCATCGTACAATTGATTGCGCAATTTACGACATAATTACATTTTCGACGGGTTTGGATTTCCCGTCCCACACACCTGATCGCGGGCCGTGACCTTCATCGCGCGGACCTGTATGCGGTGCGCCATGGCTCCACCTCTCCTGACTCTCCAGAATATCCACCTCACCTTCGGCGTTACCGCCCTGCTCGACGGCGCTGATCTCAGCGTTGGCGAGGGCGAACGCCTGTGCCTGGTCGGCCGCAACGGCTCGGGCAAGTCGACGCTGATGAAAGTCGCCGCCGGCACGGTCGAGCCCGATGAGGGCGAACGCTTCGTCCATCCCGGCTCGACGATCCGCTATCTCGAGCAGGATCCCGACCTGACGCAGTACGAGACGGTGATGGATTACGTCCAGTCCGGCCTGACCGAAGGCGATGATCCCTATCGCGCGCAATATTTGCTGGAACATCTCGGCCTGACCGGGCTGGAGGACCCCAAGGTGCTGTCCGGCGGTGAAGCCCGCCGCGCCGCGCTCGCCCAGGCGCTGGCGCCGAGCCCGGATATCCTCCTGCTTGACGAGCCGACCAATCACCTCGACCTGCCGGCGATCGAATGGCTGGAATCCGAGCTGAAATCCTGCCGCTCGGCCCTGGTGCTGATCAGCCATGACCGGCGTTTCCTGTCGAACCTGTCGCGCAAGACGCTGTGGCTGGATCGCGGCCAGACCCGGCTGATGGAACGCAGCTTCTCGGCCTTCGAGGCCTGGCGCGATGAAGTGCTCGAGGCCGAACAGCTCGAATTGCACAAGCTCGACCGCAAGATCGTGCGCGAGGAACACTGGCTGCGCTATGGCGTCACCGCGCGGCGCAAGCGCAATGTGAAGCGGCTGTCCGATCTGCAGGGTCTGCGCCAGCAACGCCGCGAGCATCGCGGACCGCAAGGCCAGGTCAATCTGCAATCCTCCGCCGCCCAGGATTCCGGCAAGCTGGTCGCCGAGGCGATCGCGATCAACAAGGCCTATGAAGGCCGCGATATCGTCAAGGATTTCTCGATCAAGATCGCGCGCGGCGCCCGCATCGGCCTGATCGGACCGAACGGCGCCGGCAAGACCACCCTGCTCAACCTTCTGACGGGCAATCTGGCGCCCGATAGCGGCGAGCTGCGGCTCGGCACCAAGCTGGAAATGGCCAGTCTCGACCAGAAGCGCGTGGCGTTGCGGCCGGAATGGACGCTGTCGGAAGCCCTCACCCAGGGCGGCGGTCATACCGTCGAGGTCAATGGCCAGTCCAAGCACGTTATCGCCTATATGAAGGACTTCCTGTTCCCGCCGGAGCAGATCAATACGCCGGTCGAAGTCCTCTCGGGTGGCGAGAAGGCGCGTGTCATGCTCGCCCGCGCCCTGGCCCTGCCGTCAAACCTGCTGGTGCTCGACGAACCGACCAATGATCTCGATCTGGAAACGCTGGATCTGCTGCAGGGCCTGATCGACGAGTATGAGGGCACCGTCTTCATCGTCTCGCACGACCGGGACTTTCTCGACCGGGTCTGTACCAGCGTGCTGATCGCCGAAGGCGATGGCAACTGGACCGAATATCCCGGCGGTTATTCCGACATGGTCGCCCAGCGCGGCTATGGCCTGACCCCGCTCGGCGGCGATGTCGCGCCCAATCGCAAGGCGGCCGCGAAGGCCGCCGCCGCGCCGCCGCGGGTGCAAAAGCGCAAGATGGCCAACAAGGACCGCTATGCGCTGAAACTGCTGCCGGCCGAGATCGATGCCCTTGGCGAGACCATCGCCGCGCTTGAGGCCGAGCTCGCCGATCCGGAGATCTTCAAGGACACGGCCCGCTTCACCAAGGCGAGCAAGGACCTCGCCGCGGCGCTGGCCTCGCGGACCGAGAAGGAAGATCGCTGGCTCGAACTGGAAGCCGAACGGGTCGAGATCGAGGGCGAATAGCCCTCGATCAGCAGTCCTCAGCGCATGCCGCGGCTATGCGCCGGTCCGAGCAGGACGGCGTTGAGCAAGAGCAGGTCGAGACCTTCCAGATAGGCCCGCGTCGTCGGCGCCTGGGTAAAGGCGATCACCTGACCGGCTCCCATTGAATTGGAGATCAGGAAGGGCTTGAAGGCGATCTGGGCCGCGGACTCGGCCCACATATAGCCGCCCGCGACCAGGGTATCCGGTCCGGCGAACCGCATCGCGGTATCGGCTTCATCGCGGCTGATGGGCGCGTAAATGTCCGAGCCGGTCACCAGAACCGCGGCACCACCGCTATAACCGGCCGACATCCAGGCATCGGGATTGGCTTCGACATGCAGCAGGGCGCCGGGCGAATAGGCCGGCATCGCCCCCTGCTCGGCCTGGACCGCATCAAGCTCGTCGGCCGAAGCCAGCACCACCGCATCGACCACGGCCTCGTCCTGAACGGCAGCGGGACGGGCCGTATCGGCTGCCCGCTCGCGCCGCGCCGGCACCAGGGCCACGTCCGGATCGGCCATCCATCGTGTCGCATCACCCAGACCGACCAGCACACCGCCGGCGCGGACGAAACGCGTCAATTGCGCCGACCCGCTGCTGCCAAGAACGCTGGAATAGCCGCTACGGCCCTGTTCCGGCAGGATCAGGACATCGAACAGCGACAGGTCGGCCCGGCCCAGGCTTGCAGCACGGATTACACTGACCGGGATGCCATAGCGCTGTTCGAGCACATAGCGCGTCGGGCCAGCCGAGTTGGCGTCGGTACCGTCATCCCAGAGCATGGCGATGCGCGGCGCCGGCACGTCCATGAAATTCTCCGACCCCGGATTGGGTCCCTCATCAACCCAGCTGGAGTCCAGTCCGACATAGCTCGCACCGATCTCGCTGCCGAGGCGGGAGATCAGGCTGTCGAGATTGGCCGGAGCACCATGGCGCGGCACGACCACGCTGCCCCGCGGGAAGGTGCGATCGCCGATGCGGAAGGCGACATCGCTGGTCCGCGCCGGCACGCCGGCGGCAACAAGCGCGGCAACGAGACGGGCCTGGCCGGCATCCTCCCAGGCGATGGCATAGCCCCAGGCGGCACCGTCATTCGAGCCCGACGAGGCGATGGCATCATCGGCCGCCACGGCCTCGCTCGCCAGGCCCGCAGACCGGCTGCAGCTGACGGCGTGAACATTGTGCATCAGTGGCAGCGACCAGGCCGTCACATCATAGAGCTCGGCCCCGAGCCCGCGGGCGCGTCGGCTTTCCTGTTCGCGCATGAAATCGGCAGGCAGCTCGGTGGTGTCCTCGAGCAGGGTGCGCGCCAGCCGTCCGGCAGGCTGGTTGAACCGGACCTCGAAGGCGCCATCGGCAAAGCGGGCCCCGCAGGCAGACACCGGCCCGTCGACGCGCCCGACCTCGATCCCCTGCGCGACCAGGCTGCGCGCCAGACGCTCGGCGCCCCAGCGATTGCTGCCAAGGTCAAGCAGAACCGACTGTGGCCCGCTGGTATCATTGGCGGCCGAGGCCCGGAATTCAGCGAAATCGCGCACGAAGCGTTCGCGATTGGCGGCCACGACCTCGGCGGTCGACAGGCTGGCGACATAGTGATGCTCGACGGCGTCGCCATAGCTCAGCAGCGAGGCATCACGCCGGCGCCAGACCAGGCCGCGGGCCGAGGCCTGCTCATAGGTCATCGCTACCGCGCCCTGCAGCGTCGGCCACATGTCGCCATAGCCGGGATAGAAGGCGTCAAAGACTTCGCGCGTGAAATAGTCATAGCCCAGACGGTCGAACCAGCGGGCGTGATTGCGGCCGATCAGATCCTGGGCGTCGCGCTGGCTCTGCACCACATTGGGGTTGAAGGGCTCGGCGGAGGGCGCGAAGAAATAGCTGCTGTCGCCGCCCATCTCGTGCGCATCGACCACCACCACCGGACGCCAGTCCAGCATCGCCGCGACCCGGCCCCGGGTCTCCGGCTGGGTCATGGCGAACCAGTCGCGATTCATGTCGAACAGATAGTGATTGACGCGCCCGCCCGGCCAGGGCTGGTCATGCTCGGCCGTGAAGCGGTTCTCGTCCGGGCGCAGACCGCGCGCGGCGGTGAAACTGTTGAGGAAGCGGGCACGGCCATCGGGATTCTGGACCGGATCAATAATGATGATGGTCTGGTCGAGGATCCGGTCGACACCGGCATCATTGCGCGAGGCAAGCAGATGATAGGCCGTGCGCAGACCGGCATCGGTCGAGGAAATCTCGTCGCCATGGACGCCATAGGACAGCCAGACAACCGCCGGGGTAGAGGCGATCAGGCGATCGCGGGCATCAGCATCAAGACCGCGGGGGTCGGCCAGTCGCTGCAGATCGGCCTGGATGGCGTCGAGGCGCTGCATGGTGTCTGCATTGGCGATGATGGCATAGGCGAGCGTGCGGCCTTCCCAGCTGGTCGCATACTCGACAACACGAACACGGTCGGGGGCTGCGGCCTGCAGGGCGTGCAGATAGGCAATGGCCCGGTCGGGCGGCGTGATTTCCGCCCCGAATTCATGACCGAGGGCGGTTTGCGCGGTGGGGATCGCCGGATCATAGCGCCCTGTCAGTGGCGAAGACTGCGCCATCACCGGCGCCGACAGCAGAACCAGGCCAAAAAACGCCCCGAGCAAATGCCTCATCATTGAATCCCCGTCTTTCCTGGGTCCAGTAAAGCAGGTTTTCGGCGCGCCGTGAAAGCCTTGATGCTGTGACACCGGCTTGTCGCGGACGGGGGCTACGCGCCGGCACCGGAGCGGGTGACCGCGCAGGCGCGGCGACACTGCGACATGGGCGGCGCCGATCCGTAACGGACCGTCTTTTTTGCTGGCCTTCCCCGGTTCGATCCGTAAATATCCCTACGAAGCAACTATTTGCGAGACGGGGACACGCATGGCGGCGGAAAAATCCTGGGCTCGGGCCCTGGATGCTCTTTTTCTGACAAATGGGGACACCCGCGCGGCGCTGGAATCGCGTGCCGAAATCCGGCACTTCGCGGCTGGCACCAGCATCATCGCCCAGGACGATCCGGAGGATCAGGTTTTCCTCGTTCTCGACGGCACGGCGCGGGTCGTTCTGCTCTCCGAGGGCGGACAGGAAATCTGGCTCGACACGCTGAAGCCGGGCACGATCATCGGTGAACTCGCAGCCCTGACCGGCCGTCCGCGAACCTCCGAAATCATCGCCGAGACCGATTGCGAGCTGGCGAGCTATACCGCCAACGCCTTCCTGGAGCTGCTGCAGCAATATGGCGATCTTGGCCTGGCGCTATCGCGCATCCTGGCCCACCGGGTTCACCATACCACCCAGCGCATGTTCGAGCTTTCGGCCCTGTCTGCGCCAGGACGCATCTATGCCGAGATCCTGCGCATGTCCGAAAGCTCGCAAGCGGGCCGCACCCGCATCATCCAGCCGATCCCGTCGCTGACGGCGATTGCCCTCAGGGTCAATACGACGCGCGAAACAGTATCACGCACGATCAGCGGGCTGGAGCGCCGCGGCATGCTGCGGCGGCGCAAGAACGCCTTTGAACTCGTGGATCCCGACCATCTGGCACGGCTAGGCACCCCGGGCTGACGCCGCGTCGTCCAGCGCGGCCGGGCAATCGGCAGCAACGGCGCGCAGGCTGTACATCCCGATCTCCGGCATCGAGGCATCAATCGCCGTCTGACCCACATATTCGCAGCGGAACTCGCCGCCACTGGTCATGGCCAGTGCGGCCGCGAACGGCGCGCTGACAAAGATCGAGCCCGGCACGGTCGCGCGCTCGATCCGCGAGGCGATCGCCACCTGGCCGCCAAACAGGGTCGGCACCCGGCGCAGCGGATCCTCGCCCTCATGGACCGGGCCGTAATGGCCGCCAATCCGGAGCGCCAGGCCATCGGGCAGTCCGAGCGCGGCAAGGTCGATCGCCGAGAAGGCGCTACGTAACCGGTCCGCCGCGCGGGCGGCCTCGTCAACACCGTGGAAAGCCAGGAACAGCCCGTCGCCCCAGCTATTGGCGTGCAGCGGGGCCGGTTCAATCTGGCGGCATACCTGCGCCAGCACACGCATGATCGATTTCACGAAAACCGGCACAAGATCGTCAGCGACAGTCGAGGAACCGCAGACATCCACAAACAGAATGGCGCGCAGCACCTGTTCAAAATCCGGGTCGCTGGTTGCCCCTTCAGAAGCCTCGGCCCGATACCGCTCCAGGCCGCTCACCGGCACCACGACCTGTTTCAGGCCCGCCTCGCTCCAGACATTGCGATCATGCAGCGTTCCAAAGCGCCGGGCACTGGCTGCGTCCTCGGCGACCAGGAGCTGGACCGGCGATGTCGCCAGCGCACTGGCCCGCATCCGCGTCAACCCCATCGCCACCTCGCTGGCGAAGCGGATATGCTCGCCTGACAACAGCTTGCGATCCGTCGTCACCTCATGGATCGCGGCCGCATGGGAGAGGCAGTCCTCGCAGCGCTGGACCCATTTGCGACCGAGCGGCCGCACCGAGGCATCAATGAAAACATTGACGGGCACCGGCAGGACCAGGTGCAGTTCATTGCCGCGCGCGATCGCGGCTTCGGCGACCAGAATGTCTGCGCCAGCGGCGATCGCACCATAGGCGGGCCCGATCCGCTCGCGCTCGAAGGTCTCTGCGAGTGTCAGGGCAAGCCCGGCCTCGCGCGCCGGCGCAATGCCGTCGGATCCAACGGGGCAATGGAAGAGATGGCCGGCGAAATGGCACGGCCTGGGCGGCTCGAGATCGCGCAGCCAGTACGCTTCGAGCTGCAGCAAGCGCACCACCATGCGCAATTGCCGGATCGTTGTCGCATGGGCCATGGTATTGCCGGGGTCACAGGCGATCGCCGACTGTAATGCCAGCCTGGCGGCTCCGGCATCGCCGAGCAGAAGATGGGCCTCGGCCTGGGAGGCCAGCCGGTAATAGGCCTCCTCCGCATCCACCGGACCCGCATTGCGGCAGGAGCCCAGCACCTGGCGCGCCAGCGCATCGGAACGGGCACGATCACCGGCGAGCAGGTAGAGGGTGGCGGCATTGATGCCCGGATAATGGCCGCCGGTCTGGGCAAATATCCGGTCATATTGCCCGGCCGCGACCCGCGCCAGGGTCTGCACCTGGTCACCGCGCGCCTCCAGCGCCATGCTTTTGCGCAGACGCGCGCCGAGCGCGAGGCTGTCCTCGTCATGGCTGGCCTCGGCGAGACGAAAGCGGCGAAAATCCAGCTCGGCACGCTCCAGCGCGCCCGAACGCACCAGGCAGAGCACCGCGCGATGCTTGAACCAGCCATCGTCCGGATGCCGCGCCGCGGCCGCCAGGCACAAGTCATAGGCGCGGGCGAGATCGCCCTGATTGAACCGTTCAAGGATTACGCGGCGCATTCGCCCTCCAGCGATCGTCCCGGTTCAAAAGGGCCCGATGATCGCTGCCCGGTCAATCTTCATTCTTGATGATCGGATCGACAATCAGACGCGTATGCTGCGATCCGCCCGCCTGGGCGACATCGATAAACAGCGCGAATTCAAAGGATTCGCCGGTCTGTGTGCAGCTATCGACCAGTTCGAAGGCCCTGGGCTCCAGGCTCACACCATTGAGAACGAGCCAGTTGAGGCCACCGAATTCGCCGCCGCCGAAGCTGGTCTTCAGCTTGATGCGCGCCGGCTCAAAGCTCCAGTTCTCCTTGCTGAGGAAGAATATCAGCCGGCTGGCGGAATGCACGGTCAGGTCATAGGGGCTGGGCGAGACACTGTTTCCCGGCGTCCACAGCGGTGCAAGCGCTGTATGGGCGAGCGCACGCAACTGCGCCGCGCCGGCAGCGGGGTTGCCGGTGACCACCGCATCGAATGTGTCGATGATCAGCTGAATTTCGGTGTCGGTGAATGCGGGGCGCTCATGATCGCTGCCGGTCAGGACCACGAAACTGCTGTCGCGCATCGTGCTCAGGCTCAGCTGTGTGCACTCGAAACTTCGGGAGGGCGCGGCCAGCAGCTGGGTCTGGACCCGGGTCCCGTCCAGTCCGCTCATCTCGGGGAAACTTGTCACTGTGCTCGACCTCCATGCGTGCGGCCGATCGACCGGCCGCGTGGGCGATCCCGTATGGATCTAGTGCGCAGCCATATCACCGGAAGCGATCATGGACTGGGCTCGGTGAAATTCCGTTGCCGCGTCGAGCCGCAGCTGACCGGCAATCGGCGTCAGGATCGTCACCATATGTGTCCGCAGCGTCGCCGCGGCTTCATCGCCGCCCCGCCGCGCTTCCAAACTGGCCAGCTCATTGGCCGCCGCAGCAAACAGATAGGGACCATACTGGAATTCGGTCTGCCAGTTGGATTCAGCCACCAGCGAGGTCATCAACTGGTCCAGGCGCAGACGCGCCGGCTCAAATTGCGCCATCGCGACGAATATCCGCGCCTCGACCAGACCCGCATAGAGCCGGGTTTCCGCGATTCGGGCGCTGGTATCGGACATCCATGACGGATGCGCCATATAGGCCGAGGCATCGAGATAGGCCTCGCGCGCGCCGGCCGTATCCCCGGCGAGCAGGCGCGCCTGTGCCAGCCACAGGCGTTGTCGCACCGAAGTCAGACGCCAGTTCCCGTTGGCCGGATCGCGCTGAAGCAGGGCATCGGCCTCGAACGAGGTCGCCTCGAGTATCCCCAGCGCCGTCTGCAGGTCTGCGGCCGGCGTGTCCGGCCCAGGCGCGATCAGCAGGCGCGCCAGGGCGCGTTCGGCATTGATGGCATCGCGGCGAATATTCCAGTCATCAACTTCGGCCGCGAGCTGATCCTCATAAATCGCGATTTCCTGCTGGCGGGCAGAAATCGCGGCGTCGCGACCGTCCGTCATCTCGAACACCGTCGCGACCCAGGCCAGCGCATTGGCGTGGTCGACATGCGCCTGGATGGAGTCAGGCTGGCGCGCCGCAAGGTCCGCGACCAGCTCTGCTGCGGCAAGGAAAGCCTCACGGGCCTCCGGCAGGCGCGCCGACTGGAGATAGATCACGCCGAGATTCGTGTTGGCGTAGGCCCGCTCGGCCAGCCAGTCCATATTGTCGGCATCGATCCCGGTCAGGCGCGCGGCAAGGTCCCGATATTCGAGGAATTGCGCCTCGGCGTCATCGAGCCGGCCCCGGCGCCAGGCATAGTAGCCAACCCAGAAAGCGCTCTGGGAGTGTTCGAATATCCGGTCCGGATCATCGCCGGCGATCTGCAGGAGCTGATCCGTTGCGTCATAGGCGCGGCGGAAATGCCCGTAGGCGGCTTCCAGATCGCCTTCGGCGGATTCGATTTCGCCCAGCAGGTGGAAGGCACGCGACTGGCGGCCCAGCGCATCGGCCGACAATTGCCGCGTCGGCTGCGCCGCATAATAGGCGAGAACCTTCTCCCCGACCGCGTCGAGCACATCGAGGCGGCCGACTGGCTCCAGCTTGTCTTGCAGGTCACTCAACATGAACTCGATCAAATCCTCGGCATCAGCCTTGCGGCGTTCGGCTTCCGAGCGCGCGGAAAACGCGACCAGGGTCAGACCGCTCATGAGTACAGCGAGCAGGAGGGACAGTATCGTGACGACAGTCACGCGCTGCTGACGGCGCTGAAGGTCGCGCTGGATGATCTGGTCGAGCCGCAGACCGAGCATGCCGGCCGCGAGCTTGACGATGCCCATCCGGAAACCGTCACCTCGCGAGCGAAAATCCGCGCCGACCGGTTCGGCACCTGATTCGGATCGTTCGCTCTCCAGCAAGGCTGCCGGGAAACAGCCATTGCCGCCCTCGCCATCCCCGCCGCCGGCCGGATCGCCGGCAACAATCGCCGCGAGTATCTGCCCCTGCGGGTTCACACTGCGGAATTCATCGATTTCCTGATTGACCCAGCGCGAAGCCACCGCTGCGGGTGAGCAGACCACGATCAACACGTCAGACTGCGCCAGCGCGGCGCGGACCGATGCGGTCAGGTCTCCGGCGGCCGGCAGATCGTCGCGGTCGCGGAAAATCGGGATGAGGCGTTTCGGCACCGGCCCCTGTGCCGTGACCGTACCGACCAGGTTTCCCGGCAGCCGGTAGGCTTCCAGCGCGCGATGAATCCTTTGGGCCCAGCGGCTGTCATCATGGCTGTAACTGATAAACGCCCGATATTTCGTCTGCCCGCTCATCATGTGCCCCTTGATCCCAAGCAGGTGGCATGATCGCGGCAGTTGCCGGATGGCGCAAGCGTACGCACAGATCGCAAGGTGAATTGCAGAAAATCCGGCGGGGCGCGAGGCGAAGTTGGGGCTTCGCTTTGGGCAAGGTCTCGCGCGCCCGCCGTCCCCCAGCATTGGAGGAGGAGGGAAGCTGCACATGGCAAGCTTCGAGCGAGCCTAAGCCCGGACAGCGGCGCGATGCTGTGACCGCCATCACGCCGACATCACAATCAGGGCTGACTAGGGTGTCGCGATTGTAGGCCTGATATCGAGCTCGGCCACCTCGATCGTCACACCGCCGAAACCGGCCCGTGTGTGCAGGCGCACCGGAAGATAGAAGCCGTGCTCCGGAAAGGGTGCCAGCCAGATATCGAGCGGATGACGCAGTTCCGCCGCGCTCGGGTAATCCTCGGGGTCATAGCCGGCGATCGGTTCATACCAGGCATGGCAGAGCAGGGCCTCGCCGCGCCAGGCCGGTGTGCGGACAGTCTGACGGCCTCCCGCTTCCAGCCGCAAATCATAGCGCGCCTTGCCGTCGAAAACCGGGATCCGTCCCGAACACGCGGCCTCGGCACCACCGGCCCGCGCCTGCGACAGCAGGAAGATCGCCGAGATCGGATCGATCACCCCCGATCGCTGCTCCGGTGTCGCCGGTGGCACGCCGAGTGATCCGAAAGGCGGCGTCACCTGCGCCGAGGCGATCTCGCCCGCGAAATCAATATCGACGGCACGCACCTTGGACCCCGTGCGCTCGACATGGGCATAGCGCAATGGCGCCAAAGCTCCCGGGGCACTCAGCCCCTCGACCTCGGCACGGATGTCGAAATCGGTGAACAGGGCCGCCAGGCCGGCAGCCTCGACCACCGTATGGGCCTCATAATGCCCCGGCCCGATGCCGGCGGTCAGGCGGATCGCGCCGACCCGGAAGATAAGCACCGAACTGGAGTAGCGCGCGGTGATCGTCCGCCCGCTCGCATCAGACCCGGTGGCGGGGACGGCCACGGCAATCTCCTCGCCGGCCGTTGGCCCAGCCAGAAGCAGGCTTGAGGCGGCCACAATGACTTGAGACAATGCCCGCATGATCATCCACCCAATCGCGTTGCACCAACCGTATTGCCGCCAAATTGCGGTGGCAATTTGGCACGATCTCAATTGCCGCGCCCGCCGGACCCCGGCACCTGCCGGTGCGGCATTGAGCGCCAGGACAAACGTGCAGAGAAATTATGACGGATCGCCCGCGCATGCGTATATGTCAGCGAGCCGTGGCGAAAGGTAGCCAGCTTGAAGCGTCTCATACTCATACTTGCGGTCCTGACAATTGGCACGCCGGCCCTTGCCGCGCCGCTCGCGTCCGTTGAGGGCGTCGAGGACCCTGTCCTGCTCGCCGCCCTGGTCGCGGCGGTCGGCGAACGCACGGAGTCCGACAATCCCGCCGACAGTCCCCTGCGCCAGGCGCGCAGCGCCGCCGATCGGGCGCGCCGCCTGCTGCGGTCCGAGGGCTATTACCGGTCGCGGGTCGACCCGCGGATCGGTGACGATTCGCTGGCGGTGATTCACATCACCCTCGGCCCACAGGTCCGGATCGCGACCATTGATGCGGCAACCACACCCGATGCTGCCGCCGCGGCGATCGCACGCGAGGCCATCACGCTGGGCGTCGATGCGCCGCTGCGGGCGGCCGAGGTCATCGCCAGCGACGCGCTCGGGCTGGCGGCGCTGCAGGACGCCGGCTGGCCCAGCGCCGAAACCGGCGAACGCACCGTCACCATTGACCACGCCACCGACACGGCCGCGGTGCAATTCGTCTACGATACCGGTCCATATTCGGTTTACGGCCCGTTCGAACTGACAAGCGAGGGCTGGCGGCCCGGCTTCGTCGCCGGCCTGTCGCCCCTGAACCAGGGTGCCACCGCCAGCCGTAGCGAAGTGCTGGAATATCAACGCCGGCTCGACACGCTGGCCAGCGTGCGCACCTCGCAGGTCATGCTCGGTGATGTTGATCCGGCCACCGGCGAACGCCCGGTGCGGGTCGCGCTGACACCGGCATCGCGCCACAGTATCGAAGCCTCGCTGAGCTTTGCCACCAGCGAAGGCGCTGGCGCGAATTTCGACTGGAAGCGCCGCAATCTCTTCCAGGGAGACGAGACCCTCGCCATCCAGGCGGGCGTCGCGACCCTGCAGCAGGGGATCAGCGCCACGCTGACCCTGCCCCACTGGCGCCGTTACCAGCAGACCCTGTCCTTCAATACCGGTCTGCACACCCAGGAGACCGACGCCTACGACCAGACCGAACTCCTGATGCGTGCCGGCGTGACGCGCAAGGTCGGGCGCCTGGTCGAATATGGCGCCGGGACACGGTTCGACATCTCGCAGGTGACCGATGTGGACGGCACGGTCGACGCCAACACCCTGGCGCTGGATCTGAGCGCGACCTATGACTCACGCAGCGACAGCCTCGATCCGGTTGACGGCTTCCGCGCCCAGCTCACGCTCTCGCCGGCGACAACCTTCGGCGATGTCGAGTCGCGCTATGTCCGCATCGAGGCCCGGGCCAGCAGCTATTACCGTCTCAGCGACAGCCTCGTCGCGGCCGCACGGGTGCGCGTCGGCTCGATTGTCGGCACCAATGCCGAGAATGTTCCCGCCGACTTGCGCTTCTATGCCGGCGGTGGCGGATCGGTGCGCGGTTTCGACTACCAGACCCTGAGCCCCTATGGCAGCGATGATGACCCCTTTGGCGGATTGTCGGTGACCGAGACGAGCCTGGAATTGCGCTGGCGTTCGCCGGGGCGCTGGGGTGCCGTGGCCTTCCTCGACTCCGGCGCTGCGGCCAGCGAAACCACGCCGGGGTTTTCCGATTTGCGTTCCGCAATCGGCGTTGGCGCGCGCTATTATTTCGACTTCGCCCCCGTGCGCTTTGATATCGCAACCCCGCTCGACCGCGAGAGCGGCGAGACCGCCTTCCAGATCTATTTCAGTCTCGGCCAGGCCTTCTGATGACCGCGATCACCATCCCCTGGCGCCGCATCCTGCACGGCCTTGCCCTGGCTACGGGCCTGATCGTGATCCTGGCGGCCGGCGCCGTGATCGCGCTCAGCCATGGCCCGGGACGCTGGCTGGTGCGCTCCCTTGTCGACGGGCAGGAGATCGGCGGCATCGGCGAGGTACGGATCGAAGGCCTGCGCGGTGATCTCCTCTCGGAATTCAGCCTCGACCGCGTTGTGCTCAGCGATGACTCCGGCGTCTGGCTCGAGGCCAGTTCCATCGCTGTGCGCTGGCAACCGATCACGCTGATCAATGGCCCGCTGCGCATCGACCTGTTCACCATCGAACGCGGCGCCATCGCGCGCACGCCGGATCTGCCCGACCAGCCCGGGGACAATTCCGCCGGCACGATCCCCGAATTCATCCTCGGCGAGGCACGGATCGACCAGCTCGACCTCGCCGAGGGCGTCATTGGACCGGCGGCGAGCCTGAGCGCCCGCGCCGACATGCAGTTGCGGGCCGGCCAGCCGGGCCAGGTCTCGGCCTCGATCCTGCGGCTGGACGCGCCGGGCGATGCCGTCGATGCCCGGTTTGAAATCCTCGGCGATGGGCGCATCCAGGGACATTTCACCGCGACCGGCGCGCCCGGCGGCCCGCTGGCAAGCCTGGCACAAATGCCCGATGAGCAGATCGATATCGCCGCCGACCTGGACGGTGATCGCGATGCCGGCAGCGGTCGGTTCACGATCCAGATCACCGGACGCGAGCTGGCCAATGGCCAGCTGGTGTGGGCCGACGATGGCTGGCAGGTCGACAGCGCCGTCCAGCCCGGCAACTGGACCGGCCTGCCCGAAACGCTCGCCCCCATCCTGTCGCAAGGGCAGCTTAGTGTCCGGGGCAGCATTGCCAGTTTCGGGCTTCAAAGCGCGCACCTGCAGGCCGACACGCTCGAGGCCGAGCTCGCGCTCAACGCCGAGCTGAGCTGGAACCTGACGCTGCAGACCCGCGGCGAAGCCCTGGCGCAACTCTCCCAGGGTCAGGTCAGCGCCCGCTCCCTGCGATTTGATGGCATCGCCGATCTGACGGACGGCTATGGCCTGGATGGCGCGCTCGTCCTGGAACAATTGAGCGCCGCGGGAACCGAAGTCGGCGCGGTCACCGGGCCGGTTCAGCTGCACTACGAATCCGGTCGGCTGGCGCTCACCGCCCAGCTCGCCCTGAGCGACCCGGCCCTCGGCGAGAACACACTCAACGCCCTGCTCGGCGAGCAGGCCAGCCTGACCTTTGATCTGGACGCCGATCTCGACCAGGACCGTTACGAACTGACCGGTTCGCGTCTGCTGGGTGCGCATGTCTCGATCGATGCCGACGGGGTCTACCGGCCGGGCGATGACATGATCGCCCTCAATGCCCGCGCCGTGCTCGACGATATCGCCCGCCTGACAGACCAGGCCAGCGGCCCGGTCACGGCGGTCATCACCGCGACGGGCAGCAACCAGATCGCGCTGCAAATTGACGGCAGCGCCATTGAAGCCGACCCGCGCATTGCCGATTTGATCGAAGCCCTGGACGTCACCGCGACGCTGCGCCTTGAGGAAGCCGGCTGGCGCCTGCCCGATATTTCGGTGCAATCAACCCGGCTCTCGCTGCTGGCCCAGGCCCAGGGCAGCTCTGCGGATGACTGGACCGCCAGCGGCGATCTGGCATTCTCCGGCTCGCTGGAAGGACTGGCGCTGGACTTCGCCGGCGGGCTGGCGACCGGGTTCGAACTGAGCTCCGTCGACGGGCTGATCACCGCGCGCACCGTGACGGCGACCGATGCCATCCTCATCGGCGAGACCCGTTTCAACGCGCCGCGGCTGGCCCTCAATGCCGAATATGATGGCGGCAATCTCTCGACCGACTGGACACTGGCCGGGCGCTATGACGCGCGCGACCTGGTGCTCGCCGGCGAAGCCCGCCAGCAAGGCGCCGACTGGACGGTCGCCCTGCGCGACAGCCAATTCGGCCCCTCGGTGATCGAAGGCGATGCCCGTATCGAGGACCGCCATCTCCACCTCAATCTGCTGGCCGGCACCCAGGCGCGCTGGTCGCTCTCGGTCAATTATGACGCCGCCCTCAATGCCCTGCTCGATGGTGAATTCGACGCCCGGCTCGGCGTCCGCGACCTGGTCTCGGGCAGCCTGATCCTGACCGACGCCCAGCTCTCGCTGAGCGGGCCGGTCTCCGGCATGACACTTGAAGCCGATTTCGCAGGCGTGACCGGCCTGCCCTTTGACCTCAACGCGACCGGCATGATCGGCCTTACGCAAACCGGCCTGCGCGCTGAAGTGAGCCCGTCCGGCCATCTCGGCAGCAATGCCTGGCAGACGATCGAGCCGATCCTCGCCGTAATCGACGATGCGGATCGTTCGCTGGGCGGGCGGATCGGCTTTGGCGGCGGTGAACTGGCCGCCTACTGGCAGGAAAGCACCGGGGGCGCGCAACTCGACCTGGACGTGGACCGTCTGCCGATCGCCCTGCTGGTCGATCTGGCGGGCCTGCCGCAGGTCGACGGGCAGCTCGATGCCACGGCCGGCCTGCGCCAGACCGATGGCATCTGGCGCGGCAATGCCGAGGTGACCGCCAGCGGCCTGACCGCTGCCTCGCTCGCTGACGCACCCGAGCTGCAGATCGTCACCCGGCTTGTGCTGGACGACGACTCCCATATCGAGAGCACCGCAACCGGCGGCGGACTGAGCGCCCGCACCTTCATCACGCGGACCGGCGCCACCACAGACCTGCTGGCCATTCTCAATGGTCCCGAGGCTGTGATCACCGGCGGCATCGAGGCGAGTGGTGAAATCCTGTCGCTGACCTCGCTTGCCCTGCCGGTCGGCACCTCCCTTTCAGGCGATGCCGCAATTGATCTGACGATTTCCGGCACCCGTGCCGCGCCTGAGATCGATGGCAGCATTGCCCTGCGCGACGGGCGTTTCAGCGCTGCGGAAACCGGCAGCGACATCGTCGATATCCAGCTGGCGGCGCAACTACACAACAGCCGGATCGAACTGCAATCACTGACGGCCGGTGACGGATCGGGCGGCACACTGACCGCCAACGCTACGGGCGTGATCACGGCGCAGGGTCCGCGCGGTGAGGCCGAAGTCAATTTTGCCGATTTCACCGCCGTCCGGCGCCCCGATCTGACCGCGCGCATGACCGGGCAGACACAGCTGACCATGGACGATGCCGGCCTGCTGGTGGCCGGCGAGACCCGGCTGGATCGCGTCTACGCCCAGCCGCCAACCAATGGCACCACCTCGATTCCCGAAATCGAGGTGATCGAACTCAACCTGCCGAAAAACCAGATCCGCGCCTCACGGGCGCGCTTGCCGGTGCGGCTGGATTACCGGGTCTATGCCACCGACCAGTTCTACTTCAACTCGTCCAATTTCAACACGGAATGGCGCGCCGATATCCGCATCACCGGCCAGGCGAAAAAGCCGACCCTGACCGGCAGCGCCAATCTGGTGCGCGGCTCGGCGACTGTGTTCAGCCGGCGCTTCACGCTGGAGTCGGGCGAGGTCCTGTTCAACGGCCCGGTGACCGACGCCCGTATCGCCCTCGCGGCGCAATATGAGCGCGATGATTTCCAGGCAAATGTCGCCGTCGCGGGCACGCTGATGTCGCCGACCGTGACGCTGACCAGCACCCCCTCCCTGCCCGATGACGAGATCATCGCCCGCCTGCTGTTCGACCGTTCGGCCAGCGAGCTGGGCCCGTTCGAGGCGGCACAGCTGGCGGCGCAATTGTCGGGACAG
Source organism: Maricaulis sp. (assembly GCF_048269565.1). Classification (GTDB taxonomy): domain Bacteria; phylum Pseudomonadota; class Alphaproteobacteria; order Caulobacterales; family Maricaulaceae; genus Maricaulis. The sequence goes on along the minus strand of NZ_JBLXIK010000006.1, from coordinate 110,953 downwards.
GATATTTTCGGCTTTGCCGGACGGGTGCGCGAACTGGTGGGAGTCGACCGGCTGGATATCGGATCCGACGCCAATGGCGGATTGACGGTCACGAGCGGCCGCCGCTTCGGCAATGATTTCTACGTCGAGGTCGAATCCGCAGGCGTCGCCGCGCTCAGCACGGCGCGGGTCGAATGGTCGCTGACGCCGCAGGTCAGCATTCTCTCCCGCCTCAGCGCCGACACCGAAGCCTCGGTCTCGATCCGCTGGCGCCGCGATTATTGACGCCGGCGCGGCTCACGACCCCGCAGTCGCCTTGCGCCACCAGCCGTGGCAGACTAGGCAGCAGAACACGATCCGGCAGTTTCGCCGGCTCCGGTACGCATAACAGGACGGCAACGCACGCATGGGCGATTTCTGGAAACACATCATCAAGCCGAAAGGGCCCTGGGCCCGCTGGCTGATCTTCATCACCCTGCTGGGCATTGTCATCGCCGGCGTGACGGGCAATCTCGCCATTGTCAGTCAATATCTCGATACCGAAGCGCTCACTTTCCGGGCCGGCGACTTCCAGGTCAGCGCCTGGGGCGTGTTGCGCGCCCTGCTCTCGCTGGTATTGATCTTCTGGATCACCGCCGCGGTCGCCGATGCCGTGCAATACCGGGTGCGCAAGCTCGGCAAGCTGCATCCCACCACCCGGACCCTGGTCTCGAAAATCCTGCAGATCGCGATCTATGTCATCGCCTTCCTGATCGCACTGGACGTGCTCGGCCTCAATCTGACGACGCTGACCGTGTTCAGCGGCGCGGTCGGCATCGGCGTCGGCTTTGGCCTGCAGACGATCGCCTCGAATTTCATCTCCGGCCTGATCCTGTTGCTGGAACGCTCGGTCGATATCGATGATCTGATCGAATTGCCCGACGGCGTGACCGGCTTCGTGCGCAAATCGAGCGCCCGCTACACCCTGCTCGAGACCCTCGACGGCAAGGAAGTCCTGGTGCCGAACGAGGATTTCATCACCAACCGGGTGACCAACTGGACGCTTTCAACCAGCAAGGCCCGGGTCGAGATCAAGATCGGTGTCGCCTATGGCTGCGATCTCGAACTGGCTCATGACCTGATCCTGCAAGCCGCGACCGAACATGCGATGTGCATGAGCGATCCGGCGCCGCAATGCTTCCTGCGCAATTTCGGCGACAACTCGATCGACTTCACCCTGACGTTCTGGGTCGAGGATATCGTCGCCGGACGCTGGCGGCCGCAGAGCGATGTCATGTTCGCGATCTGGCACAAATTCCGCGATAACGGCATCGAGATTCCCTTCCCGCAGCGCGACCTTCACATCAAGAATCCCGCCGCGCTGAGAGAGGCGATCAATGCCCAATGAGTTCGGTATCCTTCACGCCTGTTCGATCAATGGCGATGGTCATGGCGATGTGCTGACCGGCGATGATGTCGCGCGCCGGGTCAAGGATGAGGCGCTCGCCTGGGTGCATCTGGACGCGACCCATCCCGGTGCCCGCGCCTGGCTGGAACGCGAAACCGCCTATCTCGACCCGATCATCATCAACGCGCTGCTGGCCGAGGAGACGCGCCCGCGCATGGTGATGTTCGACCAAGGCGCGCTGATGATCCTGCGCGGTGTCAATCTCAATGCCGATGCCCAGCCCGAAGACATGGTCTCGATCCGGCTCTGGATTGACGGATCACGTATCATCAGCCTGCGCCGCCGCCGGCTGAAAGCCGTCACCGACCTGCGCGAACGCCTTGCCGAGGGCACGGGACCAAAGACTTCCGCCGACTTCATCGCCATGCTCACCGCGCGCCTGTTCGAGCGCATGGAGCCGGTCCTGACCGAGCTCGACGAAAATCTCGACGATGTCGAGGAAGAAGTGATGGAAGCGCCCACCCCGGCCGCGCGCCAGGCGATCAACACCATCCGCAAGCAGGCGATCATGTTTCGCCGCTATATCGCGCCCCAGCGCGATGTCATCGCGCATCTGCGCACCTCCGAGCTGGCCTGGCTGGATGCGATGAACAAGCGCCGCCTGCAGGAAAACCTCGATATGGTGATCCGCTATCTCGAGGATCTCGACGCCATTCGCGAACGGGCCCAGATCGTCAAGGACGAGCTCGCCAACGGGCTGGCCGACCGGATGAACAAGAATCTCTACGTGCTCTCGGTGATTGCTGCGATTTTCCTGCCGCTCGGCTTCCTCACCGGCTTGCTCGGCATCAATGTCGGCGGCATACCGGGGGCTGACAATGTCAGCGCCTTCTGGGTTTTCGTCGCCGGCCTGTTCGGCATTGGCGCCATCCAGATCGCCGTGTTCCGCTATCTGAAATGGATCTAGGCATGCGACGACCCGTGACGATGATGATCGCCCTGGTGGCGGCGATCAGCAGCGCGCCGGCCCTGGCCCAAAACCCCCTGCCCACAGAATGCAGCATTTTTGACGCCGGCCCCGGGCTTGAGAAACACCAAAGCGTGGAACCGGTCTGGACGGGCGAGGCCAACCGGGCCCGGTTCAAGGATCTCGTCATCGCCATTCGTGGTGCCGCCAGTCACGGGCTCAATCCGCAGGACTATCATCTCGCAGAGCTGGAAGCGGTCGATTCCCTGCGATCCGATCCGGCCGTCGACGAACTGGCGACCAGCGCCTATCTCGCCCTGGCCTCGCATCTGCTCGCCGGGCGTTTCGACCCGGCCCGCTTCGAGCCGGACTGGACTACTGCGCGCCGGTTTCGCGATCTGCCAACCTATCTGCGCCTGGCAATGGCCAACGGCCGCATCGCCGACAGCCTCGAAGCACTCGCTCCGACCGAGCCGGCCTATACGGCGTTGCGCGCAGCCCTGCCTGTCTTTGAAGCCATCGCCCTTGAAGGCGGCTGGCCGCGGATCGATGACGGACCGGAACTGGCGCCCGGCGATCACGGTCCGCGCGTCGCCCAGCTGCGCGCCCGGCTGGAAGCCAGCGGCGAACTGGCCCCGCTGGAGCCCGCGACGCCCGAGGCGCCGGTAGACGATCCTGATAGGGCGGCCGTGCCCGGAATCCCGACACCGGACCCTGCGCCGGATCCCGAGTTTTACGATGACGGCTTGCGCGCCGCCGTCGAAACCTTCCAGCAACGCACGCGCCTTGATGTCGATGGCCGCGTCGGCAGCCAGACCCTGCGCGAGCTGAATGTGACCGCCAGCTACCGCGCCTCGCAGATCCGCGCCAATCTCGAACGCCTGCGCTGGTTGCCCGATGACATGGGCCGCCGCCATATCCGGGTGAACATCCCCGATTTCTCGCTCGAGGCCCGCAATGAAGGCGTGGTGGAACGTCGGCATGATGTCATTGTCGGCCTGACTTACCGGCCGACGCCCGTCTTCTCAGGCGCGATGGAATATCTGGTGGTCAATCCGTGGTGGGAGACACCGGCCAGTATCGCCGTGCGCAATGAGCTGCCCCTGTTCCGCGGCGACCCCGACGCCGTGGCCCGGCTCGGCTTCCAGATCCTCGACCGCGAGGGCAATACGGTCGATCCCGCGACGATCGACTGGGACACGGTTCCGGCGCGCAATTTCCCCTACCGGCTGCGCCAGGCACCCGGACCGCTCAATGCCCTGGGCGGGATCAAGCTGATCTTCCCCAATCGGCACAATGTCTATCTGCACGACACCTCCAATCCGGAATTGTTCGCGCATAACCGGCGCAGCTTTTCGTCGGGCTGCCTGCGCCTGCGTGACCCGCTGGAGCTGGCCGAATGGGCCATCGCGGAAAGCCCCGATCTTTCGGCCGCCGGCCTGCGCGAAATCGCGGCAGGAACGCGTGAGACCCGGCTCGATCTGGCAGCACCGATTCCGGTCTATGTCCTTTACTGGACAGCCGTGCACGACCCGTCGACTGGAATCCGCTTCGTCGCAGACCTATATCATAGGGATGATGAACTGATCTCGGCGCTGGAGGCTGCTCCGTCGCCAGTGGAGTAGCGTAATGAAAAAATTTCTTGGTAAAGCCATCCTGAGTGCCGCCCTGCTGTCCGCTCTGCCGCAGGTCGCCCAGGCACGGCTGGTCACCCCGACACCCAACCAGACCCAACCGCCGGCGAGTGAATTCGAGCCCGGCCACCTGCCGTTTTCCATCACCCTGCGCGATGATCTCGAGGTCAATCTCGACACCTTCGCCGTCTTCGCCCATCCCGGCGAAACCGTCCGTATCCGCAGCGAACAGGCGCTGAGCTGGGTCGAGGGCGATGCCTCGCGTCCGGCCGCAACCGCACTCGACTGGACCGCACCGGACACACCCGGTCTGACCCAGGTGCAGTTACGCGATGATGACGGGCACACGATGCAACTCAATCTCGTGGTGATGCGCGCGCATTCGCCGTCGGATGGCGAGGCCATCAATGGCTATCAACTCGGCAGCTATCCGGCCGAGCCCTATCTGGGCCATGCCAATTATCGCGCCCCGGAAAACTTCCTGGAAGTAAGCGACGGAATGGCCGACCTGGCCGTATCGCCGCATTTCCGGCTCGGCCAGTTCCTGTGCAAACAGCCCACCGACGGCACGCCCTATCTGGTGCTCAGCGAACGCCTTCTGGTCAAGCTGGAGAGCATTCTGGAAGCCGCCAATGAACGCGGCTGGCGGGCCGACACCTTCACCGTCATGAGTGGCTATCGCACCCCGGCCTATAATGCCGGCCTCGGCAATGGCCGCCATTCCCGCCATATCTATGGCGGCGCCGCCGACATCTTCATCGATGCCAATGGTGATGGTGTGATGGATGATCTCAACGGCGACGGCGTTCACGACCGCAAGGATGCGGCGGCCCTGTTCGACCTGGTCGACAGCCTGTCGCACAACAGCCCCAGCTTCTCGCCACTGATCGGTGGCCTCGGCGAATACGCGCCAAACGCCCATCACGGCCCCTTCGTCCATGTCGACGAACGCGGCTGGCGTGCGCGATGGGGTCGCTAATGCCGGCAGGGATCAGGCAGCACGCCTAGCCGAAGCTCTTCTCCGCCATGCGGCGGATGAAGGCCTCGGTCGCGTCCGGCTCCGAGATCTGCACCATATGGCCGGTCCCGGCCAGCACCTCTTCATCCAGCTGCGGAATGGCGCGTCTCAGGGCGTCAAGATGAAGCCGGTGATCGAGGACGCGATCGCTATCGCCATAGATGACGCCGACCGGCATTCTCAGCTCGGCAAAGCGCGCCGTCAGAGCCGGCAGGTCAAGGGCCACTGCCTGATAATCGGTCGATGCCGCCACGAAAGCGCGCGAGCGCAGGCCGAGCAAGCCGCCACCGCGCGTGCTGAAATCGGCGGGCGCCGGATCGGGTCCGAACACAAAGGCCAGGCTCTGCTCGCCGCGGCGGATGGACATCGGCACCGCCAGCGTGGCCGCCACCGCACGGCGTACGCCCGGATTGGCGATTTTCAGCGCAGCGAACACCTTGGCGCCCTCGTCGGGCAGGGTCGTCAGCGGCGCGACCAGGGCAAGGCCGGACACAGAATCCGGATAGAGCAGACCCAGCGCCAGCGCCACGGCACCGCCGAGCGAATGGCCGACGATCAGGGGCTTCTCGATCCCCTGTGCCTCGAGCCATTCGGCGATCATCCGCGCCTGTTCAGGGATCCGCGCCTGTTCATCGCTGTCGCGTTCGGAATAGCCGCTTCCGGGACGGTCGAGCGCGATGACCCGGTACTCGCCAGCCAGGGCGCCCGTGGTGGCATAGGTGAAATTCTGCAAATGACCGGCGAGCCCGTGAATCATCACGATCGGACGCCCCTGCCCCTGGTCGAGGAAATGGATTTTCCCGCCCGCCACATCGACGATCTCGCCAACCGGCGGCATCGCCGCCTCGACCTTGCCGGCCACCATGCGCGACCAGATCCACAGACCGGCCAGGATGGCCAGCCCCAGCAGGAGCAGTGCGCCCAGGACGATCAGAATGGTCGAGGTCATGACGTTTCCCCTGTTGTTGAGTCCGCGTCCTCATGCATCGCCTTGGGGCCGATCAGGCTCCAGTAGTGCGCCGGGAAGAGGCGTTCGAAAAAGGCCATGAAATGGGCATCGCGCCCGACCAGCACACGCGGACGGCGGCGGGCGACGCCGCGAAGAATGGTCTCCGCCGCCTGCTCCGGCGGCATGACGAGGAGTTTCTCGAAGCGCGCAAGGCCCGCTTCAAGCTCGGCCTTCGACGCTCCGGCCGCATGGCGGGCATTCTTCGCGATCGAGGTCCGGATCCCGCCGGGATGGATGGTGGTGACACCGACCGAGCTGCCGGCCAGTTCATGGCGCAGCGAGTCGGAAAAGCCGCGCACGGCAAATTTGCTAGCGCTATAGGCGGTCTGGCCGGCCGGAGCGACCAGGCCAAACAAGCTGGAAATATTGGTGATATGGGCCTGGTCGGCTTCGCGCAGCAGGGGCAGGAAGGCGCGCGTCATGCGCACCACGCCCCAGAAATTGATCGACATCAGCCAGTCGAAATCGGCCTCGGACACATCCTCGAACCGGCCGCCGACGGCGACACCGGCATTGTTGAACAACAGCGCCGCACCGCCATGCGCCGCGCGCACCGCGGCGGGCAGCGCGTTGATCGCTTCCCGGTCGGAGACATCGAGATGGTGCAGGCTGACCCGGTCCGGCGCGATGTCGAGCGCTGCAGCGACCCTGTCCAGGCCCTGCTCGTCGATATCTGCCAGTGCCAGACGGCAGCCGCGCGCGGCCAGACCATGGGCCAGGGCCGCGCCGATGCCGCTCGCGGCCCCCGTTATCACCGCTGTGCGGTCAGCGAATTCGAACTGGGCTGGCATAGGCGCTCCTGGACAGATTTCCGCGACGAACACACGGATCACGCGAATACTTGCCCAAGTATGCCATCACGCCAAGCCACAAAAGCGGAAACTTCCGCCTTTCGCGATTCCGGTATGGCTTCAAATCAGACCGTGCTGTCGCCCTCATTGCCCTGGCGAGTGTCGGGGCCCTGGCCGGTATCGGGCTTTGGCAGACGTGCCGAGACCCAGCGTCCGACGACATAGAAGACCGGCGTGAAGATCAGGCCGAATATCGTCACGCCGATCATGCCGGAAAATACGGCAACGCCGAGGGCCTGGCGCATTTCCGCGCCGGCGCCGTGGGCGAAGGCCAGCGGGGTAACGCCGAGAATGAAGGCCAGCGCCGTCATCAGGATCGGGCGCAGGCGCAACCGTGCCGACATCACCGCCGCGTCTCCCGGTGACAAGTGTTCGCGGTCTTCGGACTGTTTGGCGAATTCCACCAGCAGGATGGCATTCTTGGCCGCCAGGGCGATCAGGACGATCAAGCCGACCTGGGTCAGGATATTATTGTCCATCCCGGCCAGATTGACCCCGATCATCGCAGCGAGCACGCACATCGGGACAATGAAGATCACCGCCCAAGGCAGGGTGAAGGCCTCATATTGTGCAGCCAGCACCAGGAAGACGAAGACCACGGCGAGGGCGAAGACGAACAGGCCGGAATCGCCGGCAGCGCGCTCCTGATAGGCCAGTTCGGTCCATTCATAACCAAAGCCTGGCGGCAGGGTGGCGTCGGCGATTTCTTCCATCGCCGTGAGCGAGTCGCTGCTCGACCAGCCGGGCGGTGTGCTGCCCTGCACTTCGACCGAAGGGAAAATATTATGGCGAACGACACGGATGGGACCTGAATCGGGGCTCACTGTCGCAATTGCCGAGATTGGCACCATTTCTCCCGTCAGGGAGCGCACCCGCAGCCGTCCGATATCGGCGACATCATTGCGGAATGGTGCATCGGCCTGGGCCATCACCCGGAATGTTCGACCCAGGAAGTTGAAATCATTCACATAGCTACCGCCCAGATAAATGCCGAGCGTTGTGTAGACATCCTCCGGGTCGACCCCGATGCGCTGGGCCCGGTCGCGATCAACATCCACCCGGATACGCGGGGAACTTGTGTTGAAACTGGTATAGACGCGCTGCACACGCGGATCCTGGTTGGCGGCGGCAATGACCGCATTGGCGGCATTCTGCAGGGCCTCCATGCCCTGTCCCGACCGGTCCTGGACCATGAGCTTGAAACCACCCCCATTGCCCATGCCGCGCACGGCAGGCGGGGCAATGATGAAGGCAAAGCCCTCCGGTATCACCTGGCCGAGAACGCCGGTGAGCTGCTGCGAGAGCTCGACAGCGGACATGCCCGGGCGGCCCAACCGCTCTTCATAAGGATCCAGTCCGATGAACATGGTCGCCGCGTTCGAGCCCATGGTGAAGCTGGACCCGTCCAGCCCGACAAGTGCCGCCAGTGTCTCGACGCCGTCGGTATTCAGCAGCACTTGCTGCGCGCGCTGGACAACCTCGTCGGTGCGCGCCAGCGAGGCCCCGGGCGGCAGCTGGATCACGCCGATCAGTGACCCCTGGTCCTGCTCGGGAATAAAGCCGGTCGGCGTGTCGGTCAGGCGCCAGGCGGTCAGGCCAAGCAGGGCGCCGTAGGCGATCAGCACAATCATGACCGTGCGCACCAGGCGCGCGACCGATTTGCCATAATAATTGGCCAGCCAATCAAAGCCGGCATTGAACTGGCGCCCGGCATAGCGCAGCGGCGCCATGAAACCGAGGCGGTCCTTCGCCTCGCCATCGCCATGGGGCTTGAGCAAGAGCGCACACATGGCCGGTGTCAGGGTCAGGGAGACGAATAGCGAGATCACGGCAGCCGACGCGATGGCGACGGCAAACTGGCGATAGAAAATGCCCGGAATCCCGCCCAGGAAGGCGGTCGGCACAAAGACCGAAACCAGAACGAGCGTCATGGCAACCAGCGCACCGCTGACCTCGTCCATCGACTTGCGTGAGGCATCGCGGGCGGAAAGGCCCTGGCGCATCAGCCGTTCGACATTCTCGACAACAACAATGGCGTCATCGACGACAATCCCGACCGCCAGCACCATGGCGAAGAGAGACAGGGAGTTGATGGAGAAGCCGAGAGCCAGCTGGACGGCGAAGATACCGACAATGGAGATCGGGATGGCGACGATCGGAATCAGGGCCGCGCGCCAGCTCTGCAGGAAGATGACAACGACCAGAACGACCAGGAGCACCGCTTCGATCAGCGTGCTCTGCACCGCCTCCACCGACGCCTCCACGAATTCGGTCGGGTTGTAGGGAATGATGTAGTCCATGCCCTCGGGGAAGCTGAGCGCCGCTTCCTCGATCGTATTCATCACGCGCTCGGCCGTCGCGAGGGCATTGGCTCCGGGCTGTTGCACGATCGCGATGCCGACACCGGAAACGCCGCCGAAATAGCCACGCACGAGATAGGATTCCGAGCCAAGCTCGATCCGTGCGACGTCGCTGAGACGGGTGACGGCGCCGGCGGCATCACGATGGACGACGACATCGGCAAATTCCTCGGTGCCAATCAGCCGTCCGCGGACCTGGACCGGCAACTGGAATGCCGCCGGCAGGCCTTCGGCGAAGGGGGGCTGACCGAGATTGCCGCCCGCGGCCTGGATATTCTGGGCCCGCAGGGCACCGACAATGTCGGAGGCCGTCAGGCCACGTGCTGCCGCGCGGTCCGGATCGATCCAGACGCGCATGGAGTAGCTCCCGGCACCAAAGATGCGCACATCACCCACCCCGTCCAGCCGCAGCATGCGGTCGCGAAGGTCGGAGGTGGCGTAGTTGCCGAGATAGTCGGCATCGAGTTCACCATCGAGCGAGCGCAGGGCGATCAGCAGCAGGAAGCCACTGGCCTGCGCCTGCACCGAAACACCGGTCTGGCGCACGGTATCCGGGAGCCGCGTTTCGGCCCGGTTGACCCGGTTCTGGACCAGCACCTGGGCGGTATCGATATCGGTGCCGGGCTGAAAGGTGACCGTGATGCTCGCCTGCCCGTCAGCGGTCGAAGAGGATGCCATGTAGAGCATGCCCTCGACGCCATTGATCTCCTGCTCCAGCGGCGCCGCGACCTGCGCCGCGACGTCTTCGGCCGTCGCACCGGGATAGCTGGCGCTAACCTGGATGGTCGGTGGCGCGATCTCGGGATACTGGGCCAGCGGCAATTGCGGATAGGCGAAGACGCCCATCAGCGTGGTGAATGCCGCGAGGACCAGCGCGAAAATCGGCCGGTCAATGAAGAAGTGGGAGAGGCGCATGGTGTTGATTTCCTGGTCGCGTTTGAGCGCGAGAAACGATTACTGATCGGCGGGGAAGGCACCGGATGCGGGCTGGGACTGGATCGGCACCGAAGGGCCCTGGCTGTCGATCCGGACGATCTCGACCACCTGCGGCGTGACACTGCCGCCCGGCCGGGTCCGCATCAGTCCGTTGACGACCACGCGGTCGGCCGGTGTGAGCCCGGAGGAGATCACCTGCAGATTGCCGCTCGGTGGCCCCGGGACCACGACACGCGGCTCGACAATATTCTCGGCATTGACGACATAGACGATCCGGCGCGGCCCGTCAGACAGGATGGCGGTTTGCGGAATCAACAAGGCTTCATAGAAGGCGCTGCCACCAACGCGCGCGGCCCCAAGCATGCCCGGGCGGATCAACCCGTCAGGATTGGCGACCCGGGCCCGCACCCGGATGGTGCCCGAGGCCGGATTGATGCGATTGTCGGCGAAGACGATTTCGCCAACGTGCAGATAATCGGCCTCATCCTGCAGCCGGATTTCAACGCGCGATGCGATATCGGTACGCTCGCGGCGCTGATAGCGCAGATAGACCGCTTCCGAGGCGTCGAACTCAAAATAGAGCGGGTCGGACCCGACAATTGTCGTCAGGATGTCGCCCGAGGAACTGCCGCCTGAGACGAGATTGCCCGGGTCGACCATGCGCGAAGAGGTGCGGCCCGCCGCCGGAGCTGTCACCTGGGTGAATTCAAGATTGAGCGCCGCGGCGTCGGCATTGGCGCTCGCCGATGCAACGCCCGCTTCCGCGGTTCGCAGCGCGGTGCGCCGTTGCTCGATCGTTTCCTCGGAGATCGCGCGCGAGGTCAGCAGCCGCTCGGCCCGGTCCAGATCCGCACGGGCCTGCACCAGTTGCGCTCGTGCCTGGGCCAGCTGCCCGTTCGCCGCGGCGAGCACAGCCTCAAACGGGCGCGGATCCAGTGTGAACAAAAGCTGTCCGGCTTCAACGATGGCGCCGTCCTCGAAATGCACCGCGTCGATATAGCCACTGACCCGGCTGCGCACATCGACATGTTCCGGCGAGTCAAACCGGCCCGTAAACACGTCCCAGTCGGCCACGCGCTCGGCGAGCGGAGTGGCGACATCAACCGGCGGCGCACCGGGCGCCTGTTGGGAACCACCCCCGGCGCCGCAGGCCGTCAGGGCGAGCGAAAGGCAGAGAGTGGCGGCAAATGAAGCGAGGCGAGTCATGTCTGATCCTTGGAAAGCCGGTCGGTATGCGTGCGGCCGAGGCCACAAGTCATCACCCGGTGACATTCAATGTCGGATTGGTTATGGTATGTCAACAGCCGATGACAAACCAAGTTTCGAAAGAGTCGATTTCCATGGCCAAGCCTGCCAGACCCCGTAATGCCGAAGCCACACGCGCCGCCATCCTGACCGCAGCCCGCGATTGCTTTTCGCATGAAAGCTATGACGAGGTCGGTATTCGCGACATCGCCCAGAAGGCCGGTGTCGATGCGGCGCTGATATGCCGCTATTTCGGCTCCAAGGAGGATTTGTTCGCCCAATTGCTGGAGCGCCCGGACAAACCGCTGGAAATCATCAAGCAGGGCCGCGAGGGCCTTTGCGCCCGCGTGTCGGAAATGGTCGCCAGCAAGTCCGGTGACCCGGAGGCGATCGACGACCTGCTCATGATGCTGCGCTCGGCCTCCTCGAAAACGGCCGCCGGCATCGTCCGCGAAGCCATGGTCAGGCGTTTTGACGAGCCCGTTGCACGCCTGCTTGAAGGCGAGCATTGCGAGCTGCGGGCCCGCCTGATGGGCAGCGTAATCATCGGGCTGATCGTCAGTGAACTTATCCGTGGCCCCTGGAAGGGTAGCGCCGCCATTCCTGAAGCCTTCCAGCAGCGCATCCAGGATCTGGTCCGGCTCAGCATCAGCGAGTTTCAGCCCGGCACCATCCCGGAACAACCCGGGCCAACCGGGGCCTGACCCCCTGAATCCGGTCGTGGCGGCGTCGCAGGGACAGTCCGATATCGAGTCCCCGGAAGAATCGTTTGGCATCAGGCCAGAACTCTTTCTGTCGACAGTTCTGGATTGCCATTTTAGAAGCCTGCATGAATTCAAACTCCCCCGCCCTCGATGACCCGGCCGGCGCGCCCCTTGCCCGATATGGATGGCTTTTGCGGCAACCGGTGCCGCACCAATGAGGGGGCCTGCGATGACGGCAAGATCATCGCGCTTTTGGAGAAGATGACCATGCCTGGCATAACCAAGACCATGGGTGCCCGCTGATGCCATCGCGCCCCGACTTCCGGATCGGCACGCATGATGTCGCCGCCGGCACACGCGCCACGATCGATCTGCCCGTCAGCGTGTTGTCTGATCACACCCCGGTGACGATGTCGGCGCATGTTGTTCACGGCAAGCGCGCCGGGCCGACCCTGTTCGTCAGCGCCGCCATCCATGGCGACGAGATCATCGGTGTCGAGATTGTCCGCCGTCTGCTGCGCAGCCCGGCCCTCGCCCGGCTGCGCGGGACGCTGCTCACCGTGCCGATCGTCAACACCTACGGCTTCATGTCGCATTCGCGCTATCTGCCTGACCGCCGCGATCTCAATCGCTGTTTTCCCGGCAGCACCCAGGGCTCACTCGCGGCGCGGCTGGCGCACATCTTCATGACGGAAATCGTCAAGCGCTCCGATGTCGGCATTGATCTCCATTCGGCCGCAATCAATCGCACCAATCTGCCGCAAATCCGGATTTCCCCGGCCCACCCACGCACGATGGAGCTGGCCGAAGCTTTTGGTGCCCCGCTGATCCTGACCTCGAAAACCCGTGAGGGCTCACTGCGTCACACGGCGCAGGAGGCCGGTGTCGATGTCCTGCTCTACGAAGCCGGTGAAGGCCTGCGCTTCGATGAATTTGCCATCCGGGCCGGGGTCTCCGGCATATTGCGGGTGATGCGTCAGCTGGAAATGATCAGCACCAAGACCGTCCAGCCAACCCGGACCGCGCCGATGAAATCGCGCTCGAGCGTCTGGATGCGGGCGCCTGCCGGCGGGCTGATGCGCAGCTACAAGACCATCGGTGACCAGATCTCGGCCGGTGATGTGCTCGGCGTGATTTCCGACCCGTTCGGCGAGATCGAGATCGAACTGATTGCCGAACAGAGCGGGCTGATTATCGGCCGCACCAATCTGCCTGTGGTCAATGAAGGCGATGGCCTGTTCCATATCGCCCGGCTGAGCAGCAAGGCCGATGCCGAATCCACACTCGAGGACATGGCGTCGGAACTCGATGCCGAGCCGATATTCGACGAGGACGAGATTATCTGACCGGTCACCTTGCCCGCCGGAGCCCTGGCTCCGACGGACAGGGTCCCAGGTCTAGTGTTCGACCGAGCTGACTTCGCGGCCACGGATCAGGATCGATCCCGCCATCAGCACGACAATCGCCACGACAATGACGGCGCCGGTCGGCAGGTCGAACGCGGCCGAGGCGAGCAGGCCGATGACATAGCCGGCCAGGGCAACACCATAGGCGATGGCAAGCCCGAAGCGTTCCGGCCAGAAGCGGGCCGCCAGTGCGGGTGCGATCAGAGTCGTGAAGACGAGATAGATCCCCACCAGCTGCACCGATTGCGTCACCACCAGCGCGAACAGGCCGTAAAAGCCGATCCGGCCGATGCGGTCGCGGGCCAGAAACCAGATCGCCAGCACGACAAGATACATCAAGGCGATCGGCCAGAGGCTGTCGAGCGACACCCAGAGAATCTGTCCGACCAACAGGTCCTTGAGATGTTCGCCACCATGCGGATTATTGGCCAGCAGCAGGAGCTCCACACTGGCCGCAAACACGAACAGGACGCCGATCAACGCCTCCTGCACCGATGGCCAGCGCTTCTCGGTCCAACGCAACAGCACGGCCCCCAGCATGGCGGCTGCGACAGCGGCGACCTGGACCTTCCAGCCCGAGGCATCAAAGCCGAAGGCTGCCGCTGCGGTGACACCGAGACCGGCGACCTGGGCGATCGCCAGATCGATAAAGACGATGCCGCGGGCCAATACCTGGCGCCCCATCGGCACATGGGTGGAAATGACCAGCAGCCCCGCGACCAGCGCGGGAAACAGCAGGCTGAGTTCAAGCGCCCCCATGCCGCCTACTCCTGCCCGGCGGCGGCGAGCAGCCGGCGCAGGGTTTCGTCATAGAGGCTAAACAGGTCGTCAGCGCCATCCGTGCCGCCGACCGTGAAGGGCAGTTCCACTGCGGGAATGCCCGAGCGTTCGGCGATGAAATTGGCGGGGCGGTCATCTTCGTAGGCCGCGCGGATCACCATGCGCACCGGTTGAGCCTGCAGCGTCTGGACCACTTCGGCCAGATGTCCGCTCGAAGGCGGCACGCCAGGCTGGGATTCCAGCACCGCGATGCGGTCGAGGCCGAGCCATTCCTCCAGATAGACCCAGCTCTGGTGCTGGGTCACGACCGGAAGACCCCGCAGGGGTTCCGCCGCGGTGTCCCAGCGCAGCAACGCCGCATCCCAGCGCTCGAGAAAGTCGGCGAGGCGGGCCTGATAGACGGCGGCATTGTCCGGATCGAGCTCGGCAAAGCGCTGGGCCAGCGCCCGCGCGACGATCGCGATATTGTTGGGGTCGGTCTGGATGTGCGGATTGCCCGGGGCATGGACATCGCCCTGGCCGCGGTCCAGCGATGTCGGAACCTCCAGCATGGTGACGAAGCTGGTGGCCTCGAAATTCCCCGGCTGGCCTTCGCCGATATTGCGATTGGCGGCTTGGCGCACGACCTGGGGCAACCAGCCGATCTCCAGCGTCGCGCCGGTGCAGATCAATATGTCGGCACGGCGTGCCCGGGCGATCAGGGACGGACGGGCCTGGATCTGGTGCGGATCCTGGCCGCCGGTGGTGGCGGTGTAGATATCGACGTGGTCACCGCCGATTTCCTCGGACAAGGCCCCCCATTCCGGTTCGCAGGCGAAGACCCGCAAGTCGGCGAAGGCGGGAACGGAAACGGCGAGGCTCAGCGCTGCGGCGAAGGCAGCGCCCGTGATGGTTTTACGCATGGTGCTTGTTCCTTCGATCAATAGCGGTGAGCGCTGTGCGGCCCGTAGATGACGGTGTATTGCAGCCGGAACTCGTCGTTCTCGATCGGACCGGTCTCGTCATGCGTGAACTGGGCGCGCAATCGGCCGAACTCGCTGGTGTCGAATTCGAGCAGGGCGGTCACGGCCCAGGGGTCGAGGCCACCGGCATCCAGCGTCGAACCCGTCAGTGCCGCCGGGACACTGTCCGGGGTCATCGCGGCATAGCGCACCCCGGCACTCCAGCGGCGACGGAATTGATACACCCCCTGGGCATACCAGCCACTGCGGTCGAGATTGACCGCAACGGCGTCGTAATCACCATCCATGTTGTCGAAGAAGTATTCGCCGGACAGGGTGAGATTGCGGTCGCGGCGATTGCCGCCCGGTGCCCACTTGTAGACCAGCGAGAGAATGCCCAGCGTCTCATTGCCGGTGAAGAGCGCACCGTCGATGTCGCGGTCCTCGGCATCGGCATTCATGTACGACGCGGAAGCCAGCCAGCTGGAGCTGTCACCGAGATCCCCGCCCGTGCGCACCCACACGGCCTGGGCGCCGGCACCACCATTGGCGGCACCGCCAGCGGGGAAGCTGTCACCCTTGTAGAGCTCGGCGCCGAACTCGACATACTGGTCGAGCGGGGCGAGCCAGCGCATCTGGACGCCATCATCACCATACTGGCCGCCAAGGAAGGCCCGATAGGGCAAGGGCTGGTCGGAGAAGGACCAGTTGTGGCCGTGCACCTCGTTGAGATAGCCGATGCCCGAGAACAGACGTCCGCCGCGCAGCGTGACACCGCCGCCCAATGCTGTGGTCTGGATATAGGCTTCCTCGACTTCCGCCTCGCCCTCAGGCGTCAGGGCGAAGGTGAGATTGCCGTAGAGGCTCGGATCGATATTGGCCGTCAGCACAACTTCGGACTCGCCGAGATTGAAGCCGCGTTCGGGGCGGCCAGCCTCCTCGTCCAGCGAGAAGCCGGGCATGCCGACGCCATCCGGGTCTTCGCTGCTGGCGGTGTACTGCCCGTTGAGCACCACAGAGATCGCCGGATTGAAGGCATTGTCACCCGTGCGGGCCGGGGTCGGCGCGGCAATGGTCTGGCGAGGCACCGGGACGGTCGCGGGAGCTACCGCGACGGCGCGCTGGGCCGAATTGGCCGTCGCCTCGGCGCTGGCGGCGCGGCGCTCCGCCTCGGCGAGGCGGGCCTCGAGGTCGGAAATCCGGGATTGGTATTCGCTCCGCATCGCGTCGATTTCCGCACGGATCGATGACAGATCATCATCGGCGAAAGCGGGGCTGCAAATACTCGTCAGGCCGGCAAGGGCGGCCGCGTTCATTAGTCGTCTCATGGACAGACTCCATCAAAAGCTGGAACAGGCCGCCCTCGCCCGGATCGGGCGCTGCGGCAGATCGGCAGTCAGGCGTGGAGTGAAGGCGGTGGTCCGCGGACGCGCCAGACACTGCCGGGCGGCGCACGTGGCCGGGCCTGATGGAGAACAGGGCGTGCGGCGATGGAGACCGTAAACGGCATCGACAGGCCTGCCTGCGTCCCGGGCAGGATCGAGACGGCCTCGATCGAGGACTGGCAGAGCTTGCATTGCGCGGCCGGGGGCGAATTGCCCGGTATTGGCGCATCTGATCCCGCGACAGCAGTCGGGCTGGTATAGGCCGGCTCGAATTCCTGATAGTGAGCGTTGCGGTGCGCCAGGGCCGCCGCTCCCTGCAGACTCATCAGCAGGACCGCGACCAGGCCAAGTCCAACCCGCCGCCAATCGGGCAGTGAAGCCGGATTGCGATGATGACTCTGAGGCAGGCGCATGAGCTTCCAAGTCTCCTTCAGAGACAGGATGCCATCGATACAAGATAACGTCACATTACGTAACCGACAGGATGTCGCATCCCGGCTCCGCGAGGCGCGCCCGGTCGCTCGCCGATTGCGTCCGGCCAACTAATGTCATAGTGTGTGCCAGAAGAATTTTGTGGCCGTGACGGGGGACGGGGAGCATGGGGGCGAACGCGAAGGGAATGCTGGCCGGAATCGGCTTCGTCGCCGCAATGCTGACGGCACCGAGTGCACTGGCACAGCCTGCCGCCATGGTGTCTGCGGAACGCCCGAATTTCGTGCTCGTTCTGGTCGATGATGCGGCCTACATGGATTTTGGAATCTATGGCGGCGAAGCCCGCACACCGGTGATCGACCGGCTGGCCCGGCGCGGCATGATGTTTTCCAATTACCGGTCCTCCCCACTGTGTGCGCCCTCGCGGGCCATGCTGCTGACCGGTCTCGACAACCACCGCACCGGCCTGGCGACCATCCCTGAAGTCCTGCCACCGGAACATCGCGGCCAGCCCGGCTATGGCATGAGCCTCGAACCCGGCGTAGTGACTGTTGCCGACCGGCTGCAGGCGGCCGGATACCGCACCTACATGACCGGCAAATGGCATCTCGGCCATGACGAGGGCGCCCTGCCCGACGCCCATGGTTTCAACCGCTCCTTCGTGCTCGACGCCTCCGGCGCCGATAATTGGGACGAGACGCCCTACATGCCCTATTACCGCACCGCCGACTGGTTCGAGGACGGGCAACGCACACATCTGCCGGACGAGTTCTACTCCTCGCAATTCCTCGTCGACCGGATGATTGACTATATCGACACCGGTGCCGGCAGCGACGACCCCTTCTTCGCCTATCTCGCCTTTCAGGCCATTCACATCCCGGTGCAGGCGCCGCGCGAATTCACAGACCATTATGCCGACACCTACAGCGAAGGCTGGGAATCGCTGCGCCAGGCCCGCACCCGCCGTGCGATTGCGCTCGGCCTTGTGCCGGAGACCACCGAGGCGATGCCCCTGCCCGAGCCGATGCGGGCCTGGACCGACCTTTCCGAGGCTGATCGGGCCCTCTATGCCCGGTCGATGGCCGTCAATGCCGGCATGCTCGAAGCGATGGACCACCATCTCGGACGCCTGGTCGAACATCTCGAGGCGACGGGCCAGTTCGACAATACCATCTTCATCATCACCTCGGACAACGGCCCGGAACCCAGCAATCCGGTCGCCGAGCCGGGTTTCACGACCTGGATGTCTCTGCACGGCTACAGCCGTGAGCTCGAAAACCTCGGCGAAAGAGGCAGCTATGCCTTCATCGGTCCCGAATGGGCGATGGCCGCTGCCGCCCCCTTCAACCTGTTCAAATTCTATGTCTCCGAAGGCGGGCTGCGCGTCCCCTTCGTGATCGCCGGCCCCGGCATCGAGGCCGGGGGCAGCAGCGCCGCCGCGGGCTTTGTCACCGATGTCACACCGACAATCCTGGACCTGGCCGGGCTGTCCGACGACACACAAGCGCTGACCGGCCGCAGCCTGCGCCAAGTCATCTCCGGCGAATCCCCGACCGCCTACCAGCCTCACGAGGCAATCGGCTTCGAGGTCTCGGGCAATTCAGCGCTGTTCCGGGGCGATTACAAACTGGTGCGCAACATGCCGCCCTGGGGCGATGGCGGCTGGCAGTTATTCGATCTTTCGCTGGACCCGGGCGAAACGCGTGACCTGGCCGGCGATCGCCCGGATGTCCTGGCCAGCATGCTGGCGGACTACAATATCTACGCGGCGACAAACGGGGTGCTGGAGCTGCCGGACAATTACGATATCCACAACCAGATCACCATCAACGCACTCAAACGCCAGCTCGAATTCTACGGCTGGCAACTCGCGCTGGTGCTGGTCTTTGGTCTCGGGGCGATTGCGGCCGGTATTCGCTGGTGGTTCAGCCGCCGGCGTCAATAGGCACCGGGCCGGCATCAGGGCCGGCGTCAAAGATCGCCAGCGCCGCTGCCAGCATCACTCCGGCCGCAGCCTCGGGCGTCAGGCCCTGGTCGGCGCGCAGCCGGCGCCAGAAGTCGAAACAGGTCGTCGCCGACAGCGCCTCGAAGGTTTGCGGGTCGAGAGCATTGTCCGGATTGACGGCCGCAACCAGGCGCTCACGCTCCATTGCGACCAGGAAGGCATGGTCGCCCTGCAGCGCCGGCGAGCCGTGCCGCCGGGCTTCGGCCGCGAGACGAAACGGGGTCATGTCTTCGAACATCGAGGCGCGATTGCCCACCACCCCCCGCAGACGCTCGCGCCGGTCCGGCGTCGACAGGTCGAGCTGGGCCCGAGGCAGGAATTCGCGATGCAGGGCGTGAATGATTTCCCGGTTGAGCGATTCCATATCCTGGAAACAGCGAAACACCGTGCGCGGGCTGACCTCGGCCCGCTCCGCGACCGCATGCGCGCTGGGCGAGACCACGCCGCTGCGCACCAGCTCGAGCAGGGCGGTGACAATACGGGCGCGGCTGGCGGCGCGCCGGCGCTTGCGGCCGTCGGTCGACAGGCCTGCCGGTTGGGGAGCGGTTGCGGTCACACGGCGCTCCGCATTTTCCAGCGGCCGAGGAGAAGCACAAGCAGCAGTCCGAAATCGGCGGCGAACAACGGTGCCGCCGCCAACCCGCCCTCATCAAGCACCATGCCGAGGATCCGGCCACCGAGCAGCAACAACACCCAGATGATCGGGATCGCCAGCTTGTTGCCATCACCGGCCAGGGCCGCCCGGGCCACCAGGCCCCCAACCAGCAGCAGGGAGGCGCCGGCATCGCCGCGCAGGAAGTTGATGCCGACGGCGCTTTCAGCGCTCAGGCCCAGCGGGGCCATCGGCACGTCAGGCATGAGCAGAAAACCGGCCCCCAGCGACAAAAGCACGAGGGCGGACAGGGCGACGAGCGCTCTCAGGACTAGCTGCATGTTCGATTCCGATCTTCGGGTTGGCATCCATCGCAAACAATTGACGCATAGTGTGACATATCATACCGTCATTTGAAACCACCGGCCTTGTCAAATGCCGGGGTAGGGAGCGGGACATGATCGACCTTTACACATCAGCCACGCCGAACGGCTGGAAAGCCTCGGTATTGCTGGAAGAACTGGGCCTGCCCTACACGGTCCATGCCATCGAGCTGATGCAGGGTGAACAGAAGACTCCCGCCTTCCTCGCGATGAATCCCAATGGCCGCATCCCGGTGATTGTCGATCGCGAGGCCGATGATTTCACCGTGTTCGAAAGCGGCGCGATCATGATCTATCTCGCCGAAAAGACCGGAAAGCTGCTCCCGGCCGACCCGAAGGGGCGCTCGCGCGTCATCCAGTGGCTGATGTTCCAGATGGGCGGGCTCGGCCCGATGATGGGTCAGGCCAATGTGTTCTACCGCTATATGCCGGAAAAGATCGATGTCGCGATCAAGCGCTACCAGGGCGAGACAGCGCGCCTGCTCGGCGTGCTCGATGGCCAGCTGGCCAAGCATGAATATCTCGCCGGTGAATACTCGATCGCCGATATCGCCAACTGGTGCTGGGCGCGCACGGCTGCCTGGTCCGGAGTCGAGCTGGAACCCTTCACCCATGTCCAGCGCTGGATCGACCGGATCGCGCAGCGTCCGGCCGCCGCGGCTGGCATCCGGGTGCCCTATGACCTCGCGGAAATGCTGGCGAAGAACAAGGGCGCCGAAAGCGCCGCCGAAACCTTCGCGAAGAATGCCCGCTCGATCGTCAATACCGGTGAGGATCGGAGCTAGATCATGACAAAGCGGTTGTGGGTCCCCCTTCTCGTTTTCGTCGCCGTACTTGGCGCCGCCTACGGCACTTTCCTGCACTACCGGATCGCCCTTCCCGGCATCATCAACCGTCTACGGGACCCAGTCATGGAGACGCAGCCGGTGGTGTGGGAGCAAGGCCCGCAAATACCTGACGCGCCCGCGTCCGAGCGCCAGCCCAATATCATTGTCATCCTGGTCGACGATCTCGGCATCAATGATATCTCGACCTTCGGCGGCGGTGTCGCCGGCGGCTTGCTGCAAACGCCGAATATCGATGCCCTCGCCGCGCGCGGCGCCATTTTCACCAATGGCTATGCCGGCAATGCAACCTGCGCCCCCTCACGGGCAGCGATCATGACCGGCCGCTTTGCCACCCGCTTCGGCTTCGAGTTCACGCCCGCCCCGGTCGCGTTCCACCGGCTGCTCGGCTCGTTTGATTACGGTCCACAGGAAGCCGTCTACCATGCCGAGCGCGAAAGCCAGACGATCCCGCTGGACGAGCAGGGCCTGCCATCGAGCGAGATCACCATGGCCGAACTCCTGCGCGAGCGGGGCTACCACACCCTGTTCTTCGGCAAGTGGCATCTGGGTGCGGCGGAGGCCTTCCGGCCGCAAAACCAGGGCTTCGACGAATGGCTGGGTTTCCTGCCCGGCGCGGCCCTGTTCATGGATGTCGACGATCCCGAAGTCGTCAACTCGATCCATGATTTCGATCCGATCGACCAGTTTATCTGGCCCAATCTCGACTTCGCCGTGCGCCATAATGGCGGCCCGCGCTTTCATCCTGATCGCTACATGACCGATTATCTGGCCGACAACGCCGTCGCGGCGATCGAGGCCAATGCCAACCGGCCCTTCTTCATGTATTTCGCCCTCAACGCGCCGCACACGCCGCTGCAGGCCCTGCGTTCTGACTATGAGGCCCTGCCGCAGATCGAGGACCATCGGCTACGCGTCTATGCCGCAATGATCCGGGCAGCGGATCGCGCCGTCGGCGAGATCACGGCGGCGCTGGAAGAGCAGGGTCTGGCCGACAATACGCTGATCGTCTTCTCCAGTGATAATGGCGGTGCCAGCTATATCGGCTTCCCGGAAATCAACGCACCCTATCGCGGCTGGAAGGCGAGCTTTTTCGAGGGCGGTATTCGCGTGCCGATGTTCGTGAACTGGCCGGCGCGGATTCCCGCGGGCTCGGTCGTTGAGGCCCCGGCAACCCATGTCGACATCTTTGCCACCGCCGCCACGGCGGCCGGCGCGGCCTTGCCGCAGGACCGGACGATGGACGGTGTCGATCTGCTGCCGCTGATCGACCCCGATGCCGCTTCAGACCCCGGGCGTGACCTGTTCTGGCGCTCGGACCAGTATCGCGTGCTGCTCCGCGATGGCTGGAAGCTGCAGATCTCCGAACTGCCGCCCCGGACCTGGTTGTTCAATCTCAATGAGGACCCGACCGAGCAGGTCAATCTCGCCGAGGATGAACCGGAACGCTTGGCCGTCATGACCGCTGCGCTCAATGCACTGAACGCCGAACAGGCCGAGCCCATCTGGCCAAGCCTGGTGGCTCCTCCGGTCTATATCGACCGCAATATCCTCGAGGTGAAAACCGAAGACGATGAATTCATCAACTGGGCGAATTAGGGATGGGGATACGGGTCTGGCTGAGACGGGAAGTCTACCGCGCGCTGACAAGTCCGCATCGGCGCGAACGCCGTCGCCAGCGCGCTGAAGCCAAGCGGCAACGGCTCGGGGAGCCGCACCGCGTCCATTATTTCCATCGCCCGGAAGATCCGGTCTGCGCCCTGATGGCACCGCTGGCCGCGGGGCTGTGCGAGCGTTTCGACATCGAGCTTGAAGTCCATCTCGTGGCGCCACCCGCAGCGGACGTCAATCCCGATCCCGCGCGCCTGCCCGGCCATGCCCGGCGTGACACGGCGGCCCTGGCGCGTCGATATGATCTGCCTTTCACCGACCCCGGGCATGAGCCGGACACCGAACTCGCAGCGCGCGCCGCCCGGATTATCACCGCGGCGCTGGGCAATGGTGATGCCATCCAGGCGGCGATCGCGACCGGCGAGGCGCTCTGGCGCCGCGACGACGCCGGAATGACGGCCGCCGCAGCCGGCTTTGGCGAGGCGAAGACGAAAGCCACCGCCCTGGCCACGCAAAGTGGCACGGCCCTGCGCGATCAGCTCGGCCATTTCCAGAGCGGCACGCTGTATTATGCCGGCGAATGGTATTGGGGCGCCGACCGGCTGCACTATCTCGAGACGCGTCTGGCCGGACTCGGGGCGAACCGCGCAGGCGAGACCCCAGCATCGCTCGCCCCGCCACCGCTGGAAATCCGGAAGAGCGGCGATTGCAATGGTGCCGTGCTCGAGATCTACCCCTCGCTGCGCAGCCCCTACACCTATCTCGCCATGGAGCGCGCCTTCGCGCTGGCCGACCGCTGGAATGCGCGGGCCGAGATCCGCTTCGTGCTGCCAATGGTGATGCGGAGCCTGCCGGTGCCGCGCCGCAAGGGCGTGTATTTCATGCTCGATGCCAAACGCGAGGCCGAACGCCTCGGCCTGCCGTTTGGCGATGTCTGTGACCCGCTCGGCCGTCCGACCGAACGCGGCCTCGCCGTCCTGCACCATGCGATGCAACAGGGCGAGGCCCAGGGCCGCGCCTTCCTGCTGAGCTTCCTGCGCGGTGTCTGGGCCGAGGGCGTTGATGCCGGATCCGATCTCGGCCTGCGCCGGCTCGTGGAGCGCGCCGGCCTCGACTGGAGCGCCGCCCGGGCGGCACTCGAAGACGACGCCTGGCGCGAGATTGCGGAAGCCAATCGCGAGCGCCTGCTCGAACTGGGCCTGTGGGGCGTGCCCTCTTTCCATACCGGCGAGCTCGCCGTCTGGGGGCAGGACCGCCTGTGGCAGGTCGAGGACGAACTCTCACGGCAGGCAGAACCGCAGGCGATGGAACAACGACAATGACAACCCTCAAACGCGCCCTGTTCGCAATCCTGGCCCTCGCCCTCGTGCTGGCCGGCCTGGCCGCCCTGTTCCAGTCCCGCTTGGCAACCGCGCTGTATGAGCGCCGTGTCGATCGCCAAATGTCACTCGACCGGATCGGATCCCTTCCCGACGGGCTGCACCTGGCTTTCTGCGGCACCGGCTCGCCCCTGCCCGATCCATCACGCGCGCCAAGCTGCGCCGTTGTGATCGCCGGTGACCGGTTGTTCGTGGTCGATTCCGGTGCCGGCTCGGTGACAAACCTCCTGCTGATGGGCCTGCCGGCTGGCGAGATCGAAGCCGTCCTGCTGACGCATTTTCACTCCGACCATATCGGCGGCCTCGGCGATCTCGCCCTGCAGCGCTGGATCGGGACCGGACATACGGACCCCTTGCCGGTGATGGGACCGGGGGGCGTCGATGACATCATCGCGGGTTTCAACCTGGCCTATGGCCTCGATGCGACCTACCGCACCGGCCATCACGGCGAGGGCATTGCCCCGCCATCCGGCTTCGGCATGGTGGCGCAACCCTTCGAGACCACCGGGTTCGAACGGACAGCGCCGGTGAAACTGCTTGAAAATGGCGGACTCACCATCTGGGCCGTCGCCGTTGACCACGCCCCGGCGAGCCCTGCCGTGGCCTATCGCTTCGACTATCTTGGCCGCTCTCTGGTCATCAGTGGCGATCTGGTGGCCGACAACTCGCCCGGTTTCCAGGCCCTCGCGGCGGCGTCAGACCTGCTCGTCGTCGAGGCGCTGCAACCGCGCCTGCTCGATATCATCAATGATGGCGCCCGCCGGCTCGGCAATGACCGGCTCGATACGATCATGACCGATATCCGCGACTACCACACGACACCGGAACAGGCCGCGGCCGCAGCCAGTCTGGCCCAGGCCCGCGCGCTGGTGCTCACGCATGTCGTGCCCGCCGTGCCAAGCCGCAGCCTCAATGCTGCCTTTCTCGGCGATGCCCCGGCAGGCTATTCCGGGCCGATCCGCGTCGCTGAAGATGGCATGGTCGTCAGCCTGCCGGCCGGCGATGACAGTATTTCCTTCCAGGTCTGGCGTTGAGGCGGGGGAGCCGGTGATGCAGGTCTGGAAACTGGGTTCCGTTGCCGTGCTGCTGGCCACGGCCGGCGTGGCCACGCTGCTCCTGCTACCGCGCCAGGGATCCGTGCCGACAGCCACGCCGATCCGGCAGTGCGACAGCCTTGCTGCCGACGACCGCATCCAGGTTGCGGCCGGCCGGTACGAGATCGGGGCGCCGCGCCAGTATCGGGAAGAGACGGGGCCATTGCAGGTCGAGACCGCTGGCTTCCGGATCGACCGGCACGAGGTCACCAATGCCCAGTTCGCCCGCTTCGTCGCAGAGACCGGCTATGTCACCATCGCCGAACAGGACCCTGACCCGGCCGCCTATCCCGGGATCGACCCGGCGGCACTGGTGGCGGGTTCTGCCGTATTCGGCGTCAGCGCCGGTGAGGGCTATTGGTGGAGCTTCGTCCCCGGTGCGTCATGGCGCGCGCCTTATGGCCCGGGCAGTTCCATCGAAGGGCTGGAGTCCTATCCGGTCGTCCACATCGCCTATGCCGATGCCCTCGCCTATGCCCACTGGGCCGGCGGCGAACTGCCCAGCGAGACCGAATGGGAAATCGCGGCACGCGCCGGCGCGGCCGGGCATGAGTTCGAATGGGGCGATGAATTCCGGCCTGGTGGCGAATGGCGCGCCAATAGCTGGCAGGGCCCCTTCCCGGTGATCGATACCGGCGATGACGGCTTCGCCGGCCTCGCACCGGTGGGATGTTATCCGCCCAATGATCTCGGCCTGGTCGACATGACCGGCAATGTCTGGGAATGGACCTCCAGCCCGTTCAGCGCCGACCCGGCGACAGGCACGATTCGCGGCGGCTCCTATCTGTGCGCGCCGAACTTTTGCGCCCGCTTCCGGCCGGCCGCGCGCCAGGCCCAGGAATGGGACTTCTCAGCCTCGCATATCGGCTTTCGCACCATCAGCCGCGATCCCGCGCCTGCACCGCAACCCTGATCGCCCGGGCTCAGTCCGCCGGGCCGGTTGCCGGCGGCGTGACCAGCGGTGCAAATTCGGCCGCCCGTTTCTCGGCCCGCGCGACCAGCGCCTCGCCGACTTCGGCGGGTGCAAACATGCCGGCATTCCAGTTGGCAATGAATTTCAGACCATCGGCAATCGTCGCATCACGCGCATTTTGCAGGCTGCGCTTGATCCCCGCGACCATCAGCGGTGACTTGCCGGCGATGCTGTTGGCGATCTCGAGCGCCCGGGCGCGGCAGGCCTCGTCGCTGGCTTCCACCGAAGCAACCAGTCCATAACGTGCCGCCTCGGCGGCCGGCATGCGCCGTCCGGTCAGCGCCAGATCGGCCATCACGCCGTAGGGCAGGGCGTGCACGCCACGCTGCAGGCTGCCGAGATCGGCCACAATGGCGATATTGCTTTCCTCGATGCCGAAACTGGCATTCTCCGAACAGACCCGGATATCGCAGGCCAGCGCCAGGTCGAGACCGCCGCCCAGACAGGCACCCTGGATCGCCACCACGACGGCGAAATCGGTCTGCTCCAGCCGGGTCAGCGCCTCTTGCAGGACCAGAAGGTTGGAGCGGAAGCGCAGGCGGTCATGCGCGGTATCGCTGCCGCCCAGGGCCGTGAAGGCATCGGTATCCATGCCGGAACAGAAATGCCGCCCCTCCGCCTCGATCACCAGGACCCGGGTCTGGCCGGCGCGGTCGAGCGCATCAATCGCCCCGGGGAAGGTCTGCCAGAACGCCGCGCCCAGCGC
The DNA here is from genome assembly GCF_048269565.1 of Maricaulis sp. Classification (GTDB taxonomy): domain Bacteria; phylum Pseudomonadota; class Alphaproteobacteria; order Caulobacterales; family Maricaulaceae; genus Maricaulis. The sequence continues at coordinate 84,331 of NZ_JBLXIK010000006.1, read as the reverse complement.
ATTGGCGCGCTCCGGACGGGTGAAGGTGAGACGGGCGATCGGCCCGTCCTGGACAATTGAAAACGGCTCGGACATCGATTCACTCCGGCAGGGTTGCGTGGGTCTGCCCTATCCTAGCAGGCCGGAACCGGTCACGGGAAACCGTGCAACGCAGCAATTCCCTGCGGTTTGAATGTCGGCTTGAGGCCAGATTTCAGACGCGCGAGGACGCCGCCTTGGCCGGCGGCACATCCGCCTCGAATTCCTGCCCGGTGAGTTCCGGCGACGCGCCAAGCACATTCGACAACATGGTCTCGACCAGCCAGCGCGTGCCGGCCTTGTCGGCCGCGTAGAACATGAATTGCGAGCGCCGCTCGGCGCGGATCAGGCCAGCGCGTTCCAGGGTCTGCAGATGACCGGTCATCGTCGATCGCGGCACCGCATAGTGAAACGCCAGATCCCCGGCGGAAACGGCCGTGGGGAAGCGCGCGCACAGACGCCGGAACAGGTCGAGGCGAACCGGGTGGGACAGGCTGGCCAGGGCCGTGATGGTTTTGCGATCAGTCATTGCGGCAAATTGCCGTGACAGCATGACCATCGCATTGAATTTTCGTGAATGTTTTGCGACGCGCCGCAATACCGGCCTGGCCCGGCGGGCCCCATGCGGCGGATCATGGCTGACGGCAGGAATAATGCCCCAGGACCGGGATCACCCGGCGGCCATCGTCGGCTTCGACGAGGCTGAAGACCCCGCGATTCAGACGCAGCCCCTCGGCAATGACCTCGTTGAACTGGCCGGAAATCACCACCTCGCGGACCGGGCCCTGGCCCGCGAAACGCCGCTGATAGGCATCGCCGACCACCAGCGCCCCTTCAATCACCGGGCTGGCCCGGTGAACGGCCTCGCCCTCAACCAGAAACACGATCTCGCCGCGCGTCAGGTTCTCGAAGGCGAGCAGCTCATGCCCGCCACTGGCGCGCCACAGGAAAACGCCGCATTCCCCGGCCTGCAATCGCTGCGGGCCCAGCCCATCCGTAACCGGCGCCGGTCCGGCGGCATGGGTCTGCACCGGTTCGGCAGCCGGTGCCGCAAACGGTCCGACCGACTGGCAGGCCGTCAGCGCGAGACCGGCAGCGATCAGGCTGGCAATGGCTTCAGCGCGCATGGTCCGTCACCCCGTTGCGGCGCCAGATATTGGCCGTCTGGACGAAACCGGTGAATGCCAGGGCATTGGCAAGGTCAGGATTGGCGGTCTCGACCCCGATCTGCCACTCGCTCGATGCTGCAGCCACCAGCGCCTCGGCCTCGACCGTCATGTCGGCGCTTTCGCCCGAGACGAGCACCGCCAGGCGTCCATCGCGGCACCGCACCGGCCCTGTCATGTCCGGCAGTGCGACACCAAAGGCCTGGGCCTGGCCACCGGGAATGGAGGCGTTGATCTCGCCAGCCGCCTGCGCGCAGGCTCCGCCGCGATAGTCCAGCCGCTCGATCGAAATATCCACCAGCGCTGTCTCCGTCAGACCTGGAATCGGCCGGATCCCGAGCCGGTCAGGGGATGCGGCCAGCCGGGCATGGCTTACACTCCAGTCGCCGCGCCCATCAATTGCCGCCTGGCCACGCCCGCGCAGGCCGGGGTCGGTGATCACCCAGTCGGCCCTGGCCCGGCCCGTGAACAGGGCCAGCGGGTGGAGACGGATCTGGACCCGGCGCAGCGGTTGCCCGGAGATCCGGGCGCCGCGCACACTGCCATTCCACACCGTCCCGTGAATCTCCGCCCGGCTGAGATCAAGCCCGGGCCCGGCAAGACCCAGCACCAGTTTCAGCGGCAGAAAGACGACCAGTCCGACAAGGAGGGCGAGCAGGAATGCGATGGTGATCCGCAGCATCGGTTCAGCCTCCCTGCCGCGCGAGAACCAGGTTGAGCTCGATCTGGCCACCATCCTGCCGCGCCATGGTCGCCGACATCACCTCGACGCCATAGCGGCGCTCCAGATCAATCAGCCAGCTCATCGCCGCGCCATAATCGGCGCGATCAACATGCACGCTCAACCGGCCATCGGCGGCCGGCACAATACCCGCGATGGCGATCCGCCGCGTCGTCGCCGTCAGCCCGACAATCGTGCGCAATGGACGCGCCGCCTCGCTGTCCCCGGGCGCACTGGCCGGCAGGGCCGTATAGGCCTCGAGATCGTCACGGATTTCCCGATGCCGTTCGACGGCAGCGGCAAAGTCCTGGCGGGCGGCCTCATGGAAATGCAGCACCGGATTGACCACGAGGCTGTATCCGGCCCAGCCAAGCACAAGGATGGCGAGCCCGGCCAGCATCGCCTGTTCGCGGCCGCTTCGGGCCGACCACAGGCCGGTGAGCATATTGATGAAACCGGTCATGGGACCCTCAGAATGAAATCACCATCGACCCCGGCGCTGCCGTCGCGGGCGCCCTGGTCAATGATCTCGATATTGCGGCCACGCGCGTCCTCACCCATCGCATCGAAATCGGAAAACTCGGGATAGCGCGCCGAAATGCTCAGCTCGGGCCGTGAGATGTCGAAGCGAACGGCCTGGATCTCGATGGCATCATGATCGGCCGACAGGGTCGACAGCGCGGCCAGCAGACGCAGAAAGGCATTACCACCCTCGCCGCCCTGCTGGCTGGACAACCGGTCATCCAGGATGCGCCGGGCCCGTGCCGGATCAAGTGTGCCGGCAATGCCGGGGAAGGCTTGCTGTACCCGCTCGACACTGACGGCATCATATCGCGAGGCCTGGTGGCGCAGATAGAGCCCGTCGCCAATCTGGTAGAGGCCGGCACAGAGCAGGAGGGCTGCGGCCAGCGCGGCAGCGCGGGCAAAGACCCGCGCCGCGGCGAGCCAGTCAGGGCCGGCGCCGGAGCGGTTGCTGATCAAGGGGGGGAACTGTTTCCAGTGCGACTCCGTCAGCGCACTCGCGGCAAGGTCGAGCGGAAGGTCGCGCAGGGGGCGGATGCTTTCGCCCGCCAGCCCCAGCGCCGGCGAGACCGCCAGCGGTCCCTCGGGAACCGATGCAGCCAGGCCGGGCAGCAAGACATCGAACATGCGGCTGTCACAGGCACCGCCGGCTGCGCGGCCAGACTCGCGCGCTTGCTTGCCATACAGGTGCAAGACCCGGCCGCGTTCATAGCGAAGGCTCAGTGCCGCATCGTCTTCCGCGATCAGCAGACAATCGGGCACGGTGTGAACGGATCCGTGCAAAAAGGGCTCACACAGTTCGCGCCAGGCCGCGATGCGCGAAACAGCGGCCGCGAATACCCAGCGCTGTCCATCCGCATCCGGCGCACCAATGATGACCTCGACCTCCTCCAGACGGGAGGCGAGCTCCTCTTCGACCAGGAAGGGGGCGGCCTGGCGCGCTTCGCGTTCGGACCGGGTCGGCAATACCACTTGGGTCGCAAAGACGTCTTCGCAGGGCAGCACGATGATGGTGCGCCCGACGGTCTCCAGTCCGGCATGCGCCTGCAATGAGGCGGCATTGTCGCCCGAAGCGGCACGCGCTGCAGCGTCGCGCGGGTCATCAATCAGCGACCAGCGCAGGCCGCCATCAGGCAGGGGAAACAGCACAAGGTCCTGGCTCATCAGTATATTCCGTGTCGTTGCGCCAGCCGGACCACCCGCTGGCTGCTGCCGGTTTCCACCTGCTCGAGCAGGCGATAGCGAACCCCGGCATAGTCCACCGCGATATCGATTTCGAAGCGATGTGAGCTGACGCCAATCTCCGGACGCTCGGCGGCATCAAGCTGCAGCGCGGCAATCAGCTCGCTGGTCCAGAAGGCACCGATATCGGCATAACCGGCGGCCGGGCGCTGCAACAGCACGGTCTCGGCCTGGGCGCGCGTCAGCGCACCATCAAAGGCAGCGACCAGCAGCGGAACCTGGTCCAGACGCAGCGTATTGATATCCAGCGCCACCGGGCTTCGTGCCGGAAAGGCGCAGAGAAAGGGCGCGATACGGGCGTAGATGTCAGGCGTAACGCCAGCAACCGACCGCAATTCACGGGCCTCGGCCATCGGCACATTAGCGGTGCGGTAGTCGCGGCCGGCGCGCAGATAGATCTCGTCCTCGCCGCCGGAGGTCACCGGCCGGCTGTCGCTATCAATCCAGTCCGCCGCCGATGCCGCAATCCGGCTGGCCTGGGCGGTGGCGATGCCCAGCTCTTCCATCAGCCGCACAAATCGCCGCTGCTGCGTCGCATCGGCGCCCGACGCGGCGTCGCCGGTGACCGCGACCAGCGCGTTGAGATTGAAACAGTTGTGGCCGTCGCGGACTTCGCCCGCCAGTTGCCCACCCTCGATCGGAAAGATGCGCGGTGTGCCGAGCCAGTCGGCATTGGGGCGGAAGACCTGTTCGGGCTCATTGAGCGCGCGTAGCAGCAAGGCCTCGGAATAATCCCGCGCGCCCAGGGCATACCAGTATGCCTGGTCACGCGCGTCGAGATTGCTGGCCCGGCGCAGCGAAAAACGCATGTCCGTCGCAATCCCCAGCGCCAGCCCCGACATCAGCGCCACCAGAAGAATGGCGGTGATCAGGGCCGCGCCGCGCTCTTTGTCCCGCGCCCCGGTCATGTTGCCAACCCCGGACCGGAGCCCATCGCGATATGTTCGATCTGGCCGAGACCGGCCAGCTGGTAGCGCAGGCGCACGGCGCGCGGCAGGATCATGGCGGAATCGGTGGCGATCGCCGGCACGACCAGCCGCGCGATCCAGTTGACGCCGACCAGAACGTCAAGCTCGACCGCGCTGACGCCATCAATCAGCACCTGTTCGCGAAAGCCATCCTCCAGCCCGGCATCGGGATGGGCCCGGACGCGGCGCACGATCTGTTCGCCCCGCAGGAGGTATTCGACCCGAATCAACGAGCTGCGCGACTGGCTGCTGCTGGTATCGGGCGCGCCGCCGCGGGTCAGGATCAGCAAGGTCGTCTCGGCCGTGACCACATCGCCGCGACGCTCGATGCCATTGCGTGCGGCCGCGAACAGGATCGGATCACGTGCGCCGCTTTCATCGCGGACGGAACGCGCCGTCAACTGGCCGATATCGTCGCGCAGGACCACCCGCAACCGGTCGATGGCGCCGGCACGGTCCAGCGCCGCATCGACCCGATCCGAGCCTTGAACACTGGCCGACAATATCGTTACCGAGACGCTGGCCACCAGGGCAAAGACGGCAAAGGCGACCAGGATTTCCAGGAGGGAAAAACCGGCATCGGAACGCGCGACACTCATCGGCTGCTCCCGCGCCGGAAGGTCTCGATCCGGGCCAGTTCACGCCCGGATTCCGCGCCAGTGACCACCAGCAGCACCCGTTTGAGGTCCCGGTCCGTGGTCGGCTCCAGCTCAAGGGACCAGGCATAGCGGGTTCCAGCCATGTCATAATGGCCGTCGACATCGCCGCTCAGGGCCGGCGCGAGCAGCGCCTCATTGAGCAGGTTTTCCGCAGCCAGTGTGGCCAGGCTGCGCTCCTGGATCATGGCCGCATTGCGCGTCGAACTCTGCATCAGGCTCAACATGGCCAGACCGCCCAGTGCCAGCACCACAACCGCCATCAGCACCTCGATCAGCGAGAAGCCGGACTGGTAATGTGTGGCAGGCGCGCTCATCCCGCAATGGCCTCGGCGCGCAGCCGGCCCGCATCGTCAAGCAGGATGGCATAGCTGCGGCCATCCTCCTCGAGCACGATGCGGAAAGGCTCATTGAGCCCGGCCGGATCAAAGAAGACCGCCGGATAGGCAATCACGCCTTCGGGCCGCCAGGCCACGGCTATCCTGTCGCTGCGCAGATGCATGTCGCTCTCGAAGCCGCGTGGCTGCAGGGTCGGATGATTGCGCAGCGGCTGCCATTGGCCGTCAACAAGATTGCTGAAGGCATAGCCATCCGCCGTCAGCGCCAGGCCAACGGGCTGGCCGGACATCACCGCCTCCTGCTCTGCCTGGTGCAGGCGCACCACGAGGCGCTCCGCTTCCAGGCGCAAGGGATCGCGCTCGGGTCCGGCGCCGAGGGCAACGGCGGTAGCCATCAGACCGAGAATCGAGACGGCAACGAGAACTTCCAGCAGGGAGAAGCCTGCCTCTTTCACACCGGGCCGGGTCATGCGCCGCTCTCCCAATTGCCGATATCGGCATCCAGTCCCTCGCCGCCTTCGCGGCCGTCACGGCCAAGCGAGAACACGTCGAAAACACCGTGCTCGCCGGGATAGGCGTATTGATAGGCATTGCCCCACGGGTCAGTCGGGAGGCGGCGGATATAGCCCTCCTCGCGATAGGCGGCGCCGCGCCCCTCGGGCGGTTCAACCAGCGTCTGGAGGCCTTCTTCCAGCGTCGGATAGCGGCGCGCATCGAGCCGGTAGGCATCGAGCGCCTGCTCCAGCGCGGCGATATCGGCCGAAGCCTTTTGCACCATCGCCTGGTCCTGGGCGGGCAGGACATTGATCACCACAATCGTCGCCAGCAGGCCGATGATGGAGATCGAGATCATGATCTCGAGCAGGGAAAACCCGGCTTCGCTTTGCGCGTTATCGCGAACATCTTCATGCGGGGTCATCAAAACCTCCCTAACCGAGAACAAGCGTGTTGAGTTGCAGGATGGGCAACAGGATCGACAGCACGATCAGAACGACCATCGTTCCCAGGACGAGGATGATCCCCGGCTCCAGCAGCGACAGGCCTATAGTGATGGAATTGTCGATGTCCTGGCCAAGCTGGTCGGCGGCGCGCCCGAACATTTCGCCCAGGCGGCCCGAGCGCTCGCCGGCCGCGACCATGTAAACGACCAGTGAGGGGATCCAGCCACCGCGGGTGAGCGCGTCCGACAGGCCGCGCCCGCTTTCGATATCGCGCACCACGACAGCCACCATCTCGCGAAAGGCGTGATTGGAACTGGCGCGGCCGGCGGCGCGCAGAGCGTCGGGCAGGACAGCGCCCGAAGTGATCAGGATCGACATGGTGCGGGCGAAGGCCGCGGCCTCAACCTGACGGAAGAAGGGTCCGATCAGCGGCAGGCGCACCACATGGGCATCGAACAGGCGGCGAAAGCCCGGCTGACGAAAGGCATAGCCGAAGGCCAGGCTGGCGCCGGCCAGGATCGCCAGTATCCAGGGCCAGCCGGTCGCGAGGCCGTTCGATATCGCGATCATCGCGCGTGTCAGGACCGGCAGGGTGACGCCAAGTCCGGTGAATTGCTCCGCGATGCGCGGCACGACCAGCAGCATCAGCATCGTCACCACGCCAAGCGCGACCACGGCCAGCACAGCCGGATAGACCAGGGCGCCGACAACCTTGTTGCTGACCGCCTGCTCGGCCTCGAGATGGTCGGCGAGCCGCGACAGCACCAGGCCGAGACCGCCGCTGGCCTCACCGGCCGCGATCAAGGCGCGATAGACGGGCGGAAAGCTTCCCGGTTCGGCGGCCATGGCATCAGCGAGGCGCTTGCCTTCGGTTACGCGGGCGCGCACGGCCATCAGGATCCGGCGCATGGAATGTTTCTCGAGCTGGCGTCCGACCAGGGCCAGTGATTCCTCGACCGGCATGCCGGCATCGACCAGCGCCGAGAGCTGGCGGGTCACCAGCATCAGCTCGCGTGTACTCAGATCACGCGGCCCCACCAGGCCGCGCCAGGATCCGGGCGCCCGCGCGGCGGCGGGGCTGCCGGCGCGCGCATCGGTCCGGCGCACGGCCAGCGGTGCCAATTGCTGCTGGCGCAACTGGCGCCGTGCGGCGGTTTCCGATTCCGCCGTGATCAGGCCCGTCGTCCGGCGTCCGGAGCCATCAAGAGCGCGATATTCAAACGCCGGCATGGCGTACGCTCCCCTCATCCCGGCACAGCCGCATCACTTCGGCCAGGCTGGTCTCGCCGCCAAGCGCCAGCCGGGCGCCATTCTCGAACAGGGTCTGGCTCTGGCGGAAAGCATGGGCCGCCATCGCGCTTTCGCGGGCGTCCTCATGGATGAGGGTGCGCAGGGTCTCGTCGATCTCGACGATCTCATAGATGCCGACCCGCCCCTCATAGCCCAGCGACTTGCATTTCGGACAACCGGTCGGGCGATAGAGCACCGCATCGGCATCGGCGCTGATCCCCAGAAGCTCGCGCTCGGCCGCATCGGGCGCATAGGGTTCGCGGCAGTCCGTGCACAGACGCCGCACCAGGCGCTGGGCAATGATCGCGGTCAGGGTCGAGGCGAGGAGGTAGGACTCAACGCCCATATCGCGCAGGCGGGCGATCGCGGCGACGGCGGAATTGGTGTGGACGGTCGAGAGCACGAGATGGCCGGTCAGGCTGGCCTGCACCGCAACCTCGGCCGTCTCGCCGTCGCGAATCTCGCCAACCATCACGACATCGGGATCCTGGCGCAGAATGGCGCGCAAACCGCCGGCGAAGGTCATGCCGATCCTGGCATTAACCTGGGTCTGGCCGATGCCATCGACCGCGTATTCGACCGGATCCTCGACGGTGAGGATATTGCGCGACTGGTTGTTGAGCTGGTTGAGCCCGGAATAGAGCGTCGTCGTCTTGCCCGCACCGGTCGGGCCGGTGACCAGGATAATCCCATTGGGCTGGGCCAGGGCGCGCCGGAAGGCCGCGAGCACGTCAGGCGACATGCCCAGATCGGCAAGTTCAAAACGCGAATCCGAATTGTCGAGCAGACGCAGGACGACCCGCTCGCCATTGCGCGACGGCAGGGTCGAGACCCGGATATCGACCGACTTGCTGCCCAGCGACAGCGATAATCGTCCGTCCTGCGGCAAGCGCTTCTCGGCGATGTCGAGCCGGGCCATGACCTTGATGCGCGAGACGAGGAGTTTCGACAATTTCGCCGAGACGCTGGCCGCCTCCTTCATCACTCCATCGATACGGTAACGGATGACGACGCGATCACTAAACGACTCGACATGCACATCCGAGGCATGCATGCGCACCGCCTCGGCGATCAGCCCGTTGATCAGGCGAATGACCGGCGCATCGGAAGAATCGTCGAGCAGGTCTTCCGATTGCGGGATCTGGTCGATCAGGTCGGACAGGGTCTCGCCCTGCGTGGTCTCCTCCAGCTCGGACTCGTCGAGACCGGCATAGGCATAGAGATCGCGCAGCAGCTGGTCATATTGCGGCACGCCCATCTCGGTGACCGGATAGCTGGCACCGACCACGCGCCGCGCCTCGAGCAGCCGCCGGCGATCCGCACCGGCACGCACGACATAGCGCGGCGCATCGCCGGGCATGAAGGTGATGCCCGCCTGCCGCGCGAAAGCGTAGCGGATCGGAGGAAGAGCGGTCGGGGCAGCGGTCTCGGCCACGTCAGTCCTCGAGGTCCAGCGGCTGGGTGGTGGTCGCATTCATCATGCTGATCAGCGCTTCCAGACTGCTCGCGCCCTGGGGATGCGACAGGCGCTGCTGGCCGGTGATGTAGTCGTAGCGCCCCTCGGTGACGGCGCGCATATCGGCGGCGTCGCGGATAATCGTCGGGCGGATGAAGATCATCAGATTGGTGCGCCGGGTTGTGCGGGTGCGCGAACCGAACAGATGGCCGATCGCCGGCAGATCGCCGAGCACGGGCACGCGGGAGTGGCTGGAATCATCATCCTGCTGGATCAACCCGCCCAGAACGATGATCTCGCCATTGTCGGCGAGCACGGTCGTGGTGACCCGGCGCTTGTTGGTGACCAGGTCGGTGGAATCGCTCACCACAGTGCCGGCAATGCTGGAAACTTCCTGCTCGATATAGAGGCGGACCGTGCCGCCCTCGGTGATCTGCGGACGGACCATCAGTTTTACGCCGACTTCCTCGCGCTCGATGGTGCGGAAGGGATTGGAATTATTGTCGCCGAGCGTCTCCCCGGTGGTGACCGGGATCTCCTGGCCGGAGATGAAACTGGCTTCTTCATTGTCCATCGCCAGGATGGACGGCGTCGCGAGGACATTGGAGTCGACATCATTCTCGACCGCGTTCAGGACCAGGCCGAACAGGGCGCCATTGCCGAGCTCGCCACCCAGCCCCAGCGCGGCGCCGCGGGCGCCGAGCAGGGATGCCAGCGCCGCCTCGCGCAGCGCGTCAGCGGTCGCATCCGGATCGTCGGTGGTGCCGCCAGGCACGGCGAGCGCACCGGAAAGCGCGAGCAGGTCGGGGCTGGAGGTCGAGTAGCGGGTGAAGGCCAGCGGTGTCGTGCTGTCATCGCCGCCGGCCAGCATCATCTGCACGCCCAGCTCACGCGCGGCACTGTCCGAGATCTCGACGATGATACCTTCGACCAGCACTTGCGGGCGCCGGACATCGAGCTGATGAATGACCCGTTCGACCTCGCGCTGGACATCGACGCTGGCATTGATGACCAGGGAATTGGTCGGGGCATGGTGGGCAACAGTGGGACGCCGGTCGTCGGGTGAACCCTCGCTCAGAGCACCGACCATCTCCTCCAGGATCGGCAACAGCATCTCGCCATCGGCATTGTTGAGATAGACGACGCGGAAACCCTGGTTGGACACGCTCGCGACATCGACCCGGCGCACCAGCGCCGCCATCGCGCGCACTGCCTGGGCCGAACCGCGGATCACCAATGTGTTCGACGATGGCAACGGCGCGATCGTGACGCCGTTCGCGCTGGCGCTGTCGCCGCCGCCGGACCGGGCGTTGAGACGCTGGATGATGACACTCATCTCGGCGGCCGAGGCATTCTCGAGTTCGACCAGTTCGAACACCGAGGTGTCGCGATCAAGATCGCGCACGACCTCGCGGATGCGCTGCATGTTTTCGGCGAGATCGACGACGACCAGGACATTGCTGCCCTGAGCCGCATTGACGCTGCCCTGCGCATGCACGATCGGACGCAACACAGCCAGCGCATCCTGCGACGTGGCGTGTTGCAGATGGATCACCTCCGTCGCGTATTGATCACCGCGAATGCCGGAGTTGACCGGGCTGACCGAACGGGCACCGGCCTGGTCCGGGACGATCTGGTAGGCCCCCGATGCGGTGGGCACCACGACATAGCCATGCACGCGCATGGTGGAGAGAAAGACCTGGAAATACTCGGCCGGGGTCAGCGGCGTTTGCGAGGTGATCGTCACCCGCCCGCGCACCGATGGCTCGACGATGAATGTGTATCCGGTCACGGCCGAGACATCGTCAATCACGGTCTGGATATCGGCCTGGTTGAAATTGACGACACTGTCCTGGGTCTGCGCACGAGCAGGCTGCGCAGCCAGAATTGCCAGCACGGCGAGGCTGGCCGCGATCCATTTTGCAAAAGCGAACATCAGGACAAATCCACCTGGAGGGTCAGCGGCACACCGCCGCGCCGGATTGAAAGAGAAACGGTTTCACGCCCTTCCAGACGTTCAAAAACCTCGGCAACATCATCGGCTTCGGCGAGGACCTGGCCATCAACCGCAAGCAGGAGATCATCGCGCCGCAAGCCCAGGGCAGTGAGGACGATTTCCGATTGCGCGGCCATCCGGTAACCCAACAGGGTCCGCCCCTCGAAAACGGGCTCAAGACGGAACAGATCGCTCGGGCTTGAACCGGCGTCCGCCATGCGATTGCCGGCAACAGGACCGGCCTGCGCCGCGGTTCCAGCCGGGCGCTGTGGTTCACGCAATACCAGCGCTTCCAGTGTGCCCCGGCGATCGATTACCACCCGGTCCGCTTCAAGGGAGTGCAGGCGGACGCCGTCGACAATTTCGTCGCCGGGCTGAAATCTCTTGTCCTGGCCATCAGGCGTTCTGAGAAAGGCAACGCCATCGTCTGCGGTGAGACCGGTGCGGATCCCGCGCACCACCAGATCGAGCCGGCTCTCGGGTATGGCCGCAATCCTTGCCGGAGTCGGCGCGGCCAGCGAGCGGCTGGCGAAGAGATCGGCGGACGGCAGCCGGTCAATGTCCGCGACGAAGGGTACGGCGCGGCCCTGGCCGCCGGTTGCGGCCATGTCGTCGAACTGGAAGTTTGCCGCACTGGCACCAAAGGCGATGAACCAGATCGCGCGGGCCAGTAACAAACCGAACAAGGCAGCCAGCACGGTCTCGAGAACCCGGGCGGCAAGGGTCAATCGGCGATGGAATGCCGGAGCAGAAACCGGGGCTTGCGATGTGCCACTCATATTGATCTTGCCCACAGCATTGTCGGTCCCCGCCCGCCCCGCAACGATGCGGGCGGCAGGCTGACCTCACCTGGCAACCCGATTACACGCGACTCCCGACAGTTCTGCGACGCCAGCATGACAGTTTCGCAACACCGCGAAAATCCGACCCGGACTGAGAGAATGACGGATGGCCGGGTAAGGACCGGCATGCGGGGCGGACCCATAGGTCCGCCCCGACGAGCTGGTTTACCAGGTACGGCTCACCGAGACGCTGAACGTGGTACCCAGATCATAGGTATCGACAGCGAGTTCGGTTCCGCCGGCATTCTGGGTGGCGCTGTAGCCGTCACCGAGAATATTGCGGACGGAGAAACCGACATCCCAGTCCGCTTCCGCGACATTGATCGTGCGGCTGTAGACGAAGTCGAGCGATGACGGGACCTGCTCGACGATCTCGGGGAGACTGTCGGACAGGTTGGCCACGGCCCGGGTCCGGTCACTGACATAATTGTAGAGCAGTGCACCGCGCGCCCGGCCGTCGAAGGTTTCGAAACCGACCTGGACGTTGAACAGATGCTCTGACTGGCCCTGAAGGGCGCGGCCGTCTTCAATGAAGCCGGCAGCGTTGAGCACCAGCGCCTGCGGGTTGCCGAAGGCACCCTGGGCGACAGTGACCGTACCTTCGCCGGACACTTCCGACTGGATGTAGGTGTAGTTGGTCTTCACGAACCATTCGCGGTCATTGAAGAAAGGCTGGTCCCAACGATCCGAGAAGTCGAAGGTCTTCTCATACTCGAACTCGGCCCCGGTCAGGGTCGCGCTCGGTGCGTTGATGAAGGAGGTATTGAGGCCATCACCGATCGGGATGATGAATTCCTCGATCGGATTGGTCAGCTCCTTGTAGAAGGCGCCGACGGTGACGAATTGTTCCCGGCCGAAATAGTATTCGAGGCGGGCGTCATAATTCGTCATCTCGGTGTTTTCCAGGTAGGGATTTCCCTGGAAACGCTGATCGGTGTCCGTGTTGAAGAATTCAGCAAAGGCCAGCTCGCGGAATTGCGGGCGGGCGATTGTCTGGGAGTAACCGGTCCGGAGCTGGAGATTGTCAGCAAAGGTCCAGGTCAGCGTCACGGCCGGCAGGACATAGTCTTCCTGCTGCTGGGTCTCGACCAGGCCGCTATCCGCCGCACTGGCCGGGAAAGCGAAGGTGTCGACACTCAATTCACCGTCTTCGAAGCGCGCCCCGAAAGCGGCCCGTACGAAGTCGGTCAGTGCAACATCGGCGCCGACATAATAGGCATCGACATCAAGCTGGCCGTGATAGGCCTCCGGCAGCGAGAGGCCGCCGGTCTCGATGAGGCGCAGACGCTCATCCGTGATGTTCTGGTTGGCAAAGATGTAGTCGATACGGCTGCTCAGCAGGTCGGACGGGATGCCGACCGAACCGGGTGCGAAGGAGAAGCGGCGTGTCCAGGCATCGCGTTCGCGGCTGGTATTGGCGTAGCCGGCCGTCAGCGAGACGTCCATCGAGCCCAGCTCGACGGGAAGTTCAAGATCGACGCCGTAGTCAGAGGTGTTGTCTTCAACCTCGGAGAAGGAGGTCGAGTTGCCATTGGCCGTGCCTTCATAGACGTAACCGGTATTGGTGTAGGCATAGTCGGAACTGCGCTGGTAGGGTGCATCGCGGGTCGCGGTCGCGTCGGAGATCCGCCATTCGACCGACAATCCGCCGAGACTGTCAAACAGATGCTCGCCGGTCAGCTGGTTGAACAGGACCTGACGTTCGAACCATTCGGTGCTGTCGGTGCGGAAGACGCCATTGGCACCCGCATTGAACTCTTCCTCGATGCGCGCTTCCTTCGAGGTCGAGCGCAGCGCCATGGTCAGGAAGTTGATCGAATGGTCGTTGTAGAAATCAACACCGACCGACACCATTCCGGACACGTCGATCGTGTTTTCGGTGCCGAAGAAATTATTGATCCCCTCACCGGGAAGGGCGATGCCCGAACGGTCGGCGAGCGGTGGTCCGTTTTCATAGACCAGCTCATCGCCGGCGCCGATCCGGCCCTTGCCGCGCTGACCCTCACGCGTCTCCCAGGCATTGCTGTACTGGGCCGCCGCGATCACGCCGAGCGAGAAATTCTCGAAGTCATAGCGATCACCGGCATTGAACGAGATCGAGCCATTGGCGTCGGTATCGACATTCTGGACGACCCAGAGCTCGGAATTGACGAGCGAGCGGCCGATGGCCTGCTGCTGGTCGGCGGGCAGGTTGTTGCCGACGCGTGTGGTCTCGAACACCGAGGCCAGTTCGGCCGGAATGTCGCGCAGACCATCATCATAGCCCATCCAGTCCGTGTCGGAGCCGTGATAGGTGATGCCGCGATTTCCGGTGGTGACCGTGTTGAAGCTGCCATCGACACCGGCGGTGAAGAAGCCTTCTTCCGGCAAGGCCGACGTCTCAATGCCGATGACGCCGCCACCAAATTCACCGGGGAAACGGGGCGAAAAGGTTTTCTGGACGAGGACATTCGACAGGATATTCGTCGGGAAGATATCGAGCGGAGCGGCGCGCCGGAATGGTTCAGGCGACGGCATCGGCGAGCCGTTGAGCAGCGTGTTGGAGTAGCGTTCATTGAGACCGCGGACGACAACAAACCGGCCCTGGGTGGTCGACAGGCCGGTGATCCGCACCAGCGCACCGGCGAGATCGGAATCGCCCGTCGTGATCAGGTCGTCGATCGAGAGGGACGCCGAAACCTCGGAGGTCACGCGGCGGGCTTCCGGGATATACTGATAGCGCACCGTGATGACTTCAACATCACTGGGGCTTTCCGCATCCTGCGCGAGCGCAGCGGCCGGCACCAGCGTCGTCGACGCAAGCAGTGCGGCCATGAATGCCATACGATTCGTTTTCATCTTCATCACCGTGAGACTTCGGTTGAACGGAACCTGCTCCCGGCCGGCATGAGCCGGCCGGGCCTGAGGTCGTGCGTTACGGAGTGACCTGGAAAGTCCAGCCCTGGTACCAGGTGTCGCTGCTGTCCTCGACGGCACCGATATAGGTGACCGGTTCGAACCAGCTATCGAGCGCGTTGACGTCGGTCGTAGTGACCGCCAGCTCGGTAGCCCCGGGAACAACACCGGTGGAACCCGGGATGAAGGTGAAGCCGCTCATCGAATGGGTGATCTCGGCATTGTTGGCCTGACCGAGGAACCAGGTCGACAGATCGACTGGATCGCCGGCGGTTTCCGAGAAGTTCGTCAGGCAGTCGAGCGCCACCGATTGCATCACCAGGTCTTCGTCGCCGGCAGCGCCGCTGGCGCCGATGCGATCGAAGGTCTCGCTGTCGTCGACATCGAGACATTCATTCCCGAAATCGATCACGATGCCATTATACAGCTCGCCCGCGGTTCCGGCGCGGATCAGCATGCCCTGGTCGGAGTCGTTCGACCCGGTGCCGTTGCGGCGGCCGATCAGCGTGAAGTTGGAGATGCGCGGGTTGGAGCGCGGCAGCAGGGTATTGTTCGACGAACGGTTGTCGTACTCGAAACCCTGGTCGCCATCGTCCGACTGCTGGACGATCACGAACTGGGCGCGGCCGATCCAGCCATCGGTGTAATCCATCGAGTCATCCGAATTGCCCGTCAATACCATGTGACGCAGATCGACGGCGCCGCCGAACATTTCGATGCCGTCATCCTGGTTATTGTGGACCTGGACGTAATCGACTTCCGTGCCGCTGCCGACACCCTGGAAAGCAATACCGTTGAGCTCGTCTTCATTATTCACCTTGAAGCCGGCAAAGCGGACCTGGGTGTAGAAGATATTGCCCGAGTCATCCGTTGGATCGGCTCCACCGAACAGGCCGGACGAACCTTCGCCGGACTTTTCACAATCGACTGTGCCGCCCGTTGCAGTGCCATCGATACAGGCATTGATTGGTGCACGGCCGTTGATGACCAGTCCGCCCCAGAGGCCGATTTCGGCAGCGCCGACGGTGCCGTCGACATCGGCACGCGCCGTCATGACGACGGGCGCCGTGCGGGTGCCGTTGGAGCGAATGCTCGAACCGCGGGCGACCACGATGTAGTCGGAGCCCGCCGAGCCAAACACTGTCACACCTGGATCGATGGTCAGCTCAACCTCGATGCCCGAAGGCGCTGGCGTGGCGGCATCGGGACCGCGGTCAACACCGACGAAGACCGGACCGACGAGTTCATACACCGAGCCACGGGTCAGATGCAGATCGGCGGTCACATTGCCGGTGATCTGGCAGATGCGCTGATTGTTGATGACTTCAGCGGATTCGGTGGTGCCGGTCGGGCAGCCCGGATCGGCGAAGAGATTATAGGTCCAGCCGGCAGCCCAGTTGGAGGCAGCGCTCTCGGTATCCGAGAAGGCACCGATATAGCTGGTCAGGTCAAACCAGGGGTCGAGGGCGTTGACGTCGGTGGTGTTCACCGCCAGCTCGATTGGTCCCGGGAAGACATCCGACATGGAATTGTCGATCTCGGCATTGTTGGCCTGGCTGAGGAACCAGGTGGAGACATCGACCGGATCGCCCGTCGATTCCGAGAAGTTGACGACGCAGTCGAGAGCAACCGACTGCATCACCAGATCTTCATCGCCGGCAGCGCCGGTTGCGCCGATACGGTTGAAGGTCTCGGTATCGTCGATGTCGAGGCATTCATTGCCGAAATCGACAACGATGCCGTTATACAGCTCGCCGGCGGTCCCGGCCCGGATCAGCATGCCCTGATCGGAGTCGTTGGAACCGGTGCCATTGCGCTGACCGATCAGCGTGAAGTTGGAGATGCGCGGATTGGAGCGCGGCAGCAGGGTATTGTTGGACGAGCGGTTATCGAACTCGAAACCCTGGTCGCCATCGGCAGACTGACGCACGAGCACGTATTGTGCGCGGCCATTCCAGCCATCGGTGTAATCCATCGAGTCGTCGGAATTGCCGGTCAGCACCAGGTGGCGCAGATCGACGGCACCCCCGAACATCTCGACGCCGTCATCCTGATTATTGTGGACCTGGACATAGTCGACTTCCGTGCCGCTGCCGACACCCTGGAAAGCAATACCGTTGAGCTCGTCTTCATTATTGACCTTGAAGCCGGCGAAGCGAATCTGGAGATAGCGCAGCGTGCCCGAGTCATCAGCCGGATTGTCGCCACCGAACAGGCCCGAAGAACCCTCGCCCGATTTGACGCAATCGACACTGCCGCCAACGGCGG
Source organism: Maricaulis sp. (assembly GCF_048269565.1). GTDB lineage: Bacteria > Pseudomonadota > Alphaproteobacteria > Caulobacterales > Maricaulaceae > Maricaulis. Next base: position 67,012 of record NZ_JBLXIK010000006.1, on the reverse strand, counting down.
TGCCATCGATACAGGCATTGATCGGGGCGCGGCCATTGATGACCAGGCCGCCCCAGAGACCGATTTCATTGGCACCAACCGTGCCTTCGATGTCGGAGCGCGAGGTCATGACGATCGGCGAGTCCGCCGTGCCGGCTGCTTCGATGCGCGAGCCGCGTGAGACAACGAGATAGTCGGAACCGGCAGAGCCGAACAGGGTCGCGCCAGGATTGATGGTCAGCGTCACCGTCGATCCGCCGGCGGCTTCACCCAAGGGCTTCTGCGGCGAGGCGCCGTCATCAATGCCGACGAAAACCGGGCCGGTGATGATTACGCCGGCATTGGCCGCGATCGTGGTGTCAGAGGTGATATTGCCCGTGATCTCGCAGGCATTGATCGTGACCGTGCCATTGGTGATGCTGGCTTCGCGGATCGAACCGGTGCCGCAGCCGCCGGCCGGGACGAGATCAATGACGGTATTGCCGGTGCTGCCACCGCCACCGCCGGTGCCGGGAGGCGTCCCGACATTGGTATCGCCTGGCGACGAGATGGACGTGTCGGAACAAGCCGCGAGCAGCGCGCATGCGGTACCGGCGAGAAGCAGTTTACGGAATTCGTGCATCGGCATTTGAGGGACCCCCTGGAAAAACCTGTCACTGCGGGAACCGGCCTTTGCGCGGCCCGCTTCGCAACAGGCCCTATAGAGGCGATGTGACACCGACATGACGTCACAATCCCCCGCCACATCCGCAGGCACGCGGATGTTCGGCATGTTGTCGAATTCGCCATTTCGGAAATTTGGGAAGAATGCACTATCGGTTCGATGTCTGCAGAGCGGATACCGCCCTCGGGGCGGATCAGCGTTTCAAGTTGAATTTTTTGTGACGCACGCAATGGACCGTCTCGGTCAGCCAAACCGCGGCTCCGCCTGCCACGGCACGCCCGGCGGGCGGGGTCCCGGCCTGCGTCCCGCGGCCGATACCCGGCCATACCGGATCGGCAACGCAACCCGGCGAGCTGTGGATAACGGGTCCGAACCGGGCCGGGAATTGGGCTGACCTCTCGTTGACGACGCGCCCCTCACTCCTGCGGTCCGCCCAATATTCCGGGGTCGTTATTTCGCGAAATCAGGCAGCAAGCACGTTAAGCCGTGGATTCGAGATGGGTTTTTGGTTCTGGATGAATGGCAGACCCACTGGGTTTTAATCCGTAAACGGAAAGTGTAGGATTATGACAGTTCGATGTCACAAATCAAAAGCAAACAAAGCAAACAAAGCAAACAAAGCAAACGGAGAGAAACATGAAACACGGTATTCCTGGCCTGGCCATCACAGGCGCCGCCCTGATGCTGGCTGCAACAGCACCGGCCGTTCAGGCCCAGTCGAACGCAGTTTTCACCTTCAGCGCCGAGCAGGCCTCCTTGCGCAATGATGAAGCGGTTCGGGAGACCTATGACCGCCTTGTGTCCCAGACCCGCGCCTATTGCGAACAATTCAATCTCGGAAACATGACCTCGCAATGCGAGCAGGAAGTGCTGGTCGCCGCGGTGACGCAGGTCGCCAATCCGAGATTCACAGCCTACCACACCGCTCGCCTGTCCGATCAGGCCACGCCCCGGCGCCAGCAATCCCCCAACCCGACCAGCTAGTCAGCTGAGCAGGCCCGCATAACGAAAACACCCCGCACCGGCAAAAGCCGGGCGGGGCGTTGTTCGTCAATGCTCAAAAGCGATGACGTCAGTCAGCGGCGCGTTGCGAGCCGGCTTCAGCAACCTGCTGCTCAAGCGCAACCAGGCGCGAATTGAGCTGTTCGATATAGATATGCGCGACTTCGAGTTCGTGCAGCATGCCGCCGACTTTTTCGGTCACATTGAAAGGCTGATCCGGGCTGGTTGGCCCAACGGCTTCCAGATACCGGTTCTCCCACATCGATGCGGCGTGATCCTCGATCGAAGCAACCTGGAAATAGTCCGGGTCATAGGTCCGGTCACACGGCCCGGGGTTGCAGGTCGGCCCGACCGTCGTCAGCCCGGTCTCGTCAATCGTTGCCCAAATGTCATTGGTGCCGCCAAAGCGGATATCGGTATCATTGAAAATTATCTGGGTGTGCCTGTTGTCACCTGTGGAATCCATGGCGATGATCCGCCGGTTCGGACTGTCAGCTTCGAGGCGGATTTGCACGCCGCCGCCGTCATTACTGGTCAAGTGAAGGAACTTCGTACCATTGCCGCTGAAACTGGCCAGCGAGCCTTCGCTGGAGCGCACATCCAGGACAGCCTCATCGGGATTATTCGTCCCCATGCCGACATGCCCTGTGGAGTCCATATACACGGTATTTGCCGGTGTATTGGGCTCGATACGGAACGGCAGACGACTGCCGTGGGTCACGTCGCGAACGAAGAAGTTGGTTTCATTACCAGCGATGTCCCAAGTCTGGGCGGTAAAGCCGCTGGAGCCATTCTGTTCCAGGCGCAAGGTCGGCGAATCGCCGTCGGTCACTTGAAGTTCGACAACCGGATTGCTGGTCCCGACACCAACATCGCCCTGATTATCCACATACAGGGAGTTCGCGGGCGCGCCGGACAGGATTCGGAAAGGGATCGACCCGGCGTCCGCATTTTCAACTGCAAAATAACTCGCCCCGCCGTTGGTCGTGTCATTGATGACGATGCGCCAGTCAGTGGTCGGAAAGCTGCCGGAGTTACTGGTGTCCTGAAAGTGGATGCGAAGATTGTTTTCCTTCAACCGCATCGTATCGAAGCCAAAGCTCTCACCGTTGGCGCAGTCTGTCCCGACGCAGAGACTGCCCTGGACAATCACATCCGTGGCAAACACCTGCGCGGACATCGCCGGAGCGGACAGGCCCAGAATGGCGGCTGCGGCGAGCGCGATCGAGCTGGCCGAATTTGAAAATCTAGACATGTTCATCCCCAGTCAAAATTTCGGTCAGCGCTCAGACGCTGCCGGATCCAATTGCAAAATTTGGCCGTTTACCACGCGAAACGAGCCCGTCATCGACGTGCCGATCCGTGCGACCTGTTGCCGGCCGTCCCGGCCATTAGCCCCGGCGACGGGTGGTGTTGCGAGCACTTGCCGCTCATTGGTCGCCGCCGTCATTTCATAGGTATACAAACCGTCGGGCACAGAACCGAAATCGCCGAGACGGAAAGTCGGCGCGACCCGGGCAGACTGAACTTCGCCGTTATAACCGTTTGGTCCCGACACCCGGAGCGTGAAATTGCTCAGAGACGGGTCAACGCTGAAGCTCAGGCGAGTTCCGACAAATTGTTCGTTATAGCCACCCTGGCCGGCGATCCGGGCTTGCTGCGCCAGCGCTGCGCCGGATGCCACGCTTGCTGCCGCAACCACGGTCGCCGCCGACAAAACTGAAGCAGCCAATAGCTTTGCAATATTCATGAAGCCCCGTCCCCTGCCTTGGCGCGCGCGCGCCATGTAGCTTTATGCTTATGTTTGATACACTAAGCCGGTCGGTGGCAACACCCCCGACGAAATTTTATTTTGCCCCCCAGCCGCTGGCCCCGGCGCCGTATTCAGTCGGTTTCGCGGGCGTGTCTCCCGACTCTTTGCTGTGCGCCCCGCAATTGATCGGCACTCATCTCGACCGCCAACGCATCACGCACCTCGATCGCTCCGGGCACCGCGGCGAGCGCCGCGAGACTGGTCCAGACATAGGCACTCGCATAATCCTGCGGCAAACCGCGCCCATTGGCGTAAATCAGGCCAAGTGCGAATTGTGCCGGCCCAAGCCCGGCCCGGGCAGCGCGTTCGAGCCGGTCGATTCCTTCAGGCACATCCTGGCGCAATCCGTCGCCGTCCAGGTACCACATGGCCGTCAGATAGAGCGCAACCGGGTCCCCGGCCTCAGCCGCTTGTTCGGTGGCAACACCGAATGCCGGTGTCCAGTCGTGATTGATCAGGCGAGCATCGAAGGGGAAACCGATCGTCACGAGCAACGCAGAAAGCGTCGTGCCCCGGCTACGCCGGGCTTGCTCAAGCAAGCGCAGGGACTCGGCCTCATCGACCTCAACGCCGAATCCGCTGGCATACATCACGGACAGATTTGCCAGCCCCTCGCGCAGCCCCTGTCCGGCAGCTTGGGAAAAAAGCTGAAACGCGCGATCATAATCGCGTTCAACGTCCTCGCCGCGAACATAGATCAGGCCGAGATTATTCTGTGCCCGCGCATCGCCGCTCTCACTGGCCTGTCTGAACAGATCAATCGCGAGCAGCGGGTCACGGTCGACGCCGCGGCCCTCGAGATAGAGGACGCCCAGACTGGTCAGGGAGTCGAGATCACCCTGGTCTGCCGCCTGCCGATACCAGCTCGCCGCCTCACCAATCCCGTCCTCGCCACCCAGCCCCGCTTCCAGGGCGCGTGCCAGGTCGGCCTGATAACGGGCTTCGCCGGATAGCGCGGCCGCTCTGAGATAGCTGAGCGCCAGCTGTGGATCGGCCTCAACCGCCTGACCTTCGGAATAGGCGCGGCCGAGCGCATTTCTCGCTGCCGGATGTCCAAGGCTCGCGGCCCGCCGGAAACACTGGAGGGCGGTCTCGAAATTCTGCGGCACGCCCAGCCCGCGCGCATGCAGTTCACCCAGCAGGAATTGCCGCCCCGCTTCATCGCTCGCCTCATCGAGGGTCAGCAAATCCAGGGCATCGCCATATCGGCCCTGCTCGATCGCGAGGGTTGCGCGGCCCACGATATCATCGCCGACCGGCCCCGACTGCGCCCCGACCGGGGCAATCAAGGCCAACCCAAACAGGACACCACAGAGGAGGCCAGGCCTAGTCCTCACGATGCGCCGCCCTCCACTCACTCGCTCGCGCCTGGGCTCGTGCGAGCTCCTCAGGGCTGAGGAATTGGGCGAAGATTGTCCGTTCGTCAGCCGCGCCGGGAACCCCTGCCGCAGCCGCCAGATTCGCCCACACATGCGCCTGGGCATAGTCCTGGGTGACTCCATTGCCGGTCGCATAGCGCCGCGCCATTGCCAGCTGCGCCTGAGGCGAGCCACCCTCTGCGGCCCGTTGAAAATTCTCGAGCGCCAGCGCCGAGTTTTGCGGCAGGACCTCACCGGCTTCATAGAACTCGGCCAACTGGTTCAGCACGACCGGGTCGTTGCTCTCGGCGGCGCGCTCAAGCCAGACAACTGCACCGTCGACACCGGCGCGCGCCGCCTCCGCAACCCACGCCGTCAGCTCCGACGAGTCCCGGCCCTGCAACACGCCGTCAATCGCCAGCTTGCCGAGTCGTGCACCCGTGCCCGGCGCACCGGCCGAATCCGCATTCAGATACCAGCGGATCGCTTCGGGAATATTGAGCTCTGTTCCACGCCCGGTCTCATAGAACAGGCCGACAGCGGCCTGTGCCCGCACCAGCCCGCCCTCGGCCGCCGCGAGATACCAGCGAAAGGCCTCTTCATCATTCGCCGCAACGCCGGTTCCGGAGGCGTAGACATAGCCCAGATTGGATTGCGCCCGGACATCGCCGGCTTCGGCGGCAGCCGTCAGCAGGGCGATGCCGCGCGGGACATCCTGCGTTACTTCAGTGCCGGTCAGATAGTAGGAACCAAGCACCGCCTGCGCGTCGCTCTGGTCCAGCTCGGCCGCAAGCGCATACCACCGCACACCGTCCGCGGCGCTCCCCGCATCCTCGGCCCGCGCCAAGTAGATTTCGGCCAAGGGCGCGCGAGCGGGTTCAAAGCCCTGCTCCACTGCGCGCGTCAGCCACATCACCGCCACCTCCTCATTGACCGGAACACCTTGCCCGATCCTGTTCATCAGACCCAGACGGTATTGCGCAATCGGCACACCCTGGCTGGCCAGGCCCGCGAGAATTTCGGCAACCTGCGCGTAGTCGGCACCGGCATATGCCTGCTCCGCCTCGGCCATGACGGCTTCGGCCTGTTCGGGGCTGAGCGCCGGTGCGTGACGGTTTGAGAGCAAGCTCCATCCGACGATGCTTGCTACCAGGACAAGGGCGGCAACTGCGGCAATCCAAGCGGTCTTCATGGTGTGTTCCCTTCCAGAGGATCATCTGTGCCGGTCTGCGCTGTACGGGTGACCCTATAGGTGGCCCCCGACTCAAGGGGCGTCTCGATCCGCGTCAGGCCGCCATCGGCCCAGGCGATGGAGACCGAGGTGACCTGCGTCGCCTCACCCAGTCCGAAATGGGCGGTCGGCGCGTCAAATGACATATACCCCCCGCCCAACTGCACTTCACGCATCTGCATTTGCTCACCGTTTTCGCCATAGCGAATTTCGACGCGGGCACCGATGCCGTCACGATTTCCGATCCGGTCATCGAATTCAAAATCAATCGCATGGTGATCACGTGCATTGTTCACAAAGGCGACCGCCGGTCCGTTGACGGGAACAGCCACGATGTCGAGATCGCCGTCATGATCAAGATCGGCGACCGTTGCCGCCGCAGTGATGAGATAATCACTCAAACCCCAGGCCTCAGTGACTTCCTCGAATCCCTCGCCGCCATTATTGCGCAGGAAGATATTCGAGGGCGTCACCTCATTGGGGACCCATGTGCCGTTGACGATATAGACATCCTGCCAACCGTCATTGTCGAAATCGGCGATCGACACATCCCAGCTCCAGCCGCCCACCTCCAGACCGAGATCCCGGCCACGCTCGGCATAGCTGCCATCACCAAGCGGTGAGAGCAGGATGTTGCGCGCCAGAACCTGCGGGATGGCCGCATCCTGCTCGGCCGCCGTCATGGCACGCGAGGGCAGGAAGTGAATGTCGCAATACTGGCGCGCACGAATCTGGCCAACCGGCACAAGGGCGCACATTTCCGGACTACGGTTCTGGATCGCAATATCCTTGATCAGCATGCCGCGGCATTCCGAGCGATACGGCTCGGCCAGCGGGGCGCAATGATCGGCGAAAGACGGGTCGAGCGCATTGCCCGGACGATACCAGGCCTTGATATCCATGTTTTGCTGACAGACCGCCTGGTCTGCCGCCCGCAGGATACCGTCGCAATACTGCTCGATGGGCTGCATTCTCAGCCGGCTGGAGATGCCCGACGCCCGGCCGGCGATCTGCGCGAGGTAAATCTCGGCCTCGCCATCATTGGTCAGGTCACGCGCCGAAACCGACATGGTCGTCGTCGTGGTCATCGGAATGCGGCCGTCCTGATGGGTGATGGCAGAAAAGCCGCCGGCGCCGTCGCCCAGGTAGAAATAGTCCGGCACTTCGAAATCATTGCCGACCAGCAGGTCCTGGGTGCCATTATGGTCGATATCGCTGAGCAGGATCGACAGGGTCTCGCCGGGAATCCCCGGCAAGTCGGCAAAACTGTCGCCTGACAGCGCGCCGTCATCATTGAAGATGATGCGGTTGCGCGATTCCTCGCCGGGAATGCGACGGTACCAGCCCGCCGCCCAGTTCCCCAGTGCCAGATCCAGATCGCCATCACGGTCGACATCACCGAAGCTCAGCGCCATCGCCAGAATGGCATTTTCACGATTGCGCACCGGCCGCAGGCTGTCCGGATCGAAACGGCCATTGTGATTGGGCAGGATGTAGAGGCCCTGCTGATAGGTCGCGAGAAACAGGTCCAGCCAGCCATCATCATCGATATCGACGAGCACGGCGTTGAACACCGGCATGTCTGCAATGGCGCCGAAATCCTGCTCCATGGCCGCAAACTGGCCGCTGCCGTCATTGAGGTAGACGTGCAAACCGGCCCGGGTCGAGGCGAAGACCAGATCGACATCGCCATCGCGATCAATATCACCTGAACTGATGGCGCGCCCCTCCCAGAAGGGTGGCCACATGTCGGCGAAGGAAAACTCGACCGGATGATCAATCCCGATCTGCCAGGCTTCGATCCGGGTGAAGGCCGTGTCGCCGCGCGGTGCGGACGCGGCCCCATAGGGCAAGCGCTCAAGGCTGATCTGACCCGGCGCCGCGGAAGTGTCCGCAGCGAGCGGATTCACCACGGTTTCCAAAGGCTCGGCCGCAGCCTCTGTAGTGAGCATTTCGATCGCCCGCCGGGTCTGGAAGTCGTGATATTTTTCCGCACCCAGCCCGGCGAAGAAGCCCAGCACCATCACGATGACACCGAGCATGAAGGCGGCGCGCCAACCCACAGATGTGCCGACGATAAGGAAGGAGTAGATGCTGAAGCTGCCAAGCGTGAAGACCAGCGCCATGATGTAGCCATGGCTGGCACCGCCATTGAGCAGCGCGCCAGAGAGCACGACGTCGAAGCCGATCGGCACCGGCATGAAGGTACCGATCACCGCCACAATACCGACGCCCAACGGCCCGAAATCACCGATTGCCAGCCCCTGGGGTGGCATCAGCGTGCCCGCGACAGCACCGAGAAAGCCCGCCAACAGCATCAGCGGCAGGGTCGTTCGCAGGATGAACCAGAGGTTCCGCCCGTAATCGCGCACGAAGTTGAGCACCGCCTGCGGGAAGGATTCGACCGGCATATCGTCGCTTTCTTCCAGCGCCGGCGCCATGGGTGCCTGTTCGGTCCCGGTCACGCTGGAGAGCAGTTTTTCCTGTGGGATGAAACGGCACAGGACCGGAACCGCGACCAGGATGACCAACAGGCTCAGAACGAGCTTGGTGGCGGCGATATAGAAGGGCAGCAGCGAAAACGACATCGTCATCACGACGATATTCAGGGTCGGCGATGCGATCATGGCCGACAGGGTCGTCTCCGCCCGAGAGCCCCCCTGGTACAGGCCCTTGGCGATCGGTGCCGCGCAATTGACGCACACACCCAGCGGCGCCCCCAGGAACATGCCGTAAAGGGAATTGGAGAAGGGAAGCCGGAAATTGCGTCGCCGCATATAGCCCAGCAGGGTCAGGAAGGCGGCGCCGAACAACAGGCCGAAGGTCATCCCCTTCTTGTTGGTATCGATCCAGTTGACCGTCGAATAGGCGATCCGCTCCATCACCGACAACCCACGCTCGATCGGCAGCACAGCCTCGAAGCCGAGCGGATCCTCAAGCTGGATCGCGCCGCCCATCATCGCCTTCTCGTCCAGCGACGGATAGCGCGAGCCGGTCCAGAACATATAGGCCAGCGCCGTGATCAACAGGGCCGCAAAGATCAGGCGCCGCGAGTGCGCCCGCGAAACTGGATTGACCATATTCATGCTGGCTGCCCTCCTGCCGGTGCCGTGGTACTGCATCCACCCGGATTGTACATCTCGACCGGGAAGGCGACCCAGTCGAAGGGACGATTGCGGTTGGCCCCGAACAGGGCCAGTGCGGCGAGGCTGGACGCCCCGCCATCGGGCCGGACAATATCGGCCTGGAATGCGACCCGGACGCCATCCATCGAGCTTGCGACATCCTCGGCCGTCAGTTCGATCTCGCCCTCCGGCGTTCCGCCAAACACCGTCAGATAGGGTGCCAGGCAAGCCAGGCGCTGAGGCGTCATATCGAGGACCTGCACAAGTTCGGCTACGCTGACGAACGGTCGGTTTTCCGGCCGTTTTCGTGATCCGGGCGGGTAGTCGTCACGCTCCGCGCCCCGGGCGCGGGCCAACTCATCATTGTCACGCCAGTCGAGAATCTGATCCGTCAGCCGCTGCGCGGTGATTTCCGGCTCGCCGAGTCCCGTGAAGAGCGCCATCCAGGCTTCGTCATTGGCCATGTTGATGTCCAGCCGGGTCTGGGCCGGCGCCAGGCTCACCCGGACGGGCGTGCCCGATACGGTCACGGTCCGCGGCAGGCTGGCGATATAGCTGCGCCCGACCAGCGCCGTGTCGAAGGCCACCAGATCGAGCGCTGACAGCAGGGTCTCGCGCTCCGCCAGCATCGTGCGGCGCCCCGCACCCAGCCGCAATTCCGTCTGGGTCATCGCCATGGCGCCGGCAAGGATGACAGCCAGCAGCACGGACATCCACAGGACAAAAATGATGGCCGAGCCGGCCTGCCGATTATGCGGGCGTGCGATACTCATCACTCAAACAGGTCGCCGCGCCTGGCTTCCAGTGCCTCAAGTTCGCGGCGCACGTGAATCAGCACATTCGCTGCATCCTCATCCGTCGCGATAATCCGCGGCGTCAGGAAAATCACCAGCTCGCTGCGCTCGCTGCTGATATCGCGGTTCTTGAAAATATTGCCGAGCCCGGGAATGCGCCCGAGCAGGGGAATGGCGGCTTCGTTGTCGGAGTGCGCTTCGCGGATCAACCCCCCGAGGGCGACGGTGTTATCGCTGCGCACAGCCACGGTGCTGGTGAATTCCAGCTTCTGGATCGTCGGCGAGTCGATGCCTGACGTCGTGGTCGGACGCACGCTGCTCACCTCCTGCATCACATCAAGCACCACCATGCCACTGGCATTGATGCGCGGCGTGACCTGCAGGATAACGCCGGTCTGGCGCAACTCGATGGACGACACCAGCGGCGCGTTGGCTTCGGTCACCGAACTGGCGGTCTGCGTCACGATCGGGACTTCATCGCCGACCTGGAGGTGAGCGGTCTGATTGTTCTGCACCATGATCGAGGGTGCCGAGAGCACCGTGACATCAGTGATGGAGTTGAGTGCGTTGAGAGTTGCGCGCAGGTCCGTCCCGGCGAAGGCATAGTTAAAACCGGGATAGACCGGGTTTGTGGTGCCATTCACGTCATCGGTGAAGCCGGTTGTGGTCACCGACGAGCCGGACTGGTTCTCGAAATACCAGCGCACACCGAAGCTCAATCCGTCGACCAGCTGGACCTCGGCGATCGTCGCCTCGATCAGGACTTGCGGCGGCATCACGTCCATACGCTGCACCAGCTCGAGGATTTCGCGGTATTCCTGGTCGGTGGCGCGGATGATCAATGCATTGTTGAGCTGGTCGGGAATAATCGCCAGACGGCCTTCAGGTCCATTTGCGCTGCCTGCATCCGACGCCCCGGCGCGGTCATCCCCTTGTTGTTGCGGGGCGAACGTGGCGACACCGCCGGTCTCTCCACCGGCGAAGGCCGCCGTGATCTGCGAAGCCAGGGCACTGGCCGGCGTATTGCGGACCACATAATAGCGCAACCGGCGTTCATCCCCACCGGAAGGCCGGTCAAAGCGGGCAACCCAGGCGCCGATCTGCTCGAACTGGGCGCGATCACGGGTGACGACGAACAACAGGTTCAGGCGCGGCAGGGCTATGGTCGTCGTCGCGCCGGTACCGCCACCCAGGCCTGCGAGTACGGCGTCCACTTCACCCTTGGCGGTCTCGGCATTCACATATTGCAGCTCATACATGCCAAAAACGCGATTGGTCAGGAAGGGGCGGTCGAAGGTCTCGATGGCATCGACAGCGCTCTCAACCTCACCGGCCGGCCCGGCAATTACCAGAACGCCCTCGACGTCATGCGGGATCACATCAACGCGCTCTGACAGGAACGGATCGATCAGGGCCAGGATGGAGCTTGGATTCGTGTGCGTCACCGGCACGACCCGGCCGCCATAGCCCAGCGACGTGGAATACTGGGACAGGCTGGCCTGGGCCTCACCCTCACGCGTGAGCAGATAGCCGGCTTCCCGCTCGATCAGGGCGAAGCCGGATTCGCTCAATACAGTTTCCAGCGCTGCCAGGGCAACACGGGCCGAGGTGGGCTCGGGCGATGTCAGCGTGATCCGTCCTTCGACACCGGCGGCGACCAGAACCGGACGGCCGAGCGCATCGGAAATGATCGTGCGGACCGCATCGGCAACCGGCGCATCGACAAAGTTGAGCCGCAGGGTCGTCGTATCGAGGCTGCGGTCACCGGAAACGCTGGTCGCAGGCGTCCCGCGCTGTTGATCGAAATAGACCAGGCGGTCACTACCGCCCTCGGCAACCGGGCGGTCCTGGGGCATCTCGCCGGGCGGCGTCATCGCCGAACCTTCCGGAGCGGCATCCGTGGCCCCGGCCCGAGGCGAGGGAACCGGATGAGCCGGGTATTGCGCCGCATGCACACCACGCGCATCGGGCATCACCATGGAACACCCTTGCAGTGCCAAGACCAATAGGGCCGCAAGACCACCGCGCCAACACCGCAAAACCACGCTCATTCCTCCCCCAGAATTCAACATTCTGGACCTTATGCCCAATCCCCGGAAAGCTCCAGCCTCACTCACCGGGCCAAGCGCAGAGTGACCTGGTTGCCATCACGCTCCAGCACAATGCGGTCCGCCTCGATGGCGGTGGCTTCATAGCCATCAAGAACCCCCCCGAGCCCCAGGGAACGCGTTCCGCCGGCACCGGCGATAACTGCCAGGATCCTGCCATCCACCTCGACCAGCCCGACCAAGCTGTATCCAGCCAGTTCGTCGACAGGCGCGAGCGGCCTGGTGATCCGGACGGGTGCCGGCCGCAACCGCCCCTCCAGCCAGGGTGCCCAGCCATCAGCATCGCCCGGTTCGGCTACAAGGACTGCCGGCGCCGGTGGCTCGAGCGGCGGCTCAAGCGCAATCGGCATGAAGGACAGCGCACCCAGAACGAAGAGCGACAGGACGGCGCCCGACCACAGGAGCTCGTTACGATTCATCATACCCCGCCACCAGATAGCTGTGCCGCAACTGCAAGCTTCCACGGACCCGGCCCTCCGGTTGTCCCGGCTGTGCGACAAGGTTCAGGTCTGCAAGAAGGATCCCGGCGTGCTCCAGGGCCACAAAGGCCCGCAGCACCTCGCCGAGGGTTCCGGAAAACTGAACCTCCCCGACCAGCTCTATAGCGTCATTGCCCGGCGGGCCCTGTTGCACGCTCGGGGCCCGCAGCAAGTGCGCACCGGAGTCGATCAGGGCCTCGGAAATCCGGTCGAGATCGGCATCAATGGCCTGGCGGGCGAGATCCGGATCGCTGTATTCTCGAACAGTGTCCTCGGTCTCGCCGTGCGCCTCATACCAGGCATTGATCGCCTCACTCTGACCATTGACCCGCTGGGTGAGTGCCGAAACGGTCTGGCGCACACTCCTGGCTTGGTGCCAGGCCTGGACCATCCCCGTCGCGGACAGGATCACCGGCAAGACAATCAGAAGAACCACCCCGCTCAGGATCGCCCAAGCGATAGTCAGGCGCAGCCGGGCATCCAGCGACGAGAACATCCCGGTCATGATTCATCCCCGAGCGGCAGTTCCAGTCGCGTGAGCGTCGCGGCATCCGTGGTGTCAGGGTCAGGGCCTTCGATCACAAGCGAGTGCGGGGGCTCGAGCGCCACGGTCCGGATCGTCAGGTCTTCCGGCGCACGGCCACCCAGCTCGCGCAATGCCTCGACAACCCGGTCGAGGGGCACGTTGGGCGCCCCGCCCTGCATGGCGCGTTCGGCCAGCTCAATCCCGAGCTCCGCATCGCGCAAGCTACGGGCAAACCCGATCAGCTCTGTCCGCCGTAACTCGAGCGTTTCCGCTTCGCGGGAAAACCGGTCGGCCCAAGCGATGCAAACCATCACACACGCGGCTATAATCAGCAGCAGTCCCGGCCCTCGTCCGATGCCCCGGCGCCGGCGGCCTGCCGATCCGGCCGCGAAGCGAAATCCCGGCTCGCCCGCTGCATCCACCGCGCCGACAACGCTCCAGCGCACGGCGGACCCGGGCAGGGCATCAATAGCCTGCTGCAAATGCGACGCGCGAATAACCGCAACCTCGATTTCGCAACGCCCCCCGACAGGCGGCGCGAGCTGCCGGAAGGCGAATCTGGCCTGATCGACCGGCAGCGGGCTGAATTCATTCAGGCGCAATTCAAGAGCCGCACGCCCGCGGCGGGCGACACCCTCGCTGACCTTGAGGACTTGGCGGTATTGTCCCGAGTCTGGCAATTCAAGCTGCAGCTCAGGCGGCTCCGCACCCGCCATGCCCTCACCCAGACATGTTTCGCCGAACCAGGATCGATAGCGCACGCCGACCGGGATCAACTGATTGTCCGGCCCCAGCCTGGCAAGGCGGGCATCCGGACTGCGGCCGAACTCGCGGATCGCGCGCGGCAGCGTGGCGCGGACAGTTGCCAGCGCCCACCCGAAAGTGAGGCGGAGCTGATCCGTCAGTTGTGCCAGTTGTGTACCTCCGGTCACTCGGCATCCCCCAAGCAGATACCTTGCCCAGAATCGAAGCCGCAATCAAACGGGCCTGCACCGCCGACGCGTGCCTCGATCCGTTTCCGGCCGCCATCGCGCGCCAACAGGTCCAACGCCACCAGTTGCGGCGGCGCAATCTGGTCCCAGTTTTCGTGCCAGACTGCCCCTTGCCCATCATCGGCATCACCAAAATACAGGAAACGGATCTGATCGAGCTGCTCGGCCAGCACTATGCCTTGCGGCGCGCGCGGGCTGGTCTCAAGGCGCGGCAATGTCAGCTCCAGGCGACCGGATTCGTATTCCAGACGTGCCAGCTGCGGTGTCCCTGCGGCGGTCGCGAGCGTGAGGAAGCTGAGAGAGGTGGGCGTGCCTGCCAGCTGACCGGTCGACGCCGAACGTGGCGGCCGGTGCGCCCGCAACAGAAGTTCGCGCAGCAGGTCCTCGGCTCCGGCTCCGGCCTCGAGATCGGCAACCAAGCTTGATGCCCTCGCCTCGACGCGGACCGCCGTCCTGACAGCCGGCACCAGCACCGCCGCGATCCCGGCGAGAATGACAACCGCGATCAGGGCTTCCATCAAGGTGAAGCCGGCGGCGTTGTCGCGTTCAGCCAGAATCATGGCTCGTCATCCGTCAGCAGATATCCGTCCTCGACAAAAATGAAGTCGAGCGCCAGGCGCGGGGCAGTGTGTTCAAGCCGGGCGCGCGTCAACACCGCCCCCGTGCGAGGGTCGACCGGCCGGTCGACGGCCAAAATGGATATTCGCCAGTCCGGATAATCCGCAGCCACATTCGCGGCCCGGTCACCGGCGCGCAGACGGGCCGAAATATTGGCACCCTCAAGGAGCACGTGCTGCATGTCAGCGGCGCCGCGGGCGCCGCGTAAGGCGACTGTCATGCCTGACATTGCCATGGCGACGACGGCGGCGGCGATCACCGAAGCAACCAGCACTTCGGTCAGCGCATAGCCGTCTTCCCTGGGGTTAGCCGGCATGAACCCGCCCCGTAACCCGGTCGATCTGCACGGACAGGCGGTCGTCACCTCGCAGGATCTCGACCTCCAGCTCGGGGGACTGAATGGTCCTGGGCGGCAGGGTCAGCCCGGCCGCCACCTGCCAGCTGCCAGCCTGGCGCACGCGCCAGACCGCCGTCACACCCTGCGGCCAGGCCCGATCTATATCCAGAGCCTCGATGCTGTACCCCCGAGGCGTCAGCTGGATGGCCGTCTCGTCTCCCGAACTCCGGGCCCTCAGACTGGCACGCCGCAAATCGAGCACCAATTGCTCGGCTGATCGCTGATACCGCAAATGCCCGAGAGACCCGGCGAGCGCAACGCCGGACAGGCTGGCGACGGCCGCGAAAATGCTGAGCGCAATCAATAGCTCGAGCAGGGTCATACCGCGCTCATTGGCGCTTGGCCGACCGCCCTGATCAGCTGCGGGAGAGATCACCATCTTCGCCCTCACCACCCTCTTCGCCGTCACGGCCAAAACTCGTCAGGACAAAACGGTCACCCGGCTCGGCGCGCAGATAGATATAGGGGCGTCCCCACGGGTCGTTAAATCCCGAACTGTTTCCGAAATATGGGCCGCGCCACAGCACGCTCTCGTCCGGCGCCTCCATCAGGGCCTCAAGGCCCTCATCGGCGTCGGGATAACGGCCCATATCGAGATAGAACAGCTCGAGCGAGGTTGCGATCGAGGACATCTGTGCCTGGGCAACATCGGTCTTCGAGCGGCCGAGATAGCCGATCACCCGTGGTGCCACGATGGTCGCGAGCAGGGCCAGAATGACGAGAACCACCAGGAGTTCGAACAAGGTGATGCCGCGCTCGCTCGCCTTCGGCTGCCGGGATGTTGTCGTCATATCAATAAACCACTTCATTGAGACTCAAGACCCCTGACATCACTGCGGCAATCACGCCGCCCACACACAGGCCGAGTATGCCGATCATCACCGGCCCGATCAATTCAACCGAACTCTTGAGCATGTTGCGGACCTCGCGGTCGTGTAGCTTCGCCGCCCGGTTCAGCATGACATCGAGGCGTCCGGTTCGCTCGCCCAGCTCGACAAAACGCAAGGCCTGTGCCGGCAGCACCCGCTGTCGACCCAGCGCCACGGACAGGCTCTCACCGGCACGTACGGCATCACCGGCCACCGCGTAGCGCGCCTGCAGTCCCGGCGATGCGATCGTGCTGCGCGCCACGACCTCGGCGCGCGAGAGAGGTTGTCCGCTGGCGAGGAGCAGACCGAGCGTCCGGCAATAGCGAGCCGCCTCCAGCGTGCGCAATGTCGCCCCGAGAACGGGAACGAGCTGAATCAGCCGATCAAGCCCGGACCGGAACTGTCGCGCGAGCAGGCGCATGCCGATCGCGAAAGCAATGATCAAGGGCGGGATCCAGACGACATAGGCTCTCAGGAACGCGCCAACGGCGAGCACAAAAGCTGTTTCCGGCGGCGGTGCGACGCCCGCATCAAGAAAGATGGTCTCGAATTGCGGCAGCACGAAATAGGACAGGAAAACCAGCGTCAGGCTGATCAGCACCACCAGTGCCATTGGATAGATCATCTGGCCGATCAGATCCTGGCGCAGGCTGCGCTCATCTTCCATCTGCGCCGCCAGCTCCACCAGGTTCTTCCCAAGCAGGCCCGAGGCCTCGCCAGCGCGGGCTAGCGCGATCAGCAGGCGCGGAAACTGACCGGCGTCAACCTCAAGCGCCTTGCTGAAGGCTTCACCATGGCGAACCTGGTCCTCGACCCGAACCAGCGCCGCTCGCAAGGCCGGCCGTCTCTCATGCTGGGCGAGGCTGGCGAGCGCGTCGCGCAGCGGGATGCCGGCATCCACGAGTTCGGCAATGCCTCGAGTGAAGTCGAGAACCTCCGACGCCTCCAGATGCGTACGCCGGCCGCTGAACAGGCCAGTCGCGGCCGGTGCCCGCTTCAATTCCAGTGGCATGCCGCCGAGGGCTCGCAATTTGAGGAGCGCCTCTGCCTCGGAGCAGCCAACGACCTCACCCCGCATCAGACGCCCGTCGGGCTGCTCGATCGTATAGCGCCAACTCGCGGGCCGCCCTGCCCCGGCGGTATCTGGCTGGCGATCAGGCACGGCCAACAGCCCGATTCACTTCGGCCATCGTGGTCACGCCGGCATCGACCTTGTTGCGGCCATCCTCGGACATCGGAACGAATCCGTTCTGCAGCAACACTTTCGCCAGGCCCGGCCCGGTTGCGGACTGACGAATGGCCTCACGCATGGCTTCGTCGACCTCAAAACCTTCCGCAATCGCCACGCGGCCGCGAAAGCCGGTGCCCTGGCACGCCGGGCAACCAGCCCCTGCACAGGAGGCGCAGGTGCGCCTGACAAGACGCTGGGCGAAAACGCCGACCAGGGTCGAGGCGAGCAGATAATCCTCCACGCCCATATCGAGCAGGCGCAGGACCGCCGAGGCCGCATCATTGGTGTGCAGGGTCGAGAGCACCAGATGACCGGTCATCGCGGCCTGGATCGCCGTCTGGGCGGTCTCGCTGTCACGGATTTCGCCGACCATGACCACGTCGGGATCGTGGCGGAGGAATGAGCGCAGCGCGCTGGCGAAATCGACGCCGATCAGCGGATTGGTCTGGGACTGGGCAATTCCGGGCAGCCGGTATTCGATCGGATCCTCGATCGTGAGTATCTTGCGTTCGCCGTCAGCAAGGCGGCGCAGAAAGGAATACAGGGTCGTCGTCTTGCCGCTGCCGGTCGGCCCGGTCACCAGGATCAGACCATGCGGGCGCTGCAGGACCGCTTCGGCGACGGCCTTGACCTGGCCTGGCAGGCCGAGGTCGTCCAGTTCCTGCAGGCTCGCCTCGGGATCAAGCAGACGCACCACCAGGCTCTCGCCATGCTGGGCGGGCACAACCGAGACCCGCAGATCGATGGCGCGCCCCGCCACCGGCTGGGTGAAGCGGCCATCCTGGGGCCGCCGGCGTTCGGCGATATCAAGGTCGGCAAGAACCTTGATGCGTGAGATCGCCGCCAGGGCCTGCGTCGTATCCAGCGTTTCCAGATCCCGCAGCACACCATCGACCCGCAGGCGCACCACAGTTTCGCGCGGTCCCGGTTCGATATGGATGTCGGTCGCCCGCTCCCCCGCCGCTGCCGTGATCAAGCGATTGACCAGGCGTACGACAGGAGCCGTGCTGGCCATATCCTTGAGGCGGTCGAAATCCGCGGTGACGTCGAACTCGCGGCCACCGCCCGACGGGACGCGGTCATTGAAGCGGCGCTGATACAGCGCGCTAAACTGGGAGTGCGTCGTCACGACGGGCCGCACTGTACGGTCGAGGGCAAAGGCCAGCCCGCGCAAGCCGGCATCGCGGGCCGGGTCAATTAGGGCGACGGTCACGGCATCAGCATCGAGCGCGACAGGGATCGCCCGTTCCGCAAGCAGGAAGTCGGGATTGAGCTGGCTATCCAGGTCGGCAATCGAGCCAGATTCAAGCGCGGCAAGGTCGAGACAGGCCTCAAACCCTGCGGCGCTGGCAAAATGCTCGGCCAGGAAGGCCTCTGTCAGCAGGCCGAGCTGGGTAAGGACCTGATCGATCGGCTCGCCGGTTCGCCCGAGCAAGGCCGTGGCGTGCGCGGCTTCGGCAGCGGTGAGATGTCCCGCCTCCGACAATTCGCGCAATCTGACGTGATCGATTTCCATGGTCACAGACTAATACATTTCGCCCGCTTGTGTACGTCGCATTACCGCATGAGAAAGACAGGCGCAGAAGGCCTGAAAGGCAACCGGCCCGCCAGTTGGCGGGCCGGATACCGTCAGTGTTCGAGCAGCAGGCCGCCGAACCTATTCCATGCTCAGCGGCATCCGGATGCGGATCATCGCATTGTTGGCCTCGAACTCGCCGAGACCAAGGCCGATGATGCCGAGTTCGCCCGAGATCATGCCGCCATTGGGCAGCTCGGCAGTGAGGCCGAAGCGTGCATCGGCGCGCAAACCGCCAATGCCCTGCAGATTACCCGCCGCGTTATAGACGTCCGCGTCATCGTAATCCCACAGTGCGGTGAGGCGGACATAGGGTTCGAAATAACCGCCTTCGGCGTTGATGAAGCGATAGGCCAGTTCCGGTCCGGCATTGATCCGGCCGAGCGTGATTTCCTGGCTCGGGATCAGGAAGCCAAGCGTATCGGTGTAGGCGTCCTGTTCCTCGTTGAAATAGGCGATGCCGATCTGTGGCGACAGGCGCCAGTTTCCGGAATGCATCTCGCCGCTCAGATTGGCTTCCACCAGCCAGCGGCTGGTTTCAAACGCATCGGTGTAGAGGCCGATCGGATTGACGTCATTTTCCGAACGTCCCCAGGCACCGCGAGCGTCGAGATAGACATTGTCGGCCAGGCGGGCAGCGACATACGGACCGGCCATCCAGCCATCGCCGCTGACTTCACTGCGATAGGTGCCGGTAACCGTCTCGGCATGATCCCACTGCAGCAAGGCACCGACCAGCACGTTTTCGGACGCCATCATGTCGACACCCAGATAGTAGAGGCCAAAGGTCGAATTCGCGTTCAAGCCGGCGCGGTCGTCATCAATGCTGGTGTAGACGGCCTGGGCCCAGACATCGAGGCTCGCAATTCCGGTCTCGCCATCGAGGTTGAATTGCTCATCACCCGGCATCTGCGGCTGGCCACTCTCGGCGGCCTGGCGGATGGCCGACAGGCTCGTGGACATGTCGGCGGAGAAGCGGCCGTCCTGATAGTCAGCGGCAAACCGGTTCGGGGTCGCCGTCATCCGGCTACCGCGGATCCGGCTGGCCAGCTCCGGCGAGTTGGTCAGGAGTTGATCGGCACGGGCTGCCATGAAGCTGCGAATTGCGCTCTGGGTGATCTCACGGATGAAATCCTCATCGCGCCGGTTGGCAAAGGTACAGACCATGCTTTCCTCGGGATCGAGGTCGATGATCATGGTGCCGGTTTCAAGATCGAAGCTCGAACCGCCATCGGTGTCACCGGTGCAGCTCATCGCATTGAGGGCCCAGCCCTCCGACGCCGCCTGGGTGAGGCTGTAGGAGCCACGCAGCACCGTCAGCTCACCCGAGCTGGCCGTGCCGCCCGACGTCGAGAGTGAGAGACCGTTCAGTTCGGCCAGTGTGGAGGTGTAGGTGAACACGCCGTCGCCGGCCTCGGAAGGCGCTGTGGTGGCGATGATGGTCAACGTGCCCTCACGGGGTTCCAGCGAGATCGTGACCGGTATCGTCAGGACGGTCAGCTCGTTCGCCCGTGCGCCCAGTGGCTTTTGCGGGGACGTTGAGATCTCGGTGATCGTGATAGTGGCCGTATATGTCCCGGGATCGAGATCAAGCACGTCGTCATTGAAGGTGACGGTGAATTCCAGCGATCCTTCGGCCGGAATATCGCCTGACTGTGGATCGATATCGAGCCAGCTCACATCGGTCGCTGCGGTAAAGCGGAACGCGGTGCCGCCGGTGTTGGAGAGCGAGAAGCTCGTGCTCGTACCCGTCGGGTCGTCCACGGCAGAGTCCAGCGCCAGTTCAACGGTTGGAATGGCCGCTTCATCGATCGCCGGATCTGCAATGGCAGAGAAGGTACAGGTCACTGAGTCAGCCGGAGCAAGCGAGATCGTGACCGCGCCTGTTGAGCCGTTCACGGAAGTCGTGCCGCCCGAACAACTCGCGCCGTCAAAGCTGAAACCATCCTCGGCTGACGGAGCGACGACATAATCGCCCTCGGCCAGCCCGGTGAAGGCCTGCGAGCCGGACTGGCTTGCTGTCAGGATCGAGAAATTCCCGAGATCGCCGGTGAAGTCGAACTCGCCATCGACCGCGCCCGTTACGGTCTGGGCGATGGTGATGCCGCCGCGGCGCAACTCGACACTGAAGAGGTCGGCCGTTGTCGCATCTGCGAGCAGATTACCGGCGATGTCTGCAGCACCGGAAACCGTGACGTCGATATCGTCGGCCATGATGCCGCTGTCGAGCAGGTCATAGCTGGCGGTGAAGACCGTATTGCCGCTCGACCAGGCCGAAGACTGCAGGCTCAGCGTCGCGGAGAGATCGGCACCGACGAAGGCGAATGCCGGATCCGTTGCCGGATCGAGGGCTTCAGAGAACGTTGCGGCGACCGTGAAGCTGGTGCCGAGATCGCTGAGTGTGAGATCAGCGTCCGACACGACAACCGACAGCACCGTTGGCGCGCTGATGTCGGCATCGACGCTCAATTGGGTGGCCGCGAGATTGGCATTACTGGCGCTGTCGCTGGCCACACCAGCTGCGACATCGACGGTCACGGCGCCATCAGACGCCGGCGTGATCGTCGCGGTATAGGCACTTCCCGATCCGGCAAAGGCCGAAGCGGCACCATTGCCGACCGCGATATCGCCCAGCGCGAAACCGGTGACCGATTCCGAAAACGTGAAGCTGGCCGTAAAGGCACCGGTCTGGGTGCCGGACGGTCCGGCAATCACGAGCGTCGGCGCGGTGCCGTCGCTGGTGATCGAGAACTGGGTCGCGGCTGTATTGCCATTGCCGGCCGAATCCTGCGCCGCAGCAGCGGCGACATCGACCGTGACGGCCCCGTCGGCTGTCGGCGTGATGGTGGCCGAATAGGTGTCGCCCGAGCCCGCGAACGCGGAGGCGGCACCATTGCCGACCGTCAGGTCGCCAATGGCGAAGCCGGTGACACTCTCCGAGAACACAACATCCAGCGTGAAGGCACCGGAGACCGGATCAGCCGACACGGATGACAGAACGACGCTGGGCGCGGTGCCATCGCTGGTGATCGTGAACTGTGTTGCCGCCGAATTGCCATTGCCCGCCGAATCCTGGGCAGCGGACGCAGCGACGTCAACTGTGACCGCGCCATCAGCTGTCGGTGTGACGGTGACCGAATAGGTATCGCCCGAACCGGCGAAAGCGGAAGCAGCACCATTGCCAACCGTCAGATCACCGATCACGAAACCGGTGACAGATTCCGAGAAAACCACATCCAAGGTGAAGGCGCCCGAGACCGGATCGCTCGAGACACTGGAAAGCACGACGCTGGGTCCTGTCTCGTCATTGGTGATCGAGAACTGCGTCGCAGCTGCGTTGTCATTGCCCGCGGCGTCCTGAGCGGCGGCGGCAGCGAGATCGACCGTGACGGCGCCATCGGCGACCGGCGTGATCGTCACAGAATAGGTGTCACCCGAGCCTGCAAAGGCGGAGGCGGCACCATTGCCGACCGTCAGATCGCCAATGGCGAAATCGGTGACGGATTCCGAGAAAACGATATCCAGCGTGAAGGCGCCAGAGACCGGATCAGCCGACGCCGTCGAGAGCGCGACCGTCGGGGCCGTGGCATCCCGCGTGATCGTGAACTGGGTCGCAGCGGTGTTGTCGTTTCCGGCCGAATCCTGGGCGGCAGCGGCTGCGACATCGACTGTGACAGCGCCGTCAGCGGACGGTGTGATGGTGGCGGAGTAGGTATCACCGGAGCCGGCGAAAGCGGAGGCCGCTCCATTGCCGACCGTCAGATCGCCGATCGCGAATCCTGTGACCGATTCCGAGAACACAATGTCCAGGGTAAAGGCGCCGGACACAGGGTCCGAGGAGACCGTCGAAAGCACAACTGTCGGGGCGGTGCCGTCATTGGTGATCGAGAACTGGACGGCAGCGGAATTGTCATTGCCAGCGGCATCCTGTGCCGCGGCGGCGGCAAGGTCGACTGTAACGATCCCGTCAGCTGCCGGCGTGATCGTGACCGAATAGGTATCGCCCGAACCGGCGAAAGCAGAAGCCGTACCATTGCCGACCGTCAGGTCACCAATGGCGAAGCCGGTGACGCTTTCCGAGAACACGACATCCAGCGTAAAGGCCCCGGAGACCGGATCGGTTTCGCTCGTCGAAAGGACTACGCTTGGCAGCGTGCTGTCGCTGGTGATCGAGAACTGGGTCGCAGCGGTGTTGTCATTGCCGGCCGAATCCTGGGCGGCAGCCGCAGCGAGATCCACGGTGACAGCGCCGTCAGCGGACGGCGTGATGGTCACCGAATAGGTGTCGCCTGAACCGGCGAAAGCCGAGGCGGCGCCATTGCCAACCGTCAGATCACCTATCGCAAAACCGGTGACGGTTTCGGAGAAGACGACATCAAGCGTGAAGGCACCGGATACCGGATCGCTGCTGACACTGGACAGCGTCACACCCGGTGCGGTTTCATCGTTGGTAATCGAGAGCTGTGTGGCAGCCGTATTGTCATTGCCGGCCGTATCCTGGGCAGCGGCAGCAGCGACATCGACAGTGACAGCGCCGTCAGCGGACGGCGTGATGGTGGCGGAATAGGTGTCACCGGAGCCGGCGAAGGCCGATGCACTACCATTGCCGACCGTCAGATCGCCGATGGCGAAGCCGGTCACCGATTCCGAGAACACGACGTCCACGGTGAAAGCACCGGACACCGGGTCCGACGAGACCGTCGAGAGCACAACCGACGGGGCCGTGCCGTCATTGGTGATCGAGAATTGCGTCGCCGCCGTATTGTCATTGCCTGCCGCATCCTGGGCGGCAGCAGCAGCGAGATCGACCGTGACAGCGCCGTCAGCGGATGGCGTGATGGTGGCGGAATAGGTATCGCCAGAGCCGGCGAAGGCCGAGGCGCTACCATTGCCGACCGTCAGATCGCCGATAGCAAAACCGGTGACCGATTCAGAGAAAACAACATCCAGGGTAAAGGCGCCGGAGACCGGGTCAGAGCTGACACTGGAAAGCACGACACTCGGCGCGGCCTCGTCATTGGTGATCGAGAACTGGGTCGCGGCGGTATTGTCATTGCCGGCCGAATCCTGGGCGGACGCGGCGGCGACATCGACCGTGACGGCGCCATTGGCGGCCGGTGTAATCGTCGCCGAATAGGTATCGCCCGAGCCCGCAAAGGCCGAAGCCGCGCCATTGCCAACCGTCAGATCGCCGATGGCAAAGCCGGTGACGCTTTCCGAGAACACTATATCAAGTGTGAAGGCGCCGGATACGGGATCAGACGAGACCGAAGACAGCGCCAAAGTCGGGGCCGTACCGTCATAGTTGATCGAGAACTGGGTCGCGGCGCTATTGTTATTGCCAGCGGCATCCTGGACTTTCACAGCATCCAGATCGACGGTGACCGGACCATCAGACGTCGGGGTAATGGTGGCGGAATAGGTGTCGCCGGCGCCGGCGAACGCCGATGCGCTACCATTACCGACCGTCAGATCGAAAATGGCAAAACCGGTGACGGGTTCGGAGAAGATCACATCAAGCGTGAAGGCGCCCGCAACAGGTTCGGTGGCGACGCTCGACAGGACTACGGTCGGTCCGACGGTATCCTTGGTCGCCGTGTCGGTCACCGCTGCACCGGCATTGCCGAGGCTGTCAGTGAGAGTCGCCGAAAGGGTTATCGTGCCATCGGCAAGACCGGAGACGTCGAGCCCGCCGATCGATCCGGCCGCCGTCGAAACGGTCACACTGTCAGACACGGGAGCTCCGCCACCATCGCTCGTGATCGTGTAGTCGAGAGTGGCACCCACCTCAAAACCGGTGAAGCCGAACGAGACATTGGCGGCAACGCCGGCGGAAATGAGAGGCTGATCCAGCGTCACGGCGTAGCCCGCCGGCGCGGTAAGATCGGCCGTGATCGAGAATTGTGTGGCGACGAGATTCGGATTGCCGACGATATCCTCGACCTTGCCGGCCGCCATATCGACCGTCACGGCGCCTGAGGCAGACGGGGTGATGGTGACGGTATAGGCGGTGCCCGAGCCGGCCAGGCCCGAGGCCGTGCCATTGCCGACGGTGAGGTCACTGGCGGCAAAACCGGTCACGGCCTCGTCGAAGGTGACATCAAGAACAAATGAGCCAGCGAATGGATCGGCGGAAGCCGTCGAGAAGCTCGGTGTCGCGCCGCTTTCGTCATTGGTGATGGTGAACTGGGTCGCGGCAAGACTGTCGCCGGCATCCGCATCGACCGCAGCCGCAGCTGCAATATCGACCGTCACGGCGCCATCGGCAGCCGGCGTGATCGTGGCGGAGTAAGCCGTTCCGCTACCGGCGAAATTGCTGGCTGCACCATTGCCGACGGTCAGGTCCGTCACGTCAAAACCGGTCACCGGTTCGTCGAAATTCACGGCGATATCAAAGGCGCCCGAGACGGTGCCCGACGACGCACTGGTGATGACCGGGTGTGGCACATTCTGATTGACCCCGATGGAGAACTGCGGAGCCGCCGAATTGCCGCCACCGGAAGCGCCATTCGCGACCAATCCAGCGATATCAACCGTCAG
This sequence comes from Maricaulis sp., assembly GCF_048269565.1. Classification (GTDB taxonomy): domain Bacteria; phylum Pseudomonadota; class Alphaproteobacteria; order Caulobacterales; family Maricaulaceae; genus Maricaulis. The sequence goes on along the minus strand of NZ_JBLXIK010000006.1, from coordinate 41,710 downwards.
GGTTCCGTCGCGCACAGGCGCGATTGTCGCGGTGTAGACGGCGCCAGAGCCACTGAACTCGTCGACCGCGCCCCCATCAACCGTGAGATCTCCGCTATCAAAACCCGTGACCGATTCAGAGAAGGTCACGGTGATATCGAATGTGCCCGCTGTCACAGGATCAGCGGCCGCGCTGGAAATCGCAACAGTTGGAGTCGTCAACAATGGAATGGTCAGATCTGGCCCAAGACGGTTGGGTGCGCCACCCGGATCGGCCGTGGCCGACGCCGCCGGGAGACTGATCACCAGGTCGGCAGCGCCCGTCGCGTTGGCGAAGAATGAGTAATTGGCGCCACTGCCCGCGAACGCAACGATCCCGGATGATCCGGTAGCGACAAAGTCGGCGGCGGCCAGCCCCGTCACAGCCTCATCAAACTCGACGGTGATTTGCACGAAACCACTGAAGGAGATCGACGTCGTCGCACTCGTGATCGTTGCAATCGGCCCGAGTGAAGACGCCGTCACCGAGTACTGCGCTGCAGCGGCACTATTGACCGCGCCGCCGTTCTGGGCGGCTCCCGCAGGGAGATCCACCGTAACCGCGCCATCTGCATCCGGAATGATTGTCGCGGTATAGACGCTGCCGGCGCCGGCGAAGGCGCTGGCCGCACCATTGCCCACGACGATGTCGGAAAGCTCAAACCCCGTCACATTCTCGGAGAAGGTGAAAGTCGCGGTAAAGGCATCCGAAACCGGCCCTGCAGGCCCGGAGATCGCCACAGTCGGGGAACCGAGTACAGCGGCGATCGAATACTGCGTCGCAGCGACATTGCCATTGCCGGCCAGATCAGTGGCGGCGTCGGCGGCGACATCCACGGTGACCGTGCCGTCAACCGTCGGCGAGATGGTCGCGACATAGACCGCGCCCGAGCCACTGATGGCCGTCACCGTCCCGTTTGCGACTGTCAGCGTCGAGGCAACAACCCGGTCCATATCCTCTGAGAATGTGAGCGTGACATCGAATGCACCCGCAACCGGCGCGACCGCCGCGCTGGAAAGGGCCACCGTCGGGTCGGTCACATCGGCTGTCAGCGACAACTGGGCCGCGGCGAGATTGTCATTCAGATCGCCATCCTGGGCGACACCGGCGGGCACATCGACCGTCACGGGGCCGTCGACCGACGGGGTGACGTCAAAGCTGTAGACATTGCCCGAGATCGACTCATTCGAGCTGGTGCCATTGACGATCAACACATCTGTAAACAGGAAGCCGGTCACGGCCTCGGAGAAGGTCACGGTCACGGGGAAGGCGCCGCTCACCGGTGAGCTCGCAGTCGCCGCAATCACCACGGTCGGCGCGCCATCGGCGGTCGACTCGATCGAGAACTGGGTCGCGGCGGTGTTGTCGTTGCCGGCGGTATCCTGGAAGGCGCCGCCAGCGACATCAACCGTCAGCGTACCGGCAGCCGTCGGCGTAATCGTTGCCGTCAGATCATCGCCCGCGCGCTGGATATTCGTGGCCTCACCGTTGACGACAACAAGATCATCCAGCGTAAAGCCCGTGAAGGTTTCAGAAAAATCGAGATCGAGCGTGAACGCCGCACTGACCGGGCCAACGGCCGAGCTCGTCATGGTGAGGGTCGGCGCAACGGCATCCGCCTGAACGTTCAGTGTCGTCGCGGCGAGATTGTCGCGCCCGCCGGCGTCCTGGGCAGAGGCCGACGGAATATCGACTTTCACCGTCCCGGAAGCACTCGCCACAATGGTGACGCTATAATCGGCACCCGAACCGGAGAAACCGGTGACCGTGGCATTGGTCAGGACCAGATCATCGACGGTAAAGCCGGTGACGGTTTTGGAGAACGTTATGGTGGCAGTGAACGATTCGCTGGTCGGCGAGGAGGCAGCCGTGGTGATCGCGACTGTCGGCGCCGCAATATCAGCCTCGACCGAGAGGGTGTTGGAGGCCGTGTTCCCGTTGGTATCGGCATCGATAACCGTGGCAGCGCCAACCCGGATCGACAAGGTTCCGGTTGTCGTCGGCGTCAGGGTCGCCGTATAGGTCGTGCCGGAGCCGGAAACGCTGTCCACCGTGAAACTGCCGGCAATGAAATCGCCAACATCAAAGCCGGTTACCGCCTCATTGAACACAACATCGACAACAAACGGGCCACCGACCGGCTCGACTTCACTCGTGGAGATGACAACGGAGGGCACATCGGTATTGGCGGTATAGACCTTGGCGGCACCGGTATTGCTATTGCCCGCTGCGTCGGTGACCTGCCCGGCATCATAGCTGAGAATGACAAGGACTCCGGTCAGGCCCGGGTCTGGCGTCAGGGTGAAGCTGTACCGCTGGCTTGAGATTTCAGTGAAATCGGAAATCGCGCCGTTGGTCGCCGCGATCTGTCCAGCCACAACGCCCGAGACATCCTCGCTGAACTGGAGAAAGGCCGAGATCGGGCCTTCAATCGTTGTGTCCGCCTCCGCATCCAGGAACGAGGGCACAGGCGAGGTCCCGTCATAAGTCACCGTATAGGTCGGCGCCGCATTGATGTCTGTTGCGCCGCCGTCCACCGCAGCACCGGCTGCGATGTCGACCGTCACATCGCCATCGGCGGTCGGCGTGATCGTGGCTGAATAGCTGTCGCCCGAACCGGCAAAGGCCGAAGCGGCACCGTTGCCGACGACAAGGTCATCAACGGTGAACCCGGTCACAACGCCATCAAAGTTGACGTTGGCCGTGAACGCCGCATTGAGCGGGCCGGCCGGGCCGGAAATCGTCGGTGTCACGCGGGCCGAATTCGGACCGGGGCAGCTGTCATCAAGCGCGCTGGCATCAAAGCTGAGACTGGCCATCTGATAACTGTCAGACTCATAGCTCTCGCCGACGGAATAGAGAGGGGAGCCGGTGTTCTGGTTATAAGCCACCAGGGTATAGGCCGAACCATCAGTGGGGGTCTGGGTTGTCGGCACGGAAATGGTCGAGGTTGCAGAATAGGCGGCCGCCGAAATGCTCTGGTCGGAAGAGCCAATGATGGTGCCGGTGCCGTCGAGCAGGAACAGGGAATAGGTGTCGAGCGAGCCGGTGTCGGCGCTCTGGAAAGTGGCAGTGAAGCTCGCTCCAAAACTGGACGATGACGCGGCAGTGCAAAGACCATCGACCTGAAGGCTGGCCGCACCATTGAACGATCCGCTCGCAGCCTCGGCCGGCACGGTCAGGGCCACGCTTCCGAGGATCGCCAGAGCAGCCGTCCCGAATCCGCTGACAAGGCCGGAGAAGCGCGCCCGCCAATGCGACATACGCGAATCTACTCGATCTATCTTGGTCATAATGGCCCCTTCACCCCTGAATCCTGGCAACTTAACAGGTTCGTTTTAGATAATACAGCGACGACACGGCCTTAGCAGAAATTTTTTCAATGCCGGCTCGCTTGACTGCTCCACCTCCACCGAGCCGGCCAAGCCTGGCAGGCATGTTATGAAACTCATCATGTTTGCGGAACTCGCCCGCCATGGCGGCGCTTGACAAGCCGCCTTCCCGGCACCCGCCACGCGGGACCGCCCGACCTGCGGCAATTGACATTCTCCGGGTAGGTTTTAATAAGAAAGTGACATACCGCCTGTGCCGGGCGGTGGGGGCTGCAGCCGGGGGCCAGGATTCATGAGTGCCAGCGAAACCAGGATACCGCACGCGCTTGACGAAAATCTTCGCCTGCCGGCTATCTGTGCGCCGATGTTCCTGGTCTCTGGCCCGGCGCTTGTCATCGCGACCTGCCAGGCTGGCATGATCGGGTCATTCCCGGGACCGAACTGTCGGACGATCGACGATCTTGACGCCTGGATGAAGCAGATTACCACCGTACTCGGCCCGTCCGACGCGGCCTGGGCCTTCAACATGGTGACGCACTCCTCCTATCCGCGCTTCGAGGCCGAGCTGGCCCTGGTGAAAACCTACCAGCCGCCGCTTGTCGTCACCGCGCTCGGCGGCCCCGGGCGCGTGGTCGAAGCCGTCCACAGCTATGGCGGAACCGTCTTCGCCGACGTCAACTCGGTCGCGTTCGCCCGTAAGGCCGTCGCCGCTGGCGCCGACGGACTGGTCCTTGTCTGCGCCGGAGCCGGGGGCCACACCGGGACGCTGACCAATGTCGCCTTCGTCGAGGCCGTCAGGGATTTCTTCGACGGCCCGCTGGCGGTTGCCGGCGGCATCTCAACGGGGGCGGGCATTGCTGCAGTGCGAGCAATGGGCGCGGATTTTGCCTATATCGGAACCGCCTTTATCACAGCATCCGAGAGCCTGGCCCAGGACGAATACAAGGCGATGGTCATCGACGCCTCGGCCGCGGATCTGCAGGTTTCCGCCTCAATCACAGGCGTGCCGGCGAGCTGGATGAAAGCGAGCCTGGAAGCCAATGGCCTTGACCCCGACAACATGCCGGCGAAGGGCGCCGTCATCTTCAATGACCCGTCGCAGCTCGCCAAGGGCTGGCGGGACGTCTGGTCGGCGGGTCAAGGCGTAGGGGCGATTCACGCCGTGGAGCCGGTGGCAGCCATCGTGGAGCGGCTCGCGGCAGGGTTCGCCGGCCGCCAGGAGCCGTGGCTTGCCGCAAGACAACTGGAAACCGCACAGGATCTGGCCTGACCCGGCCAGCCTCGAGACCGATCAGGCAAACGCCTGCTGAAACAGATACGAACCCGGCCAGGAGGCCTGAACGACATGTCCGAACCCGTTTTCATCCTCGGTGGAGCCCAAAGCGATTTTGCCCGGAACTGGGCTCGCGACGACAAGGGTTTGTTTGAACTGATATCCGAGACCACGCATGCCGGACTCGAATCCGCCGACATCGCCGCCGCCGATGTTGATGTTGTTCATCTCGGAAATTTCGCCGGGGAGCTCTTCTGTGGCCAAGGCCTTATTGGCGGGATGATGGGCCATGTCGATCCCGGTTTCGAGGGCAAGCCGACCAGCCGCCACGAGGCTGCATGTGCCTCGGGATCGATGGCGATCATGGCCGCTATGGCCGATATCGAGTCGGGCCGCTACGGGCTGGCCGGCGTCGTGGGCGTCGAGCTGATGCGCAATGTGCCCGGCCAGAGGGCTGCCGAGATTCTCGGTGCCGCCGCCTGGGCCGATCGCGAAGCCCTCGGCGCCCGCTATCTCTGGCCGGCGATGTTCTCCGATCTCGCGGAAGAATATGACCGGCGCTACGGGCTGGACCGCGCCTATCTCTCCGAAATTTCACGCATCAATTTCGACAACGCCAAGCGCAATCCCTCGGCCCAGTCACGGGCCTGGACCTTCACAGAAGCGAGCTTCGAGGCCGACGACGACGCCAACCCGGTCGTCGAAGGCTGGATGCGACGCAGCGATTGTGGCCAGGTCACCGACGGTGCTGCGGCCCTGTTCCTGGCGTCGGAATCCGTAGCCCGGGATTATGCCGCCAAGCGCGGCCTCGACCTGGCGCAAATCCCGCGCTTCAAGGGCTGGGGCCACACAACAGCGCCATTGATGATGGAATCCAAGCTGGCCAAGACCCGCGATACCGACGGCTACATGTTCCCCTGGGTCCGCAAGGCGATCACCGATGCCTGCGGCCGGGCGGGCATCACCGATGTCCACCAGCTCGACGCCATCGAGACCCATGACTGCTTTTCCATCACCGAATACATGGCGATCGAGCATTTCGGCCTGACCGCGCCGGGCGAGGCCTGGAAAGCGGTGGAGTCGGGCATGATCGCGGCGGGCGGGGCGCTGCCCGTGAATCCATCGGGCGGTTTGATCGGGCTTGGACATCCGGTCGGCGCGACCGGCGTGCGCATGGCACTGGACGCCTGGCGGCAGACCTCCGGCCGCAGTGGCGATACCCAGGTCGAGGGCGCGCGCAATGTCGCGACCTATAATGTCGGCGGCTCGACGACCGCGAGCGCCTGCTTTGTGATTGGCGTCTGATCCGATGACAGATATCTGCATCTACGATGCCATTCGCACCCCGCGCGGCAAGGGAAAACCCGGTGGCGCGCTGTCAACCTTGACGCCGCACGAGCTGGTCGGCCAGCTGACGACGGCCTTGCGCTCACGCTGTGGCGAGACAGCGCTTGACCGGGTGGCTTCGCTGACGCTGGGCTGCGTCGGCCAGATCGGCGCCCAGGGCGGCCAGCTGGCACTGGTCAGCAAACTGCACGCCGGGCTTCCGGTGGCGATGGCCAGCCGCACGGTCAATAATTTTTGTGTTTCCGGCCTGACTGCAACGCGGATCGCGACCCTTGAAGCGGCCGCGACCGGTGATGACCAGCTGCGCCTGGCCGGTGGCGTCGAGATGATGTCTCTCGTCCCCTTCCTCGCGGACAATGGCTATCATTATGCCGATCCCGAAACCGCACGGGCCCTGCGCTATGTTCCGGTGCCGCTCTCGGCGGACCTGATGGCCACGATGCATGGCTATACACGCGCCGATCTGGACGAAATCACGATCCGCTCGCACCACCGGGCCGCGCAGGCCTGGAGCGGCGAGCCGCTGCAGGAAGTCATCCCGGTCCACGATGCCCACGGAACGGTCCTGCTGGCACAGGACGAATCGGTCCGGCCAGACACATCGGTTGAGTCGCTGTCCAGGCTCGAACCTGCTTTTGTCGAGGCTGGCGCCGAGGGGTTTGATGCCGTGATGCTCAAGGCTCGCCCGGAACTCGCCGAAATATCACATTTGCATACCGTTGCGCATTGCCCGCCTATCGCTGATGGCGCCGCGTTGATCGTCTTGGGGAGTGGCGCCGCCGGCACCGCCGCCGGCCTGAAGCCACGCGCCCGGATCCTGGCGGTCACCGATGCCAGCGCCGATCCGGTGCTGCAACTCACGGCCGGCTTCGCCGCCATGGAAGCCGCCCTCGCAGAGACCGGCCTGTCGCTGGATGACATGGACCGGATCGAATTCATGGAGGCCTTCGCGGCCACGCCGGTCAAGTTCGAGCGCGACTATGCGCCTGATCCAGCCAAGGTGAATCCGCAGGGCGGACATCTGGCCATGGGCCATCCGATGGGCGCCAGCGGCGGGATCCTGCTGGCAACCCTGCTCGCGGGCCTGGAACGCGACGGCGGCACGCTCGGACTGGCTGTCGTCCATGGCGGGTCCGGCGTTGGCTCAGCCATCATCATTGAGCGCATCTGAGACCTCTGGGCCTGCAATTCTGCCCGGTCACAGACAGACCTGACACTCCAGAGCAACACTTTCCCCCCACCGGCGAAGCGGGCCGGGATACGGGGAGACTTGCATTGACGAACTCACTTGTAATGTCATACCTTCAGCTACCAACAAAAAGATGTCGGGTGATTGCGGGCGATCTGTACCACTCAGGCCATCGAAGACGGGGAGAAGCAGATGAAGTATTTCAACAACGCATCGGCGCTGGCGATTGCGGTCTCACTGATGACCGCACCCTCGGCGCTGGCACAACAGGAAGAGCCCGCAGCCAGCGGCCCTCAACTGGACACGATCACGATCACCGCGCAGCGGCGTGAGACGACATTGCAGGACGCCTCCATCGCCGTATCGGCCATGACCGGCGAACAACTGGAGAAAGACCGCATTCTCAGCTTTGAAGACCTCGCCGGTTCGGTGACGTCCCTCTCCTTCACGGCGCTTTCGCCGCTGGACCAGGAATTCAACATCCGCGGCATCACCAATACCCGCCTGGATTCGCCAACAGCTGACCAATCGATCGGGATCTTCCTCGATGACGTCTATGTCGGGCGCTCCGGCCTGTTCAACGCCGATCTTTATGACATCGCCCGCGTCGAAGTCGTTCGCGGCCCCCAGGGCGTTCTGCTCGGCCGCAATGTCGTCGGCGGCGCCCTCAACATCATCGTCGCTGAGCCCGAATTCACGCCCGGTGGCAATCTGACAGTCTCGGTCGGCAATTATGACGAGGTCCTGACGCGCGGCTTCATCACCGGCCCCTTGACCGACGAAATCGCCGGACGTCTGTCCTTCCAGTCGCGCAACCACAGCGGCTATAGCTATGACGTGCTGCACGATCGCGACCTCGACGATCTGCGCTCCTTCCAGCTGCGCGGCCAATTGCTGTTCCAGCCAAACGGGTCCGACTTCAGCGCCCGCCTCGTCGCCGACTATACCAAGGACGAGTCCAATGGCTTCCTCAGCGTCGCCGTCGACGGTCCAGATCCGGCCACCCAAGGCCCTTGGAGCATTGCGCGCGAACAGATCGGCGTGCTGCGCGGCGCGGCGCTCTCAGTTCGCGAAGGCCTCCCGGAGCACCCGCTCTATGCAGGCGATGCCAATGAGACCCCGCAAGGTCTGGATCGCGAAGCCTATGGCGTCGCGGCGCACCTCGACTACAACATTGAAAACTTTGCGACACTTACGAGCACGACCGGCTATCGCGAAGGGCAGGCCAGCAATGTTTATGACCAGACCGGCCAGGGCCCAAATAACGGATATGGCATCATTTCGTCGCTGCTCTTCCGCTTCCCGGTCGGCGAGACCGAGGACATCAGCCAGTTCACGCAGGAATTCCGGCTGGTTTCGAATACGCCGGATAGCCCGTTCGACTGGATCGTCGGCGCCTACTACCAGCATGACGAAGTCACCAAGTATGACCGCTTCTGGGCCGAGGTGCCGCTGACGGTTCTCTCCACGCTTTCCGGTGAATCCCATTGGAACAATAGCGGCGAGACAACCTCCTACGCGGCGTTCGCCCAGATGGGCTATCGCTTCAATGAGCAGTTCCGGGTCGTCGCCGGCGTCCGCTACACGCACGATGACAAGAGCGGCACCGTCACCGCCACCGCGGTCGAAACCGGCGATGCGTTCAATCCGACCGACACTGTTCCGCTGTCACCCCTCGCACCGACCTTTACGGAAGGGGGCGGTTTCACGACGGATTACGGTGATGAGTGGTCGCAGGTCACCACGCAGGTCACGGCCGAATATGCACCCTCTGAAGACCTTTTCGTCTACCTGACCTGGGCCCAGGGCTATAAGGGCGGCGGCTTCGAGGATGACCCGGCCAACGCGATCGCGGCGCAATCCGGTTACGACCCTGAAACCGTCGAGAACATTGAGCTTGGTGTCAAATACGACTTCTGGGACAGCCGGGCCCGCCTCAACGTCGCCGCGTTCCAGATGAGCTATCAGAATTTGCAGGTCACACAGACCGATGCCGGTTGCCTGTGCAACATCACGGACAATGCTGCTGATGCCGACATCTCCGGGATCGAGGCCGAATTGCAGTTTGCTGTGACTGACAATCTGCGGATTTGGGGCGGCGCGACCTTCCTGCAGACCGAGTATATCGATTTCGTCGATTCACTCGGCGTGGATTCCTCGGGCAACAACCTTCAGCGCACACCGGAACACCAGTTCAATATCGGCGGCGAACTCACCTTCGATGCCGGTCCCTGGAGAGATGCCCTGTCGGCACGGCTGAACTACAGCTATCACGGTGAAATGTTCTGGGCGCCTGACAATGGCCAGATCGAGGAGGCCTATGGCTTGCTCGACGGTCGCCTGACCCTGACGCCGCCGAATGCGGACTGGACCCTCTCAGTCTGGGGCAAGAACCTGACCGACGAACTCTACCGGACGAATATCATTCCCTTCTTCGGCGATGAGATCTCCCGGTTTGCAACACCGCGGACCTACGGCATCGAGCTGTCGGTCGACTTCTAACCCCCTCCGAGAACGGGAGGGCGCCTCGCGCGCCCTCCACACTCCGAGCACTTAAAAGCCGATCCGTGAAAACGGATCGGCTTTTTCTTGCCCGCAACTGAATGCTGAGAAGGTCAGCCCTTGCGCGGCGTGCTGACCCGTTTGGCCATCGCTTTTTCAAGCCCCTTCGGGTCACGCGCCTGGTGTGCGCGCACCTGGATCGCATGCGGATCGGTGTCGTGCTCGTCGATCCCGCGCGATGCTGCCCACAGGCCGGCCCGGGCGATATCGACGGGTTGGGACTGGGCCACATTCTTCACATGCGCCGCCATGCGGGTTTCCACCGAGCCGACAATCAATGCGGTGACATGCACGCCGAGCGGTGCCAGTTCCGCACGCAGGCAATTGCCCGCTGCCCGGCTGGCAAATTTGGACGGGCTATAGCCTCCCATGTCCGGGACAGCGACAATTCCGCCGGCGGAGAGGACATTGATGATCGTGCCGCCGCCATTGCCGGAGATCACCGGTGCGAACGCCCGGCTCATCTCGAGCGGGCCGAAGAAGTTGACCTCCATCTCGCGGCGCGCCGCATCCCGGTCCCCGGTGTCGTAGAGACGCTCCATCGTGCACAATCCGGCATTGTTCACCACCAGGGTGACGTCCTTGCAGGCCGCTGCTGCGGCAGCGATCTGGTCCGGCTTCGTCACATCGAGCTCAACCGCGACGACCCTGGCCGGGTCCTTCGCGACGACCTCTTGCGCATCAGCGAGGACGCGGGATCCGACATAGACGCGCGCGGCGCCCTGGGTGAGCAATTCCTCAACAAAGCCAAGACCAATGCCGCGATTTCCGCCGGTAACAATGGCGGTACATCCTTCAATTTTCATCATTTCGCTCCCTGAACCTCGTAGAGAATATCGTGTGGTTTCTTGGTCCCGCGCACGAGGATTGACGGGTCGGGCGCTATGCCGCCACGCCCCCAGCTCTCGAGCAGTGGCATCTCGTGATTCCATTCCCAGGCAATGCGGCGATGGGCGATCGCCCAGCGGCCATCGCGGCGCTCGAACCGGTCGATGGCCCGGGCCATGGTGAGGCTGTCAAAACTGGCATCATCCGTTTCACGGCGGGAAAACGTCATCATGTAGCACTCGGTAATGGCTGTTTCGCCATCAAGTTCGATGACCATATTGGTGATCGCATGCGTCATTCGTGGTGCTTTCGGCAGCACCTTGCGTAGCATTGCGACATAGTCTGAAGCCGGTCCGCAAAAGGTCCCGCCATGATCCTCGATCGCGTCGTCATGATAGGCGGCTGCGATCAGATCGGCGTCGCCGCGATCGGCCCCGCGGCAGTACCGGATCAGGATTTCGCCGATCGCCTGCTTGTCGAGCAGGGCCCGCAGCTCCGCCTCCGGGATTGGGGTGGCTGTCATGGTTCAACTCCTTGGATTGGGATTGGCTCGGAACCGAAGCCCGGCAGGACGGGACGATCCAGGAGCGCCTGGACATGGTCGGGCGGCGACAGGCCCAGCTCACCCTGCTCTGCGAGTTTCGGGTTGAAATAGTCTCGCCAGGCCCTGATCCGATCGCCTTCGAATTCGAAGATTCCCATGTAGGGCACAGCGACATGGCCGCCCTCCACGGTGTCGAACTCGTCGACGCCTTCGACGAAAAGGGCGTTGCCCGCCTCGGCAGCGCGGAAAATGCGCCAGTTGGGACGGCGGGCCTTGAGCTTGTAGGCCTTCAGGAATTCGCGGGCGCCGTCATGCCCGATTTTCGGCGCCGCAGCGGTCGCCGAATAATGCCAGACAATATCTTCAGTGAGGTGGGAAATCACCGCCTCAATGTCCTGGGTTTCGCACCAGGACTTGATGATCGCCTTGAGCACTCTGAGCTTGGCCGACATATCGCCTTGCCTCCGCGTGATGGGGTGTTCAGGCGCGCGTGAACGCCTGGAAATGCGTTGCCAGCGGCGCAGACTGCAGGCCGGGCGGTGCCGCGATGACGGCCGGGATCGCATTGACCACGGCGCCGGCCACGCCGAGTTGTTCGGCGGAAGTGCGCGCTGTCCACCCGACCGGCGTCTCGAGGTCGAAATCCAGTTTCACCGACGGCGTTCCGTCGACGCGGATGGTCCAGAGCGGTGGCCGCGGCGCGCCTTCGGGCGGCGTTTCCATGGTCCAGGCGATGCCCAGGTCGACACGGGTCTCGCCCGCCTCGATGCCCAGCCAGTTCCAGTCGATGCGGGCGGTCGTGCCGGCGCGAACGATGCCGGCGGCGATCTCGATGTCGGAGGGTGCCGCCCGCAATGTGTGCGCCGTCTCGACCGCATCGAGTGTCCAGCCCAGCCGGTGCGCCGTGCATCCGACCACTTCGCGGAACAGGGCGTTCATCGTCTGACCCGGCACCCAGTCGGGATGGTTCGGGTCAACCCGGCCCGGCTCTGACCCGAAGCCGATGATGTCGAACACATAGGCCGCGCTTTTCACCGGGCGGCAATCGACCAGCTCGCGCAGGGAAACGCTGTTGACGTCCGAGCAGACACCTGTTGCCAGAACGGCGAGCTTCTCGGCCCCGAAACCGGGGTTGAGGCCGGCCCCCATGAAACTGCTCTGCCCTTCAGCGCAGGCGGCTTCGAAACGGGCCTGGCGCTCCTGCGGCCAGAAGGGCGGAAAGCTGCCGCCATTGATACTGATCACGTTCTTGCCCGAGCGGAGCAGCCGCAGAATGTCAGCGTCGTGACGTTCGAAGGGCGGGTCCAGCCGTGCGGCATGGATCACGACATCCGCGTCCAGCGCCAGGATGTCCTCGATGGACTGCGTCGCGACAACGCCGGTTGCGGGACGGCGTGCGATCTCGCCGGCATCAAGCCCGGCCTTGCGCTCACCATAGACAAACAGGCCGACAAGCTCGAGATCTGGTCGGTCGATGACAGCGCGCAGACAGGTCTTGCCCATCGCGCCGGTGGCCCACTGGATGATCTTCACGCCGGCTCGCTTCCCTTGTCTGCTGACTGCGCCGGGGCCGCGCGCGCGGCCTGGCATTCGCGGATCAGATCGGCGAACGCCGCCTCGGCCCCTGCAAAACCGCGAAGCTTTTCGAGGCCACGCAACGTCTCGGCCAGGGCTTGCACCTCCTCGGCCGAGAGGTCGGGCGCCGCTGTCGCGCCGCGGCCCTCGACCATCTGGGCCCGTCGCAGCCAACCGGCCCCGCTGACCCAGATCTCGCCGCTCTGGCGGCAGGCCGCGCTGCTCAGCCACACCGCAACCGCGCCGACATTGGCCGGCGCGATCGCCGCCGCCAGAGCCGGATCGAGATCCGGTGCGTCCGTCATGCGCGTTGCCGCATAGGGGGCAAGGATGTTGACCCCGACCCCGTCCCGGCGCCATTCGCTTGCAAGCGACATGGCAAAGGCATTCAGCGCGCCCTTGGACGCCGCATAGGGCGCGCGGCCTCTCACGCCGTACAGGCCGGCGGATGAGGAAATCAGCAGGAAACGGCCCGAGGGCGACGCCTGCAAGGGCGCCTGCGCAGCCTCAGCCAGGGCAATGTTGGAAAAGAAATTGGTTTCCATCACATCGCGAAAATCCGCGAGCGAGCCCTGGGTGAGCTTGCGCGCCGGACCGCTGGTGCCAGCATTGGCAATCACCGCATCGAGCCGGCCGAAGGCCTTGAGGGCGGCCCCGACGACAGCCTCACCGGCGCCCGGGTCGGCCATGTCGGAATATTCGGCGATGGCCTGGCCACCGGCACTGCGAATCTCGTCGACAACCCGGCCCGCATCGTCCGCGGCACCGGCACGGCGCCGATTGCTGACCACAACGCGCGCGCCGCGCGATGCCCAGGCCTTGGCAAACGCCTCGCCCAAGCCCTTGCCCGCACCGGTAACGACCACAACCCTGTCGCTGTCATCACGGCGGTCAGGCTGATCTGAATCTGGAGAATATCCTGCCATCCCCGGAGAATAGGGGGGTAGGTTTGGTATTGCAAGTCAAGTTATCCGCCCATCAGGACGCGGCTGACTGCTCCGGACTGCGGATGGGCCGGGTCTCCACGACCTCGTACTCAACCGTCTCCGGCCCGACCGCCTCACCGCAGGCGGAACAAACAACCATCGCCTCAAGGTCAGCGCCGCAGGGCCGGTGTTTGAGCAGCAGGGGCGGGCCTTCCGGCGCGACATAATACTTGTCGCCCCATTTCAGCAGCATCAGCAGGATCGGATAATAATCGATGCCCTTCGGCGTCAGCCGGTATTCGAACCGGGCCGGACGATCGCTGTACTGGTGCATGGTCAACACGCCGATCGTGCACAACCAGCTCAGGCGTTCCGACAGGATATTGGTCGCGATCGCGGTATCATCACAAATCTCGTCAAACTTGCGTAACCCTGTGAAGATCGATCGCAGGACGAGACTGGCCCAGCGATCACCCGTGATCTGGGCGACGTGATCGAGCAGGGTGGATTCAGCAGGCCGGTTGGCGGCCATGTCACGATAGCGCCGCCGCCGGCTATAGGTCGCTGCCATCAGACCCACGCCCGGGCCTTCAGTCCAGTCGACATCATTGGCTGTAACTTCCTGGCGGCACTCGCCGCAAACCGGCGTCGGGTCGAACACCTCACCACAGCCCTTGTGGCGAAGAATGATTTCAATCTTGCCCTCGGGCGGAGCCCAGTGGCGCTCCCAGCGCAACATCATCAGGGCGGTCCAGTAGAGGTCGCGGCCCTTTTGGGTCATCTGGTATTCGAAGCGGCGTGGCGCTTCGGAATAGAGACGCCGCTCGAAGATCTCGGCGGCGAGCAGGCGTTTGAGCCGGTCGCTGAGCAAGGGCTTCAACAGGCCGGTGCGATTGCGGAAATCCTCGAAGCGGCGCGCGCCGAGCCAGCTGGCCTCAAGGATCAAAAGGGTCGACGTATCGCCGACGACCTCCAGGGTCCGCCAGATCGAACAGGTTCTGATAAATTTCTTGGCCATCTGCGCCTCGTAGAATGCGACAGTCGTGACCTGATGCAATTCCGGAAAGCCCGGCCCCCTGCCCCAAGCAATAACGACTTAGATGGTATTACCACACAACCCTCGGTCTGCATCCCGTATCATCAGCATTCGGCGCTTATGTCGCAGAGTCGGAACGACAGCAAACCCGGGATGGGGTGTGCGCCACCCGCTCGAACGGGTCACGCACACCCCGGCCAGGCTAGACTTCGATGGTTTTCAACTCACGGCGCGCATAACGGGCCGCGATGAAGAACAACAGGGCTGCCAGTGCGAAAGCCGCAGGCGATGCGATCGCGATCGCATAGCGGATGCCGCTTTCATAAGGAAACAAGATGTCTCCAAGCAGCGCCGTTGCTGTTGGTCCGGCACCAAGGCCGATCAGATTGACGATGAACAGGTAGACCGCCGAAACAGTCGCCCGCATCCGGTTGGGCGTCAGCTGCTGCAATGCCGTCGCGGCAGCCCCGATCGGCACTGCTGCCGTCGCGAAGAAAATCACGAAGGCAATAGCCGTCACCCAGAGATTATTGCTGAGGGGGAAGACGACCGCGCCGACCGTGCCGATCACCGCAGCGAAGCCGCAAAATGCGAGTCGCCCGGTCGGCTGGCCGCCCAGCTTGTCGGTCAGCCAGCCTCCACCGACCAGACCAATCAACCCGCCCAGAATCAGGCAACCACCAGCGAGCTGGCCCGCATCGACCAGCGTCATGCCATGGACCCGCATCAGGAAGACCGGAAACCATGAGATGGCCGCGAAGACGGCGAAATTGACCATGCCGGTGGCAAAGCAAAGGCCGAGCACGGCCCCGGCCCGCCGCCGCAGGAAGGCGGCGATGGCCTTGAGCGGGATCTGCACCTTGTCTGCCAACGGATCGCTCGAGACCAGTCGGGCCGGCTCGGGCATCAGGGCCAGTACTGCGGCGATGACAAGTCCGGGCAAACCGACGATCAGGAAGGTCGCCTGCCAGGCACGCACTTCCCCGATAATCGGCAGGTAAAGCGCGTCGGCAGCGGCCACCAGCTGGATAACCGCTGCGCCGATGATGAAGGCGAGCCCGGCACCGACAGCGGATCCGAGGCCGTACAGGCCCATCGCCAGCCCCATGCGGCGCTGGGGAAAGCTGTCCGAAATGATGGAATAGGCTGCTGGCGACAGGGTCGCCTCGCCCACCCCGACACCCATCCGTGCGAGGAAGAGCTGCCAGTACTGGCCAGCCAGACCGCAGGACGCCGTCATCAGGCTCCACAGAGCGACACCGACCGCGGCGACGCGCAGGCGCGCAGCGCGGTCGATCAGACGGCCGAGCGGCAGGCCGACGAGCGTGTAGAAAGTCGCAAAGGCCAGCCCCTGCAGCAGGCTGATCTGGGTATCGGTGAGATTGAGATCGGCCTTCATCGGCTCAACCAGGAGGCCGATGATCATGCGGTCGATGAAGGAAAAGATGTAGGCAATGAAAAGCACGGCCACGGTGAGCCATGCGACCAGAGGAGGCGGGTATCGCCCCGCCTCCTCGGCTGCAATCGCGGGGCTGGTTTCGCCCGCTGCGTCGGTCACGCTCACCGTCCGGCCGAGTCGAAGTCCGTGGTGAGGCCGAGGGCCTCGAGCAGTTCGGCGCGGTCATAATACTCGCGCCATTCGGTGATCAGGCCATCTTCGACCTCGATAACGCCGACGACGGGGACCGAGCCGGCATGGCCGTTGTAGACAAACTGATCGGTGCGCTCGACGAAGATGACATCGTCGACGAGGCCGACATGGTGGATGTGCAGGGTGATGGTCTCGATGCCGGCACCGAGATGACCGATGCGCGCGCCGATCGCTTCGCGACCGACAACCGGCTCGACCATCATGGAGTGCAGCGAACCGTCTTCGGCAAACAGATTGGTGACGCGGTCCCAGTCCCGGGTGTTCCAGGCATCGACCATGTCCATGACGACGGCGATACGTGGATCGGATTCGGTCGCGTCTTCGACCTGGCTCTGGGCGCAGCCCATGGTAAGCAGCCCGGCAGCAAGGGCGATGATGGCAGT
Organism: Maricaulis sp.; assembly: GCF_048269565.1. Lineage (GTDB taxonomy): Bacteria > Pseudomonadota > Alphaproteobacteria > Caulobacterales > Maricaulaceae > Maricaulis. The sequence continues at coordinate 25,045 of NZ_JBLXIK010000006.1, read as the reverse complement.
ACGCATTGGAATTCTCCCCGTTGGTTTTTGTATGCAAGTCATAAGATGGGTGGAAATCCACTACGTCAAGGTCATTCTGGCGCAATCATGTCGATTGCATGACCTCATCAACCCACTCGGGGTTCGGCTCGCCTGCGCGGGCGGCCGCCACGACAGCGCCATCGAGATAGTCGCGCCAGCCTGCCACGCGGCCGTCACGGAACTCGAACACGCCGGCATAGGGCAAGCGGATACGGCGGCCATCCGCAGCGACATAGTCGTCAATACCCTCCACGAACAGCCGGTCGCCGGCCTGGGCCCAGTGCATGATTTCCCAGCGGATCTGCGTCTGGCCGGCTCCAAATCGCTCGAGAAAGCGCCGGACGGCATCGCGCCCCCGCAACGGGCGCGATCCGACATGGAAGTGATAGACGACATCCTCACACAAATGCTCAAGCAAGGCGTCATTGTCGCCCGCCTTCCAGGCGGCAATAATGCCGTTGACGGTTTCGATTCCACTCATGATATCGCCCCCTCGACCGGACTGGAGGCCTGCGGCTCGGCATTCAGTTCTCGGCGCAGGATCTTGCCCAGCGAATTTCGCGGCAAGGCGTCGACGACCTTCAGTCGTTCCGGCAATTTATAGGTTGCCAACGCCTCGTCCTTGAGGAAATCGATCAGCTGCTCGAGCGAGAGCGATTGCCCGGGCTTCAACGCCACGACGGCGCAGACCCGTTCGCCGAGCCGCTCGTCGGGGAAGCCGATACAGGCCGCCTCGCGGACCGCCGGATGCCCCTCGATCAGGGAGTCCAGTTCCGCGGGCGAAATATTCACCCCGCCACGGATGATGATTTCCTTGCTGCGCCCGACGAAGCGATAGAAGCGCTCACCGTCATCGGACGCGATCTCGAACAGGTCGCCGGTGCGAAAATAGCCGTCCTCGTCGAAGCAGGACTTGTCCAGTTCGCCTGCCTGCCAGTAGCCGTCAAACACCATCGCGCCATCGAGACGCAACTCGCCGGGCTGGCCTGCCGTGGTGATGATGGTGTCGGTATCCGGATCCACCAGGCGGGTGCGGACCTTGGACGCGAAGCTTGAATTCCAGCCGAGCCCGGCAACACCAAAGCGCGGAAACAGCCGGGCGCGCAGATCGGGGTCAGCAACGTCAAGCGAGGAGGAGAAGAGCGAACACCCTTCATTCGAGCCGAATACATTCATGACCGGCACGCCATGGCGTTCCTGCCAGCCGCGCACCATCCAGGGCGAGAGCGGGGCGGAACCGGAACCGAGACAGCGCAGATGTGAGAGATCGGCCCCGGCCAGCATCGCCTCATTCTTCAGCAACATGTTGAGAATGGCCGGCGGCGCCACGGTGTAATTGACCCGCTCGGAAATGAGTTGTTCGAGGAAAATCCCGGCATCGAACGGGTGATGCTGCACCATGGTGCCGGCCCGCAAGAGCCAGGGCATGACCACGCCGCCAAAGGCCGCGATATTGATCAGCGGGAAGGGATTGAGCAGGACATCGCCATCCTGAAGCCCCGTCGCCTCGACCAGGGCCTCGCCATTGACGCGCCAGTGATCATGATGGCGCGGCACGCCCTTCGGGGTGGCCTCGGTGCCGGAGGTCCAGCAAATCGTCAGGGTTTCCGCGGCCTCGATCGGCGGGTCAGGGAGGACAAGGTCGTTGGCGAGCGTCAGGTCCAGCGGGGCGGCACCGGCGGTTTCGCTCGCACCGACGCAGATCACCGAACCATCAAACAGTCCGGCATCGCGGAGCTTGACGGCAGTCGCCGCGTGGGCGTGGGTCCCGAACCTGTCGACGGTCAGGATCAGGGCCGGCTTGATCTTGCCCAGCAAGGCCCGCAATTCATGTTCGCGATAGGCCATCGGCGTGGGGCTGAGGATTGCGCCGATCCGCGCACAGGCGAGAAAGGCCAACACGCCTTCGACAATATTGGGCAGCTGCGCCAGAACGATATCGTCCCGCCCGACGCCGTGCGCCTGAAAGGCCCGCGCCACGGCATTGACGCTGGCATCAACCTGTTGCCAGTCCAGCCGACGCGGCTCGCCCAGCAATCCCATGGCGGCGCGGTTCGGCGGATCAACGAGCGCCTCGTTGTCGCCGCCCGCCAGGACAGCGCGCCGAAAAATTGAGTCAACAGTCTCGCCGCTCCACCAGCCCTTCTGGCGATAGGTGTCAATGCGGTCTTGCGGGCTCTGGATCACGCCGAATACCTCCCCGGTCTCGAAAAAATCTCCCACCCCCAGTTAGCCAGCATCAGTATGATCATGCAAGTTATCTACTGAAGCGCGCGGCTGGCGCGGGCGGCGGGGCGTGGCCTGCCACGGGCGGAGCGACTGTATTCAACGGCATTTTCGCCTCAACACACCGGTCGAATTGACAGCGCCAAAGCCCGGCGTATAGGCTCTGGATCGAATTGCATAACCAGACCTTCCTTCGAAATCTGTGCGCGCCAGACGGGCACTGCACCGGAAACGGATTGATCAAACCATGCCCTCACCGGCCTTTCGAGATGTCGAATTCCCCCCCGTCGATCTGGTGATCGAGACCCGAGACGATGGCAGCATCGTCATGACCCCGCGCGAGGCGCTCCAGATCGAAAACGCTTCCGTGCCGGCGGGCCTGGCCCGTCAGGCCAGCCTTCAGCCTGACAAGACGCACCTCGCGGAACGGCCGACCAATGGCGATGGCTGGCGCTCGGTCAGCTTTGCCGAGGTCAAGGCTGCGGCCGATGCGGTGACGCAATGGCTGATCGATCTCGATCCGGAGCCGGGCCGCCCGGTCATGATCCTGTCGGGCAACTCCATCAATCACGCCATCATGCGTTATGGCGCGATGGGGGCCGGCGTACCGGTCTGCCCGGTCAGCGAAAACTATGCGCTGATGGGCGGTGCCGGCGGCTATGAGCGCCTGCGCCATGTCGTCGATCTGGTCCACCCCGCCGTGATCTTCGCCGAAGATGGCGTCGCTTGCGGCCCGGCGATCAAGGCGGTCGCGCCACAGGGCAGCGTGATCCTCACGGGCGGGCCGTGCGACCTGCCCTCCACCCGGCTGGCCGATGTGCTCGCAACCCCGCCCGGCGCGGCCGTCGCAGCCCGTATCGCGGCGCTCGACCCGGATGCCCCGGCCGCCTACATGCTGACGTCTGGCTCCACTGGCCGGCCCAAGGCCGTCATCCAGACCCAGCGCATGATCACGGCCAATCTCTATCAGGGCTGGCAAGTGCTCGGGCGCGCCGCCGGCTGGGATGATGTCCTGCTGGAATGGTTGCCCTGGAGCCATGTCTCCGGCGCCTTCTCCTCAATGGCGGCGGCAATTTTCGGTGGCACCTATTACATCGACGCCGGCAAGCCGATGCCCGGGCGCTTCGACGAAACCATCCGGAATTTGCGTGAGGTACCGCTCAAATACTTCACCAATGTGCCGGCCGGCTACGCCATGCTCGCCGACGCGCTGGAAGATGATGAAGTGCTGCGGCACACCTTCTTCAAGGATTTGCGCCTGATGCTCTATGGCGGTGCCGGCCTGCCGCAACCCCTGTATGACCGCATCCAGGCGCTCGCCATCAGCGAGACCGGCAGACGGGTCTTTTTCACCACCGGCTATGGCGCGACGGAGACCACATCGGGCTGCATGTCGATCTATTTCATGAGCGAGCAGGTCGGGATCGGCCTGCCGATGCCCGGCCTCTCGGTGAAGATGGTACCGGCCGGCGATCGCTATGAATTGCGCATGAAGGGCCCGATGGTCACGCCCGGCTATCTCGACCAGCCCGAACTCAACGCCACCCTGCGCGATGAGGAAGACTTCTACCGCATCGGCGATACGGCCCGTTTCCACAATCCCGACAATCCCGACGAGGGACTGGCCTTTGCCGGTCGGCTCGCCGAGGAGTTCAAGCTCGATACCGGCACCTGGGTTTCCGGCGGGGCGCTGCGCGCGGAACTCGTCGCGGCCCTGTCGCCCTGCATTGCCGACACCGTGATCTGTGGCGAGAACCGGCCCTATCTTGCCCTGCTCGCCTGGCCGAACCCGAAGGGCCTGGCCGAACTGACCGACACCGATGGGCTGCAGCTCGAAGAGCTGTTGCGGCACCCGGCCGTGACCGAAGCCATCCGCTCGCGCCTGGCCGCCCACAATGCCGCCGCCAGCGGCTCCAGCCAGCGTATCGGCCGCTTCGCCTTTCTCACCGAGCCACCCAATGCCGAGGCCCACGAAGTCTCGGATAAGGGCACCATCAACCAGTCCATCGCGAAACAACGCCGCGCGGCCGATATCGAGGCGCTCTACGCTGCCACGCCCGGCCCCGGCATCATCGACCTGCTGGCCCGACCAGCCGCGCAAAAACCTTCCGGAGACGCCTCATGACCGAAGTGATCACACTCCTCGGCTCCAATCTCGCAATGCTGGTCGGCGTGATGCTGGCGCTCTGGGCGATCAGCATCACGCTCAAGGATGTCAGCTTCATCGATTCCTTCTGGGCATTCGGCTTCATTCTCGTCGCCGGGCTGAGCTTCGTCCTCACCCCCGACGGTGCCGGCGCGCGCAAACTTCTCCTGCTCGGCCTGACCGCGATCTGGGGCCTGCGTCTGGGCGGCTATCTGTTCTGGCGCTGGCGCAAGGAAGGGCCCGACAAGCGCTATGTCGCCCTGCTCAAGCACGCGCCCGGCAACGTCCATTGGCACAGCTTCAAATTCGTTTTCATGATGCAGGCCGTCCTGCTCTGGATCGTCTCGCTGCCGGTGCAACTGGGGCAGATTTCGGCAACACCTGCCGCGCTGGGCCCCGTCGCTTTCCTGGGTGCAGCCCTGGCCCTGACCGGCATTTTCTTCGAAAGCGTCGGCGACTGGCAGATGGCGCGTTTCAAGGGCGATCCGGCGAATGCCGGCAAGGTGATGGACCAGGGCCTGTGGCGCTATACGCGGCACCCGAATTATTTCGGCGATGCCTGCGTCTGGTGGGGCCTCTATCTGATCGCCGCCGAAACCCAGGCCGGCTGGGCCGCCATTATCGGTCCGGTCGTGCTGACCGGCCTGCTGGTCAAGTGGAGCGGTGCGGCCCTGCTCGAACGCCGGATGAAGCGCTCCCGCCCCGAATATGAAGACTATATCGCCCGCACCAGCAGCTTCATTCCCATGCCACCCAAATCCGGAGACCTGTCCTGATGAGCACCGTCAAGATCAACACTGTTCCCCACACGGAACCGGATCCGCGCCACCCCTATATGTCCGGCCCCTGGACGCCGAATTTCGACGAATATGATGCCGACAAGATGGACGTCATCGGCGAAATTCCGACCGATATCGACGGCGTCTATGTCCGCAATACCGAAAACCCGGTGCATGGCTCGATCGGCCTTTATCACCCGTTCGACGGTGACGGCATGATCCATGCGATCTCGTTCCGCGACGGCCAGGCCGCCTATCACAACCGCTTCGTGCGCACCAAGGCCTTCATGGCCGAGGTCGAGGCCGGCAAGGCGCTCTGGGCCGGGATCGCCGAGGATCCAAGACTGTCCACGCGGCCCGGCTGGGGCGCGCATGGCTTTGTAAAGGACAGCTCCTCAACCGATGTCGTTGTCCATGCGGGCAAGATCCTGTCGACCTTTTATCAGTGCGGCGACGGCTATCGGCTCGACCCCTATACGCTCGAGCAATTCGGCACCGAGAGCTGGGTCCCGCTCGACGGGATCTCGGCCCACCCGAAAGTGGATGAGGCGACCGGGGAATTGTTGTTCTTCAACTATTCCACCCACGCCCCCTACATGCATTACGGCGTCGTCGGACCGGACAACAAGCTCAAGCACTATATCCCGATCCCGCTGCCCGGGCCGCGCCTGCCCCATGACATGGCCTTCAGCAAGAATTACTCGATCTTCGCCGACCTGCCCCTGTTCTGGGATCCCGCAGCGCTGGCAAAGGGCCGCCACGCCACCCGTTTCCACCGCGACATGCCGACCCGTTTCGCGATCGTGCCTCGCTATGGCTCGCCGGATCAGATCAAGTGGTTCGAGGCCGATCCAACCTATGTCCTGCACTGGATGAATGCGTGGGAAGAGGGCGATGAAGTCATCCTCGACGGCTACTTCCAGGAACAGCCCGTGCCCGATGCGCTGGAGGTCAACCACCCCGATCCGCGCATGGGGCATCTGATGGCCTTCGTCGACGAGAACTCCTTCAAGCCGAAGCTGCACCGCTGGCGCTTCAACATGAAGACGGGCGCCTGCACCGAGGGGCATCTCGACGACCGAATCCTGGAATTCGGCAGCTTCAACCAGGAGCATGCCGGCACCAAGGCCCGCTATGCCTATTCGACAACCACCAAGCCGGGCTGGTTCCTGTTCACCGGTGCCGTCAAGCATGATTACGAGACCGGTCAGTCGCAGAGCCTCTCCTTCGGCGAAGGCCGTTTCGGCAGCGAAGCGCCGTTTGCACCGCGCGTGGGAGCGGTTGATGAGGATGACGGCTATCTCGTCTCCTTCATCACCGACATGAATGAAGACCGCTCGGAATGCGTGCTGGTCGATTGCAAGAATTTCGAGGCCGGTCCCGTCTGCCGCATCATCCTGCCGCACCGGATCTCCAGCGGCACCCACGCGACCTGGGCCGATGGCCCACGCCTGCGCGCCGCCCAGGCCGCCTGATCAAGAAAGAGACATCACCGATGGAAATCCAGCCCAACACTGTCGAGAGCCTGATCGCTAAACAGGATATCCAGGAAGCCCTCGTGCGCTATGCGCGCGGCGTTGACCGCGCCGATGGCGAACTCCTGAAGTCCGCCTACCACAGCGATGCGATCGAGGAACACGGCAATACCTATTCCGGCCCGGCCCATGCCTATGTCGATGGTGCCGTGGAACGCATGGCCAAGCTCAAGCATCCGATGGGACACTATCTGTGCAATATGCACATCGATCTCGACCTCAAGGCCGGCATCGCCTTCGTCGAGACCTATGTCCTCACCTTCGCCCGCTTCGACAACAAGGCCGGCGAGCCCAATGACACGCTGACGGGCGGCCGCATCGTCGACCGCTTCGAGTGCCGCGACGGCGCCTGGAAGATCGCCCATCGCAAGATCGCCTTCGACTGGAACCGCGATGCGCCGAGCAATGAAACCTGGTGCCTGGGCATGTTCAAACCCGATGCACCGGGCATGAATATGGGCCAGCGCGGTACCGGTGATCTCTCCTACCAGCGATTCTGACCTGACCGCGCTGCCGGTATGCTAGGCGGAGGCCTTCACGGCCTCCTCCAGCACATCCAGCCCTTCATCGAGCGTGTCGAAACCGATCGTCAGCGGCGAGAGGAAGCGGATGACATTGCCGCGCACGCCGCAAGAGAGTAGCAATAGCCCGCGCTGGCGCGCCTCGGCAACGATCCGCGCGGTGCGGGCCGGATCGGGGCGGGCGGCATCGCCATCCTCGACCAGCTCGATCGCCGTCATCGCACCGAGCGTTCGGATATCGCCAATTCCCGTATCAGACTGACGCATCGCCTCGCAGCGTCTCACAATGCGCTGCCCGATCTCGATGGCGCGTTCGCACAGGCCTTCCTCGGCGATGACATCGAGTACCGCCAGACCGGCGGCACAGCCCAGCGGCGAGCCGCCATAGGTGCCACCCAGGCCGCCGGGCGCCGGGGCGTCCATGATCTCCGCCTTGCCGATGACGCCGGAGATCGGGAAGCCGCCAGCCATGGCCTTGGCGATCGTCATCAGATCGGGTTCGATTTCGGCATATTCGGTCGCGAACATGCGGCCGGTACGGGCGAAACCGGTTTGGATCTCGTCGACGATCATCAAGATGCCGTGCTGGTCACAGACCGCGCGCAGTGCCTGCATGAAGGCGGGTGAAGCCGCATAGAAACCGCCCTCGCCCTGGACGGGTTCGATGATGATGGCGGCGACCCGGGCCGGGTCGACATCGGCCTTGAAGAGCTGCTGCAGCGCCTTCAGGGAGTCCGCTTCCTCGATCCCGATATAGGGCGCCGGGAATGGCGCGTGGAAGATCTCACCGGGGAAAGGTCCGAAGCCGAGCTTGTAGGGCGCGACCTTGCCGGTCAGCGCCATGCCCATCATGGTGCGCCCGTGGAAACCGCCGGCAAAGGCGATCACCGCCGGACGGCCAGTCGCGGCGCGGGCGATCTTGACGGCATTCTCGACCGCTTCGGCGCCGGTGCTCAGAAAGATCGTCTTCTTCGGGCTCGGCCCCGGCGCCAGCTTGTTGAGGCGTTCAGCCAGGCGCACATAGCTTTCATAGGGCGTGACCTGGAAGCAGACATGCGAGAAATTATCGAGCTGTTCGGCGACCGCGGCCTTCACCTTCGGGTGGTTGTGGCCGGTATTGGTGACGGCGATGCCGGCGGCGAAATCGATATAGCGCGCGCCCTCAATGTCCCAGATTTCCGCGTTCAGGGCGCGTTTGGCAAAGACGGGGTGCATGACGCCGACACCGCGCGGCGTTGCCGCCTGACGTTCGGCCCAAAGTGTAGAATTGGTCATTGTCTCATCTCCTCCGGCGGTCACGCCGAGAGTCCTCCCATCAACATGTATTTGGTGTCGAGATAATCCTCGAGACCGTGGCGCGAACCTTCGCGGCCAAAGCCCGATTGCTTGACGCCGCCGAACGGCGCCGCGGCCGAGGACATGATGCCCTCATTAATGCCGACCATGCCGTATTCCAGCGCCTCGCCAACCCGCCAGGCGCGACCGAGATCGCGGGTGAAGAGATAGGCGGCAAGACCATAAATCGTGTCATTGGCCAGCGCGATCACCTCGGCCTCGGTCTCGAAGCCGATCAATGGTGCCACCGGCCCGAAAATCTCTTCCTGGGCGACGGCCATATCCGACGTCACGCCCTCGATCACAGTGGGCTGATAGAAGAGCTCACCGGCCGCGTGCTTGGCGCCACCGGTCAGAACCCTGGCTCCAGCCGAGCGCGCCTGGGCCACCAGGCGTTCGGTCTTCGCGAGGCCGGCCTCATTGATCAGCGGACCAACTTCACAACCGGCCATTTCGCCATCGCCGACTTTCAGCGCCGCAACGCGTTCCGCCAGGCGTCTGGCGAATTCCGGCATGATGCCCGCCTGCACGAACATGCGATTGGCGCAGACGCAGGTCTGGCCGGCATTGCGGAATTTCGAGGCCATGGCGCCCTCGACCGCCGCATCGAGATCGGCATCGTCAAACACGATGAAGGGCGCATTGCCGCCCAGCTCCATCGAGGCCTTCTTCACCGTGGCGGCCGATTGCTGCAACAGAAGCCGGCCGACGCCGGTGGAGCCGGTGAAGGTGATCTTGCGCACATCCGGGCTTGAAGTCAGCTCACCACCGACTTCGGCTGCACGGGCCGAAGTGACGATATTGAATACGCCGGCCGGAACGCCAGCCTCCTCGCCCAACTTCGCCGCGAGCAGGGCCGAGAGCGGGGTCTCGGCAGCCGGCTTGGCGACCATGGTGCAACCGGCGGCGAGCGCCGCCGCGGCCTTGCGCATCAGCATCGCGTTCGGGAAGTTCCACGGCGTGATCGCGGCGCAAACACCAACAGGCTGTTTGGTCACCAGGATGCGGTTATTGACCGAGGCGGAAGGGATGATCTCGCCGTAGATGCGCTTCGCCTCTTCGGCAAACCATTCCAGATAGGAGGAGCCGTACAGGATCTCGCCGCGCGCTTCCGCCAATGGCTTGCCGTTCTCGCGCGTCAGCACGAGGGCCAGTTCGTCGGCACGCTCCACCATCAGATCACGCCAGCGCCGCAGGATCGCGCCGCGCTGTCCGGCCGGCAAGGCGGCCCAGCCGGCCTGCGCGGTCTTTGCCGCGGCGATTGCGGCGCGGGTCTCGGTGATTCCACACTCAGCGATCCGGGCGATGACCGCTCCGGTCGCCGGATTGGTGACGTCGAAACAGCGGCCATCCTGTGCATCGCACCAATCACCGCCGATATAGGCCTGGGTCGGACAAGCCGGCAGGGTGGCCAACATGGCATTTCCTCTCTCGAACAACTGGGGCCAGTTTAGATCTTCGCCGCACCGGCCATAGGGCCAGTTTGATCTGGCAGATCGAACCAGATCAATCGTCGGCCAGGGCGCGTTTCCGGTCGAGCATGCGCGCCGGGACGATCATCACCACGGCGCTCGCGGCGAGACCGACCAGGGCCAGATTGATCAGGCCCGGGAAGCCGCCATCGGTGGCCAGCGCCCAGCCGGCAACCATCGGTCCGGAAGCGAGGCCGAGCTTGGAAATGAAACCGCCAAAGGCGGATGCCTGGCCCGCCTTGTCGAACTCGGCCGTCATGCCGAGCAGATAGGCGATGACAAAGCCCCAGGTGATGCCGGTGCCGCAATTGGCGACCATGTAGGCGACCGGATTGCCGCTGAGATGGAAAATGGCGGTGCCGACCAGGGTCAGAGCCATCGCCGCGACGAGCAGACGCAGGCGCCCGAAACGCAGACCGCACACCATCACCAGGAAGGGCCCGGCCAAGGCCACCCAGGTCGCCAGCCCCAGCGCCAGCGAGACATAGCCGCGCTCGAGCCCGTAATCGAGGCCGAGCCGGATGATATAGGCCAGCAGCCCCATATTGGCGGCCTGGAACAGGAAGATCGCGAGCAGCGTCAGAAGCATGGGCGTCCACTGGATCTTGCCATCGGCCTTGGTATCCTTGGCCTTGGCCGGATAGGCAGAGAGGAAGGGCAGCATCACCAGGGTCACGGCGCTGAACAGCGCCAGGGCAATAAACAGCGCCTGGGTGCCGTAGAGCGGTGCCAGAGGCGGCAAGACCATCACGGCCAGACCGCCGAGCCCGAATTGCACGAAGAGTAGCATGCCGAAAGTGCGGTCCGGATTGGCTGTGCGGGCGATGACGGCAAAACCGGTGCCGGTCAGCACGCCGCCGAACACGCCATGGATCAGGCGCACCGGGAACATGACGTCATAGCTGGCGATGGCGATCGAACCGAGATCGATGGCGATCAACACGACCAGGCAGACCAGCGCCAGCGCCTTCCAGGGCAGACGCTTGACAAGAAAGACAGAGAGCAGGGCGCCAGCGGCGGCGCCATAAATGTTGACCGAGCCAATCTGCCCGGCCTGCGCCTCGGTAAGGCCGATACCACTGACCAGCCCGTCGACAATCGCCGCCATGATGTTGACGTAGAACAGCCCGGCCGTGGCCAGGAAAGCCAGCAGAATGGCAGCGACCAATCCGTTGGGCGGCGCCTTGGGCAGGCCGCGCGGCGGGGTGTCGGCTTGGATGGCTTCACTCATGGCACGGCCTCGCAAAAGGGTTGGATGATATTCGATTGGGCAACGGCCCGGCGCCAGGCGAACTCGCGTCCGTCACTGACGTAGAAATAGACCTGGCCATTGGGGATCAGCGCGACGGACAGTCCGCCATAGCCGGACATGGACGGGATCCAGACATCATGGTCGCAGCCCAGATAATCGCCGGCATTATAGGCCCAGAAGCCGGCCCGGTAGCGCAGGCTGTCATCGATGGCCGGGAGGCCGCGATCATCGGGGTTTTGCTGCAGGGCAGCTGCAAGCAGATCTGTGTCGAGCCAGGCTTCGCCATCGATCACGCCGCCGGCCTGCAGGAAAAGCGCAATGCGGGCCAGATCATCGGCCTGCAAGGTCAGGCCCCAGCCCGTGAAGGGCTGGGCTTCGGCGTCGCGGGTGCGGCGGGTTTGCATGGCCAGTGGCGACAGGCCCAGCTGCTGCCAGATGGGAACCAGAAGCGCATCGTAGAAATCGGCATCGGCCTGCCCGCTCTGCTGGCGCAGATAGGCCTGCATCGCGACGCCGAGCAGATAGGTATCGGTGGTGTGGTAGACCCAGGTGGTGCCGGGCTCGGCCCGGCGCGGATGCATGGCACAGGCGCGCTCGACCTTTTCGGCGTGGGTTTCAACGGTGAGGAAATCCCAGGTCTCAGCCGAGGCCTCGTCTATATCGTAGACGTCCGAGGTGAAATTCCCCGACACCATGTCGAGCGCCTGTTCGAAACTGACATCACCCCAGCGCTCCGCCGCGCATTGCGGCACATAATCGGCGATGATCGCCTGGCGCGCCCCCGGATAGAGCTGCTCCAGCCGCATCAGCCCGATCCCGGCGACCATGGACTTGGCGAGCGAATAGGATGGCAGCGGCATCACATCGCAATAGGGATCCGGTCCTTGCCGCGTCTGGCACGGGCCGGCGTAAAGCCTCCCATCGGCCACGAAGCCAAAGGCGGTCATATTCGCCGGTGTCACTTCGAGCAGCGAGCCGATCTCGGCAATGTCGATCTGCGGATAGGCCCGCGCCAGATCGGACATCGAGCTGCGCGGCAGGCGCGCCGCGCGCTCGGCGTGCCAGGCCTGGCGCACCGGTTCTCCAACAGCCGCATCGCCGGCCGAGAATGACACAGGCAGACGCGCCAGCAAATCAAACTGGAAGTAGGCACAGGTCTCGGCGCCCATCTGCAACACGGCTTGCGAGACCGTGCCGTCCTCGCGCCAGAGGAAACTCATCAAGCCGTTCTGGACGCAATTGGCATTGCGTTCCTGCAGCGCCACCGGCAGGGCGGCGCGCATCCAGCCCTCGCCGTCGCCGCCATCCCAGATGCGGCCCGGCTGGAAGATCCATTCCCAGTCGGGATGATCGGCGCGTTGCGGGCCGCGCTGGACCGGAATCAAATCGCGGCCATCGCTGACCAGATCGATCGCAAAGGCCGGCACTTCATCGACCCGCGGCGCGCGCGGGGCGGCATCGAACTCATCGCGCAGCAAGGTGAAATGATCGGCGCGGTGAGGCGCCGCCAGGATCAGGCGTCCGTTCAGACCGGCCGCCGGCGCCGCGTCGCCCGGCCCCGGAGCGAACACCGATGTCGTCCACGGTCCTGCCAGCGGCTCCGTTCCCAGCAGGGCGGCCGCCGGCAAATCGTCCGGAAGTGCCGCGAGCGGCACGCTTGCCGTGACGCTGATATTGTCAGCCCAGCAAGTATCATTGCCGGCATTTCCGGCGGCGCGCAGGCGCAGCAGCATGGCGCGATCGGTATCGGAGGCCGGAACAACGCCGGCGATCGGGGTCAGACTCACGGCATCATCCTGTCCATCCACGACCCGGCCGATCTCGGCCCAGGTCTGGCCGTCGAAACTGGTTTCCAGGCGGCATGAATCCTCCCCCTCCAGGCCCTCGGCGGCGAAATCGGCGGCGACCCGGAGTTCAAGCCCGGCCCCGATCGAAACCGCCGTCGCCACCCAGGCATCGCGCTGCAGACGCAGCGAGAAGTTGCCGGCATATTCAGTGACCCGGATATCGCCGCGCCCGGCGTCACCGCGCCAGCCCTCAGCATCGCCGTCCTGGAAATCATCGGCGAACAGGGTCTGGGCCATCACCGGCGCTGCCGGCCCGGCCAGCAGCCCCAGCGCCAGGAGCGCGGTGCGGATCATGGTGTCACTCCGAGCATGGCGGCCAACGGCGCCAGTTCGCGCTCATAGCGCCGCCAGCGGCCGACCGCGCCAGAATAAAGCGGCTGGCGCACCTGGGCAGCGCTCGCTGTTGCCGTCGGGCTCGCATTGGTGTGGAAATCGAGACAGGCCGGGTCAAAATCGACCCCAACATGCTCGAGCAAGCGCCGCGTCTGGCCTTCCTGGTCGGCGATGATGTCCTCGTAGCGCACATCCAGTATCCGTCCCGGCAACACGGTGCGCCAATGGTCCATCAAACGATCCTTGGCGCGCATGTATTGCGCCAGGTCGGAGAAATCATAGGAGAAGGGATAGCCCATCCGGAACAGCGCCTTGTACATGCCAAGCGCATTGTCCATCGGATCGCGGACAAGATGGATGATGCGGGCCTTGGGCAAGGCCGCAGCGATCAGGCCGATATAGAGGAAATTGGCCGGCGTCTTGTCGATGAACCAGGGCTGGCTCTGGCGCCGCTGCGCCGTGCGATCAAGATAGGTGTCGCCGAGCGCACGCATATCCAGTCCGGCCGAGCGCGAGACCATGTCCTGCTTGCTGGTCGCGTCGCGGCACAGGGCTGTCAGGGCCAGCGGCCAGTCATTGAGCTCGCCCAGACTCTCGATATCGCCATGGGCGCTGAGAATGCGATCAACCAGGGTGGTGCCACTGCGCGGCAGGCCCAGCACGAAGACCGGCCCCTCATCATTGCAACCGGCCCGATCCTGCTCGAAGAAGGCAGCATCGAACACGGATTCGATCCGCGCCATGGTCTCGACATCGCCCTCGACGCGGTAGGCCATCATCGCCCGCCGCGCTTCAGCCCCGCGCTCGAGCGCCTCGAAACTCTCGCGATATTGCCCCAGGTTTTCCAGCTCCAGCGCCAGGGCGTATTGCAGCTGGACCTCGCCCATCCGCGTCCGCTTCGGCGCCGCCAGCATGCGCTTGATCTCGGCGACATGATTGTCGCCGACGGTCTGTTTGCGCAGGGTCGCGCGATTGTAATACGCGTCGTAGTCATGCGGTGTCTGCGCGATCAGGCGGTCGAATTCGCGCTCAGATTCGGCCAGCTTGCCGGTTGCGATCAGCGCGGAGGCGAAATTATAGCGGATCGCCGGTTGGTCGGGCGCAACACTGATGGCCCGCCTGGCACAGTGTTCGGCGGCTTCAAAGGCACCGCATTGGGTATAGGATTCACTGAGCCGGCTGAGCCAGGCGGCATCCTCACCGGCCTCGGCTTCCATCGCCTGCAGGGCAAGGATGGCATCGCGGATCTGACCGAGATGGACCTGCGCCTCGACATCGAGCAGACGCACGAGCGGACTTGCCGGCGCCAGCTCAAGCGCCCGGGCCAGACGCTCCCGCATCGCGGCATGATCACCGGACATCTGCTCGAACCGTGCCGCCGCAATCCAGGCGTCGACAAAACCAGGCTCGTCACGCAGCAGGGCCGCGATCAGGGGCCTGACCTGCCCGAGCTGGCGGCCGCGCATCGCCCGGTCGATTTCAGCCAGTCGGGTCTTGGGGTCGGGACGGGAGATGACAGTTTCCATGACAGCGGGACGGGGCGGCCGACTCGGACAGCCGCCCCGTCATCCTATCCGATCAGAAGTTATAGCGCAGCGTCGCGCCAATCGTTCTCGGCAGGGAGATCATCTGTTTGCTGCCATTGCCGTAATAACCGTCGGCCGGCGATGTCCCCATATAGGCTTCGGTAAAGACGCCGGTGACGCCTTCCTCATTGGTGAGATTCTTCACCCAGAAGGACAGGTCAACAGCATCACGCGAGAATGTCGTCGTCAGGTTCCAGATCGCGAACCCGTCGAGCGGCACATTGAAGGTCGGCGAGGTCGTGACCGCATTGGTGGTCTCCGACTGATAATAGCCGTCCAGGCGCGTGAAGGACGACCAGTCGGCAAACTGCGTCGTGTAGTCGACCGACCAGTTGAGCTGGTGCTCTGGCGTCCCCGGCAGCATCGCACCATCGAGGGCGATCGGTGTGGCCGGCGCCGGACGGTCCGGAGCGTAGAAGTCGGCCCCGAGTTCGGCATTGATATAGGCGTAGCCAAGCGAGTAGTGCCAGTCATTGCCGATGAAGCCATCAATCGAGGCCTCCAGCCCCATCGAGCGGGCTTCGCTGCCATTCTGCACCGCGAAGAAGCCCCAATTGGTCGACGCCGTGTTGAATTGCGGATCGGTCCAGTCAACGTAGAAGACGCTGACATCATAGCGGAAGTCACCGCGATCACCCTTGAACCCGATCTCGTAGTTCACGACCGAGTCAGACGTGTAGAGCTGCCAGCGCGGGTCCTCTGCATAGGTGCCGGAGAGCGGAACCGCATTCGATCCGCCGCGGCGATAGCCCTCGGAAATCGTGGCGTAGAGCATATCTTCATCGCTGAAGCGCCAGGCCATGTTGAACTTGAACAACACGTCATCCTCGGAGGAGGAGAAATCGGCATTCACGTCCGGGAAGAGACCTGCCCAGAGAGGCAGGGCCATGAAGGTGTCATTGTCGGATTCATTGTCGAAATAGCGGGCACCGAATGTCAGGTCGAGGGTTTCGCTGGCGTGCCAAGTCAACTCACCGAACAGTGCCGTTTCGGTGAAATTCTCGGTCCGGCGGTAGGCCCAGTCCTGATCACCGGAGACAGCGCCGGCCGCGAAGGGCAGCAGCGTATCCCACCACTGCTTGAAGCCACGCAGATAGCTGGCCTGCGTCGATTCAATCTGTTGCTGCCGATAGAAGGCGCCGACGACATAGTCGAAATTGCCTCCATTATCCGTCACAAGCCGCACTTCCTGGACCACAGCCTCATCAGCATAGGTCCGCACGGCCGAAGCCATCGGGCGCGGGTAGTTGTAATAAAAACCAAGCCAGCCGGCCTGTGCATAGAAACCGGTGTTCTCGCTGGTGCTGTCGCCATTGTGGTCATAGTGCGAGGTCGATGACGTCAGGGTCGCAAAGCCGAGATCCATCTCCATCTCGAGCGAGCTCATATTGATGTCGCGCGAGGACGGCTCGAGCTGGATCGAACCATTCTCGTAATCGCCATAGGTATTGCCGTAACCGTCCTGGCCAACGGTCTGCTGGCGGCGCCCGCCAACATCATCAGACTGACGCGCATGCACCAGGCGCAGCGAGAAGGTGTCGGTCGGCTCCCAAAGGAAAGTGGCACGGCCCATCCAGGTTTCGACAGTGTCGGCATCTTCGACCGAGGTGTAGGACGCGGCCGGGTCGAGAATGCCATTGGGCGCGACTGGCGCGCCATTGCCGTCGAGTTGATAGACATTCACATAGTCGGTGATGCCCGGATAATCGCCGAAGCTTCCGACCAGGCGCAGTGCCGCGCGGTCACCAAGCGGCAGGTTCAGAACGCCATCGACACCATAGCCCCAGCCTTCGGAGCCCTCGACATGCGAGGTCGAACCGCTGATATAGCCGTTCACTTCACCGAAATCTGGATCACGCGTGATGTAGCGGATGGTGCCCCCGAGGGAGCCCGAACCATAGAGCGTGCCCTGTGGCCCGCGCAGAACCTCGACCCGGTCGAGATCGCGCAGGGTAAAGCCGGCAAAGACCGGCGTGTCATTGATATAGGTCGAGACCGACGCCACCGACGAGACCGCATAGTCGCCGAGACCATTACCGTCGACGGCGAGGCCGCGGATGCGGGCGGCATTCAGCGTGCCCGAGTTGCGCGCGCCGCGATCAACCACGGCAATGCCCGGGATGGAACGCAAAAGCTCTGCTTCGTCGACGATATTGCCGCGCTCGATATCGGCCCCGCCCACGGCTGAGATGTTGTAGGGAACATCGGAGACGGTCTCTTCACGCCGCGTCGCAGTCACCGTGATCGTCTCGCGGCGGCTGTCGGCCTGCTCATCCTGGGCATAGGCCGGCGCGAAGCCCAGCGTCGCCAGCGCCGTGCCGCCGAGCAGCACGGCCATCATGGACGCGCGTGAAATTCTGTTGGCTGTATTGGTCATGATATCACCCTGTACTGTCCGCAGATGCGGAGTCCTGTCGCGATCCGGTCCAGGCCGGTCCCCTCACTCGATAATCGAGAGCCGTGGTTTTGATGTCCGGCCCTCCCCCTCATTGGCTGCCCCCGTTGCTCCACCCTGTCGTTGCGGCATGGCGAGCGGGCCCAAATGCTTCATGCTGGCTTGACGTGCGGCCGGGTCCGCATGCAGCGGGTACCGGACCGGTGCGTCGCGATAGCTCTTCAGAATCTGACCGAGCCCGTTCCAGCCACGATCGCGGCAGCGCCGCACGTGTTCCAGATCGAGTTCAAAGGCCATCACCTCACGGCCAGCGCCGGCTTCGTGCAGCAGTTCGCCGCCCGGCCCATAGACGATGGAGCGCCCATTGCCCTGCGCGCCCGCAACATTGATGTCGACGAAATAGCACTGGTTGATCGCCGCATTGGCGCGAGCGATTGATAGCTCGACATCGCGATCAACCGTATTGGTCATGGTCGGAAGAATGATGACCTCGGCACCTTTGGCGCACAGGGTCCGGATGGCCTCCGGGAACCACATGTCGAAACAGATCGCCACACCGATGGTGCCGATGCCGGGAATGTCGAAAACCGGATAGTCGACGCCCGAGGCCACACCCTGTTCATAGGGCAGGAATGGAAAGAGCTTGTCGAAGCGCCCGACAATTTCGCCGTCGGGGTTGATGACCGGCGTTGTATTGAACACGACGTCATCCCGGCGCTCATAGAGCGAGCCCGGGATGATCCACAATCCGGTTTCCCGCGCCAACGCCTGCAGACGCTGCTCGGTCTCCCCGCCAGCGGGCTCGGCCCGGGCGAGGCTGGCGCCATGAATGACCAGTTCTCCGAGAGCCACCATGACGACCCACGGAAAACGCTTGGCGACCGAACGGATTTCCTGCTCGACCAGGTCGAGATTTCCTTCGGTGGCTGCATCCACCTGGATGGCGGCAATGGAAAGTACTGACATCAAATCATCCCCGATGCTGCAGCGGACCGGGTGCTGGAGGCATGATCCGTCTGCGTCCTAATGACCATAGCAGGGGGATGAACCTGCCTTAGAGCCAGATTCCGGCAATCTATGGGGCCAGTTTGCCCGAGCAGGACTGGTCTTTGGACCCGTTTAGAAATTCAGGAATCACGCGGGGTTGCTCAGCACGGCGCTGTCGACAACGCGACCCTCATCATCCAGCCAGGACAAGCGATCACCGGCGATGCGGATATGAAAGCCCAGCGCTTCGCCAAAGGCCCAGTTGCGCCATTGGCGGTACCATTTGTCATTTTCGATCCACCAGCGGCCGCTATCCTGGTCTTCGCCGCCATAGCCGGCGCGGCCCGACATGCTGCCATCCGCATTGAGCTCAATCGTGCACGGTTCACCATAGACCGTATTGTACAGCAGGGTCGCCTCGGACATTTGCGCCCGCAATTCCGGCTCCGACAACCAGTCCGACCTGACCGGTGACGGCTGGGCGTGTCCGGCCTGGTCAAGCTCGCGCATCACTTCGGACAAAGCCTTGATCCCCGGCCTGATCTCGCTGACAGGCAAGCCGGTGACGCCGAGCCGGAACATGTTTTTGGGCCGATCCGGCAAGGCAAACCAGGCCTCGGCCGGCTCGATCAGGATGCCGCGGGCCTCTGCCGCCTGCACGAGGGTACTGGCGTCGAGGTTTTCCGGGCCCCGCACCCAGTAGGTCGTGCCCCCCTCTACGGGCGCGATGGCGATGGAGGACGGGCGATAGTGGTTGAGTGCATCGCGCAGGGCGATCAGACGCTCCTCGCTGACCTGCCGCAGACGCCGCAGCATGGCATCATAATGCCCGAGCGACAGGAAGAAGGCGGCAGCACGCTGGTTGTTGGGGGATGGGCGCCGAGTCGTCAGATCGCGCAGCCGCCGTGCCTCATTGATCACCGCCGCCGGTGCGACCATGAAACCGAGGCGCACGCCCGGTGCCAGGACCTTGGACAGGCTGGCCACATAAATCACGCGGCCGTGCTCATCGAGGCTGCGCAGCGCCGGCACCGCATCGCCGAGATAGTTCATCTCGCACTCGAAATCATCCTCAAGGATGAGGAAGTCCTGCTTGGCCGCCTCGGCCAGCAGCGCTTCGCGCCGCTGCATCGACATGGTCACCCCGGTCGGACGCTGGCGGCTGGGGGAGACATAGACGATGTCATTGCCCCGCAGGCGCTCATCGACCACCAGCCCCTCATCATCGACCGGCTGGTGGTGCAGGCGGGCACCATACATGCCGAACAGCTCGCGCAGGTCCGGCAGGCCAGGCTCCTCAAGGGCAATGCGGGCCTCGGAGTTGGCGAATAGCTGCGCGACCAGAAAAAAGGCCTGCTGCTCGCCAACCGTAATCAGCAATTCATCCGAGCGGGCGCGGATGCCGCGCCGCGGCAATAATTTGGTGCGGATTTCCTCGATCAGGGCCGGATCGTCGACCTCGCCATTGTCGATCGACCAGTCCTCGACCTCGTTGACCGCCAGCGCCAACCGGCTGGATTCACGCCACTCGGCGATCGGGAACAAGGTCTTGTCATAGCGCCCCTCGATGAAGGGGAAGCGGTATTTCTGCCAGTCCGGAGGGCATTTGTAGCCGAGCGTCGGCGGACGCACCCCGCGCAGGAATCGCGTCGCTTCGGCGCCGTCATCAACGCCTTCCCGGCCGGCGATCAGCGACATCCGCCGATCCGGGGCTGTCGCCTCGGCGACATAGATGCCCGAGCGCTGGCGCGCTTCGAGATGGCCTTCCGCGATCAATTGCTGATAGGCGAGAAAGACCGTGTTCCGCGACACACCGAGAACGGTCGCCAGCTTGCGTGAAGATGGCAGTTTTCGCCCGGCCGGAAACAGGTCAGCCGCGATCGCCTCCATCACCCGCCGCCGGATCTGTTCCTGCAGCGACAGGCTCAGGCCCGGATCAACCCGGAACAGCGGAGCATAGGATATCGCCGAGCTAGTCATATCTCACCACGAAGCGGGATGTGCAGGATAGATCACCGCAGAACCCTGACAGAGCCGATCCGGAAAGGACAGGCCCGGACACGCCGTTTAACGCGCACGCGCTATCCGCTCAAGCGCGGCACGTTCGCCGCAACCGGGCACAAGGCAAGGCGCTCGCCCGGCTTTTCAGGTAGACAGAAATCTGACGCCAGCGCTGTCGATCCGTGCTGCAGTGAGGCGACCGGAAGCGTAGGCGCCGGTATCGGTGCCCACACGCCGGCGGTTCGCGACAGGCTCCGGTTCCGGCGTATGGCCATGTACGATGACGTGACTGAGCCGACGCTCGTCCTGCAGAAACTCGTCCCGAATCCACAGATACTCGGCCTCGCCCTGCGCTTTCACCGGCCGATTGGGGTCTATACCTGCATGGACAAAGAAGTAGTCCCCACGTTCTTCAAACAAGACCAACCCGTTCAAGAACTGCAGATGTGCCGCCGGTAGTACATTGTTGAGCTGGCTGCGAACGCCCTCCCAGGCCGCGGGATCACCAGCAACACCCCGGGGCGGACGCACTTCGTAGGAAACCAGCGTATCAGCGCCTCCGAACCGGCTCCAGGCAGGGCCATGTTCTGCGTCCTCCATGAAGGCCAGAAGCGTGGCTTCGTGATTTCCCTTCAGGAAAACCGGTCGGCGTGCCGCAATCCTCGGATCGGACAGGAGCACATCGATGACACCGGCCGAGTCAGGCCCACGATCAATATAGTCCCCGAGAAAGATCAGATCGGATGCCGCATGCGGGTCATCGGCCGCGATCTTCTCCAACAGCGCCAACAACAAATCCCGGCGTCCGTGGATGTCGCCGATAGCATAGACCACCCCCGCTATGGATGCGGGCGCGCGGCCGCGGAAAATCTGTCTGAGGCTTGAAATAATCACGCTGAGGCTCCGAGGCTGCCCTCACTAGCTAGGCGACCGGCAGGGAAATAGCCAGCAACACTCCCGGTCCCCGATCGTAAACAAGTTCTTTCCGGGTCGCCACGAATTTGACTTAAAATAAAGTGGAGGGGATTACCAGTAAATAACACTAATCACGATTAACCATGTAATTTAGTTATATAGAAATTGCGCAGAATTAGAACAACTCCAAATTCAAATTGGAGTGGTTCTGGTGATTGTTTACTTTGTATTTGAACGAATGCGCCGCGTGGTCCTCGGACTGGCGGTCTGCGCCATCGCAGGCCTGGGCACCGCCTGCACCACGACCGGATCGACCAATGCAGGCCCGATGATGCTTGCAGGGCTGGTCACACCCCCCGAGGGCGCACTGATGTTGTGCCAAGAAACCCCCGAGGCCTGCGGCAGCGCCAGCATTGATGCCGCAACCGCCGACGCGACCGGCTTGCAGGCACCAACGGGCGGACGCGAACCCGGGCCGGCCTCACATGGAAAAAGATTGCCGGCACCTGGCGCACAGGCAGAACGGGCCGCTGGTCTCGCTCCTGAAGCTGTGCCCGCTGCACACACGGAAACCTCAGATCCTCAAGCACAGACTCAGCGTCTGGCTGCGAACCCCGAGACCATGGCCCTGCTCGAAACAGTGAACCGTCAGGTCAACCGCGCACTGCGTTGGCGCTCTGACCAGGAGCTCTACGGCATGGCCGAGCGCTGGGCGATGCCGCTCAGCGCCGCCACCGGGACCACTGGCCAGGCCTACGGGGATTGCGAAGACTACGCGCTCGAGAAGCGTGCCGCGCTGATCCGCGCCGGCTTGCCGGCCGAAGCGCTGGCGATTGCCACGGCTTACTCCGAGGCAACCGGGCACCATGCTGTCCTCATCGTCCGGCTTGAGGACACGGATCTGGTCCTGGACAACGAGACGCCCTGGATACTCCCCTGGTCGGAGGCGCCCTACACCTGGCGCGCGGTTCAATCCGGGCCAAGCCTCTTGCAGTGGCGCTCACTGGCACTGGCGCACTGAACGCGCACCGCCCGGCACCCGCCCCCTCCCGCGGGGGGATGGGCCATATACGTAAAACTTTCATTCAGCACGTCGAGGCGCGGCCTGACCATCCTGCAGCCGACTGAGCCCCACCCAGAAAACCAACAAGATACATAAGGTTGCACTCACGGGGGCGCCATAGCGATAGCCCGGACTCGACAGGACAGCGCCAGACGACCGCAACGCGAAACCGTTAATAAATTATTGACTCCTCACACTACCTGAGGTTCGCTCGAGAACAGGGTCGCGGGCGGACCGCCTGACGGCCGGCTCATTCGGTTTTCAGGGGGAAGCGTAATGTCGTTTACTACCGCTCAGGATTTCATCGACGCTTGGACAGAGCTCGATGCCGCTTATGTAACGTTCCCATCGCTTTCGAGCGTCGGGGGTAATTATCAGGACAACACACCGGTCGCCACGGCGGGAGAGTTCGTCAATGTCCTCTCCGAGTTCCCGGACTATTTCGCGACATTGCAGAGCGGTGCGACCACGATGGGCCAGCTCGCCCTGGCCGTGAACAAGCTCTTTGTCGAACTGGCCAATGCCTATGTCGAGTATCTCGATGCCGGCAATCCGCCTATCCTCGACATCGCCAAGGATCGCGGAGGCGCCCCCGCGCCGGGCCAGACCTTCCACGACAATATCCTCGGCAATCTCGGAGACAGCCCGATCGCATCGCGCTTCGGCAGCGTCGACCCGGCCGACAATGTCGACGTCACCGGTGACGGGATTGGCGATCTGGTTGCCGAGCCGCGCAGCACGCTCGGCCAGACCTATGGCGACCGCCCCTATTATGACGGCGCCTCGGGCCACAAGGCGGCACACATTGCGGCGGTGGTCTGGGACATCGAGCACGGCATAAACATCAATGGTGGTCAGCTCGAGGATTACCGGCAGGGTTTTGAATCCGGCTCTGATGGCTGGTTCGATGGCAGCAATGGCTGGGCTGGCAGCGTCAGCGTCGTTGCATCGGGGACCAATGGCATCCAGTCAGCCGATGGCTCCCAGCACGCCATCTTCCAGCAAGACGGCAGTGGCGCCCCCTTTGCGCGACTGGGGGCCTACCGGTCCGATTTCGGCGATGGCTATTCGACCCAGATCAAGATCTATCTGGACACCGGTATGGCGACAGGTGAAGGCTTCGACTTCTCCGTCGCCGCCAACGACCAATCCGGCAATCATCTCCAAGACTTCATTTTCCACGTCGCGATGGACACCTCGACCGGGCAGATGCTGGTTGGGGCGGACAATAATTCCAATTTCGATCCACGTGAGGATCTCGATACCCTGCCTAATCATGGCACGGTGACCGAGAGCGGCTGGTATACGTTCGAACACACTTTCTTCGATGCCGGCGATGGTACGCTTGCCGTTGCGATGACGGTCTATGATGAAGCCGGTGATGCGATTTTCACGGAAGTGCGCAACACCGAGAGCAATATCATTGACTCCAACGTTGGCGGAAACCGCTACGCCTGGTTCACCAATATTGATGTGACCGGCGGCATCGCGGTCGACTCGCAATCGCTCTCTGTGACGACCGAAACCGTGACGGTTTCATCCGACCACACACTTGGAGCGGAAACGTTGAACCTCACCCTCAGCGATGCCGCCTCGAATACCGAGGATTTCGAGGATTTCGACCTTGGCGCGATCACCGATGGCGAGAATGACTGGGCCGTCGCAGGTGCGACTGACCAGGAAATCATCCTGGATGGCAGCGATCAGGCCCTGCGCATTTCCAGTGATCCCTCCCAGGGCCATTTTGGCGGACCCTATGCGCCGCAACTGGCTGTATCTGCCGGGGAGTCTTCGACCACGGCAGGCGCCGACAGCATGCAGATGACCTTCAAGGTCAAAGCCTTTGCACCCGGCGACAACTCTCGGCTTGAGCTGGACTTCGGCAATGCCGCCGGCACCGACCGCGTGAACTTCATGGTCCTCGAGAATACTGCCGGCGGACTGCGGATCGCGACCTCGGAACCGATGGCTGACGGCGTGAACTGGGAAACCGGCGATGTCGACAACGACTTCACCGCCTTTACCGGGAACCGGACCATTGTCGAAGGGCTGGACAACACGAGGGAATACGAAATCTCGCTCATCCTCCGCTTCGTGGATGGTTCCGACAATGATGTCATCGACATCTATGTCGATGGCGAATGGGTTGGCTCGACCACGACATTCGAGAATTACACCGAATTCCACCTGGGTCAGGACCATGATACGGCCCAGGAAGCCAATCAGGCAGCCACCGTCTTCTTCCGCGGCAGTGCATCAGGCGCCCCAAATGACGGGGCCGGCGGCGAAAATCAGGGGTTTGTCATCGATGACATCAGCTACTCGACCTTCAATACCGGCGACGGCGCCAACGGAACGGGGAACGCCCTCGACAACACGATCCGTGGCAATAGCGCGAACAACGTCCTGGATGGCGCTGCCGGCGACGACATCCTGGTTGCCGGGATCGGCAATGACACCCTGATCGGTGGAGCGGGTGCGGACACCCTGTACGGCGATATCGGCGTAGACACGGCAGACTATTCAGCCTCGGATGCCGGGATTGATGTGCGTCTGTGGCGCGGCGGCGACAACTCTGGCGGCCATGCCGAAGGCGACAGGCTGCGCGACATCGAGAACCTGACCGGTTCT
>NZ_JBLXIK010000005.1:35235-217383 GCF_048269565.1 Maricaulis sp. | reverse complement strand
CGCCAGTCAGGACCTCGAACGACCGGGCTCCGACCCTGCCATGTCGAGGTCCCGGCCTTCGCCGGGATGACGTGGGAAAATTGTTGGATGGCGGGGATAAGCGGCGTCAGCCGGCGGCGTTCTTTGATCACCGGCGCCCCCCTCCTGCCGTCCGCTTACGGCTGCAATGCGTGGGATACCTTGGCCTTGGCGGCATCGCCGGGCTGGGTGACGCTGTTCACCGTGAGGCGGCGAACGCGGCCGTCGCGGGCGGCCCAGTCGATGGTCTGGCCGGCCGACAGACCGATCAGGGCAGCCCCGATCGGCGTCAGGATCGAGACCTTGCCGGCTTCGATATCGGCTTCGCCGGGGTAGACCAGCGTGACGTGCTTTTCGTCGCCGAGTTCGCTGGTGAAGCACAGGCTGGAGCCCA
This sequence comes from Maricaulis sp., assembly GCF_048269565.1. GTDB lineage: Bacteria > Pseudomonadota > Alphaproteobacteria > Caulobacterales > Maricaulaceae > Maricaulis. The sequence continues at coordinate 216,971 of NZ_JBLXIK010000005.1, read as the reverse complement.
TGCGCACGACCTTGGCTGCGATCTTGTTGTCAGCGACGATGCGGGCGCGGTCGAGTTCGGCCAGCAGCGGATCGGCGACATTGGCGGCGCTGTCGGGCAGGGATTCGGCCAGTCGCCACAAGCGTTCATGATCGGAACGAGTCAGGGTGATCGCCGGTTTGAGTTTTCGTCTGGTAGCGGGAGCCATGGGCTGACCTCGTCATAAAGCCTGACCGCCGGCGCACCTCCGGTGCCGCCGCGGTCAAAATTGAGATTGGGGAATTGTGTCGCGTATCGGGCTGCGCTGTCGGCATTGCGGACGGCGCAATGCTCAGGGCGAGCTATACCCCTCGACCGGGGCGCGACGCGACCGGGCCGAGGGTCAGATGCCCGCGATGGGGCATGCCCTGTAAGATGTCGGAAGCCGGTGATGGATCGCGTTCATGCCGTGAATCTCAGCCTTTGCCCGGGCAAAGTCAAGCGGACCGGCCTTGTGCCGCCGATGGCCGGACCGGCGGGCGAACGCACCATTCATTAACAAGAGCGGGCCATGCTGGCGGCATGAACTGAATGGACTGGACCGGCCGGGATGGCGAACGCCGAACCCTTGGAATTGATACACGAAGCCCCGCGCCGCGCGCGGGATGTGCTGGCGCGTCGGCTGGCCGATATTGTCGGCCTGCCTTCGAGCCGCCTGACGCCGCGCGAGCGCTGGATCGTTGCCGACCTGCTGTTCGATATTCTCAAGGCCTCTGATGTCACGGTGCGCCAGCGCTGCGCCCGCCGTCTGGCGGGGCTGGTCGAGGCGCCCGGCCGCCTGCTGCGCGTGCTGGCCTGCGACGAGTACGAGGTCGCCGAACCGATTCTCGAGGATTCCCGCGCCCTGACCGATTTTGACCTGCTCGAGATCGTGCAGGCGGGAACGCTGCAGCATCGCATGGCGATCGCGCGGCGTGAGAATATCAGCGAGATCATCTCGGCCGCGCTGGTCTCGGCGGGTGAGCCGCCGGTGGTGGAATGCGTTCTCAAGAACAAGACCACGGCGCTGGCCGCACCGACCGTCGACCGTCTGGTCGGCGCGGCCCAGGACGAGGTGCGCTATGCGGCCCTGCTGATCCGCCGCGAGGAATTGCGCCCGGCCCAGGCCTTCCGCCTGTTCTGGGACTGTGAACATGCCGAACGTTTCCAGATTCTCGAGCGCTTCGCCGTCGACCGCACCATTCTGATCGATTCGACCGAGGACATTTTCCCGATGGTCTCGAAGGAGGGCTGGGACGATCCGCTGGTGACGCGGGTGCTGCGCTATATCGACCGCCGCCAGCGCAATCGCGAGGCCGCCGGGCTGAGCCCCTATGGTTCGCTGGAGGGGGCAATCGACGCCTTCTGCGTCGAAGGGGCGCAGCAAGAGCTCGTGTCGGAAATCGCGACACTGGCCGCGATCCACAAACGTCTGCTGCTGCGCATGATCGACGATATGGCCGGCGAGCCGCTGGCGATCCTGTGCAAGGCGACCGGTCTCAAATGGACCAGTTTCCAGGGACTCTGGACCGGTCTCGGGCGCCCGGCCCAGGACGATTCGGTCGAGCCTGCGCGCAAGGTCTATGACAGTCTGTCTGTGGAAAAGGCCCAGACTGTGCTGCGCTACTGGAACCTCACCTTCGAGGATGCCGAGCGCCGCTGAGCGGCATTTTCAAGGCCCGCTGCCGCAACTCACCCCTGACGTGAAACCGCCTGCCGCCTCCTGCGGTAGCGATCATCTGCGCTTGCCGCCCGGCTTGTCTGGCCAAGGCCGGTATGTCGGGTTAAAAGCCGAGGTTCAGGCGAATACGTGCGGGGAGTTTCCATGACTTACGGCGTCGGTTTGACGGTCATACTTGTCCTGCTCTGGCTGACCTTGTCGGGCCAGTACACGCTGTCCGGTGATTACCCGCTGGTGATCGGTTTCGGTATCCTGAGCGTGATCGGCGCGGTCGCCCTGGCGGCGCGTATGCGCATCCTCGACCGCGAGACGGTGCCGCTGCTGCCGGCCTGGTCGCTGGTGCCCTACTGGATCTGGCTCGGCGGCGAGATCCTGGCGGCCAATTTCGCCGTATTGCGCCTGGTGATGAAGCCGGCCATTGATGTCGAGCCGCGCCTGGTGCGTGTGCCGGCCGAGCAGCGCTCCGGCCTCGGCCATGCCGTCTTCGCCAATTCAATCACGCTGACGCCGGGCACGGTGACGATCGATGTCGAGGAGGACGGATTCCTGGTCCATGCGCTCGACACCAGCTTCACCGATCCGGCCGGTTTCGCCGAGATGGGCAGCCGGTCCGACATTGCGTCTGATGGCAAGCGGAAGGTTCTGTAATGGGTCTGTTCAATTTCATCATTGCGCTCGGCATGGCCGGCGCGATGGCGATCATGCTGGCGCGCCTGTTTGCCGGGCCGACACTGTATGACCGCGTGCTGGCGGCCAATTCCTTTGGCACCAAGACGATCCTGTTCCTGCTGGTCTTCAGCGCGATCTCCGGGCGCCAGGATGCGATCGACATCGCCATGCTCTACGCCCTGATCAATTTCGTCTCGACCATCGCGATCCTGAAATTCTTCCGCTACCGCTCGCTCGATATTGCCCTGGCGCAGATGTCCTTGCGCCGCGCCATCGACGGGGAGGATGATTGATGACCCTGGCTGAAATCGGACACCATCTCCTGTTTGCGATCAGTGTCGCCTCGATGTCGGTCGGGCTCGTTTTCGTGCTTGCCGGCGCCATCGGCGTCATCCGCCTGCCGGATTTCTACACCCGGATGCATGCGGCCGGCGTCACCGACACGCTCGGCGCCGAACTCATCATCATGGGGCTGATCTTCCAGGCGGGTGACTGGCAGACCGTGGCCAAGCTGGCCCTGGTGGCGTTGCTGCTCTTCCTGACCAGCCCGACGGCGACCCATGCTGTCGCCAATGCGGCGCACCGGGCGGGGCACAAGCCGGACCTGGCCCACTTCAAGCCGAAGCATCCGCGTGAACGCGGGCAGGAGGAGGGGCAGGCATGAGCGATCTCACCCAATATCTCGACTATGCCCTGATGGCGATGTTGTTTGCGGTCGGGATCGCGATTGTCCGGCTGCGCAATCTGTTCGCGATCGTGATGCTGATGGGCGTCTACAGCCTGCTCTCGGCGGCCTGGTTCGTCTCGCTGGATGCGGTCGATGTCGCCTTCACCGAAGCGGCCGTCGGCGCCGGTATCTCGACCGTGCTGCTGCTCGGCGCGATGCTGCTGACCGCGCGCGAGAGCGAGCCGACCAAGGCGTCGCGGCACTGGGCGGCGCTCGCTGTCGTGGTGACCGCCGGGGCGGCGCTGCTGTACGCCGTGCCCGACATGCCGGTCTATGGCGATGCTGAATCTCCGGCCAATTCCTATGTCGGGCGGCAATATCTCGAGCGCACCCCCGAGGACATCGCGGTGCCCAATATCGTCACCGCCGTGCTGGCCAGCTATCGCGGCTATGACACGCTCGGCGAGACCATGGTGATCTTCACCGCCGGTCTCGGTGTTGTCCTGCTGCTGGGTTTCGGGACCCGGCGCCGTGAGCCCAAGGCGAAGAGCAAGAAGGGAAAGGCGGCGTCGTGAATCCACATCTGATCCTGAGTGTCGTTTCCAAACTGCTGATCCCGGTGATCGTGGTGTTCGGCTTTTACGTGCAATTTCATGGTGATTTCGGCCCGGGCGGCGGCTTCCAGGCCGGCGTCATCCTCGCCGTCGCGGTCATCCTCTACGCGCTGATCTTCGGAATCGACGAGGCCCAGCGCGCCGTGCCGCCGGTGGCGATCCGCTATGGCGCGGCCTTGGGCGTACTGCTCTATGCCGGTGTCGGTGTTGCCGCGATGTTGATGGACGGTGCCGGCGAAGCGCTGAATTTCCTCGACTATGACGCCCTGCATCCCGACCAGGGCCATCACACCGGGCAGCATTACGGCATCATGCTGGTCGAGATCGGGGTGTTGCTGACGGTCTCTTCGGTGATGCTGTCGGTGTTCTACGCCTTCGCAGGGCGGATCCCCGATATTGCGGACGAGGACTGGTAAAATGCTCGATATGCTGCTCGAACGTTTCAACTACATCCCGATCCTGATCCTGATGATGACGGGGCTGTATGTCGTGTTTGCGACCGGCAATCTGGTCAAGCGCCTGGTCGGCCTGTCGCTGTTCCAGACCTCGGTCTGCCTGTTCTACATCAATATGGCCAAGGTGTTCGGTGGCCAGCCGCCGATCGTGGCCGAGCACCATGCGCCGGACGCCGGCGATCACGGTGCTGCGGTTGTTGAACACGGGGCTGCTGCAGCCGGTCATGCCGCCGAGGCGGTGATCTATGCCAACCCCCTGCCGCACGTGCTGATCCTGACCGCCATCGTGGTTGGCGTCGCGACCCTGTCGGTCGGGCTGGCCCTGGTGGTCCGCATCCGCGAGGCCTATGGGGTGATTGAGGATGATGCCTTGAATACTGCCGACTATTCGCGTGAGACAGGAGCCGCCGGCTGATGGAATTTCTGGCTCATCTTCTGCCCGCGGCCATCGCCGCGCATGCGCCCGTGCTGCTGGTCGTGGTGCCGCTGATCCTCGCACCGGTCGCGGCCCTGATGCCCAATGGCCGTCTGGCCTGGGGCGTGTCCCTGCTTGCGGTGATCGCGGTTGCGATCCTGGCCCTGGTCCTGATGGGCGAGATCTCGTCGGCGGGCGTGATCAGCTATCATCTCGGCGGCTGGGCGCCGCCGCTCGGGATCGAGTATCGCGTTGATGCGCTGAACGTCCCGATCCTGCTGCTGGTTGGCCTGGTTGGCCTGCTGTGCACGATCTACGCCCTGCCAACCGTGGCCGACGAGATCGAGCCGGGCAAGCGGGCGATGTTCTATGCCGCCTTCCTGGTCTGCTTCACCGGCCTGCTCGGCGTCACCATTACCGGCGATGCCTTCAATGTCTTCGTCTTCCTGGAAGTCTCCTCGCTCGCGACCTACGCCCTCGTGGCAATGGGCGGCGGCAAGGATCGCCGGGCGCTGACGGCCTCGTACAACTACCTCATTCTCGGCACGATCGGCGCGACCTTCTTCGTGATCGGCGTCGGCTTCCTCTACATGGCGACCGGCACGCTCAACATGGCCGATATCGCCCGCGTGCTGGCGGAGAATGGCCATACAAGGGTCACCGAGGCGGCCTTCGCCTTCATCGTGGTCGGGCTCGGCCTGAAGGCGGCGATGTTCCCGCTGCATGTCTGGCTGCCCAATGCCTACGCCTTCGCGCCGAATTTCGTCACCGCCTTCCTCGCCTCGACCGCGACGAAAGTGGCCTTCTACGTCCTGATCCGCTTCGTATTCTCGGTCTTCCACCCGGAAGTCAGCTTTGTGGCGATCTCCTTTACCTGGATCTTCGCCGTGCTCGGCACGGTCGGCATGATCGTCGCCTCGGTGCAGGCGATTTTCCAGAACGACCCGCGCCGGGTGCTGGCCTATTCATCGGTCGCCCAGGTCGGCTACATGATGCTCGGTCTCGGCATCGGCACCCAGGCGGGCCTGTCGGCCGGCATGCTGCACCTGATGAACCACGCGATGATGAAGGGGGCGCTGTTCATGGCGCTCGGTGCCTTCGCCCTCAAATTCGGGGTGCGCAGCATGGACAGCCTCAACGGGCTTGGCCGCACCATGCCGGTGTCCGCCAGCGCCTTCACCATTGCCGGCCTGTCGCTGGTCGGCGTGCCGCTGACGGTCGGCTTCACCTCGAAATGGTATCTGATCCTGGCCGCGCTCGACCGTGACTGGTGGTGGGCTGTGGCGGCGCTGATCCTCTCCTCGCTGCTGGCGCTGGTCTATGTCGGCCGCATGCTGATGGCGATCTGGATGCAGGAGCCGCCGAGCCACCAGGGCAAGGCGATGAAGACGACCATGGCGCCCTGGGCGGCCGTGGTGCCGATGTCGATCCTGGCCATTGCCAATGTCTATTTCTTCTTCAACGCCGCCCCGCTCGTCTATCTGGCGCGGACGGCCGCGGAAGCCATGATGGGAGGGCGCTAGACCATGTGGACTCCCGAACTTGCCCTGGCACTGGCCCTGGCGATTCCGTCGCTGGGCGGCGTCATGGTCGCACTGCTGGGCTCGCGCCCGAATTTCCGCGAGGGCGCAACCCTCGTCGCCGGCGTCCTGCTGGCGCTCAATATCGCCTATCTGGTCGAGATCGCGCCGGACCATCCGACCCTGATCCTGGCCTCGATCGCGCCGGGTCTGGAACTGCGCTTCACGCTCGAGCCGCTCGGCGCGCTGTTCGCGGCCGTGGCGAGCGGGCTGTGGCTGATCAATTCGCTGTATTCCATCGGCTATATGCGCGGCAATAACGAGAAGAACCAGACGCGTTTCTATGTCTGTTTCTGCATCGCCATCGCCGCCGCCATGGGCGTGGCGCTGTCGGGCAATCTGTTGACGATGTTCGTCTTCTACGAAGTGCTCACGCTGTCGACCTATCCGCTCGTCACCCACAAGGGCGATGCGGCGGCACGGCGCGGCGGCCGGATCTATCTGACCATCCTGCTGGGCACCTCGATCGGCCTGTTGCTGCCGGCCGTCATCGCGACGCAATTCATTGCCGGATCGACCGATTTCGTTGCCGGCGGATTGCTGGCGCTCAACGAGGCGACGCCATTGATTGCCGGCATATTGCTGGTGATGTTCGCCTTCGGTATCGGCAAGGCCGCGCTGATGCCGGTCCACCCCTGGCTGCCCAATGCCATGGTCGCCCCGACGCCGGTTTCCGCCTTCCTGCACGCGGTGGCGGTTGTGAAGGCGGGCGTGTTCGCGATGCTGAAGGTCGGTGTCTATATCTTCGGACCGGCTCTGATCGTGGCGACACCGACCTCGCTGCCGCTGGCCTGGATCGCGGCCGGCTCCATCGTGCTGGCCTCGATGATCGCCTGGACCAAGGATAATCTCAAAGCCCGGCTTGCCTTCTCGACGATCAGTCAGCTCTCCTATGTCACCTTGGCGGTGATGCTCGGCTCGCCCCTGGCCATGCTGGGCGGGGCGCTGCAGATCGTGATGCACGCCTGGGCCAAGATCACGCTCTTCATGAGCGCCGGTGCGATCTATACCGCGACCAAGAAGACCAATATCTCGCAGATGCGCGGTCTCGGCCGGCACATGCCTTGGCTGTTCGGCGCCTATACCATCGGGGCGCTGTCGATCATCGGCCTGCCGCCACTGGCGGGCATGTGGCCGAAACTTTTCCTGCTCCAGGGCACATTCGAGTCCGGCCATGTCATTCTGGCGGCAGCGCTGATTGCATCATCCCTGCTCAATATCGCCTACCTGCTGCCGCTGTCGGCGCGCGGGTATTTCGAGCCGCCCGAAGAGACACGGCTGAAAAAGCCGGCGCCGATGCTGGTGATCCTGCCGCCGGTGATCACGGCGGCCGGCGTCATCATCCTGTTCTTCCTGATCGGCCCGCTGCGGGATTATCTCCTGCCTGTGTTTGAACCGGTCGCGATTGTCGAGACAGCCCTATGAGCCAGAAATCGAGCAAAAAAGACGATCTCATCCATCCGCTCGCGCGACCGTTTCTGTGGCTGGAATCGAACTGGTTCACTTCCAGCCTGGTCTGGGTGTTCGGGCTGCTGGCGATCGGGCTGGGCGCGATCGATTTCTTCCATCATCGCCATGAATATCTGGAATTCGCCCAGACGCCGGGCTTTTACGCCCTGACCGGCTTCGGCAGCTTCGTGCTGGCCGTGATGGGGGGCTGGTTCATTATCCGCCGCTTCCTCGGCCGCGAGGAGAATTACTGGGACGGGGAGGCTGGCGATGAGTGAGCTGTTCGGCAATATTTCGCCCGCCCTGCCGATCATCATTGCCGGGCTGATCGCGGCCGTCGTCCCGAACAATATGGTCCGCAAGGTGCTGGCGCTGGTGGCGCCGGTCCTGGCCGGGCTGTGCTGGTATTCGCTCGATATCGGGAGTTACGGGATTATCGAGTTCGGCGGATTCACGCTTGAAACCCTGCGCTATGACCCACTCAGCCGTATCTGGGGCCTGATCTTCATCATCGCGGCCTTTCTCAACGGGCTGTACGGCCTGCATGAGAAGGATCGCGTTACCGACGCGGCCGGACTGATCTATGCCGGCGGCGCGCTCGGCGCTGTCTTCGCCGGCGATCTGATGACGCTGTTCCTGTTCTGGGAAGTGACCGCGATCTCTTCGGTCTTCCTGATCTGGAGCGCGCGCAACAAGGCGGCGACCAAGGCCGGCCTGCGCTATCTGGCGATCCACGTGTTGTCGGGCGTGCTGCTGCTGACCGGCGCCGTCATCCATGCCGGCGAGACCGGCAGCTGGGCCTTCGAGCATATCGGTCTCGACACGCCGGGTGGCTTCCTGATCTTCATCGCCTTCGGCATCAAGTGCGCCTTCCCCTTCCTGCACAACTGGCTGCAGGACGCTTATCCCAAGGCGACGGTGGTCGGCACGGTGATCCTTTCGGCCTTCACCACCAAGATGGCGGTCTATGCCCTGGCGCGCGGCTTCGCGGGCGAGGACAGCCTGATCTATATCGGCGCCATCATGACGATCTTCCCGGTCTTCTTCGCCGTGGTCGAAAACGACCTGCGCAAGGTGCTGGCCTATTCGCTCAACAACCAGCTCGGCTTCATGGTCGTGGGGATCGGCATCGGTACCGAACTGGCGATCAATGGTGCCGCCGCGCACGCCTTTGTCCACATCCTCTACAAGGGCCTGTTGTTCATGAGCATGGGCGCGGTCCTGATGCGGGTTGGCACGGTCAAGGCGTCCGAGCTCGGCGGATTGTTCAAGTCCATGCCGGCAACGGCGGTGTTCTGTCTTGTCGGCTCGGCCTCGATTTCGGCCTTCCCGCTGTTTTCCGGTTTCGTCGCCAAGTCGATGATCCTGGCGGCCGTGGCCCAGGACGGGCAATGGCTGGTCTGGATCGCCCTCGTCTTCGCCTCGGCCGGGGTGCTGGAACACTCGGGCATCAAGATCCCCTTCTTCGCCTTCTTCAGTCATGACCGTGGCCACCGGGTCCGCGAGGCGCCGGTCAACATGCTGATGGCGATGGGGCTGGGGGCCTTGCTGTGCATCTATCTCGGGGTCAATTACGGCAAGCTCTATGACTTGCTGCCGTATCAGAACGCGATCTACCAGCCCTATGCCTTCGACCATGTCGTCGGGCAGATGCAGCTGTTGATCGGGGCGATCTTCGCCTTCGCCCTGCTGCTCAAGCTCGGCGCCTATCCGGAGGAGAAGCGCTCGGTCAATCTGGACACGGACTGGCTCTACCGCCGCTTCGGCGATGGGCTGGCGCGCTGGGCCTGGCTGATGCTCGATCGGCTCTCGGCGGCGGCGGGCAATAGCTGGGGCCGTTTGATGAGCGGAATCGGTGGCCGGCTGTATCAGGTATTCAGTCCTATGGGTGCTCTGAGCAGAGATATCCCCAGTGGGATGCTTGCGATCTGGACCAGTGCGCTCCTCGCCATCGTTCTGATCATCGCTTATTTTTCCGCCTAGAATTTCAATCAATTAATACTCGGACTGGCCGCGCAACACGCATGGGTTGCGCGGCCTTCCCATGCTACAGTTTTAGGAATATTATCCCCACCTGGGTGTGGCCCTCCTAGCATGGGCGGGCCGGGACGACGGAAAGGGCGTCCCGGTTCGTGAAGACCGGGAGCGCAAGATGACGCAAGAAATTTCAAGGGCGAACGATGATGTCGCCCGGGCCCGTCTGGCCCAGAGTGCTGTTGCCTATGCTTTTGGCGTCCCGCCGGACGAACTCGAGGCCCCGACGCGCCGCTCGCGCGAGGCCGCCTTCGCCCGCCAGGCCGCCATGTATCTCGCCCATATCGCCTTTGAACTGTCGCTGTCCCGGGTCGCCCAGGCCTTTGGCCGCGACCGCTCGACGGCCGCCCATGCCTGCCACCGGATCGAGGACCGGCGTGATGATCGCGGCTTTGACCAGTCGATGGACGCGCTGGAGGCCTGTTTGCGGTCCGCGCCGCAGCCGGGCGAGCCGGAGTGATGCCGGCGCCGTCACCAGACCTGCCGCGCTGGCTGCGTTGTCTGGCGCGCGAAGGAGCGGCGCTCAAGCCCTGCCGCGAAGCAGGAGGCGGCTTCGCCGTCTATCCCGGCGGTGACCGCCGCCGCCGGCCGCTGGCGCGCCTTGATGCGGCGCAAGTGCGCCAGGCCCTGGCCAGCGGCCTGTTGCACCAGGTTGGCGATCAGGTCGGTCTGGGCAAGGCGGGCCGGGCGGCGTTGCGGCGCGGGCAGGGCGGTGCGTTCGCCAGCCAGCACCGCGCCATGGCCGCGACATCCATTCTCGGCCAGGACGGGCGGCTGCAGCCGGTGCAGGTGAATACCCGCGAAGGCACGCTCGGGCGCTGGACGGCGCATCTCGACCGGGTCGAGCTGGCTGCGGCCGAGCGCTTCTGCGCCGATCATGCCCGCTCCAGCCTGCACCAGCAGACGACGCGCAACTGGGAGCTGAACGCGCCCGCCCGTCAGAAAGGCTGGCGCGGCGGGCCCGACGCGGCGCCGCTGGCGGCGATCGCGGCCAAGGATAGGGTCATGGATGCGCTGGCGGCTGTCGGCACCGGGCTGGAGCCGGTCCTGATGGCGGTATGCATCCGCGGGGAGGGGATCAGCGCCATCGAGCGCCGCTTTGGCTGGGCGCAGCGCTCAGGCCGGACCGTGCTGAAACTGGCGCTGCAGCAATTGGCCCGGCATTACGGCATGACGCCCTAGGCGCCGGCCGCTGTGCGGATCCGCCCGATCATTGAATTGAGGCCGTTGGAGCGCTGCGGCGAGAGATGTTCCGACAAGCCGATCCGGGTCAGCACCTCGCGCGCATCAACCGACAGGATCTCCTCCCGGCTGCGCCCCGAATACAGGCGCAGCAGCAGGGCCGCGAGGCCGCGCACGATGTGGGCGTCGCTGTCGGCGCGGAATTCGAGACAATCATTCTCGCCGGGCTCCACGATCAGCCAGACCTGGCTGACACAGCCTTTGACGCGGCTGTCCTCGGTGCGCTCCGCCTCGGGCAGGGCGGGCAGGGCCTTACCCATGTCGATCAGGTAGCGATAGCGCTGTTCCCAGTCGTCCAGCAGGTCGAATTCCTCGACCAGATCTTCGATTTCGGCTTGGATTGAGCTTTGGGTCATCCCAGCGAGTTAAGGCGCGCTGCGGACAGGATCAAGGCGCAGATGCGGTCAGGGCCGCGCGCGGTTCAGGAATTCGCCATCTCGCGTTCATCGATGGCCGCTTCGATCCGGTTGGCAGCAAAACCGGCAAGGAAGCCGCCAAGCTGCATCGCCTCGGCGCCGGCCTCGCAGATCGCTTCGCGGTCGAGACACCAGTCACTGACGGCTTCGCCGGCATCAATCTGGGTGGACGCCGTGTTGAACTGCAAGGCGAAGCCTTCACCCGCGAAATCACGGGGGACAAACACCGACACAATGGCCAGCCAGAAAGCAGCGCGCAGAAAGAACATCATCACCAAACCTCATACCAACACCGTTGCCGGGCGTACCGACATCAGTTGCAGGATCGAGGCTAGGTCAGGTTTTCAGCTATTGCACGCGATTACGGGGTTTAGCGAAAACAGCGTGCGAAACTGAAGCATTATTTTTATCTAAAATTTGATGTTGTCCCTGATCGGTACACTTTTCGTTAACCTTTGCGCCGTGCGCACGGCCTACGGTCAGTCCGTCCCTGTCGCGGCAGAGACGCCGAGGCAGCGGCTGACATCGAGCAGGGCATGTTCGGCGATGCAGAAACTGTCCTCATACTTGAAATGCCCGGCGGCGACGCATTGTTGCAGGTCCAGACGCGCCCAGGTCAGGCAACGTTCCACGACCGGATCCGAGAGCAGGGCATTGACCAGCTCGCTCGACTGGGTCGGGTCATTGGAGATCGCCTGCAGTGCAGCGACCGACAGGATGCGCCCGATGCGATCGCGGTCAGGATCCACCGCCGCGTCGCCCACGGTCAGGGAGAGTTGCGGCGTCGTATAGGCGCCCATGCGCGCAATTTCCGGGTGCTCGTAAAGCGCCGAGGCCGGGACGACGCCGTCCAGACCCGTGTCGAGCGAGAGCAGGAATTCATTGCTCAGCGGCACGCTCGGTCCCGAGCCGGCATTCTCGAGGGCGGAGAGGCGGTCGCGCCGATTGCCGGAACGCGCCTGGGCCCAGCGGGTGGATTGCAGGTCATAGGCGGCGGCGCGGTAGCGGTCGGAAACCTCGCGGATGCCTGCACTGTCACGCTCGAGCGCGTCGACCACCGAGGCCTCGGCGGTATCGGCATGGGTGAAGCTGATCGCATAGGTGGGATCATAGAGCAGGCCGGACATCGCGGCCTGTTCGCCATAATAATCGGCGAGCTCGCGGACATCATCGAGATATTCCGGGTGCTGGGCGGCGATCATTGCCGTGTAGGCGATCCAGGCGCGCACCAGGCGATCATGAACATAAAAGGCGGTCAGCCGGTCCATCGCCGAGTCGAGGTCCTCGCCCGAGCCGATCGGGGCGGAGCGCAGGTCGGCGACGACGCCATGATACGCAGCGTAATCGCCCGCGGCGGCGCGGACCGGATCGGCAGCCGGCGTCTCGACGGCGTCGAGTTGCAGCACCGGAGCGCGCGCCATCGTGCTGTCGTCCTGCCCCTCGTCCTGGAGCGCGGTAGTCAATGCAAGCGCTGCGAGGATGGATATCAACATGGGTCTAGCCTCCATAACCCTGGGAGCTGACAGTGTGCCCCGGACAGCCCCGGTCTCCAAGTCCGGAAATGCACAGATCAGAGACAGGCTTTCCAGCTCCAAACGGTAAACGGGCAAAGTTTAAGATTCAGCATTTGTTAACGCCGGAGGCAAAGATTGCAGGCAAGGGTTTGCGCTGAGTCGCAACAGGAAAAGATGCAAAAACCAAAACGAGATATCGCTGCTTGGATTGCCCGCCGGGGCGGACCCGTTGCCAATCTGATCTGGATTGCGACGGTGGCTGTCGCCGCGCCGCAACTCTGGCCGATCCTCGACGGGCCGGCCTGGATCAATGCGGCCGGTTTGCTCGGCGTTGCCTTCCCTGCGATTGCGGGCCTGGTACTGGCGCCGCGGCTCGACCGTTCATTCGAACGCTTCGTGCTTGCCATGCTGTGGACGGCACTGGCGGCAATCGTTGCCATCACGGCCGGCGGTGTCACCGGCACCGGCGTACTCGCCTTCCTGCTGGCGCCGGCGATGGCGGCGGCGGGTGGTGATCGCGAGGCCATCGTCAAGGCCGGTGCCATGTCGGGCCTGGCGGCCCTGATCGTGACCGGCATGCAGCTGACCGCTTTCGTGCAGCCGCAATTGATCGCGGTCGAATACCATCTTCCCTTCGTGCTCGGTGTCGTGCTGGTCGTGGCCTATGGGTTCGCCTGCGCCGCCATCCGGTCAATCCGCGCCAATGACGCCGCCAGCCGTGAGGCCGAACATGGCCGCGTGCGCGGCCGGGCCTTTGATGCGGCGCCGGCAGCGCTGCTGGCCTGTGACGCCGACGGCAATATTCTCGCCGTCTCCCGGGGCGTGCGCGAATTATCGCCCGGCCTGCCGCGCGAACTGAACAATCTGCCCGTTGCCGATCTCGGCTTCGAGGACGAGGATCGCGCCGAGCTGGCCGGTGCCGGCCGCCGCGCCGCGACGCGTCCGCTGTCCGAATTTCTCAGCGTTCGTGGCGCGAAGGGCCATGCCGAACGCGTCCGCCTCGACGCCCGTCCGATTGCCGGCGGGTCGGTGGCGGTGATTGCGCGCGATCACAGCGCCGAGACCGAGAATGCCCTGCGCGAGGCAGAAGAGGCCCGCGCGCTGGCGCTGGAAGAGGCCCGCGCGAAATCGCAATTCCTCGCCTCGGTCAGTCACGAGCTGCGCACACCGCTCAATGCGATCATCGGCTTCTCCGATGTCATGAAGGCACGCCTGTTTGGCCCGATGCCGGCGCGTTATGCCGAATATGCCGACCTGATCCATGAGAGCGGCCAGCACCTGATGGAATTGATCGGCGATGTGCTCGACATGTCGAAGATCGAGGCCGACAGCTATGAATTGTCGCGCGAGAGCTTCGACATTTCCGAAGTGGTCGGGCTGAGCGTCAAGATGATGCGGCTGCAGGCCGAGGAAGCCGGGCTGAGCCTGACGGTCGAGGCCGGTGAGCAGCCGATCCGCGTCAATGCCGACCGCAAGGCGCTGCGCCAGATCATGCTCAACCTTCTCTCCAACGCCGTGAAATTCACGCCGGAAGGCGGCGCCGTCGTGGTGATGGCCCGGGCCTCCGGGTCCGATCTGGTCCTGGCGGTGGGCGATAGCGGCGTCGGCATCGATCCGCAGGAAGCCGCCCGGCTCGGCCAGCCCTATCGCCAGGCTGCGAGTGCGCGCGAAGTCGATACGCGCGGTACCGGGCTTGGCCTGTCCCTTGTGCGGGCGCTGGCGGGGCTGCATGGCGGTGCAATGTCGATTGCCAGCGCCAAGGGCGTCGGCACCACGATCACCGTCACCCTGCCCGTTCTGGAACAGGCGATGGGCCAGGTGGACACGCTGCACCGGCTCGACGTGCATCAGCAGATCGAACGTGCCCAGGAGGCATCCCAGACGCTTGCGGCCACGGCCGGTGCGGCCTGAACCGTCAGCTTTCGGGCAGTTCGATCGGGGTGTTTTCGTCAATGGCTGCGCGCAGGAAAGCGACCGCCGCCGCAAAGTCGCCGATCTCGAAATATTCCGACGTTATCCGTTCGCCATTGCGATTCATGAAATCGATCCGGGCCGTCTCGCGCGGGTCGAGCGCATCGAGGTGTTGCACCACCGCGAGCGGGAAGCGGAACACATGCCCTTGCGCGCTGCCGGCGAGGGCATCGGCGGCTGGCCCGCTTATCTGGTCACTGGCCCACACCATCCGGCGCGCATAGTCGGGCGGTGTCCATCGGGCCCAGCTGGCATTGGCGGGGCCGGGAAACATGCCACTCATGGTCGGGTCATAGAGATCAGGCGCGCGCTCGGTATGGCGCATCACCAGAATGGCCGAGATATAGTCGCCGCCATCCGGCAGGGCGATGGTAAAGCGGATATCGCCATCGACGCGGCTGACGCCCGCGCGGATGCGGCCGGTATCCTGGACGAGGGCCCAGACCGGTTGATCGGTGAGAATCTGGCGGTCGGCCAGCCAGGAGAAGGCCGTGCCGGGGAAGGTCATGTTGGGGACGCGCAGATAGCCCTCGAACGCGGTCAATACCCGGGCCCGCATCGCCAGCACGGCCTCGGAATCGCAGGCGAGTTCGCGCGCTTCGCTGGCGAATTCGGCGCCATAATCTCGGATCTGTGCCGGGGTGATCCCGCTGCGCAGCAAGGCACCGCGTGCCTGCAGCCGGGCGGCATCGAGGGCGGCGCGCTGGCGGTCGGTAAACAGGCCGCAATGGCTGTCCATCGCCAGTGCCGCTGTCCGTTCGCCATAGATCAAGTCGGCGTTCTGGGCTCCGGCAGCGCCGGTGAGGACAAACAGGCCCAGGGCCATGGCGTGACAGGCGCGGCGCATCTCAATTCCCCGAACATCCGAGGAAATGACACTAGCACGGCAAGTTTTACGACGCGTGAACGCGGCGGCGGCGCCAGATACCGCGGATCAGCATGATGAAGGCGACACCGAACAGCATGAAGGCGGCATCGCGTGTGTGGTCGAGCGCGAACTCCTGGACCCGCTCGCGCAGGCCCGGCGACGTCACGCTGTAATCGAGCGGGGTGACACCGCGCACGCTCCACACTGCGGCCCGGCCTTCAAGGGCGTGCCAGAGATTGGAGCGGGCCAGGCTGCGGCCGGCCGATTCAAACGAGGACATTTCCGGCGAGGTCAGGGTGCCGATCCAGCGGCCGGTCTGTTGCGGGTCACTGAACAGCGAGGCGACACCGATGCTGGTGCTGTCCTCGGGCGTCGCCGCCGGGGCGCTCTCATCGGCATAGGCCGCGGCCGCCAGGCGCATCAGGCCGCGTTGACCGCGGCTGCGCTCGGCCGCGCGCATGGCGGCGCCGAACTCGGCTGGCGCATTGCGGCTCATGGCGTCGACGCCGGTGCTGTCCGGTCCGATGATCAGCAGATTGTGGTTGGCCGGGGCGTGGTCGTTTTCCTCGCCATACCAGGCATAGAGCCAGGCTTCGCCGCTGACCAGGGCGCTGCGGGCCAGCACCGAGAGGGCGCCGAAACGGTCGGCGCGGGTGCGGGTGGTGAACTGCACCGCCGTACGTGAACCCTGGTCGGCACTGAAGGGCAGGCCGGAGGCGGCAAAGGTGCGCAGATCGGCATTGCGGCTCAGCAGGCGGGCATCGCGGACCTGCGGGCGGCCGAGGCGTTCGGCCGTGATCGCATCGGCAGCCACGAAGCTGCGGCCATAGCCGGCGAAGGAGCGCGCCGCGAACAGGCGGCCGGCGGCGACGGCTTCATCGATATTGCGGCCGGTGACGACCAGGCGCGGCGTCTCGCCGGCGCCGAAGGCGATCTCCGGTCCCTGGCTGCGGTCACCGGAGCGCAGGATGGCGCGGTCTTCGCCGTCGAGACGGTCATTTTCGGCGATGCGGATCACCAGATCGGCATTGGCCTCATCGCCGCCGAACAGCGGCACATTGCCGGCCCGCAGGGCCACGCCCTGGGCGACGAGGCTTTCCAGCGTTGCGCGCTCGCGGCTGATATCTGTGATCAGGGCGATGCGGCGCGGCGCGGCGAAATCGGCCGAGAGGGCCAGTTCCAGCTCGTCCAGCGAGGCAATCGGGCTGTCCTGTTCCAGGGTCAGGCGCAATTGCGAACGCCGGGCATCGACGATCCAGCCGGTGGTGGCGCTGTCGACACTATAGGAAACTTCCAGCGTGTTTTCGCCGGGCAGGATGTCGGCGGAAAACAGGGCGAAGCGGGCTTCCAGCGAACGCGGTTGCGGCCGGATCACGATCGGCTCGCCACCATTGATGG
The DNA here is from genome assembly GCF_048269565.1 of Maricaulis sp. Classification (GTDB taxonomy): domain Bacteria; phylum Pseudomonadota; class Alphaproteobacteria; order Caulobacterales; family Maricaulaceae; genus Maricaulis. The sequence continues at coordinate 200,001 of NZ_JBLXIK010000005.1, read as the reverse complement.
CGACGAGGATGCGGCCATTGGAATGATCGCTGGCCGGGCGCGCTGCGAGGCGCAGCCAGGCTTCCGAGCTGTAGGTATTGGGGGGCAGGTAGAAACGGATGCGGGTGCGTGACTGGCTGGAGGACAGGACGAAGGCATCCATCCCGGTCTCGAGATCGGCGAGCGTGCGCTCTTCGATCCGGGTGCTTTCGCTGCCATTCTGGTCCAGACTGGCCATTGCAGGATCGTTCTGATTCCCCTGCGCAAATGCCTGACTTGCTGCCGACGCACAAAGTGCCATCGCAACCAACGCAACTCGTACCAACATAGAACGCTCCCTTACCCCGTTAATACGTTATTAAGCAATTCGGCTGCCAGCAATGAAAATGATTCAATTAAAGACGAAAATCTGGGTCGATGCCTTGTTGCGACGGGCTGAATCGGGTCTGGCGGCGGCCTATGTGATTCGCCACGGAGACGAAGATGCGGGCGCGGTGCTGGTCAAGGTTGCAGACCTGGGCGGCCAGGCTGTGTTGTTTGTGCCGGCGCGGGACGAAAATGGTGAACGGGTCTGGACGCGCTATCGCCAGGGCCCGGTTCCCGAAGCGGAGGTGGATGCCTATTGCCAGCGCCGCGCCGGTGATGATCCGGATATCTGGGTCATCGAGATCGAGGACCGGGCGGGGCGGCATTTCCTGACCGAGCCGGTGGCGGATTTTTAACGATCCGCCGCTAGGATCGGGCGAGTTGGAATGGAAGGGTTCGCGGGGGTTGCGATGTTATTCTTGTTCAACGAAGCCGTATTCGACCTGGGCGATCTGGAGGCTGTGCTGCAGGACGGCACGATTCCCTTGCCGCCTTCCCAGTTCGAGACCCTGACGACCGGCCATCTGACCCTGTTGCTGCGTGAGGCGCTGTTCGTCGATCCGATGATGGCGACGAACAAACCGGACCGGACCCGGCACCTGGCGGCGCTGATCGCCTATCGCGCTCCTGGAGCCAATGCTCTGCTGGGTGTTCGCCCCGACAATGCCCGCGGGCCGGACGATGTCGGATTGCGCTTCGCCAATGTGCCGATGCTGATCCTGACCTATCTGTGGAAGCGCCAGACGAATGGCGAACTCGACCCGGCATTGATCAATGAAGAAGTCTGGAACCGGGTGACGGAAAACTTGCACAGCGCCCACTGATCGCGCTAGTTCGGGGCTTGCACTCTCAGCGGGCCAGTTCATGACTTCTCCGACGATTGATGCGCCGGAATGGGCGCGTCGCCGCAGCTTCGCCATTATCTCACACCCTGATGCCGGGAAGACGACGCTGACCGAGACCATGTTGCTCGCAGCCGGCGCGATCCGCATGGCCGGACAGGTGCGCGCGCGCGGCGAGAACCGCCGGACACGATCCGACTGGATGAAAATCGAGCAGGAGCGCGGGATTTCCGTGTCCGCCTCGGTGATGACGTTCGAGCATCGCGGCCTGTTGTTCAACCTGCTTGATACGCCCGGTCATGAAGACTTCTCCGAGGATACCTATCGCACGCTGACAGCTGCCGACAGCGCCATCATGGTGCTCGACGCCGCCAAGGGTGTTGAGCCGCGGACCCTGAAACTGGTCGAGGTCTGCCGCCTGCGCGATATCCCGATCGTCACCCTGATCAACAAGATGGACCGCGAGGCGCTCGACCCGGTCGATCTGCTGCAGGACATCCAGGACAAGCTGGCGCTTGATGCCGTGCCGATGCAATGGCCGGTCGGGTCCGGCCAGCGTTTCAAGGGCGTGGTCGATCTGGTGACCGATGAACTGGTGCTGTATCAGCGCCCCGGCGTCGAACATGATCGCGAGGCGGCATCGGAACGCTTGGCGCTTGATGGCCCGGAAATCCGCGAATTGCTCACCGATGAAGAGATCGAGGAGGCTCGCGACGGCGCCGAAGTGGCGCGCGAGCTTTGCCCGGCCTTCAATCCGCAAAGCTTCTTGGAAGGCCATATGACGCCGGTCTTCTTCGGCTCGGCCCTGCGCGGTTTCGGCGTGCGTGAATTGCTCGACGGGCTGGCCGACAAGATCCCCGGACCGGCACCGATGAAGGTGCAGATCAATGGCGAGCAGACCTTCATGCAGCCCGGCGACAAGGAAGTGTCCGGCTTCGTCTTCAAGGTGCAGGCGAATATGGACGCCAATCACCGCGACCGCGTTGCCTTTGTGCGCCTGTGCTCGGGCAAGTTCCGCCGCGGCATGAAGCTCAAGACCGAGACCGGCAAACAGCTCACCGTCTCCTCGCCGATCCTCTTCTTCGCCCAGGACCGCGAGATTGCCGACGAGGCCTTCGCCGGCGATGTGATGGGGGTTCCCAATCACGGCACGCTGCGCGTTGGCGACAGCCTGTCGGAGAGCGGCAAGCTGCGTTTTTCCGGCATCCCGAATTTCGCGCCGGAAATCCTGCGCCGCGCCCGTCTGGCCGATCCGCTCAAGGCGAAACACCTCAAGAAGGCGCTGGAAAGCCTGGCCGAGGAGGGTGTCACCCAGCTGTTCCGTCCGGTGCTCGGCGGCGATTTCATCGTCGGCGCGGTCGGCTCGCTGCAGATCGATGTGATGCGCGAACGCGTCGCGGCGGAATACGGACTCGAGGTCACCTTCGAGCCGGCACCCTACGAGACCGCACGCTGGCTCGGCGGCAGCGAGGCGGAGCTCGACGCCTTCGCCGAGCGGCACAAATCCGCCATGGCGCTCGATATTGACGGCAATCCGGTCTTCCTCGCCAAGAGCAATTGGGAAGTCTCCTATTCCGAGGAGAAATTCCCCAACGTCAAATTCCACCGCGTGCGCGAAAGGGCCTCCTGATGCGGCTGCAGGACGAGACCGGCTTTCTCGCCCAGTCGGGCGAATTGTGGACCCAGATCGTCGCGGTCTGGCAGACTTCGTTTCTCGGCGTCAGCGTCGGTCACGGCGTCAGCGCCGTAATCATTCTCCTGCTCGGCATCACCCTGCGCTCCATCCTCGCGAGGACGATTGTCGCCCTGCTCAAACGCATGGCGCAAAAGACCGAAAATGGTGTCGATGACGCCATTGTCGAGGCGCTGACCGGGCCGCTCAAACTCGTGCCGGTTATTGTCGCCCTGTTCTTCGCCATGAATATCCTCGAGGCAGGAACCGGCAGCACGGCCATTGCCGATGTCGACCGGATCATCCCCTCGCTGGTGGCGGTCGCGATTTTCTGGGCGCTGCACAATGCGGTCGATCCCCTCATGCATCTGATGCGGGCGCTCGAGAATGCGCTCACGCCGGTGATGCTCGACTGGCTCACCAAGGCGATGCGGATCCTGTTTGTCATTATCGGCGCCGCGGCCGTGCTGCAGATCTGGAATATCCCGGTTGGCGGCATCATCGCCGGGCTCGGCCTGTTCGGCGTTGCCGTTGGGCTGGGGGCGCAGGATTTGTTCAAGAATCTGATCGCCGGCCTTTTGATCCTGGCCGAGAAGCGCTTTTTGCCCGGCGACTGGATCAAGGTCGATGGCGTCGTCGAGGGCACGGTGGAGGAGATCAATTTCCGCTCCACCCTGGTGCGCCGCTTCGACAAGGGGCCGGTCTATGTCCCCAATTCAAAACTGTCCGACAATGCGGTGACGAATTTCTCCCGCATGACCCATCGCCGGACCTACTGGATTATCGGCGTGCGCTACGACACCACGGTCGAACAGCTCAAGGCCATTCGCGACCGCGTGCTCGACTATGTCACCAGCCATCCCGACTACGCCCAGGCGCCGGAAGTCTCGACCTTCATGCGGGTCGACAGTTTCGGCCCGTCCTCGATCGATTTCATGCTCTATTGCTTCACCCGGACGACAAATTGGGGCGAATGGCTGAGGTTGAAGGAAGACCTCGCCTTCACGATCAAGACGATCGTCGAGGAAGCCGGAACCGATTTCGCCTTCCCGTCGAGCTCGATCTATCTGGAGCAGGGCGCCGAATTGTTCTCGCCGCCGGAGGCGAACACCTAGCTGGATGCTGATGTGGCGGCAATGGTGGCCGCAGAGGCGGCGGCGATCATCGCGGCCTGGGCTGCGATGACAGCGGCCAGGGCATTGGCGCTGCGGGCCGGGTCCCGCTCATGGTCATTGAAGGCGATCAGCGCGGCCAGCCGGGTGCGGCCATGGCCCACCGATGTCGACGCTTTCGGCATGGCAGCCATGACGCGCGCGATTTCTGCCAGATCGGCCGGCGTGCGGCCGGCAGCGGCCCAGTCCATCGCCATGGCGCGATCACTGCGGCCGCGCAGGCCCGGCTCGGCGCGGCGCGCCTCCTCGAGCTGATGGAAGCGGACCAGCATCTGTTCCGGTGATTGCTCCAGCAATACACACTGACGCGCGCCGTCGCGGCGATGGCCGCGGGCCTGCCGGTCGGCACCAAACACGGCCTCTGCATGAGCGCGCGCAGCCAGAACGGCGGCCGGATGGCTGCCGGCCAGCACATGCGCGGCGGCGAAAGTGTCGGTGATCGCGGTATTGGCGCGCCACCAGGGCGGGCGCAGCGTGCGCTTCATTTCGAAGAAGGCGTCGACGGCTTGCGGTGTGGCATCGCCGAAACTGAGGATCAGCGCGGCGCGCGAGCCGCCCGCGTGGAGCGAGCCGGTGTTCGACGCCGCCCGTGCCTGCCGCAGCGCGTCGCGCGCGCCGAGGAAATTGTCGACCGCGACATTGTGTGCGGCCAGCATGGCAGCATAGACCCAGCGCATGGAGCCATTGGGCGCGCGAAACCCGCCCAGTGCCGTTTCCAGGGCGTCATGGCGGGCCTGGCAGGCCGCGACCAGTTCCGCTTCCTGGCCTTCGGCATGAACCAGCGCCGCCGCAGTAAAGGCCGCGGCCTGCCGGTCGGGCCGCGGGCGGCCTTCGCGCAGGGCGTCGGACAGGCGAATGAAGCGGGCAAGCGGGTCGGTCATGCTGGAACTCCTCACGTCAACTGCGTGGCAGGCTAGCAGACAGAGCCGGTGAAGCTGACCGGGAATGGAGGCGGGCGGGTCCCGCCCTAGGCGGCGATGTCGCGGCGCATGCGCCAGAATCGCATGGCGCGGGCGGCATCTTCCGGCGTGACGCGGTCATAGATCTGGCCGAGTTCGCGCGCATCGCGGAAGGCGTCTTCGGTGGCATTGCTGCGCAGCACGGCCAGGGTCACGAACAGCGCCTTGTCGAAGCCGGCCGAGCGGCAGATCAGCGCCAGCGGGTCGATGCAGTCCTGTTCGATGGCGCGGCGGGCCGCGACGCGGTCAACGCCGGTCATTTCGGCAAAGGCGACGTGGAAACGGGTCATTCCGCGCTCGCGCAACAGCCGCGCCAGCAGGCTGCCATCGAGCATTTTACGCACCGCCATGCCGCGGACGAATTTCTCCGCCTCCTGCACGTCGCGGTCCTGTTCCATGCGCTGGCTGAGGCGTGCGTGCGAGGCGGCGAGCGCCTGTTCGACCACGGCCGGCTCCATGCCGTCAAAGCGTTCCAGGATATGATCGCGCAACTGATTTTCCACCGTCAGCATCAAGTCGCCGAGCAAATCGGCCGGCGTGTCCTTGCGGGTCACGAGCGGCGCCTGCAGCACCTTGGACCGTTCGGCCCGCTCGCTGACTGATTCAAAGCTTTCGCGTGACAGGCGCGCACCCTCATTGCGGACCAGCACCGCCACCGTCTCGTCATCGCCGCGGCGGACAATGGTGTCGGACAGGCGTTCGGACACTTCCTCGCGCTGGGAAATTGCCTTGAGCTGGGGCTGGGCGCCCTGTTCGGCGATCGAGAGCAGTTCCGCCTCGCTCAGGGCGGTGGAGCGCGCCAGGATCGGTCCAGCGACCTCAATCGCGTCACGGGCCAGCTTGAGCAATACGCCGCGCGGCGCCAGCGGCGCATCGGCGAAGCGTTCCGCCAGCTCGGCGCGGGCGCCCTGCGCTGTCTGTTCGGCCAGGGCGCTGAGCACATCGTCGAATTCCTGCGACACCGGCGTGTCGCGCTCCGGGGGCGCGTCGAAGAACATGTCGGTGACTTCGCGCAGCAGGGTGCGGCGGCGATCGCTTGATCGCTCCTTGGCCAGATCCAGGAGGCTGTTCAGCTTGCTGATGACGGCCATGAAACGTCTCTCTTTGGTGTCACTGCCAGGGTGTTGAGGGACATCATGCCTGTTGTAGGTAAAAGAATTGTCTTCGGGATCGACTTAATTGTCCCGGAAACGGCTTGCCTGTCAGTGCGGGCCGGGCCGGGTGGCGCGAAGGGCGGCGATCTCGCGGGCGCTGGGCGGCCGTTCGCTGGCGGCCTCGATCTGTGCCGCGATATCGCTGGCCAGACCGGTGATGCGTTGCGGCGAAGGCCGGGGTGCCGGCGTCGAGGCCAGCAGGGCACAACTGCCATCGACATCCTCGAGCCCTGGCGGTGTCCAGACCCAGGAGCGGCAGCGGGCGTCGTCATCGCACAGCGCCGCGCACATGGCCTGATTGCCCTCGGTGAGGCTGGTTCGCTGATAGACCGAACCGAGCCGGGTCCAGCCCGTCAGCACGTCACCGGCGCTGGCGGGCGCCGCTGTCAGGCCGCAACAGGCCAGGACAATCAACATGGTTTTGAAGAAGCGCATGGGCGCACCATGCCGGTGCCGGGCTAACAAATACTTGCCGGCCAGGTGGCCGCGCTGCAGCGCGGTCAGCGCCGGCGGCCGGCCCGTTTTGCCGCAACGGCCCGGTCAGGTTCTATCACTTCGACCGCCTCAGCCGGCGGTGCCGATGCGGTATCGCGGCCCTCCGCGGCCAGATAGCTGCGCACGCTGTGCGCCTGCATTGGCTGGCCGAATATATAGCCCTGGATAAACCGGGCGCCCATCGTCTTGAGACGGTCGAGCTCGACGATGGATTCCACGCCCTCGACAACGCAATCGAGATTGAGCGACCGGCCCAGATTGATGATGGTCTGGATGATCTTGCCCGCTGACGGGTCCTTGAGCAGCGGCACCACGAAGGAGCGGTCGATCTTGATCTTGCTGACCGGCAGCTGGTGCAGATAGCTGAAGCTGGAATAGCCGGCGCCAAAATCGTCGAGCGCCAGCCGGCAGCCCAATGCCGCCATGCGCTCGATCGAGCGGCGCGCCTGGTCGATATCGGCCATCATCGCCGTTTCGGTGATCTCGAACTCGATCCGCTCCGGCGCGATCCCGCTTTGCTTGACGAGGTCGAGGATTTCGCTGACCGCGACCGGCGACATCAGATCATGGCCGGACAGGTTGAAGGAGACCTGGATGTGTTCGGGCCAGTCCTGCACCGCGTCCAATGTCTTGGCCAGCAGGACCGGGGTGACCTTGCGGATCAGGCCCGAGGCTTCCGCGACCTTGATGAAACTGTCCGGGTTGACCGCGCCGAGCGCGGGGCTGTCCCAGCGTGCCAGCGCCTCGAAACCATAGGTGCGGCCACTGTCCAGATCGTGTTGCGGCTGGAAGACGATGCTGAGCTCATCATTCAGATTGCCGTCGCGCATCGCCTGGTCGATGCGGCCGAAGCCCTGCATCTCGGCCTCGTGGCGATTATTGAAAAGCACTGCCTCGCCGCGGGTGTTGCGCTTGGCGTGGTACATGGCGAAATCGCCGCGTTCCATCCATTGCCGGATCGACAGATCCTCACGGTCGCAGACAACCAGGCCTGCCGAGGCGGAAATGTGGGCGTGGATGGAATCGAGCACATAGGGCTGGCCGAGCTCGGCGCAGATCGAACGTCCGAATTCTTCAAGACTGGTCCTGATGCGGTCATGGGGCAGCAGGATTGCAAATTCATCGCCGCCCAGCCGCGCCACGATTGCCTGGCGCGGTGCGGCGGCGCTCAGCCGCCGGGCGACTTCGCCCAGCAATTCATCGCCGACCGAATGGCCGTAAGTGTCATTGACCGGCTTGAAGCCGTCGAGGTCGATCAGCACCAGCATGGGCGCCTGGCCGGGCTGCCGCCGGCTGGCGATGGCGGTGCCGAAGGCATTGAAGAAGCTGAAGCGATTGGCCAGACCGGTCAGGGAATCCCGTTCGGCCATTTCACGCGTCTGGGCGGTGAGCGCCTCGGCCTTTTCGGCCAGCATTTCCGATTTCGCAGCGAGGAGCTCGGCCCGGCGGCGGTTTTCGTCGGCTTCGAGGCGGGCGGTGGTGGCGCGGAAGACGGCGCCCCGCATCAGCATTGCCATCCCGGCGGCGCTGATACTGGCCGCCAGGGCCATGAACAGGTATTCGCCCAGTATTTCGGGCATGTGGACCGCCACAAAGCTCAACAATGCGGCAATGGTGATCGCGATGCTGGGGAGCGTGGTGCGCAGGCTGATACAGGTCGTCGCGAATATCGGCATGGCGAGGATGAAATAGGCGAGGTTTTCGGCCTCGAAACTCAGTGCCATCTGGACCGTGATATTGCCGAGCAGTATCGCATTTGCCGCCAGACCGTAAAACTCGATCGTGCGCTTGCGGCAGGCCGAGCGGGCCAGCCGGTGCATGACACCGGCCGCAATCGCCGAGCCGCTGATCAGCGCGAAGAGGACGGCATAGGTGGCGACCGGGAAATCCTGCGGGATGACGATGTAGGACAGGGTCAGCAGGCCGTAATACAGGCAGAGGGCAAACAGGAATCCGCGGACGACCGGCCGGAAGGCGATCGCCATTTCCCGTTCGACCGCATCAGCCGACGGCGCTGGCTGATCCGTTGCCTGGTCGGCCAGTTTGCTTTTCTCGCTTGTAGTCACGCGCTATCCCCGGTCCAGATAGTGGCAATTAGAAACAGACTTTTCTTAAGGCCAGTCTAAGATTGTGCGCTGCCGTCACGCGACTGTGCGTGAAATGTGTAAACAGGCATGCATTTCAGGGCGTTGTGACAGCTGCGTGCAGGGTTTGCGGCCGGGTGCCGCAGCGTCGCATCGCGATGACCACCGCAAGTCGGTCGGGCAATGCTGTCAGCAGCCCGTTGCGTCGGCGCATAACAGGCTCAAATCAAAGTTGAACTCGCCGCGCGCCGGGGTTACCAGAACCCCAGCAAGGGGATGTGTCATGGTTTCGAGTTCGCACGGCGTCAGTGCACGGCTGACCGCTTTCGTTGAAAGCAGCGCATTTCGCAATTTCATCATGGCGGTGATCGTGTTCAACGCGGTCACGCTCGGCCTCGACACCCTGCCTTTCAACGCCGACTGGTTCATGCAGTCGCTGCCGCTGATCGACCGGGTCGTGGTCGGGGTTTTCCTGGTCGAACTGGCGCTCAAACTGGCCGCCTACCGGCTGCGCTTCTTCCGCTCCGGCTGGAACTGGTTCGACCTGATCGTGATCCTCGCCTCGGTGTTGCCGATGGCGGGCAGCTTCTCGGTGCTGCGCTCGCTGCGCATCCTGCGCGCCTTCCGCCTGTTCTCGGTGATGCCGGAAATGCGCAAGGTCGTCGAAGCCCTGCTGCGGGCCATCCCGGGCATGGGGGCGGTGATGGCGGTGCTGGGGCTGACTTTTTACGTCTCCGCCGTGATGGCGACCAAGCTTTACTCGGAAACCAATCCGGAGCGGTTCGGCACGCTGGGCGACACCGCCTTCTCGCTGTTCCAGGTGATGACGCTGGAGGGCTGGGCCACGGATCTGGCGCTGCCGGTGATGGAATTCCATCCCTGGGCCTGGCTGTTCTTCCTCGTCTTTATCGTGCTGACCAGTTTCGCCATTCTCAACCTGTTCATCGCCATCATCGTCGACAGCCTGCAATCGAAGCATTTCGATGCCGAGGAAGAACGCGATGCCGAGGTCGGCGAGGATGTGGTCGAGCTGCAAAGCGAGATCGCGGGCCTGCGTGAGCAGATCGCGGTGCTGAGCGATCTGGTTCAGCGCTCCCTGGGATCGCCTGCGGCGGGTGAGGGCGTGCCCTCGAGCAGCGCCTCGAAAGCGCCCGACAATTCCGAATAGAAGGCGGCGAGCCTTTCCTCGCGTTCCGAACGGGTGCGCGGCGCCGGGGCGCTGAGCGCGTGGACCGGAATGCCCTGGTGCACGCGCGTCATATAGCGTTGCCAGATCGTGGCCGGCAGACCGCCGCCGGTGACATTGCGCATCGGGCTGTCATCATCATTGCCGACCCAGACGCCGGCGGTGTAGTCGGCGGTGAAGCCGATGAACCAGGCGTCGCGGAAGGACTGGCTGGTACCGGTCTTGCCGCCGACGGCGCGACCTCCGGCGAGGATGGCGCGGCGTCCGGTGCCCGATAATACCACGTCCTGCAGCATGGTGGACATCGGCCGCGCCACCTCCGGCGCCAGCGCCCGGACCGGGGCCGCTTCGGGATGCTCGTACAACACGTCGCCGCGCGAATTGGTGATGCTCTCGACGAACCAGGGATCAAAGCGCTGTCCGTCGCGCGGGAAGACCGAGTAGGCCGCCGTCAGTTCCAGCAGATTGACCTCGGCGGCACCGAGCGCGATTGCCGGCAATTCCGGCAGGGTCGAGCGGATACCGAGCCGGTGACCGGTCTCGACAATGCGCGCCAGCCCGACATCGCTGGCGACCTGGGCCGCGACGGTATTGATCGAGCGCCGCAGCGCTTCCTGCAGGGTGACGAGGCCGCGATAGCCGCCGGAGAAATTCTCCGGCTCCCAGCCGTCGAGATCGACCGGTTCGTCCCAGACGGCCGAGGAGGGGTCGTAACCCGCTTCCAGCGCGGCGGTGAAGACAACCGGCTTGAAGGCCGAGCCGGGCTGGCGCTGGGCCTGCAGGGCGCGGTTGAACTGGCTGGTGAGATAGTCGCGCCCGCCGGCAAAGGCGCGGATCGCCCCGTCCTGTGCCAGCAAAACAATCGCTGCCTCGCTGGCATTGGCCGCGGCGCCATCGCTATCGAGCACGCCGGCAATGCTTTCCCGCGCCGCCAGGGTCAGCGCCGGATCAATCGTGGTGCGGATCACCAGGTCGGGCACTTCGGCCGGCAGCAGGCGCGCCGCTTCGAGCACCGCATAATCAAACACATAGCCCCAGGTCACCCCGGCCTGCGGGTCGAGGCTGGCGGGCACCGGCACGCCCGGATTGGCGATCGCCTCGGCATGGTCGTCGTCGCTGATGAAACCCGCCTCCAGCATCGCCGCCAGCACCTGCGCCGCGCGCGCCTGGGCCGCTTCCAGATTGACCGTCGGGTCGAGCCGCGAGGGCGCCTTGGGCAGGGCCGCCAGCATCGCCGCCTCGGCGAGGGTGAGATCGGTCGCCGGTTTGGAGAAATAGCGATGCGCCGCCGCCTCGACGCCAAAGGCGCGGGCACCGAGATAAATGCGGTTGAGATAGAGCTCGAGGATTTCGGTCTTGGTGAGATTGTCCTCCAGCGCCCAGGCGAGCCGCATCTCCTGCAGCTTGCGCCGCAACAGCCGGTCCGGGGTGAGGATCAGATTCTTTACCAGCTGCATGGTGATGGTCGAGCCGCCCTGCACCGAGCGTCCAGCGCGCAGATTGGTCCATAGCGCCCGCGCCACGCCGCGATAATCGACGCCATTATGTTCATAAAAGCGCTGGTCCTCGATCGCCAGGAAGGCCTGCGGCACATAAGCCGGCAGCGCATCGAGCGACACCGCGCGCGCATACAGCGGTCCGCGCACGGCGAGCACATCGCCATTTGTGTCGAGCACGGTGACCGAAGGCTCCAGCCGCACCGACCATAATTCCGCCGCCGAGCCCGGCGTTGGCGGCAGATCATGGAAGGCCCAGTCCCACACCATCAGCGCCGCAATCAGCATGCCGAGCAGGCTGATACCGGTCACGCTGGCGCCGATGATCAGCGTGCGCCGTTGGCGTTGCTCGCGTTCCATCATGTGATCGGCGCGATACGGCTCGTTGAACATGCTATAGCCACCCGAAATCCGGCCCCGCCCAAACGCGCGGGTCCGCAGCAAACTCAAGGCCCCAACAAATGGGCCAAATTCAGGCGATAGACATGACACAGCCTTTCTGGAAAACGAAAACATTGTCACAATTGAGCAAGCCGGAATGGGAATCGCTGTGCGATGGCTGCGGCAAATGCTGCCTGATCCAGCTGGAAGACGAGGATTCAGGCCTGCGCCTGCACACCGACGTCACCTGCCGCCTGTTCAACGCCGACACCTGCCGCTGCGGCGACTACACCAACCGCAAAAAGCGCGTCCCCGACTGCGTCATCCTCACCCCGAAAAACGTCACCGAACTGGAATGGATGCCCCAGACCTGCGCCTACCGCCTGATCGGCGAGGGCAAGGACCTCTATGACTGGCACCCCTTGGTGTCCGGCGATCCGATGAGCGTGCATGAAGCCGGCATGTCGATCCGCAACCAGGTGATCTCCGAGGATGATGTCGATCCGGAAGACTGGGAAGACCGGATTGTGGAATGGCCCGGCGAGGGGGATGAGGAGGAGTAGCTTCTGCTCTCCTCACTCTTTTCAAAATTCCAAAACCTTTGTCATCCCGGACGGATGCCCCGCGCAGGCGGGGCGCAGGTCCGGGACCTACCCGTGTCTCCAGCTGGAAGAACGGGTAGGTCCCGGAGCTACGCCCGGATCGCTGGCGCGTCCGGGCATCCGTCCGGGATGACAAGGGTTTGGTGATTTGGAGGTGGAAGGTGGGTTTCGGCATGGGTTCCAGGGGGCGGGCGGGCTGGCTTGGTGCCGTGCGGCGTTCCCGGTGCCCGTTCTCAGCCGTCTACATGGCCCGCCTCACCCGCCCCTTCGGGGCCCCCTCTCCTCGCGGAGAGGGAAGGGGGGCGCCATCATTTTCCTCCCTCAAACCGCCCAAATCGCGCCGATTGCGCGGATAACCGCCCCGCTATCCACGCCGCCTCAGATAAAATCCCCAACCCCCACGCGCCCTTGCGCGAAAATTTCGGCAAACAATCCGACCGGTACGGCTCGATGCCTAATATCCGGCATGACCCAAGAACCCGAAAAAACTGAACCACCCGAACCGGCCGAGAGGCCGGAGACGGCCAAGACGCCGCGGCGCGATGCTGCGGCCTGGTATCCGCATATTCTGCAATACCGCGGCGGCACGCCGGCGCGGGTGATTGCCGAGCGTCTCGGCGGCACGCGCCATACCGTCTATCGCGCCGAGGCGCGATTGCGGGGCCTGCCGCCGGAGAAAATGGCGGCGGTGCGCGAGGAGGCGTTGAAGCGGCGGCGGCTGGAAGCCGAGGCTGAATATCTGATCGGCGATCCGGCTGTCGCGACGAAAATCGCCAATGCCTATGTCGCGCTGCGCCGCGCCGAACATGAGGAAAGGACCGCGATGATGGAAACGAGACATGCCGCCACGCCGGGCGAGAACAAGGAGGCGAAGTTGAGCGATGCCGAAGTCGAACTCCTGCGCGCCGACCTTCGACGTCGATACATTCCTGAACTGCCCGCCCGAGCAGAAGGTTCTGATGCTGGAAGCGGCGACGGAAGGCCAGCTGCTCGAACTCGCGAGTGACTTTCACGGCACCGCCACCCCCGCCCAGCTGCCCCCGCCCGGCGACTGGCTGATCTGGCTTTTCCTTGGCGGGCGCGGGGCGGGCAAGACGCGTGCCGGGGCTGAATGGGTGCGGGCGCAGGTGAAGGCCGGTGTCCGCCGCATCGCCCTGGTGGGGCCGACTTTCAATGATGTCCGCGAGGTGATGATTGACGGGCCGTCCGGCCTGGCGAATATCGGGCGCGAGGCCGAGCGTCCGCGCTATGAAGTCTCGCGCAAGCGGCTGATCTGGCCGTGCGGGGCGGAGGGCTTTGCCTTCTCCGCCGAGGATCCGGACGGGCTGCGGGGGCCACAATTCGAGCTGGCCTGGGGCGATGAATTCGCCGCCTGGGCGGAACCGCAAAAGACGCTCGATACCCTGCGCATGGGACTCAGGCTGGGCGATCAGCCACGCCTGATGCTGTCGACGACACCGCGGCCGATCCCGGCGCTCAAGGCGTTGATGAAGGCGACGGGCGTTGCAAGCTCGCATCAACCGACTTCGGAGAATGCCGCCAATCTGGCACCGGGCTTTCTTGCCGCCATGCAGGCGGCCTATGGCGGCTCGTCGCTGGGGCGCCAGGAGATCGAGGGCGTGCTGATCGATGACCCGGCCGGGGCGCTGTGGCGCCGCGCCGATATCGAGGCAGCCATTGTCGCCAGACCGCCCGAGCTCGACCGCATCATCGTCGCGGTGGACCCGCCGGCGACCGGCGGCGCGCGTTCCGATGAATGCGGCATCGTCATTGCCGGCGCGTGCGGCGAGGGCGCCCTTCGGCGCGCTTATGTGCTCGCTGACCGTTCATTCGGTCCGGCCATGCCGGCCGACTGGGCCCGCATCGTGGCGGAGAGTTTCGAGGCCTTTGAGGCCGACGGCTTGGTGGCCGAGGCCAATCAGGGCGGCGAGATGGTGCGTTCGGTGTTGCAGGCGGCCTCGAGCGGCCTGCCGGTGCGGCTGGTGCATGCCAGCCGCGGCAAGCATGTGCGGGCCGAACCGGTCGCCGCGCTCTATGCGGCAGGCCGGGTGTTTCATGCCGGACGTTTCGCGGCGCTGGAGGACCAGATGTGTGCCTTCGGAGCGCCGGAAGGCCCGCGCACCAGCCCGGACCGGGTCGATGCCCTGGTCTGGGCGATCACGGATCTGCTGCTGCAGACACGGGCCGGGCCGAGGATCCGACGGCTTTAGGGGCGCGTGCTCTGCCCATAACCCGAATAAATACAAACCCTTGTCATCCCGGACGGAGGCCCCGCGCAGGCGGGGCGCAGATCCGGGACCTACCCATGAAAACCGCTGGAGCCGCGGGTAGGTCCCGGAGCTACGCCCGGATCGCTGCCGCGTCCGGGCAGTCGTCCGGGATGACAACGCGAAGTGGGATTTGAAAGAGAAGAGGAACCCGCCATGTCCAACTGGTTCAGCCGGCTGATCGGCCGGGAGGCGAAGGCCACCGTGCCGCCCGGCCTGGTGGCGCTGCAATTTGCCGCCCGCGCCGCCTGGTCGCCGCGCGATATTCCCGCGCTGATGCGCGAGGGTTTCGAGCGCAATGCGATCACCCATCGCTGTGTGCGCCTGATCGCCGAGGCCGCCGCTGCCGTGCCGCTCAAGGCATCCGATGCGGCGGTGCAGGCCTTGATCGATGCGCCCAATCCGGACCAGTCGGGGCCGGAATTGTGGGAAAACTTCCATGGTTTTCTACAGGTGGCGGGAAATGCCTATCTCGAACTGGTCAGCCTGGACGGCGCGCCGCGCGAACTGCATGTCTTGCGCCCGGATCGCATGCGTGTGCTGCCCGGGGCGCAGGGCCGGCCGCAGGGCTGGGAGTATGCGGTCAATGGCACCAAACGCCGGTTCGAGCGTGACCGTGCGACGGGGCGCGCGCCGGTTTTCCACATCAAGCTTTTCCATCCCGGCGATGACTATTACGGCCTCTCCCCGATACAGGCGGCGGCGCGGGCGCTTGATCTGCACAATGCCGGCGGCGAATGGGCCAAGGCTCTGCTCGACAATGCGGCGCGGCCATCCGGAGCGCTGATCTTCGATGGCGGCGAGGGGCGGATGAGCCCGGACCAGTTTGACCGGCTCAAGGCCGAGCTGGAGGATAATCATACCGGGCCCGGCAATGCCGGACGGCCGCTGCTGCTGGAAGGCGGGCTCGACTGGAAGCCGATGGCGCTGTCACCGGCCGATATGGATTTCACGGCGGCGCGGCGCGAGGCGGCGCGCGAGATCGCGCTGGCCTTTGGCGTGCCGCCGCTTCTGCTCGGCCTGCCCGGCGACAATACCTACGCCAATTACCGCGAGGCCAATCTCGCCTTCTGGCGCCAGACCGTCTCGCCGCTGGCGCGCAAGATGGCGCGCGCGCTCGCCGTCTGGCTGCGGCCCTGGTTCTCGCCCGATCTGGTGATCGAGGCCGATGAGAGCGGCGTGCCGGGCCTCAGGGAGCTGGAACAATGAGCGAGACGCGCGACTGGCATCTGCAGCGCCAGGTGACGCTCGGCGTCGTGCTGGCGCTGGTGCTGCAAACCTCCGGCGCCCTGGTCTGGTTCGGCCGCGTCGGCGAACGCCTCGACCAGCTCGAACGGGATAATGCCAGGCAGAGCGCCCTGGCCGAACGCATGGCCGGGCTGGAGGCGGAAGTGCGCCTGGCGCGCGAGAGCCTGGTGCGGATCGAGCGGCGGATGGAGGAATAGCGGCGGCGCTTCCCTCTCCGTGAGGAGAGGGTGCCCGAAGGGCGGGTGAGGCGGGCGATGTGTACG
This sequence comes from Maricaulis sp., assembly GCF_048269565.1. GTDB lineage: Bacteria > Pseudomonadota > Alphaproteobacteria > Caulobacterales > Maricaulaceae > Maricaulis. The sequence goes on along the minus strand of NZ_JBLXIK010000005.1, from coordinate 183,835 downwards.
TCTCAGGACTGGCGACAGCTCGATAGTTTCAACCTGGGAGTCTCCCGCCTCATCCGGCCCTGCGGGCCACCTTCTCCTCACGGAGAAGGAAGGGGATGCGCTTCGATTTCACCCTCCGGCAGATCCCGGAATTCGCGCTGCGCGCTCCTCCGGGAGAAGGCGCGTTTGTTTTGAAGTTTCCAAATTCAACGAGGCCCATCATGCCCCAAACCCTGCTGATCGAGGGTCACGCCAGTGTGTTTGATCTCGCCGATCTGGCCGGCGATGTCGTGCGCCGCGGTGCGTTCGCCGCCAGCCTGCGCCATCGCACCCATGTGCCGATGCTGTTCCAGCACGAGGCCTCCGAGCCGATTGGAGTCTGGCGCGAGCTGCGCGAGGACAAGCGCGGGCTTTATGTCCGCGGCGAGATCCTGGCCGAGGGGCCGCGCGGGCGCACGGCGCTGTCGCTGGTGCGCTCCGGCGCGATTGACGGGCTGTCGATCGGCTTTCGCACAAGGCGTTTTTCCGGCCGCTCCCCGCGCGGGCGCGAGCTGATTGAACTGGATCTGTGGGAGGTCTCGATCGTGACCTTCCCGATGCTGCCGCAGGCCCGCCTGCGGCTTGTTTCCCAACCGGCCCTCGCGGCCTGACAACAAGGATCATCATGACCAAGGAAACCAAGATGAGCCCGGTCTCCGGCGAAACCCGGGCCGCGCTCGGCGAAGTGCTGGCCGCCTTCGAGGCCTTCAAACAGGCCAATGACCAGCGTCTCGGCGAGATCGAGGCCAAGGCCTCGGCCGATATCCTGCTCGACGAGAAAGTCGCGCGCATCGATGCCGCACTCACCGACCAGAAATCCGCCCTCGACCGGCTTCTGCTCGGCGAAGCGCGTCCGGGACTTTCCGGCAGCAATGGATCGGCGGAGAACGCGGCCTGGTCGCGCTATATGCGGCGCGGTGATCTGGCCGGGCTGGCGGAGGCCAAGTCGCTCAGCGCCGGCTCCAACGCCGATGGGGGCTATGTCGTGCCGGCCGAGACCGAGGCGCGCATTGACCGGCTGTTGATCGAGGCCTCCCCCATCCGCGCCATCGCCTCGGTGCGCCAAACGTCTGCTCCCGTCTTCCGCAAACCGGTCTCGCGCGGCGGGGCCGCTTCGGGCTGGGTCACCGAGACGGCAGCGCGGCCGGAAACCGGGGCGCCGAGCCTCGACCTGCTCGATTTCCCCTGCGCCGAGCTCTACGCCATGCCGGCGGCAACGCAGCAATTGCTCGACGATGCCATGGTCGATGTCGATCAATGGCTGGCGGAAGAAGTGCGCGATGTCTTCGCGGTGCAGGAGAGCGCGGCTTTCGTTTCCGGCGACGGCAGTGATAAGCCGAAGGGCTTTCTCAGCTATACCAAGGCGCTCGACGGCACCGAGGCCTGGGGCGAGATCGGTTATGTGCCCACCGGCACCGATGGCGCATTCGATGCCGGCGATCCGGCCGATGCGCTGATCGATCTGATCTATGCGCCCAAGACCGGCTATCGCGCCGCGGGCCGTTTCGTGATGAACCGGCGCACCGTCTCCGCCGTCCGGCGCTTCAAGGATGCCGATGGCAATTATCTCTGGCAGCCGTCTTTAAGCGAGGGAGGCACCTCGACCCTGCTCGGCTATCCCGTCACCGAAGCCGAGGACATGCCGGATATCGGATCCGACAGTTTTTCGATTGCCTTCGGTGATTTCGCCAAGGGCTATCTCGTGCTCGACCGCCAGGGCGTCGAAGTCCTGCGCGACCCGTACTCGGCCAAGCCCTATGTCCTGTTCTACACCACCAAGCGTGTCGGCGGCGGCGTGCAGGACTTCGCGGCGATCAAGCTGTTGAAGTTTGGCGTGAGCTGATCGGTTGAACGCCCATTCTTCTCGCAGGGAGAAGGATGGGCTATCGCCGCCCGATCTCCCTTTGCACCGCCTCGATCAGCGCGGCCTCCGCCGCATCGCTCACCGCATCACCCGCCTCGGTGCCATGCGTCGCCTCGACGCCGGGCAGATCGTAGAAAACCCGCCGGATATAATTCTCGACCGGCCGCATCCAGACCGCCGTGCCGACCAGGCCGGGGATCAGCCAGACCAGCACCACGGATTTCGCTTCCATCATCGGCGGATCGATCAGGCCGGCGGCGGTGAAGCCGTAGAAGGTCAGGCCCCAGGCCAGCGCCAGGGCTGGCAGGCCGCACAGGGCGAAGGCCAGGATCCAGGCCTGCAGCGCGTTGAGGCGGCCGGGACCGGGCGTGTTCATGCGCGGCTTTTCATCCAGGCGAAGAAGGTGCTGATCGTGAAGATCAGCGCCAGCACAAATGAAAAGCTCCAGCCGGGAAAGCCAAAAGTCATCTGCACGCTTCCGAGCGCCGCACAGGCCGCCGCAGCGCCGCCATAGAGCCGTACCTGGCGCGTGAAGCGTCCGCGATCATTGTCATTCAATCCGGAGTCACTCATGTCTCTATCCCTCGTCACGCCGCCGGCGGCCGAGCCGCTTTCGCTCGACCAGGCCAAGGCGCGTTTGCGCATTTCCGATACCAGTCAGGATGCGCGTCTGACGCATCTGATACGAAGCGCGCGCCAGCGTGTCGAGGGGGATACGGGCCGCGCCTGTCTCTCCCAGAGCTGGCTGGAACGGCGCGATGCCTGGGATGGCGACGGCCGGCTCTGCGCCTTCGGCACCCAGTTCAAACTGCCCAGACCGCCGCTGATTTCCATCGAGGCCATCACCACCTATGCCGCCGACGACACGCCGACGAGCCATGATCCGGCGGACTTCTTCATCGACACCCTGTCCGAACCGGGCCGGCTGGCGCTGCGGCCGAATGGTCATTTCCCCGAGCCGGGCCGCAGCGTTGGCGGCATCGAGATCGCCTTCACCTGCGGCTATGGCACCGACCCCGACGATGTCCCCGCACCGCTGGTGGAGGCGATCGGCCAGCTGGTCGAGGCGATGTTTGAGGGCGGGCTGGAGGTCGGCATGCCGGCCTCGGTGAAGGCGCTACTCACGCCCTGGTGGAGGATCTCGCTGTGAGCGCCCCCGACGCCGATCTGATCGCGGCGCTCAGCGCGGCGATGGCGGGGGATGCCGCCGTGATGGCCGTGCTCGGCGATCCGGTGCGCCTGTCCGCCGAACGCTCGCGCAGCGCCGCCTGGCCGCACGCCAGCTGGGGCCGCAGCGAGACCCTGGCGCGCGACGCCGATGACGTCACCCTGATCGAACACCGCCTGACCCTGGAAATCTGGTGCCGCGACAGCGACGCCCACGCCACCACCGGCCAACTGCGCGAAGCCCTGCGCGGGCTGGATCCTGTGCTGCCGGAGCCGTGGACGCTGGTCCTGCTGGCCCCCGCCTATAGCGATGTCTTCACGACGCGGGACCGGCGGGTGAAGCGCGGGATTATTCGGTTGAGGGCGGTGATGGGGCGCAGCGCCGGGTGAGAGCCGGTCTCCGCGGATACGGGGCTCGCGGCGGCGGGCGCAGATGACAGGGAATTCATCGAATATCTGCCGCCGCGACCTTACATTCAACACGATTCCTGCTTATGTTATTGTGTAACATGCGTGGGGTTGAGGCCTGCCTGATAACGGCTTCTCAACCAATCCGGCGTATGGACGTGAGGGTTGAATTGCGTTAGGAGCTTTCGCCGATACGGCGAGTGCGTCTTGCCAGGATGCCCAAGCAGTGTTTTGTTAGCCCCGTTGAATCGGAGGGGGATGAGATGAAGTTTTGCCGAACGAATATCGAAGGCACGAGCCGGATCGAAGGCACGAGCCGAATTGAAGGCACGAGCCGCTAGGCCGTCTCATCCGTATGCCATTCCTCCGCGTGCACCGGGGCCCCGTTTGGGGCCCTTTTTTGTTGCCGGTCATCCGCTTCCCAGTCTAGGGTTGTGCCCTTGCTATGGGGAGTTGCATTTGGCGGGCAATCTGTGGACCCGGATCTATGATCGCCGTTTCCATCTGGTCTGGATGGGCTGGCTGCTCATGCTCAGTCTCGCCGGCACGATCCTGACCGTCAAATATTGGGGTGAGCTGGGAAGTGCCCGCTACGATGTCATGGTGCTGGAAGTCCTCATCGTCTCCTTCTTTGCCGCCTTGTACGGCTACCGTCTTTCCTACCGCGCCGCGAGACTGGCCAATTCCTTCCAGCACATCGCGGTGCAGACGCGCGATGGCGATCTGATCCAGATGTTCGAGGAATTCCGCGTTGTCAGGCGCGAGTTGCAAGCCTCAAACGACAAACAGCCTCTTGATGCCGATACGGTGGAGGCGGCCGATCCGGTCAAGGTCGGCGAGCGCAAGGTCCGGCCGGCCGACGTGATCAAGAAGGTGTTCAACTATTATGAGGCGACGGCGATCGGCGTGAAGCGGCACGCGCTCGACGAGCAGATGATCAAGAGCTGGTGGCGCAAGAGCTATATTCTCGACTGGATGGATTTTGCCGAATACATCCGCGCCAAGCGCAAGCGTGACCGTCTGCCGCGCCTGTTCATCGAGTATGAATCCCTGGTGCGACGCTGGGCGACCGAGGAGGAGCAGGGCTTGCTCTGACCCTCCGCCGCTTTGAGCGATGCCACATGCTTCACCGCCTTTCGGGGCGGTTTTTTTGTGCCCGAATTTTGGAAAGGACCACCCCATGACCATCCAGTCCGGCAAGGACATACTCCTGAAAATCGGCGATGGCGGCGACCCGCAGGCGTTTTCCGCCGCTGCAGGTCTGCGCATGAAGACGATCTCGCTCAATGCCCGCAGCATCGATGTCACCACGGCGGACAGTCCTGACGGCTGGCGCGAATTGCTGGCGGGGGCGGGGGTGAAGACCTGTTCGGTCTCCGGCGCCGGCGTGTTTGTCGATGCGGCGAGTGATGCGCAGGTCAGGCAGGCTTTCTTCGACCAGGCGGCGCGGGACTGGCAATTGATCATCCCGGACTTCGGCACGATCGAGGGCGCCTTCCTGGTCGCGGCGCTGGATTATTCCGGACGCCATGATGGCGAGGCGGCCTGGTCGATGACGCTCGCTTCGGCCGGACAATTGAGCTTTGGAGCGATCTGATGGCCAATCCTGCTCGCGGCGAAGCCATTCTGGAGATTGGCGGGGTGTCGCACACACTTTGCCTGACGCTCGGCGCCCTGGCCGAGATCGAGGCGCTGTTCGAGAGCGGCGTCAGGCTCGATGCCCGCAATCTGGTCACCGTGCTGGCGGTGTTGTTGCGCGGTGGTGGCTCGAGCCTCACCGAGGCGGATTTGCGCGCCGCACCGCTCGATCCGCTGGCAGCGGCTTCGGCGATCTCCACCTGTTTCGAGACAGCGCTATGAGCCGGCCAGACTGGCTCGCCGCCCTGCGCCTGGCGGCACGGATGGGTATTGCGCCGGCCGAGTTCTGGCGTCTGAGCCTGATCGAATGGCGCGCCCTGGTGGGCGCCCATGACGCCCGGCCGCTGAGCCGGCGCGCCCTGCAAATCCTGATGGCTGATTATCCGGACAAGACCTCATGACTGATTTGACCGACCAGACCGAAAGCGCCGGCGAAGCCCTCGATGCGCTCGCCGATGGTCCCGCCGCGCGCGCCAGCCAGGCGATCGAGGCGGCCTTCGAGCGCACCGGCGACAGCATTGAGCGCGCCTTCCAGCGCGCCGCCAGCTCCGGCGAGACGTCGTTTTCGCGTCTGACCGAGAGCATATTGCGCGATCTGGCGCGGCTGGCGGCGGAGCAATTGATCGAGAAACCGTTGTCCGGCGCGATCAATTCCGTGCTCTCCGGCCTGCCGCTGTTCGGCGCCCGCGCCGAGGGCGGGCCGGTCACCCCCGGCGGCGCCTATCTCGTCGGCGAGCGCGGACCGGAGCTGTTCGTGCCGCCCGGCGCCGGTTCCATCGCCGCAGCCGCCGGGCCCAATATCACCGTTAATCTCGCGCTGGGGCCGGGCAGTGATGCCCGCACCGTCGAGCAGTCGCAGGCCCGGATTTCCCGCGCCCTGGCCCGCGCCGTCGCCAAAGGGAGCCGCTATTTATGAGTGATTTTCACGACATCCGCTTTCCCTTCGCTGTCGCGATCGGCGCTGTTGGCGGCCCGCAGAGGCGCACCGAGATCGTCACCCTCATCTCCGGCCGCGAGGAGCGCAATTCGCCCTGGGCCGACAGTTTGCGCCGCTGGGATGCCGGCCCGGGCGTCAAATCACTCGACGATCTCAACACGCTGATCGCCTTCTTCGAGGCGCGCCGCGGCCGTCTGCACGGGTTTCGCTTTCGCGATCCGATTGATAACCGCTCCTGCGCGCCCTCGGCTGCGCCCTCCATGCTCGACCAGCTGATCGGCACCGGCGATGGCGTGGCGACGGAATTTCAGTTGGTGAAACACTATGCCAGCGGGGGCGAGAGCTGGACGCGGACCATTGCCAAACCGGTCGAGGACACCGTTGTGGTGGCCGTCGATGGCGTGGAGGCCGCAGTCTCCGTTGATCACGCCACCGGCCAGGTGAGCTTTGCCGCTCCGCCCGCCGATGGCGCCGCAATCACCGCCGGTTTCGCTTTCGATTGCCCCGTCCGCTTCGACACCGACCGGCTCGATATCGCGCTCGACGCGGTTGGCGCTGGTGAAGCGCCGAGCGTGCCGCTGGTGGAATTGAAGCTGTAGCGCGCCCCCTTCTCCCACGGGGAGAAGGTGCCCGAAGGGCGGATGAGGTGGGTAACACCGCCGTCCGGCTATTACAGGCGTAGTGCCAGTTCTCAACGGTCCCCATGGCCCGCCTCACCCGCCCTTCCGGGCACCCTCTCCTCGCGGAGAGGGAAGGCGTTGGGCGCTATGAATTTCACCAGCTCCGCCCCCTTCGGGGCCCCTCTTCCATCAAGGAAGAGGAGGGCGGGTTTGAATTTTCCGGCTCAACTTTTCTTTCCAAAACCAAACCCTTGTCATCCCGGACTTGCGCCCGGATCGCTTCGCGTCCGGGCATCCGTCAGGGATGACAAGGGTATTAGCCCTGAAAGCTTTACCCCATGCTCTCCATCCCTCCTGCGATGCAGGCATCACTCGATGCCGGCGTGACGACGCATGCCTGGTGCTGGCGCGTGAGGCGTAGCGACGACGCCGTGTTCGGCTTCACCGATCATGATCGCGACCTCGAATTTGATGGCGTTGTCTATCGCGCCGGCAGCGGTTTTGGCGGCGCCGATATCGAGGCGGCGCCGGGGCTGGCACCGTCGCAGGGCGATCTTGCCGGTGCGCTCGACAGCGAGGTGCTGACCGAGGCGGATCTCGCCGCCGGGCTGTGGGGCGGTGCGCGGGTCGAGTGCTGGCGTGTGGACTGGTCGGACACGGCGCTGCGGGTGCTGGTCTCGACCGGCGAGCTGGGCGAGGTGCGCCGTATCGACGGGCGCTTCGAGGCCGAGTTGCTCGGCCTGGCCCACCGGCTGGAGCGGGTGACGGGGCGTGTGTTCACGCGGCGCTGTGATGCGTCGCTGGGCGATGCGCGGTGCGGCGTTTCGCCGGAGCATCCCGATTTCGCATCGGGCTGCGATCAGCGCCTGGCCACCTGTGGCGGGCGTTTCGCCAACATCATCAATTTTCGCGGCTTTCCGCACATGGTCGGCAATGACGTGTTGCAGGCCTCGGCCGCCAGCGAGGCGATCCGCGATGGCGGGTCGAGAGGACAATCATCATGAAACGGACAATGAATATGCGCAGCCGCGTCCTCAGCGAGGCGCGGCGCTGGATCGGCACGCCCTATCGCCACCAGGCGAGTTGCCTCGGCGCCGGCTGTGACTGCCTCGGCCTGGTGCGTGGCATCTGGCGCGCCATTTATGGCACCGAGCCGGAAGGCCTGCCGCCCTATACGCCCGACTGGGCCGAGCGAAATGGCGGCGAGAGCCTGCTCGAGGCGGCGCAGCGGCATCTGGTCGAGATCGACATCCGCAAGGTCAAACCCGGCGATCTGCTGCTGTTCCGGCCCGAGCTCAAGGGCCCGGCCAAGCATTGCGCCATCGCGGCCGGTCCGACCGGGATCATCCATGCCTATTGGGGCCGTGCCGTCGCCGAGACCTCGCTATCGCACTGGTGGCAGCGGCGGCTGGTGGCTGCTTTCGCCTTCCCGCAAGGCGCGCGCTGATGGGCCAGCTGGTGATGACGGCCGGGCGCGCGGCGCTGTCGACGCTGCAGGCGGCCGGCCCGGCGCTGGCCAATGCGGCGGCTAATCTCGCGGTCAACGCCCTGATCGGCGGGCCACGCCGCGAAGGCCCGCGCCTGCCGGAAATCCCGATCCAGACCTCGACCGATGGCGCGGCCATGGCGCGTATCTGGGGCCGGGCGCGCATCGCCGGCCAGGTGATCTGGGCGTCGCGCTATCTGGAACACGCCGTCAAGACATCGAGCGGCGGCAAGGGCGGCGGGCCGAGCCAGGTCGATTACAGCTATTCGATCAGTTTCGCGGTCGGGCTTTGTGAGGGCGAGATTGCCGGTATTGGCCGCGTCTGGGCCAATGGGGCGCTGCTCGACACCTCCGGTCTGGCGATGCGGGTCTATCCGGGCAGCGAGACGCAAATGCCCGATGCGCTGATCGAGACCATCGAGGGCGGCGATGCGCCCGGCTTTCGCGGCACGGCCTATGTCGTGTTCGAGGATTTGCCGCTTGATGAGTTCGGCCATCGCATCCCCAATCTCTCCTTCGAGGTCTTCCGGCCCGTGCGCGATGGCGTGCAGCTGGAGGACCGGATCGCCGGCGTCAATCTCATCCCCGGTTCGGGCGAATTTGCCTATGCGCCCGAGGCGGTGATGCGTGTGCTTGGACCGGGACGGGAGGTAGCCGAGAATTGTAATAATAGCCGCGGCATCACCGATTTTATTGCCGCGATTGATGATCTGGAACGCGATCTGCCCAATTGCCGCTCGGTGCAGCTGGTGCTCTCCTGGTTCGGCGATGATCTGCGCTGCGGCGTTTGCCAGATCCGCCCCGGTGTCGAGACGCGCGACAAGCTCACACGGCCCCTGGTCTGGTCGGTGGCGGGCGAGGACCGCGCCAGCGCATATCTGATCAGCGGCGCCGATGGCCGACCCGTCTATGGCGGCACGCCCGACGATGCCAGCATCATCGCCGCCATTGGTGAACTGAAAGCGCGCGGCTTTGCCGTCACGCTCTACCCCTTCATCCTGATGGATATTCCGGCCGGCAATGGCCTGCCCGACCCGTGGGGCGCAGCCGAACAGGCGGCCTTCCCCTGGCGCGGGCGCATCAGCTGCCATCCGGCGCCGGGCGAGGCCGGTACGGTTGATGACAGCGCAGCGGCTGCGATGCAGGTTGCGGACTTTTTCGGCACGGCATCGGCGAGCGATTATACCGTCACCGGCGGCGGCGTGAGCTATTCCGGGCCGGCCGAATGGGGGCTCAACCGCTTCATCCTGCATTGCGCCGCGCTGGCCCGGGCGGCCGGCGGGGTGGACGGCTTCCTGATCGGCTCGGAACTGGCGGCCTTGACCGTGGTGCGCGGCACCGGCGGCAGCTATCCGGCGGTGACGGCGCTGCGCACCCTCGCCGGCGAGGCGCGGGTCTTGCTGGGGCCGGCGACGCGGATCTCCTATGCCGCCGACTGGACCGAATATTCCGGCCACCAGCCCGGCGGCGGCGGCAAACTCTTCCATCTCGACCCGCTCTGGAGCGATGGTGAGATCGATGCCGTGGCGATCGACTGGTATGTGCCGCTGTCGGACTGGCGCGGCTCCCCCGGTGAGCTGGATGCTGCGCTCGCGACCGGTCCGCATGACCGCGATTATCTCGCCTCCAACCTGACGGCGGGCGAGGGCTTCGACTGGTATTACGCCTCCGAAGCGGATCGCACGGCCCAGATCCGCACACCGATCAGTGATGGTGCCCATGACGAGGCCTGGATCTGGCGCAGCAAGGACCTGGTGAGCTGGTGGAGCCAGTCGCATCATGACCGGCCCGGTGGTGTGCGCTCGGAAACGCCGACCGGCTGGGTGCCGCAATCCAAGCCGATCTGGCTGACGGAAGTGGGCTGTCCTGCCGTCGACAAGGGCTCCAACCAGCCCAATGTCTTCGTTGATCCGAAAAGCTCGGAAAGCCATCTGCCCTGGTTTTCCGACGGCTCGCGCGATGATCTGGTGCAGCGGCGCTATCTCGAAGCGCTGCTGGCGCACTGGTCCGGCGATGTGGCGGCCAATCCGGTCTCTGCCGTTTATGGCGAGGCGATGCTGGCGCCTGGTCTGATCCATGTCTGGGCCTGGGACGCGCGGCCCTGGCCGGACTTTCCCGCCCGCAGCGATATCTGGTCCGATGGCACCAACTGGACGCTGGGGCATTGGCTCAATGGCCGCGCCGGTCTGGTGCCGGTCGCCGCGATCATCGCCGAGGTCTGCGCGGCGGCGGGTCTGGCCGAGTTCGATGTCGCCGCCGTCGATGATCTGGTCGCGGGCTATGTCCTGCCGCAGCCGGTGACGGCGCGCGCGGCGCTGGAACCCTTGATCGAGGTGCTCGGCATTGATGCCCTGCCGCGCGCCGCGGGCTTGTTTTTCGCCTCGGCCGGCACGGCAATGGCAAGGCTCAATCTCGTCGAACCGGTGCAGCCAGCCCGTGGCCCGGCGCTCGAGCGCATCGATCCGCCGGTGTTCGATTTGCCGCGCGAACTCAGCCTCGATTTCATTGATGATACGGCCGAATACCGGCCCGGCCACGCCGTCGCGCGCGGCCTGTTCGAGACGGTGCAGAGTCTGGCCCGTTCGGCACCGGTCTTGGCCGATCCGCATCTGGCGCGCAGCTGGTGTATCGACGCCCTGGCCGAGATCGAGGCGCGGCCGGCGCAGCTGGGCCTGCATCTGCCGCCCTCGCGGCTGGCGCTGGAGGCGGGTGACGCGGTGAGCCTTGATGGCGAGGTCTGGCGCGCCGAGACACTCGATGGCGGTGCCTCGCGGCAAGCCGGTCTGCGGCCGCCGCGCCTGCGTTCCGGGGTCTGGCAGGGCAGTGCGGGCGGGGTGACGGGCGCGCCGCTGCAACCGCCCGCCCGGCCGCAAGTGATCGCACTCGACCTGCCGCTCGATGGCCGCGAGACGGGGCCGCGCGGCGGTGTGCTCGTCGCCGGTTTTGCCGAGCCCTGGCCCGGCGCGCTGGATGTGTATTGCGAGACGGGAGAGGGCGGCTGGGAGCGGCGTTGCCAGCTGCGCCGCCCGGCACGGATCGGGGCATTGCTCCTGGATCTGGCTGCCGGCCCCGTCGGCTATTGGGACGAGGCGGCGAGTCTGGAGGTCGAGCTGTCCGGCGGTGAACTGGCGAGCCTGTCGCGCGAGGCGGTGCTCAATCGCGCCAACCGGCTGGCGGTTTCGCTGGGCGATGGCGACTGGGAAGTGCTGCAATTCGCCAATGCCGAACTGGTCGCCGAGCGCCGCTATCGCCTGACCGGCCTGCTGCGCGGGCAGGGCGGGACGCTGGCGACCGGGGCGATGGCGGGCGCCGTCTGTGTCGTGCTCGATGAGGCGCTGGCGGTGTTGCCATTGCTGGAGGCGGAGATTGGCAATCCTGTGGCAATGCGCGCCGTCGCTTCCGGGCGGGCGGCCGATGATGGCCAGGCCGCCGAAATCAGTGTCACCGGCGAGGATCGCGATCTGTGGCCCTTCGCGCCGGTGCATGTGACCGCAGATCACGCCGGCGGCGTGGTGAGTGTCAGCTGGACCCGCCGCACCCGCATCGGCGGCGATGACTGGCGCGCCGCCGATGTCCCGCTCGGCGAGGACGCCGAGGCCTGGCAGATCGAATTGCTCGATGGCGCGGTGGTCGTGCACAGTGAGACGGTGATGGCCAGCGCATGGTCGATCAGCGAGGCCGATCTGGTCACGCGGCTGGGCGCGGTGCCGGCGACGCTCGAACTCCGCATCGCCCAGATTTCAGCCCGCACCGGCCCGGGCCGTCCGGCCCGCTGCAGCCTGCCGCTTTGACGCGCGGGCATGGCAAAAGCCTCCAACAGGTGTATTGTGAAATAATACACGCAATGGAAATTCGGGCGGCCGCATGTTGACAGTTGTTAACGGTGCGCGCATTTATGGATGGAGCCATGGCCCGGCGGCCGCGTCACCCGGACAAGGCTATCGAAGTGGCGATTGCCGAACTGGTCGCCCTTGGATGGCGCTATGAGGCAAGCGGCAAGAGCGCGCATGCCTGGGGCAAGTTGCGCTGCCCGCAGCACGACGCGACCGGCTGCACGCTCTATGTCTGGTCGACGCCGCGGGTGCCGGAACATCACGCCCGCGAAATCCGGCGAGCGGGCCGCAAATGCGGGCACATGGATCAGGGAGGCGGCGATGGCTGAATTCGAGTTTTCCATTATCGCATCCGGGTTGGAGCCCGATAGCGATACCGCGATCGACCGCTTCTTCGAAGCCGGGTGCGATGACGCCACGATTGCCTTCACACGCGGCGTTTTTGTCCTGGCATTCTGCAGGACGGCCGCCTCGTTCGAAGACGCCGTCACCTCTGCGATCGCCCAGGTCCGTGAAGCGGGCGCCCGGGTTGAGCGTATCGAGCCCGATTGTCTGGTCAGCCTCGCGGAGATCGCGGAGCGGGCCGGCCTGTCGCGGGCGGCACCGTCGCTCTACGCCCAGGGCAAGCGAGGTTCAGGCTTTCCCCGCCCGATTGCACGCTTCACTACCAACAGCCCGCTCTATGACTGGCACGAGGTGGCGCTCTGGCTTCACGACAAGGGCGATGTTGACGCCTCGATCATTGAGCAAGCGGTATTCATCAAGGCCATGAACGAAACTCTCGGCAAGGCACTGGCGGCTCAATAGCGCGTCATTGCAGCTGTCTGTCCTGTGTCCGGGTGATCTGCACACGCACTCGGCATGGCCAGCCTGGCGCCGCCCTGTGAGCGATGCTTTGCGATTGGCGGCAAAGCCCCTTACATGAACGCTGAATTGAGCTGATGGCGTGGGCATGGACGATCCTTATAAAATCCTCGGTGTGGCGAAGACGGCGACAGCGGACGAGATCCGCAAGGCCTATCGCAAGTTGGCCAAGGAACTGCACCCCGATGCCAATCCCGGCAACAAGGCGGCCGAAGAGCGGTTCAAGAAGGTCTCCCAGGCCTTCAAGACGCTGTCGGACCCGAAATTGCGCGCCGAATACGATGCCGGCCAACGCGCCGGTTTCGGACCGGGCGCCGGCATGGGTGCGGGCATGGGCGGCGGCGCGCGCGGTCCGTTCAATTTCCGTCAGACGCGGCAGAATAATCGCGGCTTCGACGATATTTTCTCCGATCTGTTTACCGATTTCGGGACCCAGACCCGCGAAGCACCACGCAAGGGAGCCGATGTGCGCCAGACGCTGACGATTGATTTCCTCGCGGCGGCCAGTGGCGGCAAGCACCGCGTCACCCTGCCGGGCGGACGGGCGGTCGAGGTTGCGGTGCCCTCCGGTGCGGCCGATGGCCAGGTGCTGCGACTGCGTGGCCAGGGCGAACCGTCGGCGATGGGCGGTGCGCCCGGCGATGCACTGATCGAGATCCGGATCGCCGAACACCGGCATTTTTCCCGCGATGGCGATGATGTCCGGCTCGAATTGCCTGTCAGCCTCAAGGAAGCCGTGCTCGGCGCGAAGGTGCGCGTGCCGACCATTGATGGCCCGGTCGACCTGCAGGTGCCCGCCGGCTCGAGTAGCGGCAGCCTGTTGCGCCTGCGCGGCAAGGGTTTTGCGAGTGGCAAGGGCAAGCGTGGAGACCAGATCGTCAAACTGGTCGTGGCCCTGCCGCCGCGTGACGAGGCGCTGCGTGCTTTTCTCGAGACGTGGGCGCCGGCTCAGGCCTATGATCCGCGCAAGGGTCTGTAGCTGCGAATGAGTGCAGGATTAGGGAGTCGTTCAGCCCGGGTTCAGGGCCGTTGCGTCACATAGAGTGCCATGTTGAGAACACTGATCATCATTGCAGCAGCTTTCACCGCCCTGGGCGTGCCGGCTGTGACGCACGCAGACGCGGCAGGCCTGGAAATGGCCCAGGGCCGCGACATGCGCGACCGCTACACACCGGGTGAAGCCCGGGTGCAGCGTGAGCAGGGAAACCTCGTGCCGGCGATCAGGGTGATCGGTGATGTGCGGCAGCGCTATCCGAATGCCGATGTGCTTGACGTCGAACTCGAGGGTGGCAGCGCCCCGCGCTATATCGTCAAGATACTGACCGCTGACGGCCGCCGGATTGATGTGGTGGCAGATGCCCGTACGGGTAATATATTGTCGGAACGATAGGGGAAGTCATGCGCGCTCTGATTATTGAAGACGATCCGGATCTCAATCGCCAGCTTTGCCGGGCGCTCGAGGATACCGGTTATGCGGTCGATACCGCGCTCGATGGCGAGGACGGCCATTTCCTCGGTGATACCGAGCCCTATGATGTCGTCGTGCTCGATCTGGGCCTGCCCAAGCTGGACGGTGTCAGCGTCCTGGAGCGCTGGCGCAATGACGGCCGCGATTTTCCGGTCCTGATCCTGACGGCGCGTGATCGCTGGAGTGAAAAGGTCGCCGGCTTCGATGCCGGCGCCGATGACTATCTCACCAAGCCTTTCCATACCGAGGAATTGCTGGCGCGCCTGCGGGCCCTGACCCGGCGCGCGGCCGGCCATTCGACCTCGACGATTGAATGCGGCGGCCTGTCGATCGATACGCGCGGCGCGCGGGTTTTCATCAATGGCGATCCGGTCAAGGTGACCTCGCACGAATTCCGCATGCTGAGCTATCTCGCCCATCACCAGGATCGCGTCATCTCGCGCACCGAGCTGGTCGAGCACATCTATGACCAGGATTTCGACCGCGACAGCAATACGATCGAGGTCTTTGTCGGCCGCCTGCGCAAGAAAATCGGCCAGGACCGGATCGAGACGGTTCGCGGCCTTGGTTATCGCCTGGTCGAGCCGGTGTCGCCGCCGGTCTCGTGACCTCCCGCGTCTCACTTGCCTTCCGGCTGTTTGCCGGCGCAGCGGCCTGGGCACTGGCCCTGCTGCTGGTCGGCGCGATTGCGCTGAGCACGCTCTATCAGCGATCGGTGATCCGCACGCTTGATGATCGTCTCACCAGTATTGTCGGGGCGCTGGTCGCGGCAGCGGAGACCGATGAGAGTGGCGCGGTCGCCCTGGCCCGCCGTCCGTCGGATCCGGCCTATGGCCGTGTCTTCTCGGGCCGCTACTGGCAGATCGTCGATGCCGGCGAGCGCGGCGAAGCCAGTATATTGATCGTTTCACGTTCCTTGTGGGACGAGACCCTGGCGGCCTCCCAGGGGCTGCGCAACCGGGCCGAGGCCTCACCGGGCCAGATCGTGACGGGCCGCGCCAAGGGGCCGGCCGGAGAACCCTTGCGCGTGGTCGCCCAGGCCGTGCTCCTGCCCGATCGCGAGGATGTCGTGATCATGATGGCGGGCGAGGACCGCCGTCCGGCTGACCGTGATGTCCGTAACTTTGCCATTACTTCCGCTGTTCTGTTGCTCGGCTTCGCCGCCGCGATCGCGGCCGGTGTCTTCTTCCAGGTCCGGATCGGGCTGGCGCCGGTCCTGCGCATGCGCAACAGCGTTGCCGATGTGCGCGAGGGCCGCAGCGAGCGCGTTGACGGTCAATTCCCCGTCGAGCTGCAGCCGCTCGCCGATGAACTCAATGCCATGCTCGACCATTCACGCGAACTGGTCGAGCGCTCGCGCACCCATGTCGGCAATCTGGCCCACGCGCTGAAAACCCCGATCGCTGTCCTCACCAATGAGGCGCGCGAGGCCGGTGGCGGTTTCGGCGACCTGGTCAGCCGCCAGACCGCGATCATGGCCGAACAGGTCGACCATCATCTCCGCCGTGCCCGTGCCGCCGCCCACGCCAAGGCGATCGGTGCCCGGACCGGGGTCGAGCCGACCGTCGGCGATCTCGCGCGTACCCTCAACAAGATCTATGCCCGGCGCGGGGTGTCCATCGAAACCCGGCTCGAACCCGATCTGCAATTCCGCGGCGAACGCCAGGACCTCGAGGAAATGGTCGGCAATCTGATGGACAATGCCTGCAAGTGGGCGTCGTCCCGGGTGATGGTGTCGGCGCGGCAGGGTGACGAGCGAAATCTTGAACTCCTGATCGAGGATGATGGCCCTGGTCTTGACGAGGCCGGCTGCGAGGCGGCGCTGCAGCGCGGGGTGCGTCTGGATGAACAGGCGCCGGGATCCGGTCTCGGCCTGGCCATTGTTGCAGATTTGGCAAAGGCTTATGATGGTGGTGTTGTATTGTCGAGGTCTACACTTGACGGGTTGTGTGTGCGTCTGACCTTGCCCACCACAGCACGATAAAGCCACGTTAACCACAACTGTTGAATACTCGCCGTCTGTAGTCACGGTCCTTATTCACCGATGCCAAATCTTTCGTCGGCAAAAAGAAGCAAGCTGGAGGCGCTCTGGCGCAGCATGCCGCCGCAAATGCGCGCAAACCTGTACGGGGCGGCGCAGGCGGGGGCGGCCGCGGATCCGGCCTCACAAACCATGCTGCAGCTGTTTGACGAGCTGGAGGCGAGCCTGAACGAGCCGGCCGGTGACCTGGCCAAGGCCTGGATGTTTGAACCCCTGAGGGCCCTGACCGCCGAGCCGGACAAGGCACCACCGTCAAAATTCCGCTTCAGCCCGGATGACCTCAGCAAGATGTGGGGTTGGCTTGGCCGGGAGCTGGCGCAGGATCTGGTCGAGGAGGCGCGCAAGTGCCGCAAGCCCGTCAGCGATCCGGTCTGGCATGAGCTTCGTCGCCGCGCCGCCGAGGCCCTGGCAGCAGGCGTTGCGAAGGCGGAACGGGTTCCAAAGGACATGGTCGCGCTCGACAAGCGATTCGGTTCCGATTGCCGCCCGATGCTCCACGACGCCGTTACTTTGCTGCAATCCAGCGAGAACCTGGCGCTGGCGATGACCGATATTCCCGTCGTGATCGAGGATTTCGATCCGGCATTGGTCGAAACAGTGCGGGCGCGGCATGAAATCCTGATCGAGGAAGCGCCGGAGGCCGCCGTCTGGCTGCTCATGCTGGTGATGGGGCGGCTGACCTCTCCCTGGCAGGTCTTTCGCGTCGTCGAAAAGATTGGCCGGCGCGCCGACGATCTTGTCGTCTCCAAGACGGAGCTGGCCGCGATCGGTGACAGCGTCCTCGCCGACACCGGCTATTTCGCTGCCAAGCTTAAACACCCACCGGCCGACCGCGCGGAGGCCGAGTCCTATTTCGGCGTGTTCGAGCGCTATGTCGGTTATTCCACCGGCATGGTCCAGGAATTTGGCATTCGCAAGGATGGCCGCTGGGGACGCTCGTTGTTTGGTCTGCGGGCCGAGGCCTCGAGCAATGTCGAGAAGGTGATGGAGAAGGTGCCGCTGGCGCTGGATGCCGGCCTGCCCGAGCCGCGGCGCGGCCGGAGCGGCCGCATCATTCCGGCGCAATTGCCGCCAACCGAGGCCATCAATCGGGCGAGCGGGCTGCTCTATTTCCTGTTTCGCGCTCGTGAACACGCCAATGCCGCGGCCATTGCCAGTGCCCAGAAGCGGATTTACGAGCAGGTCGAGAAACGGATGCTGGAAGCGGGGAAAATGCTGGTCGACCTGGTCGCCGGCAGCACCGGCCAGAGCCGCGTCAGCGCCGAGGAAGCGCTCGGCATCGTCGCCGACCTCCTCGATGCGGCCGGCAGCAATGAGGCCGCGTCGCTGTTGCGCCGGCGCGGTGTCGCCGCCGCGGCATAGCGTCCCGTCAGGCAGGCCATGCTTGCCTTCGCCGTCCGCTACCCCTAATTCGCCTCCATGACCGAGACTTCAGCTCCCGAGATCGCGCTCGAAGCGCGCCAGGCCGATGCGGCGCGACTGTTCTCGCCGAGCGCGGCGCGCAATCGCGATGCGATCGGCGATATGCTGGCGCGTTTGCTGCCGAAGGGCGCGCGGGTTCTCGAGATCGGCTCGGGCACGGGCGAACATGCGGTCGCCGTGTGCCAGCGCCGGCCGGATCTGGACTGGCAGCCCAGCGATCCCGATCCCGCCTCGCGCACCAGCCAGGATGCCTGGGCTGCGGACGCGGCACCCAATATGCGCCCGTCGATCGATCTCGACCTGACCCGGCCGGGCTGGCCTGGCGCGCTGGACGTGTTCGATGCCATCGTCTGTGTGAATGTGATCCATATCGCGCCCTGGAGTGTGGCCGAAGCGCTGGCCAATGCCAGTCGCGACCGGGTTGTCGCCGGCGGGCTGGTCTATCTGTATGGGCCCTATCTGGAGGGGGAGGCGACGGCGCCGTCGAACCTCGATTTCGACCGCTCGCTGCGCTCGCGCAATCCGGCGTGGGGCGTGCGCGCCCGCAGCGATGTCGAGGCCCTGTTCGCCGCGGCCGGATGGGCTGCGCCGGACCGCCATGTCATGCCGGCCAATAATCTCTCCCTTGTGTTCCACTCCCGGAGTCCTGTCTGATGCGTCACCGCAATCGCCGTCTGGCCACGATCGCCCTTGCCGCCCTCGTTCTGGTGGCCGCTGTCGCGCTGGGCCTGTTCGCGATGCGCGATGCGGTCGTGTTCTTCTACAGCCCGAGCGAGATCGCCGTCGAACCGCCGCAGGCCGGTGAGCGCGTGCGCGTCGGCGGCCTGGTGCTGGAAAATTCCATCGATGGCCCCGGCGCAGGAGACGGCGTGGTGTTTGTCATCACGGACCGTGTCGAGGATGTCGTGGTCGCCTATGTCGGCATTTTGCCTGACCTGTTCCGCGAGGGGCAGGGCGTGATCGCCGAGGGCCGGTTCCGCGAGGATGGTGTGTTCCAGGCGGAAACCGTGCTGGCCAAGCATGATGAACGCTATATGCCGCCGGAGGTCGCCGAGGCGCTGCGTGATGCCGGCCTGTGGGAAGGCGATGAGGATGCCGCCGCGTCCGATCAAGCAGACGTGACCGCACCGTCTCCGCAATAGATTTGGCGTTGGCGGCGGTCGCCCCTATCTCTGTCGGCAAGACAGGGAGAATGTCATGGCCAGATCCGAACGCGTTGAATTTACCGGTGCCCTTGGCGAGACCCTCGCCGCGCGGCTGGAATTGCCGGACGGGACACCGCGCGCCTTCGCGCTGTTTGCCCATTGCTTCTCCTGCTCCAAGGATATCCACGCCGCCAGCCGGATTTCGCGGCATCTGGCCCGCGCCGGTTTTGCCGTGCTGCGCTTTGACTTTACCGGGCTGGGGCAGTCCGAGGGCGATTTCGCCAACACCAATTTTTCCTCCAATATCCAGGACCTGGTGAAGGCCGGCGAGTTTCTCGCGGCGCAATACCAGGCGCCGGCCCTGATGGTCGGGCACAGCCTGGGCGGGGCAGCCGTGATCGCGGCGTCGGCGCAATTGCCCTCGGTGCGTGCCATCGCGACGCTGGGCGCGCCGGCCGATGCCTCGCATGTGCGCAAGGCCTTCCATCCCGACATTGCCGAGATCGAGGCGAAGGGGGAGGCCAGGGTCGAGCTCGCCGGCCGTCCCTTCTGTATCCGCAAGCAATTCCTCGACGACCTTGAGGACCATTCGCTCGAGGATGCCGTCGCGGCGCTCAAGCCGGCCTTGCTGATCACGCATTCGCCGGTCGACAATACTGTCGGGGTGGAGAATGCGACGCGACTGTTCAAGGCGGCGCGGCATTCGCGCAGCTATCTCGATCTCGATGGCGCCGATCACCTGTTGAGCAATCCGGACGATGCCATCCATGCCGCAGACGTGATCGCCGCCTGGGCACTGCGCTATATCGGTGAGGATCGTCGCCCTGCGGTGCCGGCCCCGGACCGCGAGGGCGGGGTTGTGGTGCGCGAGACCGGTGAGGGGGCCTATGCCAATCATGTCGTGGCCGCCCACCACGTGCTGCGCGCAGACGAACCGGCCGACCTCGGCGGCGGCGATAGCGGCCCGGCGCCCTATGATTTTCTCAATGCGGCCCTGGGCAGCTGTACCTCGATCACGCTGCGCATGTATGCGACGCGCAAATCCCTGCCGCTCGATCGGGTCACGGTCACGGTGCGTCACAGCAAGGGCGAGGCCGAGGGGCATGAGGGCAAGATCGACATCTTCGAACGCGCCATCCGGCTCGAGGGTGATCTCGATGCTGCCCAGCGCCAGCGCCTGCTGGAGATCGCCGACAAATGCCCGGTTCACCGCACGCTGCACGGCCCGGTTCTGGTGCAGACCCACGAGACTGGCAGCCCGTCTGAAACATGACGGGTAAATTACCGCTTGTAATGTTATTGTAATGTTTGGGACACGCAACCGTCAGCTTCCCCCTGCCTAATCTGCCCCCGGCTCGAACAAGAAAGGTCTTCCTGAATCATGATGTCAGTTTCCAAAATCCGCCGCCTCGGCGGGGTTTCAGTTCTGGTTCTCGCCGCACTTGCTGCCGGCTCCCTGCTCGATCAGGCGGTGACCCCTGCGCATGCGATGCAACAGATTTCCCAACCCGATTTCACCGCCGCGATTCCCGCCGGCGCGCCGATGTCCTTTGCCGACCTGATCGAGCATGTCAGCCCGGCCGTGGTGACGATCCAGGCCAGCTCGGTGCCCGATCCGGCCACCGGCAGCGCCGATCTCGAGAATGTGCCGCCGCAAATGCGTGAATGGCTCGAACGTCAGTTCGGTGGCCGCGCGCTGCCTCAGACGGCCCAGCCGCGCCAGTCGCTCGGTTCCGGTTTCTTCATCTCGGCCGATGGCTATCTGGTTACCAATAACCACGTTGTCGAAGGCGCCACCGAGATCACCATCGGCACCGCCGAGGGCGATACCTATCCGGCCCGTGTGATCGGTCTCGATCCGCAGACCGATCTGGCGCTGCTGAAAGTCGATGAAGACATCGAATTCCCCTTCGTCACGCTTGAGGACCAGCCGCATTACCGCGTTGGTGACTGGGTCGTGGCGGTCGGCAATCCCTTCGGGCTTGGCGGTACCGCGACAGCCGGTATCATCTCGGCCACGGGCCGTGAGATCGGCAATTCGAACTATAATGATTTCCTGCAGATCGACGCGCCGATCAATCGCGGCAATTCCGGCGGCCCGACCTTCAGCCTCGACGGCAAGGTGGTCGGTGTGAATTCGCAGATCTTCTCGCCGACCGGCGGCAGTGTCGGCATCGGCTTCGCCATTCCCTCTGACGTCGCAGCACGCGTCGTCGCTTCGCTGCGCGAAACCGGCCATGTCTCGCGTGGCTGGCTCGGCGTCGGCATCCAGAATGTCACCGAGGACATCGCCAGTGCCATGGGCCTGGACCAGAGCACAGGTGCGATCATCAGCTCCGTTGTCGCCGGTGGTCCGGCCGACCAGGCGGGCTTCGAGCGCGAGGATGTGGTGCTGTCGGTCAATGACCAGGGCGTCGACAACTCCCGCGACCTGACCCGCCGCATTGGCGAGTTCTCCTCCGGTACGGAAGTGCGCTTCCGCATCCTGCGCGACGGGCGCGAGCGCACCCTGCGCGTCGAACTGGGCGAACGCCCTGATGACAGCACGTTGAACCAGCTGCCCAGCCGGGAAGAGGCCGAAGCCACGGTCGACATCTTCGGCATGAGCCTGTCGCCACTGTCCGATGAGGTCCGCGACGGTCGCGGTCTTCCCGCAGGCACTGTCGGCCTGGTGATCGAAACCTTGGAACCCGCCGGTGAAGCGGCCCGCAAGGGTCTGTCGCGCGGCGATATCATTCTGGAGGCGGGCGGCCGCGCGGTCGGATCGACCGAGGCCCTGCGCGAGGCCGTCAATGCGGCCCGCGCCGGCAATCGCAGCGCCATTCTCCTGCTCGTCGAAACCCAGGCCGGCCAGCGCTATATCGCGCTCCAGCTTGGCGACGACGAATAACCTGAAGGACACAGCCATGCGCATTCTGATCGTTGAAGACGACCGCGAGGCGGCCAACTATATCCGGAAGGGCCTGCGCGAATCCGGCCATGTCGCCGACCACGCCCCCGACGGGGAAGAGGGCCTGGAAATGGCCCGCGCCGCCGAATATGACGTGCTCGTCGTCGACCGGATGATGCCGCGCATGGACGGTCTGACCATGGTGGCGGCGTTGCGGGCCGACAATGTCCGCACGCCGGTGCTGATCCTCTCGGCCCTTGGCGAGGTCGATGATCGCGTCGAGGGGCTGAAGGCTGGCGGTGATGATTATCTCGTCAAGCCCTACGCCTTCGCCGAACTGCTCGCCCGCGTCGAGGCCCTGGCCCGGCGCCGTGACCCTGACGCCGTCAAGACCCGGCTGGTGGTCGGCGATCTGGAGATGGACCTGCTCGCCCGCAAGGTTGTGCGCGGCGAGGAGGAAATCCTGCTGCAGCCGCGCGAATTCCGCCTGCTGGAATTCCTGATGAAGCATTCCGGCCAGGTGGTGACACGGACCATGTTGCTGGAAAAGGTGTGGGACTATCATTTTGACCCCCAGACCAATGTGATCGATGTCCATATCTCGCGCCTGCGCTCCAAGATCGACAAGCCCTTCCCGCGTGCGCTGCTGCACACGGTGCGCGGGGCCGGCTACCGCCTGCAGGCCTGATCGGTCGTGAGCAATCGCGGCGCCGCCTTTCTGAGAACGACGGCCTTCCGGCAAACCCTCCTGTCGGCCGGCCTGTTCGCCCTCTCCAGCTTCGTCATCCTCGCTTTCGTCTATGTGGCGTCGGCGGGGATGATGATGCGTCGCGCCGATGAATCGATCCAGGATGAGGTCGCCGTCCTTGAGGAGCGTTTCCAGGTCGGCGGTATCCGCGACATCAACCGCTATATCCTGCAGCGCACCGTCGGCGGCGGTGCCGACTATCTCTATCTGCTGGTTCACCCGTCCGGGCGGGCCCTGTCGGGCAATCTGTCCGGCCTGCCTGATGTCCAGCCCGATGATGAGGGGCGGGTGCGTTTCACCTATCGGCGTCCGCCCGCCGGCGGGACCGAAGAGACCGACAAGGATGACCGCGCCGGCCGCGGCCAGATCCTCGAACTGCCCAGCGGCTATCGCCTGTTTGTCGGCCTCGATGTCGACGACGAGAACCGCCTGGTCGGGCGGATGCTCAACACCATTCTGGCTGCATCGGCCCTGGCGCTGGCGCTGGGTGTGGCGGCGGGAATATTCGTCAGCCGCCGCTTCGTGCGCCGTCTGGACGGAATCAATGCGGTCGCGCGCAGCGTCAAGGCCGGCGACCTCAAACGCCGGGCACCGCGCAATTTCACCGGCGACGAGCTCGACGAATTGTCCGAAAATTTCAATGCCATGCTCGACCGGGTCGAGGCGCTGATGCATCGCATGCGTCATACCGGCGACAGCATCGCCCATGACCTGCGCACACCGCTGACGCGCATGCGCAACCGGCTCGACGAGGCCCTGCGCGAGGATGGCGATATCGAGGCGCGCGAGCAGGCACTCGAGCGCGCCGTCGCCGACACCGATGAATTGCTCGGCATTTTCAACGCCATTCTCTCCCTGTCGCGGCTGGAGGCCGGCGAGAGCCGCAGCGCCCTGGTGCGCCTGGATCCGGCCGATATCGCCACCGATCTGGCCGAGCTTTACCAGCCGGTCTGCGAGGACGAGGGCCTCTCCTTTGACAGCGAGGTGCAGCAGGGCCTCACCATGCTCGGCGATCGCGGGCTGTTGTCACAGGCGCTGGCCAATCTGCTCGACAATGCCGTCAAATATACGCCGTCCGGCGGTGCCGTGACATTGCGCTTGCGGCAGACGGCTGATGGCATGATTGAATTGTCCGTCACCGATACCGGTCCGGGTGTGCCGGAAGCCGATCGCGAGCGCGTGGTGCAGCGCTTCGTCCGGCTGGACAATTCGCGTACCCTGCCCGGGTCCGGCCTCGGCCTGTCGCTGGTGCAGGCGATCAGCGATATCCACAACGGGATATTCCGGATTGAAGAAGGCCCCGGCGTGGTCGAGGGCGAGCACGGGCCGGGCCTGCGCGCTTCGCTCAGCTTTCCTGCCGCGGCCAAAGACATCAAGTCCTAGGGGCTTTCCCCGACCGGGCAATCACGCCAGTTTGAGCCCATGTCCGACCTTGCCCTGCTCACGCCTGATCTGCCTGCCTTGCCCGGGTCAATGGCCGGGCAATGTGAACACCTGTTCGCCGGCCTGCCACAGGACGTACAGACCGCGATCGCCGCGGTGCGCCCCTTTCTCGACAGCGTTTTCGCCGCCGCGCCCTATCTCGGACGCCTGGCCCAGCGGCGGCCCGAAGGGCTGGCGCTCTGTGTCCGAGACAGCGCTGACGAACGGCTCGAGGCGGTGATTGCCGCGGCGCGGGCCATCGGGGCAGAGGCGGCCGATATCGCCAGCCTTGATGCCGGTCTGCGCCAGGCCAAGGCGGATATGCATCTGCTGGTCGCACTGGCCGACTTGGCGGGACGCTGGGACGTGGCGCAGGTCACCGGCGCGGTGACGGCGTTCGCCGGGGCGGCCGTGCAGGCGGCCCTGCTCGCCCATGTCCGCTTTGCCGCAGAGGCGGGGCGGCTCCTGCCGGTCACCGATGCCGCCAATCCGCTGCCGGGCCTGTTCGTCTTCGCGCTGGGCAAGATGGGCACCGGCGAGCTCAATTACTCGTCCGATATCGATCTGGTGGCCCTGTTCGATCCCGAGCGGCTGGCGATGCCGGCAGAGGAGGAGCCGCGCAAGCGCCTGCCACGCCTGATGCAGGCAATCGTGCGGTCGCTGCAGGAGGTCACCGCCGACGGCTATGTCTTCCGCACCGATCTGCGCCTGCGGCCTGATCCGGGCGCGACCCCGCTGGTGCTCTCGACCGATGCGGCGCTGAATTATTACGAATCCTTCGGCCAGACCTGGGAGCGCGCCGCCTGGATCAAGGCGCGCTATTGCGCCGGCGATGCGGCTGCGGCGCAGGATTATCTCGGGCAGATGCAGCCCTTCATCTGGCGCCGGGCGCTGGATTTTGCGGCGATCGAGGATATCCGCGGCCTGGCGCGCCAGATCCAGACGGTCGGGCGTCGCGGCGAGATCCAGCCGGCCGGCCATGACCTCAAGCTTGGCCGCGGCGGTATTCGCGAGATCGAATTCTTCGCCCAGGTGCCGCAATTGGTGTTTGGCGGCCGTGACCCCAGTGTGCGGGTCTCGCCAACCCTGAAGGCGCTGGCGGCGCTGGAGGCGCGCGGCGTCGTCGATGCGGCCACGCTGCAATCGCTCAGCGAGGATTATCGCAGCCTGCGCGCCTGGGAACACCGGATCCAGATGCGCCAGGACGAGGCCAGCCAGACCCTGCCGCTGCGCGATGAGGACCGCCGCGCCGTCGCGGCGATGGCCGGCTATGGCGATCTGGCGGCGTTCGATGCTGCGGTCGAGGCGCTGCTGCGCCGGGTTCACGGCCATTTCTCCGACCAGTTCGAGGATGATGCCTCGCTCTCATCGGAAGCGGGCACCCTGATCCTCACCGGTGTCGAACCCACGCCCGACACCCTGGCGACACTGCACAGGCTCGGTTTCCAGCAGGCGTCGCAGGTGTGGAAACGGCTCAATGGCTGGGCGGGCGGCAAGGTGCGCGCGGCCCGCTCTCCACGCGCCCGGACCCTGCTGGCGCAGATCGCGCCGCGCCTGGTGGATATCATGGCGGCAACCGGCGAGCCCGATGCCGCCTTCATCCGTTTCGCCGCCTTTTTCGAGAATCTGCCGATGGGGGTGCAGCCGCTCTCGCTGCTGGTCAATGAGCCGGGGCTGGCGGCTGACCTGATCTCGATCCTGACCCTGGCGCCGCGTATGGCCGCCGATCTCGCGCGCCGGCCCAACATGCTCGATGTGATGCTGGACAACCGTTTCTCGGTACCGCTGGCCCAGGACCCGCCGGATGATTTCCGCAACCGGCTCGGCAGCGAGATCACGGCTTGCGAGACCTATGAGGCGGCGCTCAATGCGGCGCGGCGGCTGGTGCGTGAGGAGCGCTTCCGCATCGGCACCCAGATCGTGCGCGGCACCGCCGACGCCCAGACCGCCGGCGCAGCCTATTCCGCGGTGGCCGATGCGGCGGTGGAATTCATGGCCCGCGCCGCGGAACGCGAGACGGTGCGGCGCTCGGGCGAAATGCCGGGGCGCTATGTCGTGCTTGGAATGGGCAAGCTGGGCGGGCGCGAGCTGGCGGCCGATTCCGATCTCGACATCATGATCATCTATGATGGCGGCGAGCTGGCCCAGACCTGGTTCTCGCGCTTTGCCCAGCGCCTGATCAGCGCCCTGTCGGCCCCGACCGAGGAGGGCGAGCTCTACGAGGTCGACATGCAATTGCGCCCCTCGGGCAAGGCAGGCCCGGTCGCCGTGCGGCTGGCGCGCTTCGGGCAGTATTATCTCGAGGAAGCCTGGACCTGGGAGCTGATGGCGCTGACCCGGGCGCGGGTGGTGGCCGGTAACGCCGAAGTTGAGGCCGAGGTCGCGCGCGCGATCGAGATGGCGCTGACCCGTGTACGGCCACGCGACGCGCTGCTGGCGGATGCGCGCGAAATGCGCGAACGGCTCGAGGCCGCACGGCCTGCGCAGGGCGAGTGGGATATCAAGAGCCGGGTCGGCGGACTGCAGGACATTGAATTCATCGTCCAGACGCTGCAGCTGCTGGCGGCGCCGGACGGCTATATGGTTCGCAATTCCACCAATCCGGCCCTGGTGGCGCTGGCGCAGGCCGGGCTGATTGCGGGCCGGGATGCGGCCTTCCTCAATGAGTGCCTCCACCTCTATCTCGGTATCGCGCAATTGCTGCGTGCCGCGCACGGGACAGGATTCGATCCGGCCGGTGCCAGCGCCGGTTTCACGCGCAGCCTTGTGGCGATGGCCGGCGCGCCGGACCTCGACGGTCTGCGCGCCGATCTCGACGCGCGCTGCAACAGGGTGCGGGCGTTGTTTGCGCGGTATCTGGAGAAAAACTGACAGGGTGGCGACGGAATTGTATTGGCCGCGCGTTGAAGGGACAGCGAGGACATTGAAACAGGATAATTCCGATGAAGAAATCTATGCTCACAATGCTGCTGGCCGGAACCGCCATTGTCATGGCCGGTACGGCAGCCCAGGCACAACCCGGTCGTGGTCATGATGGTCCAGGCCGCCATGGCGGCGGTGCCGAACGCGGCGCCATGATGCTGCGTCTGGCCGATGCCAATGGTGACAATTCGATCACCCAGGCTGAAGTCGATGCGCTGCAGGCCGAAATGTTCGAGTGGATGGATCGCAATGGCGATGGCTATCTCGACGAGGCCGATCAATCCCCGATCCGCCAGCGCATGCGTGACATGCGCGAAGCGCGCGCTGACGACGGTGACAGTCCCGATGGCGAAGGCCGCCGGCGCATGGGCCGCGGTGGCGAGCGTGGTGAACGTGGTGACCGCGGTGGACGCGGTGAGCGCGGTCCGCGCGATGCCGACACCGATGGCGATAATCGCGTCTCCCGTGCCGAGTTCCTGGCCGTGGAACATCGCGGCTTTGCGCGGCTTGATGCCGACAGCAATGGCGTGATCACGCCGGAGGAACTGGACGCGGCTGCCGACGAGCGTCATGATCGCCGTCGCTGGTGGCGCAACTAGTGACTTTGCCATGTTTGACGGGTGCGGAATGGCAAGTGAAGTCCAGGTCAGCAATGACAGGATGCCTTTCCGTACCCGCAACATGGCGAAGCACATGACAGGTGGAGAGAGCGACGAAGCCCTCATGGCGCGGATTGCCGATGGTGACCGCGCTGCCGCCAGCCTTTTGATGCAGCGGCGATTGCCGCGCATCATCGGGCTTGCCAATCGCATGCTCAATGACCCGGTTGCGGCGGAAGATATCGCCCAGGAGACGTTCATTCGTGTCTGGAAGGCGGCGCCGCGCTGGGAGGCGGGCCGGGCTCAGGTCTCGACCTGGATGAGCCGGATCGCGATCAATCTCTGTCACGACCGCCGGCGCAAGCATCGCGAGGTCTTGCCGGAAACCCTGCCGGAGCGCCGTGATCCGGCGCTCGACCAGGAAGCGACCATCGTGCGGTCGGAGACCCAGGACCGGATTGCCGAAGCCATGGTGCAATTGCCCGAGCGGCAAAAGCTGGCGATGGAACTCGTGCATTTCCAGGAAATGAGCAATATCGATGCGGCAGAGATAATGTCGGTCAGCGTCGAGGCCCTTGAGTCCCTTCTGGCGCGAGGGCGGCGGAATCTGCGATCCATCCTGATCGGAGAGGCCACGGAATTGATGTCAGGCTATCGTCAGCCCGAACCATCGCAGACAGGTGTAGAGCCATGACTGAAGAGAGATTTTACCAGATCCTGAGCGCCTATGGCGCCAACCCGGAACGCTGGCCTGTGGCCGAGCGCGCGCAGGCGGAAGCCTTTGCGGCGCGGCACCGGAGCGATGTCCTGGCGGAGCTGGAAGCCGAGGCGGAACTTGATGCGATGCTCGGCAGTGGTGACGGCCGCGCCAGCGACCTGCTTGAGCGCCGCATCCTGCGCAGCCTGCCCGAACCGGCAGTGTGGAACTGGCACGCTCCCGCCATGGCGGCGGCTGCGGCGCTGGTGATCGGTGTCATGCTCGGCTTCTCGAGCGGCGCCCTGATTTCACCGGCTGACGAGGTCGAAACCTATTATGCCGATGCCTTCAACGGTCTGGATGAGGACTGGGTTGACTGGCTGGGAGGAGACGCATGAGATCGCCCACACCCTGGATTGCCGCCCTGCTGGTCTCTGTACTGCTCAATGGCGCGCTGATCGGCTTTGTCGTCCATCGCAGCGCTGACGGACCGTCCTGGCGCGCCGGACCCGGTGGGGCTGGCCCTGACGGGCCGCCGCCGCATGAGGGGCCCATGTCCAATGGCTTCAATGTGCGCGGATTCCTGGAGGCCCTGCCGGAGGCTGAACGTGAGGTGGCCGGCCGGCGCCTGCGCGAGAATATGGAGACGATGCGTGAGCTGGGCCGTGAGGCCCGGGAGGCACGTCGCGAGGCCGATGAGGTGCTCGCCGCCAATCCCTTTGATCCGGAGGCCGCGCAGGCCGCATTGGAACGAGTCCGCGAAATCCGACTGGGCTTTGAAGCCGGGATGGAGGCGTCGCTGATCGAGGTTATAGCCGGGCTCGACCCGGAGGTGCGTGCTGCCGCGCTGGAAGCCGGGCGCCGCTCGTCCATCCGCGAACGCCGCCGCCGGGACGGGCCGCGGCGGGATGGCCCGCCCCGCGGTCCCGGGGACCGGGACTAGCCGGGCTCGCTATTCGTTGGCGGTGAGCCGGGATTGCAGCGGCTGATCGACGAACTCATCCTCATAATCGCCGTAGGCGTCCGCATCATCGAGGCCCGTGTCCGGTGCCGGGGCGGGCGTCGATTCGAGCGGCTGGTTCTGGCTGACCGGCAGCACGAAGCTCACCGTCGTACCCTCGCCGAGGCGGGAATCGATCGACAGCGAGCCGCCGTGCAGCTCGATCAGTGATTTCGACAGCGCCAGGCCGAGGCCTGAGCCCTGATGGCTCTTGGAGTGCTGGCTCTCGATCTGTTCAAACGGCCGCCCCAGTCGTGGCAGGTCGTCGGCGGCAATGCCGATGCCGGTATCGGAGACCTGGAAGGCGACACCCAGGCCCGACATGAAGCCGCGAATGGTGACGCGTCCGCCCTCGGGCGTGAACTTCACGGCGTTGGAAACCAGATTGATCATCACCTGTTTGAAGGCGCGCGGATCGACCTCGATCTCCGGCAGGTCCGAGACATCGGCATGCAGGCGCAATTGCTTTTCCTCGGCACGGCCGCGCACGATGCGCACGCACTGGTCGACCAAGTCGCCGGCATCGGTCGGCTCGGTCTGGAGCTGCATCTTGCCGGCCTCGATCTTCGACATATCGAGGATGTCATTGATCAATTCGAGCAGATGCTGCCCCGATCCGAGGATGTCCTTCATATAGCCGACATAGCGCTGGTCGCCGATCGGACCGAACATTTCGCGCAACATGATTTCCGAGAAGCCATTGATGGCGTTGAGCGGCGTGCGCAATTCATGGCTCATATTGGCGAGGAATTCACTCTTCGAGCGGTTGGCTTCCTCGGCCCGGATCTTCTCTTCCTCATATTTCTTGGCGAGGTCGGCGATGCGCGCCTGGCTGCGCTTGACGTCATCGACGGTCTTGCGCAGCTGGGCCTCATTCTCCGTCAGCGCCGCCTCATGGTGCTTGAGGGCGGTGATGTCGGCGCCGACGCTGACCAGGCCGCCATCGGCGGTGGCGCGCTCGGAATAGTGCAGCCAGCGCCCGTCGGCGAGCTCGATATCATAGGCCTCGGTGCCGTCGGTGTCGCCATGCACGGCCTTGATCGCGAGGGCTGCGGCCTGTTCGACGGCGCTGTAGGACATGCCCGGCTTGAGTCGGCCATCGGAGAAATTGAACAGGTCGCGGAACTTTCGGTTCCACAGCACCAGGCGCTGGCGGGAATCCCAGAGCACGAAGGATTCCGTCATCGATTCCAGCGCCGCGCGCAGCCGGGTCTCGGCCGCGACGACGCGCGCCTGCGCGCCCTTGCGGTCGGTGACATCGATCGCGACGCCGACAATGCGTGCCTTGGTGGCATCACCGGCCTCGTTGAGAATGCCGCCGCGCATCTGCAGCCAGACCGGTGCCGAGGCCGCGAGGACTTCCAGATCAACCTCACCACCGGTCGGCGCGCCGCGCATCGCCGCGCGCAGTTTTTCGCGATCGGGGCGGCTGAAGAGTTTGAGGAATTCGGTGCCTGTGCACTGCACCGCATCGCCGAGCCCGAGAATGCGGGCCAGCGAGTCGGTGACGAAAACGGTGTCGGCATCGGGATTCCAGTCCCAGACACCGCAGCGCGCGCCTTCGATGGCGAAGCGGAAACGCTGTTCATTGTCGGCCAGTTGCTGCCGTGTCGAGCGCAGGCGCCCCATCTGCATGAAGACCAGCGCACTGAGCCCCATCGCCACGAAAATCGGTGCGATGAACATCAGCCCGTAGAAGAACAGGGTCCGGTACCAGGCATTCTGGTTGATGCGCATGGCGCCGAGCGCATAGACGTGCAGCTCGGTGCCGGTGATCGGGGCGACCGCGAAGGTGACCTGTTCCTCACCGAAATGCGCCTGTGATGTCGCACCGCCGCCGCCCGCTGCCAGCCGCTGGATGAAGCTGTGGGTCAGGCCAAAGCGCTGGGCGAGGGGCGTGCCCGGACGCGCGCCGGTAATGCGTGGCCGGATGGCAAGCATGCCGCCGACGCCGTCGGCCAGCGCCACGACGCGTTCCTCGCCCCAGTCGGGCAGGACCGCCAGGGCGGGCAGGCGTGCCACATAGGCACCGACCGTGCCATCGCTGAGCTCGGCGGGAACGGCGAGGACGAGAAAGGCCTGGCCGTCTGCGGTGATTTCCGTGGTGAAGCCTGAGGCCGCGTCCAGCGCGGTGCCGGCGATCTCGCGCAGGCCGGAATCGGTCTCGCCGGACGCCAGCACGCGCCCATCGGGCAGCAACAGGGCCAGTTCGGCGATCAGTTCCGAATCCGCCAGCGTCGCGAGGCGGGCGCGGGCCACGGTCTCGATATCGCGCATCGGCGTATTGCGCAGATCGGTGCTGGCAAAGGACAGCGCATAGCGCGCCTCGGCGAGGCGCCCGGTGACGCGTTCGGCGAGATAACCGGCAGCATTGGCCTGGGAGCGCTCGGCCTCGCTGACCAGCGCTTCGCGTTCCTGCTGGATCTTGACGAGGAGAATGCCGCCATAAGCCAGTGAAAACAGGACCATGGCGATGATGATCCATCCCGCACCACTATTGCGGCGCGGCTTTGACGCGCGCGCAGCTTCGGCCGCAGCCGGGCTTTGCGAGCCAGCCTCGACCTTGCGCGCTCTGTCGCTGCGGGGGGCATCCTGAATCATGGTGCCAAACTACGTTGCGTTTGGCGGCTCTGTCGACAGTCGATCATCGGGCTGGAGGCACTCACGCTGCGTTCGCGCCGCCCTGGTCAGCATTGCTGTCACCCGCCTCTTCGCCGGAAGTGGCCTCAACCTGGTCGCTCGCGCGCCGCCCCGGCCCGCGATAGGTCGGCTGCTCGACGCCAGCCCGGCGGCGGTCGGGGCCAAAATAGCTCTTGTTGCGGATGAATGGCCGCGGCGTGTTGATCACCGAAGTGAGTTTCGCGAACACGTCGCGCGCGGTCACCGGCTTGCAGCAGAACTCCGTCACGCCGGCATCGCGTGCCTTCTGGACACGGCGACGTTCGGAATAGGCACTGATCATGACGATGGGGATCATCGGGTTGGGGCTGTCGTCGGCAGTGCGCACCAGGCGCACGAAATCGAGCCCGTCGAGGATGTCCATCTGATAATCGGTGATGATGATATCGATCGCGTCCGCGCGCACCGTGTCGAAGGCTTCGGCCGGGTCGCGGGATTCAAAGATATTCTTGATGCCGAAACCGTGCAGCAGGGTGCGCAGGATGGTCAGCATGTAGCCGTTGTCGTCGACGACGAGGACTTTCAACCGGCTCAGATCTACGGCCATGCTCTACCTAACGTCGCCTCATGCGGCGCGCGTGGATTTGCGCCGCGGATCAGTGAGCACTTTAAGTGGAATAGGCTTACCGAAATAGTAACCCTGCCCATAGGTGACACCGAGGGCCTGCATTTGCTTGGCGCGTTGCTCGGTCTCGATCATTTCGGCGACTGTTTCGAGCTTCAGCTCCCTGCACAGCGAAACCATCCCCTTCAGGATCGCGGTGTCGCGTTCGCCCAGCTGCGGGCGCCGGATATAGGAACCGTCAATTTTGACGATATCGGCCGGGAAATCGCGCAGATACTGGAAGCCCGCGGCACCGGCGCCGAAATCATCGAGGCAGACCTTGTGGCCGCGCTCGCGGATCTTCTGGATGATGGCATTGGCAGCCTTCACGTTCCGGACCGAGGCGGTTTCAGTCAGCTCGAAGCTCAGGCGGCTGCGATCAATGCGCAGGTCGGCCAGCATTTGCAGGAATTTCTTGCCCCAGACCGGGTTCTCCAGCGAGCGGCCCGACAGGTTGACCGCCAGGGCAGGGCGATCGAAATCATCGCGCAGGAAATTGGCGCCGATCTCGACCATGGCAATGTCGATTTCGTGGATCAGGCCGGTGCCTTCAGCGAAGCAGACGCTGTCGCAGACGGGCTGGCCACCGGGGAGCCGGAGCAGCAACTCGTAATGCTCGATCTTGCCGGTTTCCAGCGAGACGATGGGCTGGGCGTGCGGCTCGATGACCCGGCCGGCGATCGTGGCGCGGATCTCGTTCATCCGGCGCTGCGTGTCCTCGAGCATTTCTGTCGCGACCCGCTGCAAGCTTGTCACGTCGAGCACATTGGCGCTGTCGGCGGCCTGGTTGACGGCATACAGGAAGGCCTGGATCGCAACATCCGGTTCAAGCTCGGGGGCGTCGGGAATGGACTCAAGCCGGACGACAGTGTCCTCGATACGGTTGTCACCGAGCAGGGCCTCGATATCCGCGCGCAGTGTTTTCAGATCCGCACTGGCCGGATGGATCAGCGCGGTCCTGGCGGCATCGACACGCTTGGCCAGGCCTTCAGAACCCACCGCAGCGCCGCATTCTGCCGCGATAGCCTGGCGCAGCATTTCGGCGCGCTTGCCGCCAAGCAATCGATCGATATCGTCAATTCCGTCGATGCGCAGCACTGACATGCTCATCGGAACACCGGATTCCCGGGCCCGCGTGATCGCGCTCTGGGCTGTGCGGGCAAAGGCCTGCGGATCGAGTTCGGTTGGCGCTGTCAGCGCGGTGAAGGACATCGTCCATCGGATCTTTTTGTCATCACCCAGCATCCAGGCGCTCAATTGCGCCTCACGTCCGCCAACTGCAACGCGGACCGGCCCGACACGGCGGCCGGGCTTCAGGCTGCGCATCAAGGCCTTGACGATGGCGCGCGAGGTCCGGTCAAGCCGTTGGGCAAAGTCGAACACACCGGTCTCGATCGCGGGCTCGCCCAGCGTGGCGGTCGCGCCGGCGGCATAGCAGGTCATCCCGTCCAGATCCGTTTCGATCAGAACATCCGCGGCAGCAAAGGCGAAAGACAGGAAACGGTTTCTCTGCTCAATCAATGACATAACAGAATGTTCCATCTATAGAATTGAAACAGTCTTGTTACGAAATCGTTAGAGGGTCGTTAAGACCCGCTGAGCCAACAACCCAAACGGGCGCGTGGCATTACGGGGCGGGCGACGGTTTGGTGCTGATCTCGCGGACCAGCTCACCGGCGCGCCGCGCCAGTGCGGACACGGAATCGGGCAGTTCGGTGTCGTCGGAGGCCAGCTGGACCAGTTGTTCGGCGAGTTCCAGCAGGCCGGGGCTGCGTGTGATCAGGCGGGCCTGGGCCTCGATCCGGTTCGGGTCGCGGTCATACTCGGCCGCCGGGACACGCCAACCGCCCCAGTCTTTCGGATCCGTGACCACGACAGGAAAGGTGCCGGGGAAGGGGTGGCGGCTGCACTCTTCCATGCTCTGCCACTTGTTCCTGGCGCGCAGCACACGCCAGTTCTCGCCATCAACGGTCTCGACCTGTTCGGACGCCAGTTCATGAGTGGTGAAGTCGCGCCCGAGCCCGCAATCATAATAGATCCGGACCGGCTCCTCGACATCCTTGACCCAGTGCGGTTTGACATGTTCGACGATCGCCCAGGTGCCGACCGGCGCGACATAGACGCGTTGATGTTTGTGGAACAGTGCCTTGGCCATGTCGTCCTCCTGCAGTGCGACATGAACACAAGCGGATTGAAACGGGGTAAATCCGGCCGGCAGTATTTGATGCTTTTGCGAGCAGGGCGGCGGACACAAATTGCGGGCGCGGCGCTCGCGCGCTATGGGGCAGCATGAATTCTGATCGAAATCCTGATCGCCGCCTCAGCGTGGCACCGATGATGGACTGGACCGACCGGCATTGCCGGGCCTTTCACCGTGTCCTGAGCCGGCATGCCCTGCTGTATACGGAAATGGCGGTCGACAAGGCGCTGATCCATGGCGATCCGGAGCGGATTATCGGCTTTGACCCGCTTGAACAGCCGGTGGCGCTGCAACTTGGCGGATCGGTGCCGGAGGATCTCGCGGCGGCAGCGCGGATCGGGGCCGGCTTTGGCTATGCCGAGATCAATCTCAATATCGGCTGCCCGTCCGACCGGGTGCAATCGGGCCGTTTTGGCGCCTGTCTGATGCAGGAACCCGAACTGGTCGCCGATTGCGTCCGGGCGATGCAGGATGCGGTTGATGTGCCGGTGACGGTCAAATGCCGGATCGGTGTTGACGACCAGGACCCGCAGACGGCCTTGCCCGGCTTTATCGATACCGTCGCGGCGGCCGGGGTGACGAGTTTTACCGTCCATGCCCGCAAGGCCTGGCTCAAAGGATTGAGTCCGAAGGAAAACCGCACCATTCCGCCGCTCGATTACGATCTGGTCCATCGCCTCAAACGGGATCGGCCCGAGCTCGAGATCATCCTCAATGGCGGGCTGGAAACGCTTGACCAGGCAATCGCCGAAAGTGACGGGCTCGATGGCGCCATGATCGGCCGCGCCGCCTATCATGATCCCTGGGTGCTGGCCCGCGTCGACTCGCGGATTTTCGGCCGCCCCGATCCGGTCGCGACGCGCCATGACGCCTTGCGCGCCTATCAGCCCTATGTGCAGGCCCGCCTCGATGAGGGCGTGTCGCTGCATTCGATGACGCGCCATGTGCTGGGCCTGTTCCAGGGCTTGCCGGGCGCGCGGCAATGGCGCCGTATCCTGTCGGAAAAAGCCGGCCGCCCCGGCGCCGGACTCGACGTGCTCGACGAGGCCAGCGCTGCTGTGCCGCAACAAGATGAGGCCGCCTGATGACCGATATGCTTCTGCTGGTCGCCGTGATGGCGGCGACCGGCGCGTTCGCGGGCCTTGTGGCCGGCCTGTTCGGTATTGGTGGCGGCGTCGTGATGGTGCCGGCGATGTATTATGCCTTCACGGCGCTGGGCTATGATGACGACAAGCTGATGCATGTTGCCGTCGGCACCTCGCTGGCGGTGATCGTCGCGACCTCGGCCCGCAGTGTCGCTGCCCATGCCAAGCGCGATGCGGTCGATTTTGCGGTCCTGCGCAGCTGGGGCCCCTGGATTGTTGCCGGGACGCTGCTGGGCTCGGTGATTGCCGACCAGGTCTCGGGCCGCGTGCTGACCGGCCTGTTCGGCGGCATGGCGCTCTTGCTGTCGCTGCAATTCTTCTTCGGCCGTCCGGACTGGAAACTGCGCGATGAGTTGCCCGGCGGCGCAGCCCGCGTGGGGCTTGCCGGAACGATCGGTATCCTCTCGGCGATGATGGGGATTGGCGGCGGCGTCTTCGGCGTTACCCTGATGACCCTGTGCGGCAAGCCGATCCACAAGGCGGTCGCGACCGCGGCCGGTTTCGGCGTCGCCATCGGCCTGCCCGGCGCTATCGGCTATATCGCCAATGGCTGGGGCTCGAATATCGTGCCCTGGTCGCTGGGTTATGTGAATCTGCCCGGCTTTGCCCTGCTGGCGGGTTCGGCCTTCTTCGTCGCCCCGATCGGCGCCAGGCTGGCTCATGACCTGCCGGCGGCGACGCTGAAACGCTTCTTCGCGGTCGGCCTGCTGATTGTCGGCGGCATGCTGCTCAAGGAAGCGGTGCTGGGGGGCTGACCGGAGCATTTTCAGCAAAAGCGGGCACCGGTCTTGCGGTTCGAAAATGCGACCACCGAGCGTCAGGGCCGCAGCACAAGTTCATCGCCGCGGATTTCGACGCCGGACAGGCGATTGAGCGCCGACATGCCCAGCAGGGACTGGCCGCCATCGATCATCACGATGGCCTCGACATCGTGCAGTTCCAGACCTCCCAGCCGCATCGAGCGCAAGCGCACTCCGGCAGCGGAGGAGGTGCCTGAGGCGGTCTGGATCGGCCGGTTGAAGCGCAGGGCTGCGGTGTCGATCCCGGCGCGCTCGGCATCGGCGCGGCTGAGCGCGACCATGGATGCGCCGGTGTCGACCAGAAACAGCACCGGGCGGCCATCAACCTCCGAGACAATGTAGAAATGCCCGTCGGCATTGCGGCGGATGGTCTGTTCGCCGCCCGCCTCTCCCTGGGCCCGCGCCGGCACGAGATTGCCGGTCACACGTCCGGCGATGATCGCGAAGTCCTCGCGCAGGGCATAGCCGGTCATCAAGACCAGGCCGATCCCGATCCAGATCGCCAGATCGCGCACCGCATGGCCGGGCCGGGTGGCGAAGGCGCCGACCAGACCGCTGGAGATCAGGACGATCAGTCCGGCGGAGTAGACGAGGCGCAGCGCGGTATCACTGTCATCGAGACTGCCGGGCGCCGCGAATCGCATCGCCAGCAGCACGGCGGCGATCACCAGTGCGGCGAGGGCGAGATGGGGGAGCCAGCGTTTCATCGTGTCGGTGCCTTTGCGGGTCCGCTTCGTGCAGCATAGGCCGCCTCGCGCTGCGGCAGCGCCGCCAGCAGCGTCTCGCGCTCGGCATCGGAATACTTCGTCCAGCGTCCGAGTTCTTCGAGGGTGCGAAAACAGCCGACGCACAGCCCCGCTGCGGGGTCGACGAAGCAGACTTTGACGCAGGGGGTCTTGATCGGGGTTTCGGCCATGGCGCCAGCATTTCGCGGCGCGGGCGTTGAGGCAAGTGCTTGCAGCGGTGCAGTTGGCCGGAATAGGGTGCCGCAGCGATTTTCCGGGGGACCAGATGGAAGACATGACGCTGCAATTGCGCAGTTTTGCGGGCCTGTTCGTTTTTGCCGGCCTCGCCTGGGTTCTCGGCCCGCGCAAGCGCTTCCCGGTCGTCCTGCTGCTCGGCGCCATCGGCATGCAATTGCTGATCGCCTGGCTGCTCTACTCGGTGACGCCGTTTCGCGCCTTCCTGCAATCGCTGACCGGCGTCGTCGTGGTGCTGCAGGAGGTGACCAATGAGGGCGCGCAATTCGTGTTCGGCTATCTGTCGGGCGCGCCGTCGCCCTTCGTGGTCGATCCCGAGGGCGGCAGCCTGTTCCTGTTTGCCTTCCAGGCCCTGCCGATGGTGATCGTGCTGTCGGCACTCTCGGCCCTGCTGTGGCGCTGGCGCATCCTGGAACTTCTGGTTCAGGGTTTCGCCTATGCCTTTCGCCGCCTGCTCAACCTGTCCGGCGCCGCCAGTCTCGGTGCGGCGGCCAATATCTTTCTCGGCATGACCGAGAGCCCGGTCCTGATCCGGCCGCGCCTGCCCCAGATGAGCCGGTCGGACCTGTTCCTGATCATGACGGTCGGTTTTGCCACCGTCGCCGGCTCGGTGATGGCGCTCTATGTCAGCCAGTTGACCGGCGTGATCGAGAATGCCGCCGGGCATATCTTCACCGCCTCGCTGATCTCGGTGCCCGCCGCCGTCTTGCTGGCGCGCCTGATGATGCCGGCCGAGCCCAATGCCGCGGCGCTGGAAGCGGCGGCCGAGAAGGAGAAGATTCCCGCCCCGATCTACAATTCCTCGATGGATGCGCTCACCACCGGCGTCTCCGACGGCATGCGGCTGTATTTCAACATCATCTTCATGCTGCTGGTCTTCACCGCCCTGGTGGCGCTGGCCAATGTCCTGCTGGCGCTGTTTCCCGATGTCGGCGGCGAACCGCTGAGTGCCAATCGCATCCTCGGCTGGCTGTTTGCGCCGGTCGTGTGGCTGGCCGGTATTCCCTGGGCGGAAGCTACGACGGCGGGCTCGCTGATGGGGCTGAAGACGGCGCTCAACGAGGTCTATGCCTATGACCAGCTGGCGCGGCTGGGCGATGCGTTGAGCCCGCGCTCCAACCTGATCATGACCTATGCCCTGTGCGGTTTCGCCAATTTCGCCAGTGTAGGCATCCTGACCGGTGGTCTGGTGGCGATTGCGCCAAGCCGGCGTGAGGACATTCTCAGCCTGGCGCCGAAAGCCCTGGTTTCCGGCACGCTGGCGACCCTGATGACCGGCGCGGCGATCGGTGTCTTCCCGATGAGCCTGTTCGCGATCTAGTCGCCGCGGCGCGGCCACAGCTTCGAGCGCAGCCAGCCGAAGGTGGAATTGTCCTTCAGGGCCTCGCGATAGGCGTTTTCCATGAAGGCATCGAGCCCGTCGAGATCACCGAGCAGGTCGAGTCTTGTCTTCATCGGCAAGTCTGGATCGAGGCGTTTGACGAGGCGAGCCGGATTGCCGGCCATCACCGCATAGGGCTCGACATCCTTGGTGATGACCGCGCGGGCGCCGATCACGGCATGATCGCCGATGGTGACGCCCTTGCCGATAAAGGCGCCATCACCAATCCAGACATTCTTGCCCAGCTTGACCGGTTTGAAGGGCGGCGCCGGATCGACGCGATCATAGAGGGAATGCCAGTCGCAATCGGTGATCACGCTTTCGCGGGCGATCAGGCAGGCATCGCCGATCTCGATCGAGCCCGCCGCGAGCAGGCGCGTGCCGCCAGCCATGAAGACGCCGTCGCCTAGAGTGATGCGGCCCTGGCTGTCCTGCGGCGACCAGACGGTGAGGCGGACCGGGTCGGCAGCGCTGGCGATGATGTGCAGCTTGTCGCCGGCCGCGATATTCGGGCCGAATACCTCGACATGCCAGGGGCGCACGATCTTGGGGTCGCTGCCCAGCGCCTCGAAATGCGGCGCCAGGAAATGCTGTGTCCAGGCGTCCTCGTATTGCTCCCACAAACGGTGCATCCAGTAGGGGCGGTGATCGCGGCGCATGGCAGCCTCTGGTAACGGCGGGAAAGCTGGAATAGATATCGCCCATGACCGATACATCATCCGACGACCCGATCGAAGCCGTTATCCTGCAATTGGTGAAAGCCGCGCCTGCCGGCCGTTCCATTGCGCCGGAGGACGTGGCCCGCGCCGCAGATCCCGACAATTGGCACAAGCGCTTCGGCCATGTGCGCCAGGCGGCGATCCGCCTGATGCAAAGGGGCGAGGTGGCGATCCTGCGCAAGGGCAAGCCGGTCGCCGACGCCGAGACCTTCAAAGGGGTCTACAGGATTGGCCGCGTCTGATTTCGATCAGCTCCTCGCGGATATCCGGGCCTGCCGTGTTTGCGCGCCTGACATGCCCCATGAACCGCGGCCGGTCGTCCAGGCATCGCCAACCGCAAAAGTCCTGATTGTCGGCCAGGCGCCGGGCACACGGGTTCATGCCTCCGGCCGCCCCTTTGCCGACCCGTCCGGCGACCGCCTGCGCGACTGGATGGGGGTAGACGAGCCCGTGTTCTACGACGCCTCCAGAATCGCCATCGTGCCGATGGGATTCTGCTTTCCCGGCCTCGACGAGTCGGGCCCGGACCTGCCGCCGCGCAAGGAATGCGCGCCGCTATGGCAGCGCAAAGTCGCCGGTGAGTTGAAAAATGTCCGGCTTACACTTCTTGTCGGCCTGCATGCCCAGCGCTTTTACCTCGGTTCGCAGATGCGAAAAACCATGACGGAAACAGTGCACGAGGCGGCGGCGTTCGGACCAGATTATCTTCCGCTTCCCCACCCCTCTTGGCGTAATAGTGCCTGGTTGCGCAAAAACCCCTGGTTTGAGGCAAAAATTCTCCCATTGCTGCGCTGCCGCATAATAGATTTGTTACATTAATCCATGATCGCGGTGTTTCTCGCCGCTTGTATCCTGTGTTGCGAAAGGGTATTCGGGCGCCCGATTTCGCAGCGATCTCGCTGCCCAGATGGAAAAAGGGTCTGCGCTTCATGAGTGTCTTCGAGCACCCGTCTTTTGACAATCACGAGAAAGTCCTGTTCGCCACCGACGAGCTGACAGGTCTGAAAGCCATTATCGGCGTCCACTCGACCGTCAGCGGTCCGGCCTGCGGCGGCTGCCGCATGTGGACCTATCCCTCATCAGCCGAGGCGTTGAACGACGCGCTGCGTCTGTCGCAGGGGATGAGCTACAAGAATATCATGGCCGACCTGCCGATCGGCGGCGGCAAGAGCGTGATCATGAAGCCGGCGGGCAATTTTGACCGCGTCGCCCTGTTTGAAGCCTTCGGCCGTGCCGTTGAAAGCCTGAACGGTGAATATATCAGCGCCGAGGATGTCGGTGTCAGCCCGGCCGACATGATGGCCGTGCGCCGCCATACCGAACATGTCGTTGGCCTGCCCGAAGGCAAGGCCGCCTCGGGCGATCCCTCGCCAGTGACCGCCGAGGGCGTTTTCCGCGGCATGAAGGTCTGCATCGAGCGCGGCCTCGGCAAGACCGACCTGTCCGGTGTCACCATCGCCATCCAGGGCGCCGCCGGCCATGTCGGCTCCTATCTCAGCGGCCATCTGGCCAAGGCCGGCGCCAAGCTGATCGTCACCGACATCAATGTCGATGGTCTCGAGCGCCTGAAGAGTGAATATGGCGCGACGATTGTCGGTCTCGATGAAATCTACGACCAGGACGCCGATGTGTTCGCACCGTGCGCCCTCGGTGCCGTGATCAATCCCGACACGATCGGCCGCATCAAGGCGAAGATCATCGCCGGCGCCGCCAACAACCAACTCGCCACGCGCGAGATGGGCGCGGAAATCCTCAAGCGCGGCATGATCTACGCGCCGGATTACGTGCTCAATGCCGGTGGCATCATCAATGTCATGGGCGAGATTGCCGGCGATTTCGACCCGGCCTGGGTCCAGGGCAAGCTGGCGGGTCTCGAGCAGACCCTCGGCGAGATTCTCGACCAGTCCGACAAGGAAGGCCGTCCGTCGAACATCATCGCGGACGAGATTGCCCGCCAGCGCATCGAGGAAAAGCGGTCCGCCAAAATCTCGAAGGCGTCGTAGGCCACAAGGGCCTGAAGGCCAGACAGTGATCAATCGCCCCTGCCGCAAGGCGGGGGCGATTTTGTGTCTAGGGCTGCGCGTTCGCCACGATCCGCACCCCGGACGGGGCCAGCGCCACGGTCACCCGATCACCTTCGGCGAGTGTTGAAGGGGCGGGCATTTGTGCCGTCCATTCATCCGAACCGCGGCTAAAGCGGAAATTCAGGTCAGCCCCGGCCGAGCGGCGGCGGGTGATGGTGAAGGCGCCCGTCTCGCTGGGGGTCAGGACAAAGGCGCGCGGGCGGATCAGGACGTCGACGCGCTGACCGTTCTCAAACTCTGCTGCATCGAGCGTCCCGAACGGCGTCGTGGCCGTGCCGTCGCTGATACGGGTTTCGACAATCTCGACATCGCCGAGCAGTTTCGCCGCGACCGCGCTGACCGGGTTCATCCAGACCGTATCCGGCGTGCCCGTCTGGATGATGCGGCCGCTGTCCATCAGCGCCAATTGATCGGCGACGGCCATCGCTTCGTCGGCGTCATGGGTGACGATCAGGGCGGTGGCGCCGGCGGCTCTCAGCGTGTCGATTGTGCGCTCGCGCAGTTCGCCGCGCAGACGGCGGTCAAGGCCCGAAAAGGGCTCGTCCAGCAGCACGACGGCCGGTTGAGGGGCAAGGGCACGTGCGAGCGCGACACGCTGCTGCTCACCGCCTGACAGCTCGTGCGGATAGGCTTTGGCGCGGTGACCGAGCTCGGCGGCCTCCAGCTGCGCCAGCGCGCGTGCCCGCTTGTCCGGGCCGTCGAGGCCGAAGGCGACATTGGCCAGCGCCGTCATGTGCGGGAAGAGGGCGTAGTCCTGGAACACCATGCCGACCCGGCGCGCTTCCGGCGGCAGGTGGGTCCGGTCGTCATCCCACACCGTGTCGCCGAGACGGATTGACCCCGCTTCGAGGCGTTCCAGCCCGGCAATGGCGCGCAACAGGGTCGACTTGCCACTGCCCGAGGGGCCAAGCAGGGCCGTGATGCAGCCGGCCTGCACGTCGAGATCGGTGCCCGCCAGCGCTGTGCGGTCCGCGTGATAACGGCGTTCGGCGCCGCGAATGCTCAACCCTGTGTGTGCGTTGGCCATGCAGGCTCTCCCGGGAGGCATTCTAGCGGTCCTGCCGCGACAGGTAGCGGGCGACAAAGATCATGGGAAGCAGGGCAACCAGCGGAATCAGCAGCGAGGGCAGGGCCGCTTCGCCGAGGCGCTCATCAGTTGCGAAATTATGGGCGATGATGGCGAGCGTGTCGTAATTGAACGGCCGCAGGATCATCGTCGCGGGCAATTCCTTGAGCACTTCCACGAACACCAGCAGACCGGCCGAGCTGACGCCGGCGGCGATCAGCGGCCAGTGGATCTGCCAGACCCGGCGCCGCCGTGTCGCGCCGAGCGTGCGCGCAGCGCCGTCCAGCGACGGCGTCACCCGCGCCAGCGCCGTCTCGGCCGGGCTGATTGCGGCGGCGGCAAAGCGCGAGAGATAGGCCAGCACGAGCGCCGCGGCGGTGCTGGTGAGCAAAATCGGGAACACCTCACCGGTCGCCGCGCGCCAGGCCGGATCGATCAAGGCCTGGGTGCCGGACAGAAGTGCGATCACGCCGACCGCCGCGACAGCACCGGGGACGGCATAGCCGAGGCCGGCGGCGCGGGCGGCGAGGGTTGCGATCATCGTGCGGCTGCGCAGGGCATAGGCTGTGGCGAGGCCGAGCACGGCCGCAATCAGGGCGGTTATGCCGGCCAGGGTGAGGCTGTGCAGACTGGCGGCGGCGAGGCCGCTCGCGGCCTCGGTGCGCAGCGCCAGCCAGGCCAGCCGTCCGAGCGGAATGATCATGCCGAGCGCGAGCGGCAGCAGGCAGGCCGCGA
Organism: Maricaulis sp.; assembly: GCF_048269565.1. Lineage (GTDB taxonomy): Bacteria > Pseudomonadota > Alphaproteobacteria > Caulobacterales > Maricaulaceae > Maricaulis. Next base: position 140,253 of record NZ_JBLXIK010000005.1, on the reverse strand, counting down.
TCGCGGCCAGCGCGGTGGCTCCGCTGAGACGCAGGCGCGGTGCCGGCTTGTGACGGCCGGCGGCGTTGATATTGCGGGCGCCGCTGCGCTGGGCGCGTTCCAGCCCGAAGACAAGGATCGCGATCATCACCAGCACCAGCGACAGGCGTGCCGCATCGACCAGCGAGCCGGCGCCGCTCCAGGCGCGGACCAGGCCGATCGACAGGGTTGGCGCGCCGAGATGGGACACGGTGCCGTAATCCGCCAGACTCTCCATCACCACCAGCGCCAGACCCGCCGCGATGGCGGGCCGTGCCATCGGCAGCGAGGTGCGCCAGAAAGCCCAAAACGGGCCGGCGCCCAATGTGCGTGCGGCATTATAGGCGTCGACCGATTGCCCGGCGAAGGCGTTGCGCGCCAGCAGGTAGACATAGGGATAGAGCACGAAGGCAAACATCAGCCCCGCGCCCCAGCTGCCGCGTATGGTCGGGAATAATCCGCCTGTCAGGGCCTGCAGCGGTCCACCGGCATGGCTCAGGTCGAGCCAGGCATAGGCCGCGACATAGGCGGGGACCGCCAGCGGCAGGATCAGCACCCAGCCCAGCGTGCGGCGCCCGAAGAAATCGGTGCGCGCCATCAGCCAGCCGAGACTGGTTCCGATCAATCCGGCCCCGGAGGCGGCGATCAGGGCGACGACCGCCGAGGTCGCGAGATAGGTCGGCAGGCGCGTGCCGGCGAGGTGGCGCAGATAGTCGCCGGTCTCACCGGTCAGCGCGATCCAGGCGACCGCCAGCACCGGCGCCGCGCACAATGCTGCTGCCAGCACCGCGAGCAAAATGGCGCGGCCTGGCAGCCAGTCGCGAACCTTGATCGGGCGGGCTGTTGCCGCCATCGCTATTGCCAGCCGACCCGGTCGAAAATCCGCTGGGCGGCGGCATTATGGTCGCCCAGTTCAGAGACATTGCGCGGGTCCTCGACGAAGGGCAGCATCGCCGCCAGCGTCGGGTTTTCCCACGGCGTATCGGCAATGACCGGGATTTCATTGGTCATTTCCGCGAACATGCGCTGGGCGTCGTGGGTGAAGAAGAAGTCGATCAGCGCGCGCGCCTCGGCCGGGTGCGGCGCATTCGCTGCAATGCCGACACCGGACACATTGATGTGAGCGCCCGAGGTCTGCTGGTTGGGAAACAGGAGGGCGACCGCGGCGGCATCGGCCTGGCGGGCCGGCTCGTCGGAATTGGTCATCAGCGCGTAATAATAGTGATTCACAATCGCCACATCACACGCCCCTGCCGCGATGCCCTGGATCTGGGTGATGTCGCCGCCCTGGGGTGGGCGGGCCATATTGTCGACAATTCCCTGGGCCCAGGCTTCGGCGGCTTCCTCGCCAGAACGCGCGATGATCGAGGCGAGCAGGGACTGGTTGTAGGCATTGCCGCTCTCGCGCACGCAGATGCGGCCATGCCAGCGCGGGTCGGCGAGGTCTTCATAGGTCTGGATCTCGCCAGGCTGCACGCGGGTGTTGGAGTAGGCGATGACGCGGGCACGCTTGGCGATGGACACCCAATAGCCCTGCGGGTCGATCAGATTGGCCGGCACGGTCGCCGTGAGTTCGCTGAAATCGGTCTGCGCAAACAGGCCGGCTTCCTCGGCCCGGTGCAGGCGGGCGGCATCGACAGTGATGATGACGTCAGCCGGGCTGCGCTCGCCATCGGCGCGGACGCGTTCGATCAGCTGGTCGCCGCCAGCGGAGACCAGATTGACCGCAATGCCGGTCTGCTCGGTGAAGGCCGCATAGATCGCGTCATCACTGGAATAATGGCGGGCGCTGTAGACGTTGACGACGCGGGCGCTGTCACCGTCGGTCACCGCCTGTTGGGAACACGCGGCCAGCAAGGCGCTGGTGGCTAGGATGAGGATTTTCACGGTTTTCATGGCACACCCAATATGATTGATCAGCCTGACCTCTCACATTTTTGAGAACGTTTCGCAAGTGATGCTCGCACCGGTTGGTCGCACCGCCGCGCAAATCGAACGGCAAAACCCGCGCAGAATCGCCCCCTGAACCGTGACAGGTCAGGTCTGTTTCGAGCTGGGGAAATGGTGGAAATGGTGGGCGATACTGGGATTGAACCAGTGACCCCCTCGGTGTGAACGAGGTGCTCTCCCGCTGAGCTAATCGCCCGGTATCCCGGAAAGCGCTCGTATAAGCACGCGCTTAGAGCCGGTCAACACCGCGTGCATGCCGATCTGCACCTGCCCTGCGACCAAGGTGCGACAACTTGACACACTAATTTTGCCTCGTCATAGAAGCGTCATCCCTATATCAGCCCTTCCGAACCGGAAGCGCATCCAGCGCGCCGGCGCTTATTATCATCAGATTGGACGCAATTCCCGGCCGAGGGAAGCTTCGGTCGTATTGGAGGTATTGTTCATGAATAACGATCTGTGCACGCCAGAGGGCGCGCGCCGTCTTAAAGCTCGTATTGAAGCTTACTGGGCCGAGCGTGGCTATGACGTGAATGTTGATCTCGTCGAGGCCGGCTTCATGCCTGCCATGCGTTCCGCCCGCACCGATGTGCGGTCGAACCTGGTCAATGGCATGCCGACCCGGCCTGCCAATGATGTCGGTCGCGAGCGTCGCTCCGCCTGATATTGACTATGCTCGCCAGATTTCGGCGAGTACCCCCGGAACATCACTGAAATCATGCAGCAACCGGTCGGCTCCCAAGGAGCCGGCCGGTGCTTCGCTATAGCCATAGCTCATTGCGATGCTCGGCACGCCCGCCGCGCGGGCTGCATCCACATCCGGCGCGCTGTCGCCGACCATCGCCGCGCGCAGATGCCCCTGGCCCAGCGCGGTGTGGACATGATCGGCCGCCGGCTTTTTCGCCGTCGTGCGGTCCGGGCCGATGATGCGGGCGAAATAATCCGTCAGATTGAATTCGGCGATCAGCTGATCGGACAGCACCGACAGCTTGTTGGTGCACACCGACAGCGTCGCGCCCGCATCCCGCAGCCGCGCCAGCGTCGCCTCGACGCCGGGAAACAGACGGCTGTCGGCCGCGATATCGGCCTGGTAGATCTCGATGAAGCGGGCCAGCAGCTCGGCGGTCTGTGCCGGCTCGAGCGCGCGTTGCTGGCTGGCATAGGCACGCTCGATCAGGGCCTGGGCCCCGCGTCCCACCATCGCGCGCACATCGTCGACCGGAATGGAGGCCAGCCCGAGCGGCGTGATGACGCCATTGAGCGCCCGCACCAGATCGGGCGCGGTGTCGACCAAGGTGCCGTCGAGATCGAAGGCAATCGAGGCGGTGGCGAACAGGTCAGGGTCGAGCGGGTCAGACATGTGATTTGCACTTTCAAAAGAGGGCAGGCGACGCTGTATGGTTACGCGCTATCGCGCGATAGGCTATAGCGCCGTGACACATGTCCAAACACGCCTGCAGTGGAAGAGGGTAACCCATGTCTCGATCCCGCGCCGCCGTCATTCTTGCTGCCGGACAGGGCACTCGGATGAAGTCGAAAACCGTCAAGCTGCTGCATTCGGTCGGCGGACGGCCGATGCTGGACTGGGCGATCGATGCGGCGCGCGCGTCCGGCGCAGAGCGGGTTGTGACGGTCTATGGCGCCCATTCGCCGGCCGTGGGTGATGCCGCAGCGCGGCTCGGTGCGCAGACAGCCCTGCAGGACCCGCCACTGGGGACCGGCCATGCCGTGCTGGCGGCGCGGGCGGCGCTGGAAGACTTTGACGGTGACATGATCGTGTTGCCCGCCGACATGCCACTGGTCCGGCCCGCCACGGTCTCGGCGGTGTTTGCAGCGCTGGAGCGCGGCGCTGATGTGGTGGCGATCGGTTTCGAGCCGGCCGATCCGGGGGCCTATGGCCGCCTGGTCCTCAATGCCGAGGGTGATCTCGACCGCATCGTGGAATACAAGGATGCCAGTGAGGCGGAACGGGCCATCGGCCTGTGCAATTCCGGCATGCTGGCGGCCTCGTCGCGCCTGATGTTCGAGCTGCTCGGCGAAGTCGGCAATGACAATGCCAATGGCGAATACTATCTCACCGATGTTGTCGGCCTGGCGCGGTCGCGCGGGCTGAAGGCGGTGGTGGTCAATGCCAGCGCCGGTGAAGTGCTCGGCGTCAATTCGCGCGTTGATCTCGCCGCCGCCGAGGCCTCTTTCCAGACCCGGATGCGGCGCGAGGCGATGAATGCCGGTGTTACCCTGGTGGCGCCGGAAACGGTGTTCTTCTCCTGGGACACGCAGATCGCGCGCGATGTCATTATCGAGCCGAATGTCGTGTTCGGCCCCGGCGTGACGATCGGCGAGGATGCGGTGATCCATGCCTTCTCGCATCTCGAGGGCGCGACCATCGGCGAGGGGGCGCAGATTGGCCCCTATGCGCGTCTGCGGCCCGGTGCGGAAATCGGCGTGAAGGCCAAGGTCGGCAATTTCGTCGAGATCAAAAAGTCGCAGCTGGGAGAGGGTGCGAAAGTCAATCACCTCTCCTATGTAGGGGATGCCAGCATCGGTGCCGGCGCCAATGTCGGTGCCGGGACGATCACCTGCAATTATGACGGCTTCGGCAAATACCGCACGGTTATCGGTGAGGGCGCCTTCATCGGCTCCAATACCAGCCTCGTCGCACCGGTGACGGTCGGCGCCGGGGCGATGACCGGTTCCGGCGGTGTCATCACCGAGGACGTTCCCGCCGACGCGCTGGCCCTGGCTCGGGCAGAGCAAACGAACAAGGATGGCTGGGCGGCCCGTTTCCGCCGCGCCAGATCGACCCGCAAAGCCAAGAAGGACACGGCTTCATGAGTGTTGCAGACCGTCTGAAGGACAAATCACTGTATCGCACCGCCTCGTTTATCGACGGGAGCTGGGTCCAGGGCGAGGGCGCGACGCGGATCGTCAACCCGGCCAATAACGAGACCATTGCCGAGCTCGGCGATGTCGGTGCCGATGGCGCGCGCGCGGCCGTCGCCGCGGCAGCAACCGCCTTCAAGACGTGGAAAACGGTCTCGCCCTTCGAGCGCAGCCGACTGCTGATGCGCTGGCACCAGTTGATCCTGGAGAATGCCGAAGACCTCGCCACCCTGATCACGCTGGAGATGGGCAAGACCCGGCGCGAGGCGATGGGCGAGGTGGTCTATGGCGCCTCCTTCATCGAATGGTCGGCCGAGGAAGCCAAGCGCATCCATGGCGAGACCATGCAGCCGCCTTTCCCCAATTCGCGCGGCTGGACCATCCATCAGCCGGTCGGCGTCGTGGCCTGCATCACGCCGTGGAATTTCCCCAATGCGATGATCACGCGCAAATGCGCACCGGCCCTGGCCGCCGGTTGCACCATGGTGATCAAGCCGGCACCGGAAACCCCGCTCTCGGCCCTCGCCCTGGCCGAACTGGCGCGGCAGGCCGGCATCCCCGATGGCGTCTTCAACGTGGTCTGCGGCGATGCCCAGGTGCTCGGACCGGTCCTGACCGGCGCGCCCGAGGTCAAGATGATCGGCTTCACCGGCTCGACCGCGGTCGGCAAGCTGCTGATGCGCCAGGCCGCAGACGGCGTGAAACGTGTCGCGCTCGAGCTGGGCGGCAATGCGCCCTTCATCGTCATGGACGATGCCGATCTCGAGGCTGCCGCCGACGGCGTCATCGCCTCGAAATTCCGCGTCTCTGGCCAGACCTGTGTTTCGGCCAACCGCATCATCGTCCAGAGCTCGATTGCCGAGCGTTTCGTGGCAGCGCTGGAAGCGCGGGTCTCGAAGCTCAAGGCCGGTGACGGTTTCGACAGCGGCACCGATCTCGGACCGCTGATCCATCATGAGGCCGTTGCCCGTGTCGATGCCCTGGTGCGCAATGCCCGCGAGAGCGGCGCGCGCATCGTTACCGGCGGTCACCCGCTGACGGACGAGCTCGGCGGTGCCTTCTATGCGCCAACCCTGATCGAGGGCGGCAATCCGACCATGGAGATGGCCTGTTTCGAGATTTTCGGCCCGGTGGCCTCGATCTATCGCGCCGAGACCGAGGCGGAGATTCTCCACCTCGCCAATGACACGCCCTACGGGCTCGCCGCCTATGTCTATACCCGCGACGTCAACCGGGTTTACCGCATCACCGAAGGGCTTGATTACGGCATGATCGGTGTCAATGCCCCGATGGTCGGATCGGCTTCGACGCCGTTTGGCGGCATGAAGGAATCGGGCATTGGCCGCGAGGGCGGCAAATGGGGCGTCGAGGAATTCTCCGAGCTCAAATACGTCCTGCTCGGCGGTGTCCAGGCATGAGTGCTGACCGCCAGAAGACCTTCGCCGCCCAAGCAGCGTTGAGCTATGTCGAGGACGGCATGACGCTGGGGCTCGGCTCGGGTTCGACGGCGGAAATTTTCGTGCGCCTGCTCGGCGAGCGCATCAAGGATGGTCTGCGCGTGCAGGCCGTGCCGACCTCGGCCCGGACCGAGGCGCTGGCGCTGGAGGTCGGTGTGCCGCTGATCGATGTCGATCACGTCAACCAGATCTCGGTGACCATTGACGGTGCCGACGAGGTCGATGGCCATTTCCAGCTGATCAAGGGCGGCGGCGGCTGCCTGTTGCGCGAGAAGATCATCGCCCACGCCTCCGATCTGATGATCGTGGTGATCGACGAGACCAAGCTGGTCTCGAAGCTGGGGCGTTTCGCCCTGCCGGTCGAGGTCGACCGTTTCGGCTTCTCGATTACGGCGCGCCAAGTCTATGACGTGCTGCGCGCCTGCGGCATCGCCAAGCCGGACGTTCAGCTGCGCCGCAAGGGCGACGGGCTCGACCCGTTTGTCACCGATGGCGGCCATTACATTCTCGATTGCGCCTGTGGCGCCATCCCCGATGCGGCGATGGTGGATTACCGGCTCAAGGCCTTGCCCGGCGTTGTCGAGCATGGCCTGTTCATTGGCTTGGCCCGTGTCGTGATTGTCGGTGAGGACACCGAAGCGCGCGTGCTGGAATTATAGGGGGACAGACCATGACAGGTTTCGGGAAATGCGCAGGCATTGTGGGGATGGCATTGCTGGCGTCGGCGCTGTTCACCACATCTCCGGCCGCTGCCGATGAGCGCGAGGCGCTCGCCCGGCAGTTGACCGAGCAGATCGGTGTGACAGAGCTCGCTTCGACCATGATGGTCGCGATGGCGCCGCTGATGCGCGAACAGATCCGCGCGAGTGTCCCGCAATTGACCGAGACGCAACTCGACGAGGTCGTCGCGATCATGATGGTGGAATTCCACGCGGCCGAGTCGGAATTGACGGATATGATCGTCGATCTCTATGCCAGCGAATTCACTGAAGCCGAGCTCGTCCAGTTCATCGCCTTCTACCAGACTGATCTCGGGCAGATCATGCTTGATCGCATGCCGGGTCTGGCAGAGCGTTCGGTGGAAATGGGCCAGGCCTGGGGTGCGCAAGTCGCCCTGCGCGCCATGCCACAGGTCCAGGAATACTTTGCCGGCCTGGAATAACTGACGAGCGGGAGACGATCCGATGACCCAATACGACTACGACCTCTTCGTGATCGGCGCCGGTTCCGGCGGTGTCCGCGCGGCGCGCATGGCGCGCCAGCACGGCGCGGCCAAGGTGGCGATTGCCGAGGAATACCGGGTCGGGGGCACCTGCGTCATTCGCGGCTGTGTGCCGAAGAAATTCCTCGTCTATGCCAGCGAGTTCGCCAAGACGTTCAAGCTGGCGGAGAGCTATGGCTGGTCGGTCGGCAAGCCGGCCTTCGACTGGGAAAAACTGATCGCGGCCAAGGATGCCGAGATCGACCGGCTGTCGGGGATCTACTGGCGCAACCTGTCCAATTCCGGTGTCGAGATCATCGAGGACCGGGCCGTGTTCGAGGACGCGCATACGCTGCGCCTGGTCAAATCCGGCAAGACGGTCACCGCCGACAAGATCCTGGTCGCGACCGGCGGCACGCCTTTCGCGCCGACCGATATCGAAGGCCATGAGCTGGGGATTTCGTCCAATGAGGCCTTCCATCTGGAAAGCCTGCCCAAGCATGTCGTGATCGCCGGCGGCGGTTATATTGCCTGTGAATTCGCCCAGATCTTTGCCGGCATGGGATCCCAGGTCTGCCAGGTCTATCGCGGCGACACGGTTCTGCGCGGCTTCGACGATGATGTCCGCAGCCAGGTCCATGAAGAGCTGGTGCATTCCGGCGTCCGCGTCATCACCCATGCGGTGTTCGAGAAGATCACCGATCTGGGCAATGGCATGAAACGCGTCCAGCTCTCCAATGGCACCCATGTCGACGCCGATGTGGTGATGTATGCGATCGGCCGCGATCCGCACGTCGTCGGACTGGGGCTGGAAAAGGCCGGTGTCGAACTCGATGCCCGCGGTGCCATCAAGGTCGATGCCTACTCACAGACCGCCACAGCCAATATCTATGCCGTCGGCGACGTCACCAATCGGGTCAATCTGACCCCGGTGGCGATCCGCGAGGGGGCCGCCTTTGCGGCGACGGTGTTTGGCGGCAATCCGACAGCTTACGATCACAATGACATCGCCTCGGCGGTCTTCACCCAGCCGCCGGTTGGTTCGGTCGGCCTCTCGGAGGCCGATGCGCGCAAATCCTTTGCGCAAGTCGACATATACAAGACCACATTCCGGCCCATGAAACTTTCGTTAACCAATGACTCAAGTCGTATGTTGATGAAACTTGTCGTCGACGGGGAGACAGGCAGGGTGTTGGGCGTGCATATTGTCGGGCCGGATGCTCCTGAAATGATCCAGTTGGCGGCGATAGCCGTCAAGGCGGGTCTGACCAAGGCGCAATACGACATGGCCTGCGCCGTGCATCCGACAAGTGCGGAAGAACTGGTGACCATGAAGGAAAAATGGTCGCCGCCCGAATTGAAAGCTGCTGAGTGATATGACCTGGTCCCCGAATTCCTGGCGTTCAAAGCCTGTCCAGCAATTGCCGAACTATGCCGATCCGGCGGCGCTCGACAGCGCCATCGCCGAACTGACCAACCGGCCGGCGCTTGTCTTCGCCGGCGAGGCGCGGCGCTTGCGGCGCCAATTGGCCGACGTCTCTGCAGGCAATGCCTTCCTGCTGCAGGGCGGCGATTGTGCCGAGAGCTTCAAGGAGTTCTCGACCGAGGGCGTGCGCGATACATTCCGCGTTCTGCTGCAGATGGCGGTCGTGCTCACCTTTGCGGCCTCGAAACCGGTGGTGAAGCTGGGCCGGATTGCCGGCCAGTTTGCCAAGCCGCGTTCGGCGGACATGGAAACCATTGATGGCGTCTCGCTGCCGAGCTATCGCGGCGACAGCGTCAACGACATGGCCTTCACGCCCGAAGGCCGTGAGCCCGATCCGCAGCGTCTGCTGCGGGCCTATGACCAGTCAGCCTCGACGATGAACCTGCTGCGGGCCTTTGCCTCGGGTGGCTATGCCGACCTGAACAATGTGCACCAGTGGACCCTCGACTACGTCAAGGACAGCCCGGCCAATGAGCGCTATGTCGAGACGGCCAACCGGATTTCCGAAGCGCTGGCCTTCATGAAGGCTTGCGGTGTCGGCCGCGACAGTGCGCCTTCGCTGGAAACGGTGGACTTTTTCACCAGCCATGAAGCGCTGCACCTGCCCTTCGAGGAAGCCCTGACCCGGCGTGATCCCAATTCCGGGCAATGGTACGCCACCTCGGCGCATATGGTCTGGATCGGCGAGCGGACACGCCAGCTAGACGGTGCCCATGTTGAATATGCCCGCGGCATTGCCAACCCGATCGGGGTCAAGTGCGGGCCGACCATGCAGCCTGATGATCTGCTGGCACTGATTGATGCTCTCAACCCGACCAATGAGGCCGGACGCCTGGTGCTGATCACCCGGATGGGCGCCAATAATGTGCGCGAGAAACTGCCGGCGCTTGCCCGAGCCGTGACGCGGGCCGGGCGCAAGGTCGTCTGGTCGTCGGATCCGATGCACGGCAATACGATGAAAACCTCCAGCGGCTTCAAGACGCGCGATTTCGAACGTGTCCTCGATGAGCTCGAGGGCTTCATGGATGTGCTCTACGCCGAGGGGGCCTATCCGGGCGGTGTCCATATCGAGATGACGGGCAGCAATGTCACCGAATGTGTCGGCGGCGCCAATGCGGTCACCGAGGCTGACCTGGCATCGCGGTATCACACCCATTGCGATCCGCGGCTCAATGCCGAGCAGGCGCTCGACATGGCCTTCCGCATCTCGGAATCGCTCAAGCGGGTCCGGACCAGCCAGAGCGTCGACGCCGCCTGATTGCCGGTCCTCCCTCAGGGGCCTTCCAGCCGCACCATGAAAAACGCCGCCCGAATTGCTTCGGGCGGCGTTTCATCAGTGCTGAGAAGCGCTGATTAGATATCTTTGAGGGCAGCAGCCGGACGGAAAGCCGCCTGGGTGCGAGCCTTCGACATCATCTTCTCGCCGGTGCGCGGATTGCGCACTTCACGAGCTTCACGATGCTTGGCGTGGAACGTGCCGAAACCGGCAAGCTGGACGCTGTCATTGCCTTTGACCGAACCGATGATGGCATCGATCGCAGCGTCGACGGCGTCGCCCGCTTGAGTGCGGGACAGGCCGGTCTTTTCGCTGACGGCTTTGGCGAGGTCTGACTTGTTCATAGGGTTCCCCCCAGTTTGTCGCGTTCCGGCCGACACGGTCATCGCATCAAGCCGGTTTTTCGCGTGTTCGTTGACCGGTCAACAAGGCCAACAACCGGCCCTGTTTGCAAGCCTCAACAGGTGAATCGGGGCGAAATCGCTGCATTTTTATAGGCAAAACCCCGAAATAGGCCCTCCGGCCCCTTAATTGCGTACCTGGAAGCCCATGTTTCAAGGTGAACCAGACCCTAATACGCCCGCCGCGATTCGAGCGATTCGCGTGCTGCCCTTTGCTTTGGCGGCCGCTGTTGGCGCATATCTCCTGCTTGAGCGCTGCGGCGTTGGCCCGGACTGGGCGGCCGTGCTGGCGGCGATTGCCGGCGGCTGGGTCCAGGGACGGCTGATGCGGCACTAGTCCGCCGCGACCCTGTCAGCGGCGTGCCGCCGGCCGGGACCGGCACGGTCCCGGGCCTCGCTGGGCGGCCCGGGTCCTTGGCGCGGTCCTGGACCGGGCAGGATGCCCGGCCCGGATGTGTCGGCCTAGATCTTGACCAGCATCTTGCCCTTGTTGAGGCCAGAGAACAGGCCGGTGAAGGCTTCCGGTGCTTTTTCGATTCCTTCCAGGACGGTCTCGGCCGGCGTGATCTTGCCCGCCATCATCCAGGTGCTCAGATCCTTGATGAATTCCGGCTGGATATCGAGATGGTCGGAGACGATGAAGCCCTGGATCCGCAGCGATTTGCCGACGATGAAGGTGAGATTGTCGGGGATCATCGCCGGTTCGGCGTCATTATAGCGCTGGATCATGCCGCAGGCGGCCATGCGGCCATACTGTTTCAGCGTATTGAGTGCGGCGGTGAAATGCGTGCCGCCGACATTCTCGAAATAGGTCTCGACGCCCTGGGGTGCCACGGCGCGGATCGCGGCGGTGAGGTCATCGGTCGCCTTGTAGTCGATGGCATGGTCGGCGCCGATCGATTTGACGTATTCGCATTTCTCGGCGCCACCGGCGGTGGCGATCACATTGGCGCCCATCGCCTTGGCGAACTGGATCCCGGCCGAGCCGACCGCGCCGGCCCCGGCCGACATCCACATGGTTTCACCCGGCTGCAGGTCGAGGCAGCGCTTGATGCCGACATAGGCGGTGAGGCCCGTCAGGCCGGCAATGCCGAGAAAGGCTTGCGGCGGCAGCAGGCTGGTATCGATCTTCTGCACCGCCTTGCCCGAAGCGGTATAGCCTTCGCGCCAGCCCAGCATCGACATCACGTGATCGCCGGGCTTCAGCCCCTCGAACCGGCTCTCGACGACTTCACCGACAGCGCCGCCTTCCATCACTGCACCAAGCTTGAACGGGTCGATATAGGTTTTGATGCCGCTCATCCGGCCGCGCATATAGGGGTCGACCGAGATATAGAGATTGCGCACGGTGACCTGGCCTTCGGCCGGTGCCGGCAGCTCGGTTTCGACAACCGAATAGTTCTCGGTCTTCGGCGCGCCCTTGAGATAGGCATTGAGGTGAATTTCACGGGATTTCATGGGGGGAGTCCTTCTTGGGGGTTATGATTGAAACAAGCCTAGCAGGCCGAGATCGAACTGGCTGTCGAGAATCCACGACACCGCCAGAATCTGGCAGGCGGCGCTGATCAGGAATGTGACCGGCAGAATCAGGACCAGTCCGGTGATTCGCATTACCGTGCCGAAAGCGAAGCGCTCCGGCGTGACCTGGGGCGCCAGGGTTTCCACTGTCGGCGTCATCGGCGAACCGAAAATGGCCGCGAGCCCGAACTGGATTCCGAACAGGGCAATGAGAACGCGGACCGGTGAGATATAGCGGGTATAATCACCCCTGATGGCCGCGAGGGTGACACCGGGTGCGCGGATGAGGGAGTGCCAGAGCGTGCGGAATATCCGGGCATCGACATCGAAAGCGGCGACGGAGATCGAATTCACGAGCTCGTAATCGCTCTGGTTTGATCGCGCCTCGTCTGTCACACGGTATCCCCTCCAATGCCGCTTCATGGTAGAGCGCCATCGCCGGACCGCAAGTAGGGGAGGCTGAAGCCGATGCAGACCACCGACAATCATCCCTCCGGGATCGTCGTCCGCCGGGGCGAGCGCGGCGATATCGCGGCGCTGACCAGCGTATTCTATCGCGCCGTGCGCGAAGGCGCGGGTCCGGAATATTCTACCGAACAGCGCGCCGCCTGGGCGCCGGCACCGCCGGAAGTCGAGGCCTGGGACAAGCGTCTGACGCCGCAGACCGTCTTCGTCGCCGAGCTGGACGGGGTCATTATCGGCTTCATGAGCCTGAAGACCGACGGCTATCTCGATCTCGCCTTCGTGGATCCCGAGCATATCGGCCACGGTGTCGCGCAGATCCTGTATGACCGGCTCGAATCCCATGCCCGCGAGGCCGGTCTGGACCGGCTCTACAGCGATGCCAGCGCCCGCGCCCGCATCCTGTTCGAGCGTAATGACTGGGTCGTCGATGCCGAACAGACGCCGGTCATTCGCGGCGTCGAATTGCACAATTATCGCATGAGCAAGGCGCTCACCGCCGGCGACTGAGCCGCGCCCGCGGCAATGCCGGGTAACAAGCCTTGATGTGAGTATGACTTGAATGCCCCGCGCACGCTTGTAAGCAGCCGGTATTGACCAAGGGAAGTTGTGAAAATGTCTGAGTCCAGGATTGTCAGGGCGGGTGTGGTCGGCGCCGGCGTGTTCGGTGGTTTCCATGCCGGAAAATACGCCGGTGATGCGCGGGCCGAGCTTGTCGGGATCTATGACCCCGATCTCGAGCGGGCCAGTGCCCTGGCCGCCAAACACGGCGCCAAGGGGTTCGACACCCTCGCAGCCCTGATTGCCGAATGCGAGGCGCTGACCGTCGCCAGCCCCGCCATCCATCATTTCGAGGCCGCTGCGGCCAGCCTGGCCTCGGGGCGGCATGTCCTGGTCGAGAAGCCGATTGCTTCTTCGGTTGAGGAAGCGCGTGAACTGATCGCGCTCGCCGCCGCCCATGGCTGCGTGTTGCAGGTCGGTCACCAGGAGCGTTTCGTCTTCAATGCGATGGGCCTGTTCCAGGTGCCGGTGGCGCCCAAACGTATCGTCGCGCGCCGTATGGGCCCGCCCTCGGACCGCAATCTCGATGTCTCGGTGACGCTCGATCTGATGATCCATGACCTCGATCTGGCCATCGCCCTGGCCGGCGCCGCCGTGACCAAGGTCGACGGCCAGGTCGACAAGGGCCGCTTTGGCTATCCCGATATCGCCGAAGCCGTGCTGACCTTCGAGAATGGCTGCGTCGCCGAACTCAGCGCCAGCCGGGTGCATCATGAGCGCGATCGCAAGATGCGCGTCGAATATGCGGACGGTGTGGTCGATGTCGATTTCATTGCCAAGACGTTTGAGAATACAACGCCCTACACGCTCAATCCCGGCTTTGCCGATACCGAAATGGCGCGCGATTCGCTCGGCGCCAATGTGAAGGCCTTCCTCGCCTCGGTGCTCGATGGCGCCCCGGTGGCCGTGCCCGGTATTGCCGGGTTGCGGGCACTGGATGCGGCGCGGGCCGTCGACGGAGCGCGGCTCTACGGCTCGTGACAGGCTTGCCGGAAACAGATTAGCGGGATAGATCGCGGCTCATGACCCAGACAGTGAAAATCCTTTCCGCCCAGCTCAATCCGGTGGTCGGCGATGTCGCGGGCAATCTCGCCCGGGCCCGTGCGGCCCATGCCGAGGCGGCGGCGCGCGGTGCCGATCTGATTGTCTTTCCGGAGCTGTTCCTGATCGGCTATCCGCCCGAGGACCTGGTGCTCAAGCCGGCCGCCGTTGAGGCCTGCCAGCGCGCTCTCGACACGCTGGCGCAGGAGACCCGCAACGGTCCCGCCATCATTATCGGCCTGCCCTGGCGCCAGGGTGCGTTGTTGCACAATGCCGTTGCCCTGCTCGATGAGGGCCGGCTGTTCGCCCTGCGCTTCAAGCATGATCTGCCCAATTACTCCGTCTTCGACGAAAAGCGCGTGTTCGAGCGCGGACCGATGCCGGAAATCGTCAAATGGCGCGGCATCCGGCTCGGCCTGCCGATCTGCGAGGACATCTGGTATGTCGCCGTGCCCGACAAGCTGATCGCCCAGGGTGCCGAGATGATGATCTCGATCAATGGCTCGCCTTGGCGCCGTTCGGTCGAACGTGAGCGCGAGACGGCCTTCGCCCGCTGGTATGATCGCTGGAACGGCGCGAAGGCGCTGGTCTTCGTCAACCAGGTTGGCGGCCAGGATGAGCTCGTCTTCGATGGCGCCAGCTTCTCGCGCGACAGCGCAGGCACCGAATGCCAGCGCCTGCCGGACTTCGAGGAAAGCATGGACCTTGCGGTCTGGACGCTGGATGACAGCGGCTGGCATTGCGAGGGGGCACAGCAGGCCGGGACCGTCGCCGGGCTGGAGGCCGACTGGCGCGCCCTGTGCCGCGGGCTGGGCGATTATGTCAGCAAGAACGGTTTTCCCGGTGTCGTGCTCGGCATGTCGGGCGGCATCGACAGCGCCATCAGCGCCGCCATCGCCGTCGACGCGCTGGGGGCCGACAAGGTCTGGGCCGTGATGCTGCCCTCGCAATATACCAGCGAAGAGAGCCTGGAAGACGCGAAGGATTGCGCCGAGCGCCTCGGCATCCGCTATGACATCATTGATGTCGAGCCGGCGATTGCCAGTTTCGGCCAGATCCTCGCCCCGGCCTTTCGCGGCAGCAAGATCGATGCGACCGAGGAGAATATCCAGTCGCGCGCCCGCGGCGTCGTGCTGATGGCGCTGTCCAACAAGTTCGGACCCATGGTGCTGTCGACCGGGAACAAGTCGGAAATGGCCGTCGGCTATGCCACCCTCTATGGCGACATGAATGGCGGCTATAACGCGCTCAAGGATATCTACAAGACGGAAGTCTACGAGCTGGCCCGCTGGCGCAACGAGATCCGCGAGCCGGTCGGCCACGGCCCCGTTGGCGAGGTCATCACCCGCCGCATCATCACCAAGGCGCCGAGCGCCGAGCTGCGCCCCGACCAGACCGACCAGGACAGCCTGCCGCCCTATGACGTGCTCGATGCCATTCTCTATGGCCTGATCGAGGACGAGAAGGCGCCGCGCGATCTCGTCGCCGAGGGTTATGACGCCGCCACCGTCCGCCGGGTGGAGAACCTGCTCTACCGCGCCGAATACAAGCGCCGCCAGGCCCCGCCCGGGGTCAAGATCGGCCCCAAGAATTTCGGCCGCGACCGGCGTTATCCGATGACCAACCGCTTCCGCGCGGATTAGGGATGCACCAAAATCTCCACGCGGCTGGCCGCTGGAGGTTTGAGAGGTTTCCCACCAGGGTGGGAGGGTGTGGGACGCCTTCGAATGCCGAACTGGCGCCAGTATTATTTTGTTGGGTGTGACAATCGAAGCCGTCCCACACGTGCAGATTTCCCGTGGCGTCTCCACCGCCGTTTCCAATCCAGAAAGGTATTCAGGTCGGTCGTTTAGTGCCGTCAGACCTTCTGGACGCCCTGCCGGAGTTCGGGCCGTCACCCCTCTACCCGGACAGGCTGCACGCTTCCATGTCGCCGCGATTGACTGAGCTCACGCCTCCCGTGCGACCGGAACGAGGTGATTATGCGCGCAGGTTGGTGGGGTGGGGATAACTTCCCTCAAAAATCGTCATCCCGGCGCAGGCCGGGACCCAGTCTCGTAGAGCGAGGCGGACGGAAAACTGGCGCTAAATCAATTGAGTGTCGGTGTGTGAATCTGGGTCCCGGCCTGCGCTGGGATGACGCTGATTTATGGCTCTGGTGCTGGACAAGGACGCCATTGCGCCTGCCACCGCACCAAAAACCCAAATCTCGTTGTCATCCCCGGAATATTTTGTTGGACGGTCCGGGCTCGCGCGGCATGATCGGGCGTCATGCAGGGGGGGCAGGAATGTTTATCAGTTTCGACAAGGGACGGCGGGCGCGGGCGGTTCTGGCCTGGGTTCTGGCCTGTATCGTCGCGGGGTTGTTGCTGAGTGCGCCGCTGGCGGTTCCGATCATCGTCGGGGATGGAACGGCCTATGACGGCGAGAATGGGCTTGCGAGCCTGGTGGTGCTGCTCGCCGCGATCATCTACACGCTGGCGCTGACCGCCATCCCGGCCGTCATACTGGTGCATCTGGTGCGATTATTCCGTTGGCGACGCGGGATCGCCGATGCGGCGGTGCCGGCGGGTATTTTCCTCGGATTCTCGGCCTTGCTGATGTCCCCCGAGGGCGACCAGTCGATCAGCGGGCTGCCATTCCTGCTGGCGGCTGTCGCCGCCATCGCCGGCTTCGCCTACTGGCACTTCGCGGGGAGGCCGCGCCCCCCATATTGACACCCCCAAACTAGCTGATCTGGAAGCGCCGTCTCAGGGTCAACAGGAAAAGGAAGACCAGCGGCAAGGCGAGGATGCGATGGACCAGGCGGGCGAGGGCGAAGAGATAGGGGTGGAGGCCCGGCGCCTCCTCGCTCGCGCCTTCGCCGGACAGGGCGCGGGCCCAGGGGTGGTGGCGATTGGGATCGATCAGGGGGATGGCGGTAATCTCGATGGAGTAGACGATGGGGCCGGGCTGGAACACGCGGCTGGCGATATAGCCCGTCTGCCGGGCGAGGACCGCTCGGGTGTGCCGCGTGGCGAGCCGGTCCTGCGATGAGGCGACCGGCCAGGGCGCTGGCTCGGCGCCGGCTGGCGTCGGGGCGGTCAGGTTGAGCGCGATATAGACCGCTGCCATCACAGCCGAGAGCCGCACCAGCCACCAGAAGGGCCGCGTCAGGCTCTGACCGTAATCGGACATCGCGCCGTATAGCGCCGCAAAGCGCTTTTCCCAGACGCGTACATCGCTGTCAGTGCGGGCCTGACGGGCTTTCAGCTCAAGGGCGAAGAAGCGTTGCTCCTCGGTGCGCGCGCCGATGCCGGCGGTGAGTTGCTTCAGCGTGCGATAGGCGGATTCGAAGCGGGCGGCTTGGTGGTTAGTGTCGATGAACTGTTGAATGGCTGTTTGGTAGTGTTTTTCAGCGAGCCTACGGACGTTCTCTGGCAGGATTTTGGCGTTGGCCTGCGACTGCAATTTCACCAAAATGTCCGCGAGTGTCGGGGGAGCGATATCCCGGTCGCTATCATATTTGAATCGAGCCTCAGCCAGATCGACCCCTTCGTGCATGCTGACACCGTGGAGCTCGACACGGTCGAAGAACTGGGTACTGGCGAGACGGGGGGCTTGCGAGAAACGTCGGTCTGCGAACTTTACCGGCCCAAAACAGTAAGCGGCGCCGAGATCGAATCCCCGAAACCCGCCCATTGCCATTTGGGCTTCGGGCGTCGTTAAGTGCAATGTAAAATCCGGCACCGACGAGATCTTGCCGCGCTGGATCATTCTTCTGGATGGTTGCGATGCAATCTTTCCGGCGCTCTGTGGACCTTGGCGACCACGCGTGAAGTCGAGGTCACACAGAGCGAGTATCCCTTTGAAATTCTCGTCTCCGCCGGAGAATTGCGCGCTGTGGAAGTTGGCATTGCCGCCGGAGAATATCGCACTCTGGAAATTGACGTTTCCACCAGAGAATTCTGCGCTTTTGAAATTGGCGTCGCCGCCAGCAAATAGCGCTTCCTTGAAATTCGCACAGCCATCAGAAAAAATTGCGTTCTCGAACCCTGCAGACCCGCCGAAGAATTGCGCGCTTTCGAAATCGGCGCCGCCCCCGGAAAATTGCACGTCTTTGAAGTCAACGTCACCACCTGAGAAGTACGCGTTCCGAAAATTTGCGCTTCCGCCAGAGAAGTTGACGCTTTTGAACCCGACAGGTCCTTCGGAGAACCTTGCGTTTTCGAAACTGGCGGATCCGCCGGAAAACTGTGCCCCCTCGAATCCAACATAGCCGCCGATGAAGCGTGAGGACTTGAAGTCTGTATTTCCACCAGAGAATTTGGTGTTGTAAAAGTAGGTGTATGCGCCGGAAAATAGCGCGTGACTGAAGTCCGCATTACCGCCTGAAAATTGCGCGCTGCTAAAGGAGGTGCTGCCTATGAACGCGCACCCACGAAATTCGGTGGCCGACTCGAAGCTCAGAGCGTGTGCAATGCATTCGCGTAGAATAATCGCGCCGTTGGCGACCAAATGTAGACTTATGTTTGCCCGCCTATCCGATGAAGCGGGGCGAGGTATCGGAAAATCGCGCAATACTGTGCCCTGCAGCTGAGCGCGTCGGTCCGGCCCGTTGAAGCGGCCGGCCTTATTGATTTCTGTTTTGCCTGCCTCGGATATTCGGCGCCGAGCTTCGGCTTCTAGCTGGCCCCAGTCTTCCGCGGCTAGATCGGTTTTCCACGTACCGCTTCCGTCTGAATAATGCAGAGGCAAGTGGAGGGCATGAAAGGTAGGCTGTCCTTCACACCGGATGAGGGGCAAAGCGTCATCCTCGCGCATATGGTTGCGAGCGGAATCCCAGCGATAGTAATCTTGGAGCGTCGCTGCGCGTGACCCCTGTGGTGCATTATCCGTTTCGACAACCTGGTCGTCAGGCGTCACCGCCCAGCCTATCCATGGCATCTCCGGTGACTGTCTATCATCCAGCCTCGCCAACCCCTCCCAGGAAAAATCCTCAGCTCGCCATTTCGCCCACCATGCACTCTTTTGGTCTTCATTTTCGGCATCTCTGACTGTACGTTCAGACACACAAATCTCCCCTCGCGCCTTGCGAGCGATTAAACTCCAGATGAGCCGCAAAAGCGAGTGTCTGCGCCCCTTACCCGGCAAAGTGGCGCGCATATCCGCAACATCCGACACCCCCGCTTGCCCGAACCCCGCGACAGCGTTAAGCCACCGCCTCCACTCCTTGCAGGCGTTTTCCCATGACCAAAGTCCGTTTTGCCCCGAGCCCGACCGGCAAGCTTCATGTCGGCAATGTTCGCACCGCGATCTTCAACTATCTGTTCGCCAGGAAGGCGGGCGGGGCCTTCCTGTTGCGGATCGACGATACCGATACCGAGCGCTCGACCAAGGCCTATGAGGATGGCATCCGTGAGGATCTGACCTGGCTGGGGATTTCCTGGGACGAGACGTTCAAACAGTCGGAGCGCTTTGATCTCTATGAGGCGGCTGCGGCGAAGCTGCGCGCCGACGGGCTGCTCTATCCCTGCTATGAGACGGGCGAGGAGCTGGACCGTAAACGCAAGCTGCAGATGAAAAACGGCCGTCCGCCGGTCTATGACCGTGCGGCGCTGGAACTGACCGATGCCGAGAAAGCCGCCTTCGAGGCGGAAGGGCGCAAGCCGCACTGGCGTTTCAAACTGTCGGGCAATCCGGTGGTCTGGGAGGATATGGTGCGCGGCCATGTCTCGATCGAGACGACCTCGCTGTCCGACCCGATCCTGATCCGCGAGGATGGCAGCTATCTCTACACCCTGCCGAGCGTCGTTGACGATATCGATGCCAAGATCACCCACATCATCCGCGGCGAGGATCACACCACCAATTCCGGCGCCCAGATCGAGATATTCGAGGCGCTGGGCGGCAAACCGCCCATGTTCGGCCACCAGGCCCTGCTGGTCGGCGCTGATGGCGGCAAACTGTCGAAACGGATCGGCTCGCTGGGTATCTCTGATATCCGCGATGTCGAGGGCTTCGAGCCGATGGCGGTGATCTCGCTGCTGGCCCGGCTGGGCACGTCGGACGCCGTTGACGCGTTCGAGACGGTCGAGGCCTTGCTGGACGATTTTGACCTGGGCAAGCTGTCGCGCTCGCCGGCCCGCTTCGATCCGGAAGACCTCAAGCGCATCAATGCCAAATTGCTGCACGCCAAGCCCTATGCCGAAGTGAAGGACCGCCTCGCGGCGATGGGTGCCGATGGCGGCGAAGCCTTCTGGAATGGGGTGCGCTCCAATCTGGAACGCCTGTCCGACGCCAAGGCGCTGGCCGCCCTGGTCTCCGGACCGGTGACGCCGGTAATTGCCGACGAGGATGCCGAGTTCGCTGTGACGGCGGCCGAAATGCTGCCGGCCGGCGATCTGGAGGGCGACAGCTGGGGCGCCTGGACGACGGCGCTGAAGGAAGCGACCGGCCGCAAGGGCAAGGGGCTGTTCATGCCGCTGCGCCTGGCCCTGACGGGCGAGGCCCACGGACCGGAGATGGCGGTCATGCTGCCGCTGATCGGACGCGATCGGGCGATCGCCCGGCTGAAGGGCGAAACCGCCTAGGGCGGGGCTGGAATTTCCCCGCCACAGCAAGGCATTGTCAAACCCCGCACTTCGGTGCGGGGTTTTTCTTTGACAGGTTCTCTCGGCAATATGTAAGGCTTGCTTGACAATCGAGCTCGATAGGTCAGGTTATCATTACATTTTGTCATGAATGCCTGATGGAGAGTGAAATGCGAATTCAACTGTGCCAGCCCTGGACACCGCTGCGCTGGCTTGTCACCGCGATTGCGCTGGCCGCCTGTATCGCCGCCAATTCCGACGCCCAGACGCGCTTCGCGGTCGAACGATCCGGTGCGCCCGGCGCGCCGGCCCTGTTGTTGATCCCCGGCCTGGCCACGCCCGGCGAAGTCTGGGCCGGGACGATTGCCGAACTCGGCGCTTCCGCAGACATCTACACGCTGACCGCTGCCGGTTTCGGTGATGTGCCGGCGGCTGGAGAGGGGGCCTTCCTGGAGCCGCTCGTCGCGGAACTGGCGGATTATCTCGACACCCATCATCTCGAGAGCCTGACGATTGTGGGGCATTCGATGGGCGGGCAGGTCGCACTTCAGCTCGCCGCCGCGCGCCCTGAGCGCATCGACCGGGTCGTGATCGTCGACAGTGCGCCCTTTTTCATGCGTCTGTTCAATCCGGCCGCAACGGCGGAACAGGCGGCGCAATACGGGCCGATGATGGCGGCCCAGCTCGCCGCCATGCCGCGTGAGCAATATCTCGAAATGAGCCGTCAGGGGCTGGCGATCCAGTCGATCACCCCTGAAGGTCAGGCCCGCGTGATGGGCTGGATGGAAAACGCCGACCAGGCCACAGTCGCTCGTGCAATGGGTGAGATTGCCGGGAGCGATTTCAGCCCGGTGCTGATGGATGTGCGCGCCGA
This sequence comes from Maricaulis sp., assembly GCF_048269565.1. Classification (GTDB taxonomy): domain Bacteria; phylum Pseudomonadota; class Alphaproteobacteria; order Caulobacterales; family Maricaulaceae; genus Maricaulis. Next base: position 118,553 of record NZ_JBLXIK010000005.1, on the reverse strand, counting down.
AGCGACAGTGCTGGTTGCCTGGTCGGATGCGGCCCCGGTGCCGGCCGAACAATTGCGTGCGATGTATGAGGCTCAGTATGCCGGCCTGCCGGGTACGCAGGTGCAAATCATCCCCGACTCGCGGCATTTCATCATGCTCGATCAGCCCGCAGCCTTCCTCGACGCCTTGCGCGCCGTCCTGCCGGCCGCGAACTAGGAGGCGATCATGAACCTGAACCGACTGAAATCGCACAAATTCCGCGCCGGCGCGCTGGTCGTCGTCGGCGCGCTGATTGCCATCATTGCCGCCAGCTCGGCAGCGCGGCATCCGGACGCTGCGCCGGTCGAGCCGACCGCTGCCGCATCAACCGGGCAGGGAGACTGACATGGAACCCGCTGTTCGCCGCTATCTCATCCATTTCGGAGGCGCAATGCTGGGCTATATGGCCTTGCTGTTTGCCTCGGTTTACGTGCTCAGCCACCATCAAATGGCGCCGGTCTGGCGCGGCTCGCTGGCCTTTCTGCCGGTCCTGCCCGGGCTCTATGGCCTGCATGCGGTGATGGTCTTCTACCGGTCGCGCGACGAGTTCAAACGCCGCATCATCTCCGAATCCATGCTCATCTCGGCCCTGCTGACGGGCTTTGCATGCTTCGCCTACGGTTTCATCGAGGGCGCGGTGGATCTGCCGCAGATCTCGCTGATCTGGGTCCTGCCGGTGATGGTCGGCCTGTCGGGCCTGATCGCCTGTATCCTGCGGTGGCACTACCGATGAAAAATCGTCTCCGGGTCCTGCGCGCCGAGCGGCGCTGGAGCCAGGCCGAGCTGGCCGAGCGCGTCGGTGTCTCGCGCCAGGCGATCAATGCGGTCGAGACCGGCAAGCATGATCCCTCGCTCACCCTGGCCTTTGCCCTGGCGGGGGCTTTCGCACTGCGGATCGAGGAGGTGTTTGATCCCGTCGGCGAGGCCGATTAAAGTCCGGCCGCGTCCAGTGTCGTCATGATATGGCGCACGGCGCTGTCGGCATCATCGTCGAGCCGGACGTGGTCGGCGAGGGATTGCGGTGTGAAACCCTCGCGGACCGTGTGGTCGATCAGGGCCATGAAAGGGTCCCAGAAACCGTCGACATTGAGGAAGAACACCGGCTTGTCATGCAGGTCGAGCTGTTGGCGCGAAACGACGTCGAAGACTTCCTCCAGCGTGCCGGTGCCGCCGGGCAGGATGATGAAAGCGTCGGATTCCTCGATCAATTCCATCTTGCGTTCCGACATCGTCTCGACGATGCGGATTTCGACGCCGTCGAGATGGCCCTCGCGCGCAATCAGGAAGCCGGGAATGATGCCCAGCACCGTGCCGTGTTCGGCTGCAGCGGTCGAGGCGGCCACCCCCATCAGTCCGACATCGCCGCCGCCATAGACCAGACGCGCCCCGGCGCGGGCAATGGCGCGGCCGACCGCTTCGGCGGCGTCCTGATAGCTTTCGCGTTCACCGAGACGTGAACCGCAAAAGACACCAATCGACCTTAGTTTCGCCATCGAAGCATCGCCCTTGTTTGATTTCCTCATTGGTGATGGTATTCGCCTTGGCCCGGCGGCGCGAGGATTGCATCAGGTGTTTTCATGATCGATAGCAGCATTCGCCCGGACCAGTTTGAAACAGGAGAGCGGCCATGACCGCAACGCGGTCGTTCATCATTGCTGCGGCACTGGCTGCGCTGGCAATTGCTGCCGCGCTGGCCTTCATTCTGTACAGGCCTGCGCTGAGCGGTCCCGAACAATCGCCAGCCGGACCTGCCGACAGTGCAGTGGCCACCGGCAATGCCACCGTGACCGGCAGTGACGCCGTCAGCATGCTGGCCCCGCCCGTCTTCGATATCGTGCGCGTGGCGCCCTCCGGTACGGCGGTCATCGCCGGACGGGGCGAACCGGACGCGGCGATCATCGTGCTGGCCAATGGCGAGGAGATTGCCCGCGAAACGGTCAATGATCGAGGCGAATGGGTGATCATCCTTAACGAACCGCTGCCCTCCGGCGCGATCGAGCTGGGCCTGGTGATGCGGGCCGTCGATGGCCGCGAGCTGAGCTCCGAGCAGGTGGTACTGGTGTCAATTCCCGAAGCGCGCGGTGCCACGCCGCTGGTCGTCGTCGGACGCCCCGGCGAGGCAAGCCGTGTCTGGCAGTGCCCGTCCTGTGCCGATTCGGAAATGGGCAGCCTGGTGCTCGAGACCGTCGATTATGACGAGACCGGTGCGGTGATCTTTGCCGGCCGCGCCGAGGCCGGCTCGACCGTGCGGATTTTTGCCAATGGCGCCATGGTCGGTTCGGTGACTGCCGGACCGGATGGCCGCTGGACCCTGCAGGCCGGCGCGCTTTTGCCGCCGGGCCGCTATGACCTCCAGGTCGATCAGCTCGACAGCGATGGTCAGGTCACCGCCGTGATCGCTTTGCCGTTTGAACGCGTCGCCGCCGAGGACCTCAATCTCGGTCCGAATTCGGTCGTGGTGCAGCCGGGCAATTCGCTGTGGCGGCTGGCGCGCCAGCTCTATGGCCGCGGCGTGCAATACACCGTGATCTACGAGGCCAATCGCAGCCAGATCCGCGATCCCGACCTGATCTATCCCGGCCAGGTGCTCAGCGCGCCGACCGATGACGAGCCCGGCCCGGACTGATCACCGCTGCTCTGCGTGACGGATGGCGCAAGTGAGGCACTGGCGCTGGAGGCGCACGCGCCCTATCTGTGGGTGCGATGCGACCCTCAAACCCTGATCCCACCGACGAATCCACAAAAGCCACCGAAGCCGGGCTCGGCCCGGCCATGGGGCGGTTGTTCGGCCTGCTGGCTTCGCCGGAGATGGCGCGCTGGCGCGTGCGAATGGTGGCGGCGCTGGTCCTGACCGTGGTTGCCAAACTGTTCGCGGTTTCGGCCCCGGTTTTCTTTGGTGACGGGATCAATGCCATTGCGGCGCATGCCGCCAGTCCCGATCCGGCGCCCGCGGCGGTGAATACGGCTGCCAGTGGCGCCATCGAGGCCTTTGTCATCGCCTTTATCGCCTACGCGGCGGCGCGTTTCCTCTCGGTCGGCGCGCCGCAATTGCGCGATGCGATGTTTGCCCCCGTCAGCCAGGACGCCCAGCGCCTGACTTCGGTGAAGGCCTTTGGTCATGTCCAGGGGCTGTCGATCGGTTTCCACCAGATGAAGCGCACCGGCGCGCTCAACCGCATCATTGATCGCGGCGCCCGCGCCGTCGATTTCCTGATGCGTTTCCTGATTTTCAACATCGCGCCGACCCTGCTCGAACTGGTGCTCGCGGCCGGCGTGCTCAGCGTGAATTATGGCTGGGAATTTGCCGTCATCGCCACTGCGACGGTCGGCGTCTACATGGCGATGACCTGGTCGGTGACCGACTGGCGGGTCAAGATCCGGCGCGACATGAATAATGCCGACAACGAGGCCAATGCCCGCGCCGTCGACAGCCTGATCAATTTCGAGACCGTCAAGGCCTTCGCCGCCGAACAGCGCGAGACCGAGGCCTATGACAGCGTCATGCAGCGCTATGCGACGGCCGCAGCGAAGTCGCAATCCTCGCTCGCCGTGCTCAATGGCGGCCAGGCGCTGGTGATGAATGCCGGCCTGCTGGCAATGGCGCTGATGGCGGGCTGGAAAGCCTGGAATGGTGTGTTGCAGCCGGGCGATGTTGCGGCGGTGACGCTGATCCTGATGAATATCTATCAGCCGCTGAATATCCTTGGCTGGGCCTATCGCGAGATCAAGCAGAGCGCCGTCGATATGGAACGCCTGTTCGACACCCTGGCGCTGAAACCCGATGTCGCCGATGCGGCTGATGCGGCACCGCTGGCGCTGAAGGGCGGGGCGGTGAGTTTCGATGCCGTCAGCTTCGCGCATGATGGCCGTGTGCGCTCGGTTGACGGCGTCAGCCTCGATGTGGCGCCGGGCAGCTTTGTCGGCCTGTGTGGCCCCTCGGGCGCTGGCAAGTCGACGATCCTGCGGCTGTTGTTCCGTTTCTATGATCCCGAGGCCGGCCGGGTGATGATTGATCGCCAGGATCTGCGGCATGTGACCCAGTCGAGCCTGCGCGATGCGCTCGGCCTGGTGCCGCAGGACGTGGTGTTGTTCAACGACACGCTGCGCGCCAATGTGATTTATGGCCGCCCCGGGGCCAGCGAAGCGGAGGTCCTCGACGCGCTCGAGCGGGCGCAGCTGGGTAATTTCGTGCGCCAGCTGCCCGACGGGCTGGAGACGCGCGTCGGCGAGCGCGGCCTGAAACTCTCCGGTGGCGAGAAACAGCGGGTCGGCGTCGCGCGCGCGATCCTGAAGAACCCGGCCGTGCTGGTGCTCGACGAAGCCACCTCTGCCCTCGACAGCGAGACGGAAAAAGAGGTGCAGGCAGCCCTGGCCGAAGCGGCGAGGGGGCGCACCACGATCGCCGTCGCCCACCGCCTCTCGACCATCGCCAATGCCGACCGGATCTATGTGATGGAGGCCGGCGCGATTGCCGAGGCCGGCACCCATGCCGAGCTGCTGGCCCGCGACGGGCTCTATGCCCGGATGTGGAAGCGTCAGAGCGAGGCCGGCGACCCGGCGATGGCGATCGACGCGCTTTGATACTTTATTCACGTCCCGGTCAGATCCGGTCTTTGCCGCATCCTGTGGTCGTGCCAAGCTCGACGCCGGTTCCAGAGGAGTGGCGTTGTGCGAGTTGGTGAGTTCCTGGCCAGTTATCCCGGAGATAGCGGCCGTGTGTTTGAGTGGATCGAACTTCGCCGTCAGGGCGATGTCTGGATGGGCCAGGTCACGGGGCTGGGTGCGGAGGGTGCGACCACGCATCTGCGCAGCCGCAGCGGCAATGACGATGGCTTCATCGCCGAACTGGGCGCGACGGGCGCTGCAACGGCGATTCTCGATCTGAAGATTGTCGAGCGCGGCGAGGGCGAAATGGTCCTGTCCGGACGCCGTGTTCAAACCGGTTCCAGCAGCGAGGACGGGGCAATGGCGGCCTTCATGGCTGAATATGATGCCCGCGTCGAGATCCGGACCAGTGCGATCCACGGCCATGGCGTCTTCGCCCGGCGCGATCTGGCGGCCGGCGCGGTGATCACGGTGATTCGCGGCGAGATGACGCGCGTGCAGACGCCGCATTCGGCGCGCATTACCGATGATGTCCACTGCGAGCCGACCGGCTATCTGCGCTATATCAACCATTGCTGCGATGCCAACAGCGTCATTGATGCCAGCGATCCGGCGCGGCCATTGCTGCGCGCGCGCCGGGCCATCGCGGCGGGCGAGGAAATCAATTTCGATTATATCGAGAATGAGGGCGAGATCGTCGGCGGCTTTGCCTGCAATTGCGGCGCGGCGACCCATCATATCTGAGGCTGGCAGCAATCGCGCTGGCCCGCTGGGCTGAAATCCCGTTCAATCGCCGCAGCTGGCGAGAGGGAGTTTGACTTGGCCGAGGATCGCAAACGGATCGGATTGATCGGGCTGGGCGCTTTCGGGCGCTTTGCGGCCGGACATCTGGCAGCGCATTTCGACATTCTTGGCCATGATCCCGATGCGCCGCCGGTGGCGGGGATAGAGCGGGTCAGCCTGGAAGAGGCGGCGGTCTGTCCGGTCGTGGTGCTGGCGGTGCCGGTACAGGCGCTGGCGCAGACCTGCGTCGCGATCGCGCCCGACCTGCCCGCGGGCGCGCTGGTGCTCGATGTCGCCTCGGTCAAGGTCGAGCCGATGCGGGTGATGCGCGCGACACTGCCCGGCCATGTCCGCATCATCGGCACGCATCCGCTGTTCGGACCGCAGAGTGCGGCGAACGGGCTGGCGGGCCAGTCGATCGTGATCTGTCCGGATGCCGGTATCGATGCCAGCGGCGTGGCGGCGCTGTGCGAGCAGCTGGGGCTGGATGTGCATCTGTCCGATGCCGACACGCATGACCGGGCGATGGCCGATGTGCAGGCGCTGACGCATCTGGTCTCGCGCGTGATCGCCGAACTCGATATCCCGCCGCCGCCCTATACGACGCGAAGCTATGATCTTCTGCGCCAGGCGACCGATCTGGTGCGCAATGACAGTGACGAATTGTTCCAGGCGATCGAGCAGCTCAACCCCTATGCCGCCGCGCTGCGCAAGCGCTTCTTCGAAGCGGCGCGCGCGTTCGACGGGCGGCTGGAGGCGCGGACGAAGACGTGAAGGGGATAATTCGCTTGCGAGAGTGGCTCCCCGGGCCGGACTCGAACCAGCGACAAAGCGGTTAACAGCCGCTTGCTCTACCAACTGAGCTACCGGGGAACATCTCTCTCGCAAGCGAGACGGCGCGTATATCAGAGCTTTTGCGGCGGTGGCAAGCGCGTTGCTGCCAGAGTTCTGCATTTGCGCTGCTATCTGCAGGCAAAAAAAATCGGGAGCCGCATGGGCTCCCGAAAAGGCATTGGGTGGATGGTGGGGTGTCTTCACGGGAAGACAGGTGCAGAATCGTCCGCAAGCCCTTAAAGACCGGTTAATTTCGGCGATGAATTTTCTCATTTGGTTTAGTGTGATTGCTGAAAGCCTAATCGATACATGGAAATATGGGGTGCTGCGTTAGGGTGAGATTATCCATGGCCCGGCCGGGTTTTCCGGCGCCTCCAGGCCTGTAGACTGTGTCGGTGGTACGAATCACCCGGAGAATCCCATGCGCGAACACCAGACTTTCGAATCATTCTGGCCCTTTTACCTGCGCGAGCACGCGCGTCCGGCGACGCGCCACTGGCATTTTGTCGGCTCGACCCTGGCGATTCTCGTTCTGCTGGCGGCGCTGCTGACGCAGAGCTGGTGGGGGCTGCTGGCTGTGCCGCTGGCGGGATATTTCTTCGCCTGGGTCAGCCATGCCTTCGTCGAGCGCAACAAGCCGGCCACCTTCACCTATCCGCTGTGGTCGCTGATCGGCGATTACCGGATGTATGGGATGTTCCTGACCGGCCGGCTCGATGACGAGCTGGTGCGGGCCGGGGTGATCAGCGAGGCCGGCCTGGCCGAAACCGAGCGCTGAACCCGGCGCGCGCTGGCACCGGCCGCTGACAATGCGGCGCGATGAGCAGTTCAAGGTCTGGGCAGTTGAAGGTTTTGAGGGAAGCTTGGAGGCACCGCCCGGAATCGAACCGGGGTGGACGGATTTGCAATCCGCTGCGTAACCACTCCGCCACGGTGCCAGCTTCAATTGCGAGCTATAACCGTGCCGCGCGCCGGGGGCAATCGGCGAGGGCATGGCGGGCTGAAACTTGTCAGTTGCACCGGGATGTGACGCGCACGCAGCACAGTGCTTGCCCGCCTTGGCCGCAGCAGGATATATCAGCGCCAGCACCGGCGTGAGGCCGGACCCAGGCAGGGAGAGAGCCGTGAACGAATTTGACCAGGCCCGCAAACAGATGGTGGATTGCCAGATTCGCCCGGCCGACGTCACGGATCGCCGTCTGATCGCGGCGTTCATGGCTGTACCCCGCCATCTCTTCACACCGCGCGCCCGTCTCGCCTCGGCCTATGCCGACACCGAAGTCGCCACCGGTGACAAGCGCACGATGATGCGCCCGCGCGATCTGGCCAAGCTGATCCAGGCTGCGGAAATCCAGCCCGGTGAACTGGTGCTCGATATTGCCTGTGGCCGCGGCTATTCGACCGCGATCCTGTCGCACATGGCCGGGACCGTGGTCGGGCTCGACAATGATGAGGACGGGCTGTCGCGGGCCAGCGGCCTGCTGGCCGATATTGGTGCCGACAATGCTGTCGTCATCGCCGGCGATCCCAAGCTCGGTGTCCCGGCCCAGGGGCCGTTTGATGTGATCTTCGTCAATGGCTCGGTCAGCGCGGTGCCGCAGGCCTGGCTCGACCAGCTCGCGCCGGGCGGGCGTCTGGTGACGATCCTGCGCAAGGGCCCGGTGGGCAAGGCCACGGTCTTTACCCGCTCGGCTGCCGGCATTGGCGAACGCGTTATCTTTGATGCGACGGCCAAATTGCTGCCCGGCTTCGAGCCCGAGCCCGGCTTCGCCTTCTAGCGCGCTGCAAGCTGTTGCATTCGAGCGACGGAATCCCCGGCGCCGGCCGTTAAATGCAGTCATGGGGCCGGGATTACGGAAGTATAATCGTGAACGCTGTTCAATTGTAACGTGGCCATGCCTATATGGCTGCGACAAGAGTGGTACTGGCCTCTCGTTCATGAGGCGCTATGATGACGGCGCCCAAGTCATATTGGCTTGCTGCCGGTAAAGGGATTTGCAGATGACGCGTTTGAAATTGTTGGCAATGGCCGCGACGGGCTGTGTATCGCTTCTGGCGATGGGCGCTGCGGCGCAGGCGCAGAGCCTCGAGGAAAGTCTCGCCCTGGCCTATAACTCCAACCCGACCTTGCAGGCCGAGCGTGCGCGCTTGCGTGCCACCGACGAGGGCCGGGTCCAGGCGCGCGCCGGATACCTGCCTCAGGTCTCGGCTTCGGCGACGGTCAGTTCGCAGCACAGCGAATCGCAGAGCACATTTGTCATCGGCGGTGTCGCGACTTCGAGCGGCAGCACCGAGACGAATTCCACACCCAAGACCTATTCCCTGTCGGCCAGCCAGTCGATCTATAGCGGTGGGTATAATGGCGGCGCGGTCGACCAGGCGACGGCCCTGATCTATGCCGGCCGTGAATCGCTGCGCTCGGTTGAACAGACCGTGCTGGTCGATGCCATTACCGCCTTTATGGATGTCCGCCGCGATGCCGAGGTCGTGAATATCCGCCGCAGCAATGCCGATGTGCTGGCCCAGCACCTCCAGGCGGCGCGCGACCGGTTTGAAGTCGGTGAGATCACCCGCACGGATGTCGCCCAGGCCGAGGCGCGCCTGTCCGGCGCCCAGGCCGAGCTGTCCGCTGCCCAGGCGCAGCTGGCGACGAGCCGCGCGGCCTATGAGCGCGTCACCGGCCAGCCGCCGGCAACGCTGCAGGATCCGCCGGCCTTGCCTGACCTGCCCGACAATCTCGCCGACGCGGCGGAGACCGCCTTTCGCTTCAGCCCGGAACTGCTTGCGGCTCAATATGGCGAGCAGGCCGCCAGTCACGCCATCCGCATGGCCCGCAGCTCGTTGCGGCCGCAGGTGTCGCTGACGGCGACGGCATCCGGTTCGCGCGACAGTTCCTATACCGGCGATCAGCGCGATTCGACGCAGATTCTCGGCCAGGTCTCGGTGCCGCTTTTCACCGGTGGGTTGAATCGTTCGCGCGTTCGCGCCGCCATTGCCCAGGAAGAACAGACCCGGCAGCAATCCCTGCTGGCCCGGCGTCAGGTGACCGAGGGTGTCACCAATACCTGGAACGCCTACATCACCTCCCAGGCGGTGATTGAATCGAGCCGCCAGGCGGTCCGGGCCAATGAAATCGCGCTCGACGGTGTCGAGCAGGAGGCCTATGTCGGCTTGCGTACCACGCTTGATGTGCTTGATGCGGAACAGGAATTGCTGGCCTCCCGGCTGACCTTGGTGACGGCGGAGCGCGACTCCTATGTCGCCGGCTATCGCCTGTTGCAGGCGATGGGGCTGCTGTCAGCCGAACGCATGGGGCTGAACGTTGAAGTCTATGACGTGGCAGGCGAGCCCGATCGTTTCTCACTCCCTAACTTTGATTTAACACCCTGGAATTAACCTCGATAAAGATTCTTGGGCTGGACAGGCGGGGCTGCGCCCGGTTTATTCGCCTGATACGAGAAACGACCGGTTAGGGACGTGCGCGACCATGGCAGAGCAAGCCGCCGACAACGAACCATCCATGGAGGAGATTCTCTCCTCCATCCGACGGATCATCAATGAAGACGACGCCCCGGCCGAGGCCGAGGCCGAGCCCGTCGCTCCGGCGCCGGAAGCCGAGCCCGAAACCGCCGATCAGAATGCGATCGACGACATTTTCGGCGATGCCGGCGACGGCGATGACGCCGGCGATGTGCTCGAGCTGACCGACCGGATCGATGAGCCCGAGGGCGGCACCGACCCGATCGTCGGCGATGACGACCTGATGATCGTCGATCGCGATGATGATCTCGATATTGTTGCCGTCGAGGAACCCGAACCGGCGCCCGCGCCGGCGCCTGAACCGGAACCTGTCATGGATCTGGAGTCGGTCGAGTCCGATATCGAGGACGCCCTGATGAGCGAACCGGCCGCTTCCGCGGCGATGGGCGCTTTTCACACCCTGGCCGACACGATCCGCATTTCCGACGAGGAAGGCCGTACGCTGGAAGGCGTGGTTCGCGCGCTTCTGCGTCCGATGCTCAAGGAATGGCTCGACACCAACCTGCCCGGCATTGTCGACGAAAAGGTCCAGGCCGAGATCGACCGGGTGGCGCGCCGCCGCCGCTAACTGCACGGGGCAGGGCAGAATTCATCAAAGGGCATCGACTGAATAGTCGGTGCCCTTTATTCATGCGCCCATCATGATGGAAAAAACATTCGACCCCCGCGAAGCCGAAACCCGTCTCTATCAGAGCTGGGAATCATCCGGTGCCTTCAAGCCGAAGGAGGATCCCGAGGCGGATCCCTTCTGCATTGTCATCCCGCCACCGAATGTGACGGGCCGTCTGCATATCGGCCACGCGCTCAACAATACGCTGCAGGACGTGCTGATCCGCTATAAGCGCATGCTCGGCGACAGCGTGTTGTGGCAGCCGGGCACCGACCATGCCGGCATTGCGACGCAGATGGTGGTCGAGCGCCAGCTCGCCGCCGAAGGCAATGTCTCGCGCCGCGATCTCGGCCGCGAAGCCTTCGTCGAACGGGTCTGGGCCTGGAAAGAGGAAAGCGGCGGCGAGATCATGGGGCAATTGCGCCGTCTCGGTGCGTCCTGCGACTGGAGCCGCGAGCGCTTCACCCTCGATGACGGCCTGTCGGCCGCGGTGCAGAAAGTCTTCATCGAGCTGCACCAGCAAGGCCTGATCTATCGCGACAAGCGGCTGGTGAACTGGGATCCGCATTTCCAGACCGCGATTTCCGACCTCGAAGTCGAGAACCGCGAAAGCCAGGGCCATTTCTGGCATTTCGCCTATCCGCTGGCCGATGGTTCCGGCGAGCTGGTCGTCGCGACCACACGCCCGGAAACCGTGCTCGGCGATGCCGCCGTGGCCGTGCATCCCGATGATGAGCGCTACCGGCATCTGATCGGCAAGATGATCCGCCTGCCGATCGCCAATGTCGAAATTCCCATCGTCGCCGATGAGCATGCCGACCCGGAGCAGGGCACGGGCTGTGTGAAGATCACGCCGGCGCATGACTTCAACGATTTCGAGGTCGGCAAACGCCACGACCTGCCCAAGATCAATCTGCTCGACCGCGAAGCGCGCTTCCTGACCGAGGATGACGGCACCGGCGGTCTTGAACGCATTCCCGCCGAATGGCGCGGTCTCGACCGCTTCGAAGTGCGCAAACTGCTGGTCGCCCGCATGGACGAGCTCGGCCTGCTGCGCGGCGTCGAGGACAAGCTGGTGATGCAGCCCTTCGGCGACCGCTCCAATGTCGTGATCGAGCCCTGGCTGACGGACCAGTGGTATGTCGATGCCGCGACGCTGGCGAAAGACGCCATCACTGCCGTCGAGGACGGGCGCACCACTTTCCATCCGAAGAATTGGGAAAAGACCTATTTCGAATGGATGCGCAACATCCAGCCCTGGTGCGTCTCGCGCCAGCTCTGGTGGGGGCATCGCATTCCAGCCTGGTATGATGAGGATGGCGGCGTCTATGTCGCCAAGGACGAAGCGGCAGCGCTGGAACAGGCGCGCGCCAAGCATGGACGCGACGTCGCGCTGACCCAGGACGAGGACGTGCTCGACACCTGGTTCTCGTCTGCCCTGTGGCCGTTCTCGACGCTGGGTTGGCCGGAAAACACCGCCGAACTGGCGCGCTTCTATCCGACCTCGGTTCTGATCACCGCCTTCGACATCATCTTCTTCTGGGTTGCCCGCATGATGATGCAGGGCCTGCATTTCATGGGCGAGGTGCCGTTCAAGGACGTCTATATCCACGCCCTGGTCCGCGACGAGCACGGCCAGAAAATGTCGAAATCCAAGGGCAATGTCATCGATCCGCTCGAGCTGATCGACGAATACGGTGCCGATGCCGTGCGTTTCACCCTGGCCGCCCAGGCCGGGCAGGGCCGCGATATCCGCATGTCCAAGGATCGCGTCGAGGGTTATCGCAATTTCACCACCAAGCTGTGGAATGCGGCCCGCTTCTGCGAGATGAATGAGTGCAAGCCCGACACCGCTTTTGATCCGAAATCGGTCAAACAGACGGTCAATCGCTGGATATTGTCGGAGTGCGAGCAGACGGTGAAAGCCGTCAATGCCGGGCTCGACAATTTCCGCTTCAACGAAGCGGCTGCGGCGGCCTATCGCTTCGTGTGGAATGTGTTCTGCGACTGGCATCTTGAACTCGCCAAGCCGCTCTTCATGGGTGATGACGAGACCGCCAAGGCAGAGACGCGGGCGACGACCGCCTTCGTGCTCGACCAGGCGCTGAAAATTCTCCACCCCTTCATGCCCTTCGTCACCGAAGAACTCTGGGCCCAGACCGGCACGCGCGACACCCAGCTGATCACCGCCGCCTGGCCGCAGCTGGACGGGCTGGTTGATGCCGACGCCCAGGCCGAGATGGACTGGCTGATCGGTCTGGTCACGGATCTGCGCCGTCTGCGCGCCGAGATGAATATCCCGCCGGGTGCCCAGCTCGATGTCGCCGTGATCGGGGCGTCTGCCGAGACGAGTGCACGGCTGGAACGCCAGGACACGCTGATCAGGCGCATGGCGCGTCTGGCCAGCATTGCCCCGTCGGATGCCGCACCGCAGGCCTCGGCCCAGACCGTGGTCGGCGAGGCGACCTATGCCCTGCTGCTCGCGGGCGTGATCGATTTCGACGCCGAGCGTGGCCGCATCGGCAAGGAGATCGCCAAGCTCGATGGCGAGATCAAGCGGCTGGAAGGCAAGCTCGGCAATGAGCGTTTCATCGCCAATGCGCCGGAAGCCCTGGTCGCCGAACAGCGCGAGAAACTGGCTGACTATGCGACGCAACGCGTCAAGATGGTCGAGGCACTGGAGCGGCTCGCCGCGATGTAGACAGGGGGAGTGGGGGCATGAACGAGGAATTTCAGGGGCTCTGGCGCGAGACGCTGGAGCCGTGGCTGGCGTCGCTCGAGGCGGAACGCAAGACCAGTGTGTCGCGTTTCATCGCCTGGACGGGCGGCATGGCCCTGATTGGCCTGGCCGCCGGGGTGTATTTCTATACCCGTGAACCGGAATTCATGTTCCCGGTGATCGGGGCCTTCTTCGGTGTCGTGGCCGGCATGCTGATCGGTAGCCGGCGGATGGAACGCCTGCGCAAATCGATCAAGGCCGAGCTCAACACCAAGATCGCCGAGGTCTGCCAGCTCAGCTATGCGCTCAAGCCCGCCGCGCCGGCCCGCTTCGAGACCTTCCGCGCCTTTGGCCTCTTGCCCTCCTATACCCGCTGCAATTTCGAGGATCATTTCTCGGGTGAGCGGCTGGGCTGTGATTTCGAACTCTATGAAGCGCATCTCGAGCAGAGGCGGCGCTCGGGCAAGTCGACCCATTGGGTCACGGTTTTTCGCGGCGTTTTGATCCGTGTCAATTTCCCGCGCAAGGTCGAGGGCGTCACCGTGATCACGCGCGATGCCGGCATTTTCAACGGGCTGGCGGCCCTGGGCCGCTCCTTCGGTTCGAAGAAGCTGGAACGTATCGCCCTGGTCGATCCGGAATTCGAAAAGGCCTTCGAGGTCTATGGCACCGACCAGGTGCTGGCGCGCTACATGCTCGACCCGGCCTTCATGGAACGCCTGGTGCGGCTGGAAAAGGCGCTGAAGGGCAAGAATGTCCGCGCCGCCTTCGACGAGCATAGCGGTGAGGGCGAATTGCTGATCGCCGCCGAGACCGGCAATCAGTTCGAGGCCGGCTCGATGTTCAAACCGCTGGCCGACGAGGCCCGCATCAAGACCATCATCGATGACCTCACCCGGGTGATCGGCATCATCGAAGACCTGGTCAAGGCGCCCGAGCTGGGCGAGGGCGGCTGAGGCGCGGCGCTACAGCGAAAACGTCCCGACGATCGGGATGTGGTCCGAGGCCTTGGGCTCGCCGCGGGTCGCCTTGTGGATCTCGATGCTTTCCAGATGATCCGCCGCCTGCGGTGAGCACAGCAGATGGTCGATGCGGATGCCATGGCCCTTGTTCCAGCGGCCGGCCTGGTAATCATAGAATGTGTACTGGTGGGCGCGCCCATCGAGTTGTTCGAAAGCTTCGGTCAGGCCGAGCCATTTGAGGCGGTCGAAGGCGGCGCGGCTTTGCGGCAGGGCGAGCGCGTCCGTCTCCCACACTTCCGGATCCCAGCAATCGCTGTCGCGCGGGATGACATTGTAATCGCCGGCCAGGATGAGCGGTTCTTCCAGCTTGAGCAGGCCTTCGGCATGACGCGCGAGGCGGTCCATCCAGGCCAGCTTGTAATCATATTTCGGGCCCGGCGCCGGATTGCCATTGGGCAGATAGATCGAGGCGACACGGACCGGGCCATTCGGCGCCGAGATCACGGCCTCGAGATAGCGCGCCTGCTCGTCGGTCTCATCGCCGGGCAGGCCGGGCAGGGTCTCCTCGATCGGGAATTTCGAGAGGATGGCGACGCCGTTATAGGTCTTCTGGCCATGGGTGATGATGTTGTAGCCGAGCCGCTCGATCTCCTCGCGCGGAAAGCCCTCATCAACGGTCTTGATCTCCTGCAGGCAGACAATGTCCGGCTTGGCTTCGCTGAGCCAGTCGAGCACATTGGGCAGGCGGGCCTTGATGGAATTGACGTTCCAGGTCGCGAGGGTCAGGGTCATGGCGGTTCGCTTCGCTTTGGCGGCAGAGGACCCGCACCTTAGGCGATTTGCGGCTCGAGTGAAGCCGCGGGCGGCACGAATGAACAGGGATGGGCAGGCGCGTGCACGATGAAACCGACGAATTCGACACAGCCCCGGCGGCCGGACCGGGCCGGGCCTGGCTGATTTCCGCCAGCGTGGTGATTATCGCCTTCGGCTTCGCCTCCTCGGTGATGTGGGAGACGGCCGGGCTGATGCTGGCGGGCGGCAGCCTGCCGCCGCCGGCCGTGGCCTTTGCGGTCTATGCCGCCTGCGGGCCGCTGGCAGCCCTGCTGGCGCTGGTGATCGGCTGGCTGCGCTTCAATGGCGGCAAGCGGGGCTCGGCGCTGAAATGGATGATCGCGATTCCGGTGGTCTGGCTGATCGGTCTGTTGGGCTGGCTGGCGGCGCTGCAGGCCTTTTGCGGCGGGGCGCTGGTCTGCTCGGCCTAAAACCCGGCAAAACTCGCAAATTCATCGACATCCGCCCGCTCGGTGCGCGTCGCATTGACCGGCGCGTCCGGGTCGCCATGGCCCAGGGCGATGCCGCAGAACAGGGTGAAGTCGGCTGGGATGCCCACGGCGGTCTTCACCGTTTTGGGATAGATTGACCAGGCTTCCTGGGCGCATGTGGCCAGACCGGCCTCGGTGGCTGCGAGCAGGAAGGACTGGATGAACATGCCCAGATCCGACCATTGGCCCGGCTGCATGTCCTTGTGGATCGAGACAAACAATCCGACCGGGGCGCCGAAGAATTCGAAATTGCGCGCGACATGGACAAGGCGTGCCATCTTGTCCTCGCGTGGAATCTCCATCGCGGCATAGACGGCCTCGCCGCAGGCAAAGCGCCGGGCGCGCCAGGGATCGATGATCGGTTTGGGATAGATCTGGTATTCCGGCTCGGGCTCGCCAAACGGGTGTTCCGCCTGGGTCGCCCTGACCGCATCGATCACGCGCTGGCGCGCTTCGCCGGTGACGACATGGACCTGCCAGGGCTGGAGATTGCCGCCGGACGGGGCGCGGGCGGCGAGGGCGAGCAGTTCGCGCACCTGCGCTTCGCTGACGGGCGTGTCGAGATAGGCGCGCGTGGAGGTGCGGGCGGCGAGGGCCTCACGCACATCCATCAGACCGAAAAACTCGTGCCGCAGCCGCAGGCGGCAGTGGCATTGGGGTTGTGGATCTTGAAGGCGGCGCCGATCAGCTCGTCGACATAGTCGATCTCTGCGCCTTCGAGGAAGGGCAGGGAGGCCTCGTCGATCACCACCTTGGCGCCATCGCGCTCGAGCAGGAGATCGTCGGGCTGGACCTCGGTGTCGAGGTCGAACGTGTAGGAAAATCCGGAACAGCCACCGCCGACGACGCCGATGCGCAGCAGGCTGGCTGCCTCCTGCGCGGCGAGGATGGTATTGATCTGCCGGGCCGCATTGGCGGACAGTGTCACAGGTGTCGTCATGATCAGGCCATATCCGGCGTTCAGTTTAAGAGCTTGATGTTCTATATGGACCCGCACCGGTGCTGATGAAAGGCCCAAGCGACATGATGATAGCGGCCAATGACCGGTTTCGCGCCCCCTATGCCTGCCACCCGGCGCAATCGCGGGGGCGGCTCTTCCCCCAGCCCGGCAGCGCGATGCGCAATGCCTTCCAGCGCGACCGCGATCGCATCATCCATTCCGGCGCCTTCCGGCGGCTGAAGGAGAAGACCCAGGTCTTCGTCGCGCATGAGGGCGACCAGTATCGCACCCGCCTGACCCACTCGTTGGAAGTCTCGCAGATCGCACGCACCCTGGCGCGGGCGCTGGGCGGTGATGAGGATCTCGCCGAGGCGCTGGCGCTGGCGCATGATCTCGGCCATCCGCCCTTCGGCCATTCCGGCGAGCGGGTGCTGGCGGAAAAGATGCAGGATTTCGGCGGCTTCGATCACAACGCCCAGACCTTGCGCGTCGTCACCAAGCTGGAGGTGCGCTATCCGGAATTCGACGGCCTCAACCTGACCTGGGAAACCCTTGAGGGCGTGGTCAAGCATAACGGCCCGCTGATGCCGGCCGATGGCGATGGCTCCGGCCTGGCCTGGGCCTTCACCGATTACGAGGACTGGCGGTCGCTGGAACTGCACACCCATTCCGGCCTCGAGGCCCAGATCGCGGCGCTGTCTGACGATATCGCCTATAATAATCACGATCTTGATGACGGCTTGCGTTCCGGCCTGCTGGAGCTGGAACCGCTGCTCGAGCTGCCACTGCTCGGTGATATCTTCCGCCGCGTCGACAAGCGCTGGCCCGATATCAAGCGCAATGTCCTGATCCATGAGGCGGTGCGCGAATTGATCGGCCTGATGGTCGGCGATGTCCTCGACGAGACCCGACGGCGGCTGGCCGAGACGCAGCCGCAGAGCGCCGATGCGCTGCGTCAGCTCGACCGGCCGATGGTGGCGTTTTCCGACGGCATGCTGGAAATTCTCGCGGCGCTGCGGCGGCATTTGTTTGCCAATATGTATCGCCACTACAAGGTCAATCGCATGATGAGCCAGGGCCAGCGGGTGATGAGCGATCTGTTCGATCTCTACCTCTCCGATCCCGGCGTACTGCCACCGGATGTGCGCTCGGGCATGGGCGCACCGGGTTCGGCGCAGACAGCGCGGGCGGTTTGCGATTATATCGCCGGGATGACCGACCGTTTCGCGGTCGAGGAGCATCGCCGCCTGTTCACGGTCCAGGGCTATTTCTAGCCGCGGGCCGCGAACGCGCTGAGAGTTCGCTAAATCGGTGCTCGAGAGAGTGCTATTGTTTTGTTGCACCGCGCGATTCGTGCGGCGCAGGATCAGACGCCAGGATGCCATGACGGATCAGGACGACGATGCTCGCCTCGGGGCCTATGCTCCACCGACCGACGAGTTCGCCACTTTCGATGCGCGCGACGAGGATTCGCGCCGCGGCCCGCTCTTGCTGGCGGCGGCCTTTGCGGTGTTCGTGCTGTTTCTCGGCGTCGTCTGGAGCGCCTATAATCAGGGCCTGCGCGAAAGCGGCCGTGATGGTGCGCCGCGGCTGCTGGCCAATACCGAGCCCTATCGCGAGCGCCCGCTCGATCCCGGCGGCGAGCAGACGCCCGATACCGACATGGATGTCTATGACCGCCTGACCGGCGAGGATCACAGCGACGAGACCGTCACCACGCGTCCCGGTCCCGAGGAGCCGTTGGAGGAAAATCGTCCGGCCTTGCGGATCGAGACCGTCGATGCCGATCAGACCGGTGATCAGCCCGAGCCCGAGCCCGCGCAGACCACAGATGTGATCCCGCGCCAGGCGCCTGATCGCCCGGAGCCGGCGCCGCAGCGCGCTGAACCGGAAACGCCGCCGGCCACGGTCGTGCGCCAGCCGGAGCCCGAGCCTGAACCCGAGCCCGTCCCGGCGACAGCCGGCATCGCTGTCGATACCAGCGGCAATTGGGTGGTGCAGATCGCCTCCTTCCGCTCCCAGGACGATGCCGAGGCGGCCTGGCTGGCCTTCCGCACCCGTTTTTCCAGCATTGCCAGCGGCGTCGTGCCCGATGTCGTCGAGGTCAATATCCCCGAGCGCGGCACCTATCATCGCCTGCGCATCGCCGCCTTTGCCAGCCGTGACGAGGCCGTTGCCTATTGCGCGCGGCTGCAGCAGGGCGGGCAGGATTGCCTGGTCGCGCGCCGATGAGCATCAGTGCCGCGATTTACGGATTGTCGGGGCCCAAGCTCACGACGGTCGAGAAGGCCTTCTTCCGCGATGCCGATCCCTGGGGCTTCATCCTGTTCGCGCGCAATATCGACGGGCCGAAACAACTCGCCCGCCTGACCGGCAGTCTGCGCGATGCGCTCGGCCGCGATGTGCCGATCCTGATCGACCAGGAGGGCGGCCGCGTCGCCCGGCTCAAGCCACCGACCTGGCGCAAGGCGCCGCCGGCACAGGTGTTTGGCGATCTGTTCGAGCGCGAGCCGGAAGCGGCGATCGCGGCGGTTCGGCTCAATCACCGCCTGCTGGCGCACGAGCTGCGCGGCGTCGGCGTTGATGTCGATTGCGCGCCGGTGCTCGATCTGCGCATTCCCGGCGCCGACGATATCATCGGCGACCGCTCCTTTGGCGAGACGCCCGATATCGTCGCGCTGCTGGGTCAGGCGGCGATGGACGGGCTGATGGCCGGCGGCGTTGCGCCGGTGATCAAGCATATTCCCGGTCATGGCCGCGCCGATGCCGACAGCCATCTGGCGCTGCCGCGCGTCACCGAGGAGCATGGCCTGCTGTCGGAGACGGACTTTGCCGCCTTCCGCAAGCTCAACAAGGCGGTGATGGCGATGACGGCGCATATTGTTTATGCCGATATCGACCCGGAAAACCCGGCCACGACTTCGCCGGACGTGGTCGGCAATGTGATCCGCGGCGAGATCGGGTTTGACGGTTTTCTGATGACCGATGATCTCTCGATGAAGGCGCTGTCAGGCACATTCCGCCAGCGCGGCGAGGCCTCGATCCGCGCCGGCTGCGATGTTCTGCTACACTGCAATGGGGATCGCGGCGAAATGCGCCAGGTCGCCGAAGCGGCGCCGCGCCTGGCCGGCAAGGCGCTGGAGCGGGCCGCGCTGGCCGAGCAGGCGCGGGACACAATCGAGGATTTCGACCCGGAAACCGGCGAATCAGAGCTCAATGCGCTGCTGGAGCTGGCCAGACGGTGAGGGTGGCGTGAACGAGGAGTTCGAGGAAGAGCTGAAATTCGAGGCGGCCGAAGAGGCCGAGACGGATGCGCTCGTCGTCGATCTCGATGGTTTTGAAGGCCCGCTCCACCTTCTGCTCGCGCTGGCGCGCAAGAAGAGGATCGATCTCGCCCGTATCTCGATCCTGGAACTGGCCGAGCAATATCTGGGCTTCATGGCCGCGGCGAGCCGCAAGCGGCTCGATCTGGCGGCCGATTATCTGGTGATGGCGGCCTGGCTCGCCTTCCTCAAATCCAAGCTCCTCCTGCCCAAACCGCCCAAGGATGACGATGCGCCGGTCGAGGTGCTGGCGCAGGCGCTGGCGTTCCGGCTGCGGCGGCTTGATGCGATGCGCGCGGCGGGCGAGGCGCTCTATGCCCGGCCGCTGGAAGATCGCGATGTCTTCATGCGCGGCGCTCCGGAGGGGGTGCGTTCGACCCGCTCGGTGATCTATGAGGCCGATCTGCACGATCTGCTCTCCGCCTATGCGACGCGGCGAACGGCGCGCATCCGCTCGAGCTACCGGCCTTATGTGCCGCGGGTTTACGGTCTGGAAACTGCGCGCGAGCGGCTGGAAACGCTGTTGCCGCAGGTGAAGGAGTGGCGCGAGTTTGATACGCTGCTGCCGGACGCAGGCGATCTTGGCGAGGATCCGCCGCCGTCGAATTCGGTGCGCGCCAGCTCGGTGCTGGCAGCGCTGGAAATCACCAAGGACGGGCATGCGCGGCTGCGGCAGCGTGAGCCCTATGCGCCGCTTTATGTGCGTGGCTGCGACAGGGATGAGACCATCGATGAGTGATGATGACGAGACCCGTATGGCCGATCCGATCTCCGACGCGATCGCGAGCCTGCGCGCCCGTGCCGTGCATCAGGGTCCGGTTGATGACCGCGAGGCGTCCGAGGCGCTGGGCCTGCGTCTGGCGGTGGATACCGAGCGCGAAAATCTGCGCCTGCTCGAGGCGTTGCTGTTTGCCGCCGCCGAACCGCTCGACGAGGAAACCCTGATCGGGCGGCTGCCGCTGGAAGCCAATATCCAAGAATTGCTGGCCAGCCTGGCTGCGGAATATGCCGAGCGCGGCGTGCGCCTGGTCGAGGTCGGCGGGCGCTGGCGATTCGAGACGGCGCCGGATCTGGCCGAGGCCCTCAATGAGGTGCGCCAGGAACCGCGCAAGCTGTCGCAGGCGGCGCTCGAGACCCTGTCGATCATCGGCTATCACCAGCCGGTGACGCGGGCCGAGATCGAGGAAATTCGCGGGGTTGCCGTGTCCAAGGGCACGCTGGACCTGTTGTTCGAACTGCGCTGGATCCGGCCGCGCGGCCGCCGCCGCACGCCGGGCCGGCCTTTGACTTATGGTACCACGCCGCGCTTCCTGGAATATTTCGGTCTCGCCTCGATCGGTGATCTGCCGGGCCAGGCCGACCTGAAGGCTGCCGGCCTGCTCGATGCCCGCATTCCGGCTGATTTCTTCGTGCCCGATCCGGGCCGCCATGAGGACGGGAGTGCTGACGAGGATCCGCTCGATGAAGAGGATCAGCGCACATTTCATGTCGACTTCATGGATGATGATGGCGATGCTGAGAGCGAAGATATCTGAACCCCGCATTGGACGGGGCCGGGTAACTGGATTAGACCTTGTGACAATTGGTTAGACGGAGGGGCAAATGGCTCCCGGAATGTGGCAAATCCTTCTCGTCGTATTGCTCGCGGTGCTGCTGTTTGGCGGCCGCGGCAAGATTGCAGCCGTCATGGGCGATTTCGCCAAGGGCATCACCAGCTTCCGCAAGGGGCTGAAGGATGAGGAAGAAGACGGCGAAGGCGATGACGCCGCCGCGCCTGCACCCGGCCTCGACGCCGCGGCGCGCGAAGACGAAAAAACCGGAGTTTAACCGTCATGGCGCCCGGCATCGGAATGCCGGAAATGCTTGTCGTGCTGGTTCTGGCCCTGGTCGTGGTCGGGCCGCAACAATTGCCGGTGCTGATGCGCCGGATCGGTCGTCTGCTGGGCCAGGCGCGCGGTATGGCAAGGGATTTCCAGGCCAGCTTCGACGAACTCGGCCGCGAGACCGAACTGTCGGATCTGCGCAAGGAAATCGAAGCCCTCAAGCGCGGCAATCCGATCGAGGAAATCGGCGGCGAGCTCGACAAGACGGCGCTTGAACTCCAGAATGACAAGATCCGGCAATTGAAAATGGCCAGCGCCAACCGTATTGGCGATGCCGGCTTCGGTGCGCCGC
Source organism: Maricaulis sp. (assembly GCF_048269565.1). GTDB lineage: Bacteria > Pseudomonadota > Alphaproteobacteria > Caulobacterales > Maricaulaceae > Maricaulis. Next base: position 96,721 of record NZ_JBLXIK010000005.1, on the reverse strand, counting down.
AGCCGCCGCGTCCTGCCCCGTCCAAACCGGCCCCGTCCAAACCGGACTCCACCGGGGCCGAGCCTGTTGCGCGGCCGGATGCCGCCGAAGCCTCCAGGGACACCGAATAGCCCCCATGGCCGAGATTGAACACGACGAGGTGGAGTCGAGCCGCGCGCCGCTGATGGATCACCTGATCGAGCTGCGTCAGCGCCTGCTGTTGGTGATCGCCTTCCTGACGGTCGGTTTCATCGGCTGTTTCCTGATCTCCGGCCTGCTGTATGAGTGGCTGCTCGCGCCCTATAGCCAGGCGGCTTCGCTGGTGCGCGGCGTACCGGTCGAGGAACTCGAACTGACGGCGAATTTCTTTGCGCCGCTGGAATTCTTCTTCGTCAAACTCAAACTCTCCCTGGTCGGCGCCATCATGGTGACCTTTCCGGTCATCGCCTGGCAGGTCTATGCCTTCGTCCAGCCGGGCCTGTACAAGAATGAGCGCGGTGCCTTCGCGCCCTTCCTGGCCCTGTCGCCGGTCCTGTTCGCGGCCGGGGTGAGCTTTGTCTATTTCCTCGTATTGCCGATGGTGATGCGCTTCTCGCTCGGACAGGAACAGGCCAGCGCCGGGCCGGGGATATCGATCGAGCTTCTGCTCAATGTCTCCGACTACATGAATCTGATCACGACGCTGATGCTGGTGTTCGGGATTTCCTTCCAGATGCCGATCCTGATGATGCTGCTGGCCAAGGCCGGGATCATCAATTCGAAACAGATGCTCGGCAGCTGGCGTTTCGCCGTCGTCGGAATTGCCCTGTTCGCGGCCTTCGTGACGCCGCCCGACCCGATCAGCCAGATCATGCTCGGCTCGGCCCTGCTGCTGCTCTTCTTCATCTCTGTCGGGCTGATGCGATGGATGGAGCCGAAGGCGACCGAGGTCGACGAGACCTGATCTGGCTTGCGCGGCCCGGTTTACGCAAACGGCGGCTGGGGCTATAGCCCGCTGACAGTTTGTTGAACCTGGATCACCGCCATGCACGATATCAAGCTCATCCGCGACGACGCGAGCGCCTTCGACGCCGCCCTGGCCCGCCGGGGCATGGAGCCGCAATCACCGGTCCTGCTTGATCTCGATGCCAAGCGCCGCGAAGCGCTCGGCCGCCAGCAGGAGGCCGAGACCGAGCGCAATGCCCTGTCCAAACTGGTCGGGCGTGCGAAGGCGAGCGGTGATGAGGCGGAATTCAACCGGCTGCGCGGCGAGGTCGACCGGCTCAAGGCCGTGCTCGAGGAAAGCAGCGAACAGGCGAAGCATTTCGACGAGGCGCTGAGCGAGCATCTCGCAGCCCTGCCCAATCTGCCCGAGGCCGATGTGCCGCTGGGCAAGGACGAGAACGACAATGTCGAAATCCGCCGCTGGGGCGAGCCGAAAGCCTTCAATTACGAGCCGAAAGACCATGTCGATCTCGGCGAGGGGCTCGGCCAGATGGATTTCGAGGCCGCTGCGGCCCTGTCGGGTGCGCGCTTCGTCGCTTTGAAGGGCGGGCTCGCCCGGCTGGAACGCGCCCTGGCGCAATTCATGCTCGACCTGCACACCGGCGAGCATGGCTATATGGAAGTCAGCCCCCCTTATCTGGTGCGCGATGACGCCATGTTCGGCACCGGCCAACTTCCCAAATTCGCCGATGACCTGTTCCGCACCACCGATGGCCGCTGGCTGATCCCGACGGCGGAAGTGCCGCTGACCAATCTGGCGCGCGAGGCGATCCATGATGAGGCCGCGCTGCCGATGCGGATGACCGCCTATACGCCCTGTTTCCGCGCCGAAGCCGGCTCGGCCGGCCGCGATACGCGCGGCATGATCCGCATGCACCAGTTCCAGAAGGTCGAAATGGTCTCGCTGGTGAAGCCGGAAGACAGCGCCGCCGAGCTCGACCGCATGACGGCCTGCGCCGAAAAAGTCCTGCAATTGCTGGAATTGCCCTATCGGGTGATGCTGCTGTGCAATGGCGATATGGGTTTTTCGGCCAAGCGCACCTATGATCTCGAAGTCTGGCTGCCGAGCCAGGACGCCTATCGCGAGATCTCCTCCTGCTCCAATTGCGGTGAGTTCCAGGCCCGGCGGATGAATGCGCGCTACCGCAAGGAGGGCGAGAAGAAGCCGGCCTTCCTGCACACGCTCAACGGTTCCGGCGTCGCCGTCGGCCGCGCCATGCTCGCCGTGATGGAAAACCACCAGAACGCCGACGGCTCGATCACCATCCCCGCCGTGCTGCGCCCCTATATGGGCGGGCTGGAGCGGCTTGGGGCGTAGTTTATCCCGGGTGTAACGCTGATCATCCCCGGGTGTGTGCTTGGGTGATACGCTGGTGTCCGGCCTGTCGAAGGAAAAGTACAAGAAAACCAGGCGCATGGTGCGTTTCCGGGTTGGTTTCCTGTCCATTTTGCCGAGTCTCCGCCTGCCGCGTCGTTGACGTCCCCGCCAGTATACGCGCGCGGCGCGGCAGGCGGATAAGGGCAGGGCGGGAGACCGATTATCCGCCGACAGCTGCTGCCTTGAGTGATTATCCCAATCAATGCAAACTCTTGTCATCCCTGACGGATGCCCGGCATCAGCCGGGCGGAAATCAGGGACCCAGACGCTCCAGGGGCTGGGTCCGCGCTCTGCGGCCCGATCAAGTCGGGCCATCCGGCGGGGATGACAAGGGGGTGGGCAAGTTGTGAGAAAGCGGGCCACAGCGCCCTGTCCCCGCCTTAAACCTTATGCCGAGATCAAGCCACCGGGGCTCAACGCCGTCAAGGCGCATGCCCGCTTCGCGGCGGCCTCTGGCCGGCCTTGACGGCGTTGAGCCCCGGTGGCCCACTCGCAGGCAAGAGATTTATGGGTTGGTGGAGGCGGAGGGGCTTTCAGCTTCAGCCGAGTCTCAGGGTGCGGGAGATGGGACAAGTATGAAACGGTTTTTCGGTCTGATCGTGGAAACGGCACGGTCACTCGCCTTGTTTTATGGTCTCGCAGTTCTCGTCGCCCTTGTGCTCGGTGTCCTTTTGGGCAATCCGATCTCGATTATTGCCCTTGCCGGTGAAGCGCTTGTTGCGACCGTCATCTTTTGCCTCCTCACGCTCTATCTCCCACTCCAGTTTGTGGTGAGAGCCCTTGGTGCAACGTCGCGGGCTGTCTTGCTGATTTTACCGCTCGGCCTGGTAGTCAGTCTCCTGGTGGGGCTCATCGGCTATACATTGATCGCGCAGGCCCCAATCAGCGCAGAGGCTTGGCAGGCATATTTGAGTTGGGTGACAACGGTGATCCTGTTTCTCCCTCTCAACTACCGGATTGTCCTAAACCGGACGGCCCGCGCCGCAGCTAGCGATTGTCCGGACTAGGTGCTTACCCCTGCAGCTTCGTATTCGCCCGCAACCAAGGCTCCAGCTCCTCGAAACAGAAGCGCCCCTCGTCATAGAGCGGCACCACAAACGCATACAGCGCCTGCGTCGAAGCCGTCAGCTCGACCTCGTTGAGCCCGAGGAAGACGTGCATCGCGTCGAGTGCAGTGCGCTTGTTGCCATCAACAAAGGGATGGTTCTGCGACAGGCTTTCCCAGAGTGCAGCAGCTTCCTCGATCACGTCGCGATAATAGCCTGATTGCGGGCGGTGCAGGGCGGCATCAAGCTGGCCGGGATCGCGCAGGCCGTGAGCGCCTCCGATACGCTCTATCAGCGCAGCGTGAATTTCCATCACGTCGCGGGCATTGAGATATTCGCGGCTCACTCGGCCAGCTTCTTGTAGACCGCCTCGTATTTGGCGACGGAGGCCTCATGGAGTTCCATGATCCGCGCCCGGCGATCGCCGGCCTTCCGGGCGGCGAGCAGGGCGGCAACGGCCTCCTCGATCAGGGACTGGATCTGGCGGCCCTCGGTTCTGGCTTGCAGACGCAGCTCGGCGAGGATGGCGGCGTCCATCTGGGTGGCGAATTTTTCGCGCGGCTGCTCCATGGCGGGATCCTTCCGATGAGTTTGCTTATCAAGATATATCATGATCGATGGCGGCTGTGGAGCCCCGACCCCCGCCACCGCATCGCGCTATGTCCAGCGCGCGCTCCATCGTCTAGAACCGGCCACCGACAAACGCCGCCATGAAAGACGCCCGCCATGATCCCGAAGACCAATCCGCGTATTTTGCTGACCAATGATGATGGCGTGCATGCGCGCGGGCTCAAGGTGCTTGAGGCGATTGCGCGGGAATTGTCGGATGATGTCTGGATCGTGGCGCCGGCGCTGGAACAGTCGGGGGCAGGGCGCTCGCTCTCCTTGCACGCGCCGCTGCGGATTCGCGAATATGACGAGCGGCGCTTCTCGGTGTCCGGCACGCCGACCGATGCGGTGCTGATCGGGGTGCAGGATCTGGTCAAGGGCAAGAAGCCGGACCTGATCCTGTCGGGCGTCAATCGCGGCCAGAATATCGCCGAGGACGTGACCTTCTCCGGCACGGTGGCCGGCGCGATGCAGGGGATGCAGCTGGGGATTCCCTCGGTCGCCCTGTCGCAGGCCTATGGTTTCAAGAAGGGTGATCCGATCGAGTGGGAGACGGCGCAGACCTTTGGCGCGCCGATCCTGCGGCGGCTGTTCGATCTGAAATGGCCGGACGATGTGCTGATCAATATCAATTTCCCCGATGCCAAGGTGGAAGACGTCACCGAAGTCGAGGTCACCCGCCAGGGCCGCCGCGACCAGCATATCCTGCATGCTGAACACCGGCTCGATCCGCGCGGCGAGGATTATTACTGGCTCGCCTTCAAGGGCCTGCTCTCCAACCCGCCCGAGGGCGTCGACCTGCGCGCGGTGTATGAGGGCAAGATTTCCGTGACGCCGCTGCACATGGACCTCACCCATGGCGAGACACTGGGCAATCTCAAACGCATGCTGGGCGGCGCGCCGCCGCGCAGCTGAGAACGGACCGCTCGATGTCTGACACGATGAAAATGCCCGATCCGCGCATGATCCAGCTGGTGATGGCGCTGCGCGGTGGCGGGGTGACCGATGCGCGCGTGCTCGCCGCGATCGAGCGCACACCGCGCGATCTCTTTGTGCCGGAGCGTTTCGGCGACCAGGCCTTTGATGACCGGGCCCTGCCGATCGATTGCGGCCAGACCATCTCCCAGCCCCTGATCGTGGCGCTGATGACCCAGGCCCTCAAGCTCGACGATCGCGCCAAGGTGCTCGAGATCGGCACCGGCTCGGGCTATCAGGCCGCCGTGCTGTCGCGGCTGGCGCGGCGGGTCTATTCGGTCGAGCGCTATCGCACCCTGTCGAAAGAGGCCGAGGCGCGCTTTGCCGCCCTGCGGCTCAACAATATCACCACCCGCGTCGGCGACGGCACGCTGGGCTGGCCGGAACAGGCGCCGTTCGACCGCATCATCCTGACCGCCTCCGCCCCGGTGCGCCCCGATGCCATCCTGGCCCAGCTCAAGGATGGCGGCATCGCCATCGCCCCGGTCGATCGCGGCACCAAACAGGTGCTGGTGCGCTATCAGCGCGAGGGCGAGGAGCTGACCTCGAACGACATCATGGATGTGCGCTTCGTGCCGCTGGTGAAGGGCGAGGCGAAAGCGCTCTAGGCGTTTTCGCGTACAGACATCATCCAATAAAGCTGCGCCAGGATGACGAGGAAAGGCGGGTCTTCGCTATCTTTCGCATTTCCCGCGCATGGCTAACCGCCGGTTAAGCCTTCTCTGGCTTGATACGACCGGAACGAGTAGCCGGAGGTGTGTGTCGGGACGATGCGCTGGAGTGTTTTGATCTGCGTTATGGCGGCCCTGGGAGCAGGGCTGGCGGGGTGTTCTTCAACGCCGCGTGAGCCTGCGCGCGTCGATTATCGCAGCGGTTCCAGCTATTCACCCACGGCCGCGCGCACGGCCCGCGCCGCCTCGCCGGCCTGTTCCGGTGGCAGTTATACGGTGCGCTCGGGCGACACATTGTCGGAGATTGCCGAAAGTTGCGGCGTCGAGATGTCGGCGCTTGCAAGCACCAACCGGCTGAGCCGTCCCTATACGCTGCGCCCTGGCCAGACCCTGTCGATGCCCCAGCCGGCGGTGCATGTCGTGCAGCGCGGCGAAAATCTCTACCGGATCGGGCTTCGCTACGACATTCCCTTCCAGCAACTGGCCAGCCATAACGGCATTCCCGCGCCCTATGAGCTCGAGATCGGCCAGTCGATTCAGCTGCCGCGCGGCGCCACGGTCGCCGCCTCTGCATCGCGGCCCAGCACCCCGACCACGAGCTATCGCCGGCCAACGCAGGCCCCCGCGACCCAGCCGACGGTGCAGCCTGTCGCCAATGCCGCCGTCAGTTTTGACTGGCCGATCCGTGGCACGGTGCTGTCCGGCTTCGGCCGCAAGCCCGATGGCAGCCGCAATGACGGCATCAATATCGCCGCCCGGACCGGCGATGAGGTCCGCGCCGCAGCGGCCGGCCAGGTTGTCTATGCCGGTTCGGAACTGGCCGGCTATGGCCAGCTTGTGCTGCTGCGCCATGATGGCGGCTTCGTCACCGCCTATGCCCACAACAGCCGCCTGATGGTGCGCGAGGGCGACCAGGTCACGCGGGGCCAGGTGATCGCGGCGGCCGGTTCGAGCGGCACGGTCGAGGTCGCCCAGGTGCATTTCGAGATCCGCCGCGGCGTCAATCCGGAAGACCCGATGCGCCATTTGCGCTGAGTGACGCAAATTTTCCTGCAGTCAGTCTTGTTGCAACCCGCTGCCGCCCCGATATAGTCCGGCCAAACTGAATCCGGCCTGCCCCGCGCTGCGGCAGGCTACCGGCAAGCGGAGCCCAGCATGAATCTCCAGACCATTCTCGAATCGCCGATCCCGATGCTCGTCCTGATGGGCCTCGTCTTCTATTTCCTGCTGATCCGTCCGCAACAGAAGCGCGCCAAGGAACACCGCGACATGATCGAGGCGCTGAAGCGCGGCGATGTCGTCGTTACCCAGGGCGGGCTGGTCGGCAAGGTGATGAAGGTCGAAGAGGCCGAGGCGGTGATCGAACTGTCCAAGGGCGTCGAGGTCCGGCTCATCAAGCACACGATTGCCGATGTCCGTAACCGGACCGAGCCGAAGCCGGCCAATGATGCGGCCAATACCTGAACGCTCCTGCTGAACAAGGTTCGCCGTCATGCTGCAATTCGGGCGCTGGAAGCTTTTTTCCATCTTTGCCATCATTCTTCTGGGTGTGCTGTACTCGATTCCGAACCTGGTACCGCAATCCGAGCGCTACAGCGTCAACGAGATCGACAATTCGCTCGAACCGCGCGGTATCTGGCGCTGGATTCCCAGTAGCACCGTCAATCTCGGCCTCGATTTGCAGGGCGGTTCCCATATCGTCTTTGAAGTGAACATGGCCGAGGTTCGCGCTGGCCAGCTCGAAACCCTCGCTGCCGATGCCCGCCAGACCTTGCGCGGCAGTACTCCACCGCTGCTGGCCCGCAGCGTTGCGGTGATCGGCGAGGAAGTCGTGGTGCTGATGGCGCGGGCCGATGATCGCGATGCCGCCTTTGAAACCCTGTCCGAACTGTCGCAGCCGGTCACCACGACGCTGGGTCAGCCCGGCCTGGCGCAGACGCTGAATATCCGCCGCGACCCGAGCGATGCCAATGCCATCCGCATCAGCGTGACCCCGGAACAGCTCGAGGCGATCCGCACCCGCACCGTGACGCAGTCGATCGAAGTGATCCGGCGCCGTCTTGACGGGCTGGGCACGACCGATCCGACGATTGCCCGCCAGGGCGATACGCGGGTGCTGGTCCAGGTTCCCGGCGCCAGCGACCCCGACGCCATCATCGCCATTGTCGGCGCCCAGGCGAGCATGAGCTTTCACCTCGTCGACGAGACCATCAATCCCGGCCCCAATGGCCAGGCGCGCGTGCCGCCGGGCCGCACCATCTATCCGATGGCTGACAGCAATCCGGTGCAATATCTCGCCGTCGAGACCGCCTCGCGCCTGACCGGTGAAAACCTCACCCAGGCCAATGTCACCACCCACCCCAATTATGTCGGCCCTGTCGTCGGTTTCCGTTTCGACACCCAGGGCGCGCTCGTCTTCGGGGACATGACGCGGAATAATCGCGGCAAGCAGTTTGCGATCGTGCTCGACGGTGAAATCATCACCGCGCCGACGATCAATGAACCGATCCTGTCGGGTTCCGGCGTGATTGGCGGGAGCTATAATTACGAGACGGCGCAACAGCTCGTCGTGCTGCTCAATGCCGGCGCCCTGCCGGCCTCGCTGACCCCGGTCGAGCAACGCACCGTGCTGGCGAGCCTCGGGCAGGACCAGATCGAGAGCGGCACGATGGCGGTGTTGATCGGCTTCCTCGCCGTCATCATCTTCATGATTGCCGCCTACGGGATTTTCGGCGTCTTCGCGACGATGGCGCTGCTGGTCAATGTCATCCTGATCATGGGCGGATTGTCGGGCCTCGGCGCGACGCTGACCCTGCCGGGTATCGCCGGTATCATCCTGACGATCGGTATGGCGGTCGATGCCAATGTGCTGATCTATGAGCGTATCCGTGAGGAGAACAAGCTCGGTCGCACGCCGGCCAATGCGCTGCAGGCCGGTTATGAGCGCGCCCTCTCGGCGATCATGGACGCCAATGTCACCACCTTCATCGCGGCTGCGGTGCTCTATCTGCTCGGGGCCGGCCCGGTGCGTGGTTTCGCGATCACGCTGGGTATCGGTATCATCACCTCGGTCTTCACCGCCTTTGTCTTCTCCCGCCTGCTGGCGGTCATCTGGCTGCGGGCGCTGAAGCCCAAAGCCATTCCGCTGTAGGAGAGGTTTTCCCATGTCACTTGCCCTGATCAGATTTCTGCCCACCACGGCGAATCTCCCCTTCATCAAGATCCGGATGTGGGCGATCGCGTTTTCGCTCCTGCTGGTGCTTGGCTCGCTGTTCGAATTCGCCAATGTCGGGATCAATTTCGGTATTGATTTCCGCGGCGGGATCCAGACCGAGGTTCGCACCGAAGAGCCGGCCGATGTCGAGGCGATGCGCACGGTGGTTGGCGATCTCAATCTGGGCGAACCGCGGATCCAGCAGACCGGCGATCCGCACGAAGTGCTGATTTCCCTGCCGCTGCAGCCCGGCGAGGGCCTGGAAGGCGAGGAAGCGCAACAGGATGCCCGCCGGGCGCTGGAAGCGGCGCTCGAATCCAGTTTCCCCGACATCGAGCTGCGCGGTACAGATGTGATCGGCGGCTCCGTCTCCGGTGAGCTGGTGGTGAAGGGATTCATGGCGGTCTCGCTCGCCCTGTTCCTGATGCTGATCTATATCTGGTTCCAGTTCGAGTGGCAGTTCTCCGTCGGCGCCATCCTGGCCCTGACCCATGACGTCATCGCCACAGTCGGCATGTTCTCGGTCACGCAGATGACCTTCGATCTCGCCACCGTCGCGGCCATCCTGACCATCGTCGGCTATTCGATGAATGATACCGTGATCGTGTATGACCGGATCCGGGAAAATCTTCGCAAGTACAAGAAGATGCCTCTCGGTGAACTGCTCAACATGTCGATCAACGACACGCTCTCGCGCACCATCCTGACCTCATCAACGACGCTGGTGGCGCTGGTTTCGCTCTATCTCATCGGTGGCGAGGCGCTGAAGAGCTTCTCCTTCGCGATGATCTGGGGCGTGGTGATCGGGACCTATTCCTCGATCTTCGTCGCCGCACCGCTCCTGCTCCTAGTCGGGGTCAAGCGCGACGCCAACGAGAATGATTGACAACCCGGTTTGCGTCCGGGCTATCGCCAGACGCGAATTGCTGTAAATTCCCCAGTGAAGACAAACATTATTTCCTGGGGAGGAAGCCATGCCTGCAATTCTGAGCAATCTGCGCGCGACCGTGCACATCTCGCTGCTGCTCGCGATCATCTATCTCGGCGCCTATGTGCTGACCGGCGGTATCGCGGTCAATGAGGCGCTCTGGACGGGGATTGCCCGCTGGACCCATGTCGTCTCGGGCATCATGTGGATCGGGCTGTTGTGGTATTTCAACTTCGTCCAGATCCCCAACATGCCGAACATCCCCGACGAGCAAAAGCCGGCCATCGGCAAGGTGATCGCGCCGGCGGCGCTGTTCTGGTTCCGTTGGGGCGCCTTCGCCACCCTCGTCACCGGCCTCGCGGTCGCCGGCATGCGCGGCTATACGGTCGAGGTGTTGAGCTTCGGTCTCGCGGCCGAGCACTATTCCCCGCAATACAGCTTCATCGGGATCGGCATGTGGATGGCCATCATCATGGCCTATAATGTCTGGTTCATTATCTGGCCGAACCAGCAGATCGCGCTCGGCCTGGTCGAGGCCGATGCCGAGGCCAAGCCGAAGGCGGCGCGCACGGCGATGCTGTTCTCGCGTACCAATACGCTGCTCTCATTCCCGATGCTGATCGCCATGGCGATGGCGCAGACCGTATTTGGCTGACGCCAGATCCGCACGCAGCAATACGAAAGGCCCGCCGGTCATCCCGGCGGGCCTTTTTCATGGCGGGTTGTGGCTGGCCGTCCGGCTCAGTCGAAGGCAAAGCTGGCATAGACCAGCGGCCGGAACATGGCCGAGCTGCGCGGTTCGGGACGGTTGGGGCCGGGCTGGATCTGGGTCATCAGCACTGCGGCAACGCCGGTATTGGGGCTGATGAAGAAATCCGTGTCGAACAGGCCGCTCCAGGAATAGTCCCCGGTGATGCCGGCTGCCTCCTGGCCTTCGGCCGGCGACAGCGCCACCGCGCCGCCAAAGCCGAAACCGCGCGCGCCCCAGTCTTCGCCGAGCTGACCGGACGGGACCTGCGGCGAGGCGAGTTCGTGCACGGTCTCCGGGGACAGGATGCGGACCTCACCCAGTGCGCCGCCATTGGCCAGCATCATGGCAAAACGGATATAGTCCGAGGCGGTCGAGACCAGGCCGCCACCGCCGGACGCCCAGTCCGGTGTCGCCTGGTCGAAGGGCACCATGGCGCCACTCTCGTCATGGACATAGACCGGTGACATCTCGGCTTCGTCGAAATCGACATCCTCGTAGAAGAAGCCGGTCGAGCTCATGCCGAGCGGTTCGAACAGGCGGTTTTCCATAAACACTTCAAACGGCTCGCCCGAGACGACTTCAATCACGCGGCCGAGCACGTCGAGCGAATACGAATAGATCCAGCGCGTGCCCGGATCGGTATAGAGCGGCAGGGCGGCGAGTTGCTGCATCCGCGCTTCCAGATTGCCGCTGCCAGAATAGAGCGAGTTTTCCAGATAGAGCCGGCCGAGATCGGTCTCATTGTCGAAGATATAGCCCAGCCCGGCGGTGTGGGTGAGCAAATGCCGGATCGTGATCGGGCGCACCGGTGCGCGCGTCTCGATGACGCCGTCGCCATTGGCCATCGGGCTGACGGCCACCTGCACATCGGCGAATTCGGGAATATAGTCGGAGACCGGATCATCAAGCCCGAGCTGGCCGGCCTCGACCAGCATCATCACGGCCACGGCGGTCACCGGTTTCGACATCGAGGCGATACGCACCGGGCTGTCGATGGTGAAGGGCTCACCGGTTTCAAGATTGATCGCGCCGGCTTCCGAGACGAAGGCGACCCGGGTGCCGCGGGCAATGATGGCGGCATAGCCGGGGCGGGCGCCAGCGGCAGCGAGGGCGTCGAGCTGCTGGTCCAGCGCGGCGAGGCCGGCCGGGTCAAAACCCAGCGCGGCGGGATTTTCGACCGGAGTGAAATCCGGCGCTGCTATCGGCGCGGCTGCAAGCGCAGCCGTTTCAGGCGCGGGCGGCGCTTCGCTGGCGGTCTGTGCCGCCGGACCCGGAGTACACGCTGCCAGGCCCGCGAAAGCGAGCCCGGCCAGGAAGGAACGCAATTCCATGGAATTCCCCTCGGTATTTTTATCGATCAACCGAGGGGAAACCTAAGACGGGAAAGCGCGCTTGGCGAGATGCCGGGCAGACTATTTCGCGGCGGCCAGATTGGCAGCGGCGAAATCCCAGTTGATCAGGTGATCAAGGAAGGTGGCGATATAGTCGGGACGGCGATTTCGGAAATCGACGTAATAGGCATGCTCCCATACATCCATCGTCAGCAGCGGCGTCACGCCGGCCTCGGTGATCGGGGTTTCGGCATTGCCGGTCTTGCGGATTTCAAGCTTGCCATCTTTCAGCACAAGCCAGGCCCAGCCGGAACCGAACTGGGTCGCGCCGGCCGTGGCGAAGGCGGTCTTGAAGGCGTCGAAGGAGCCGAAATCGCGGTCGATCATCGTGGCCAGTTCGCCGGCCGGGGCACCGCCGCCATTCGGCGTCATCGAGCTCCAGTAGAAGGTGTGGTTCCAGACCTGGGCGGCATTGTTGAAAATGCCGGCCATGTCGGCCTCGCCAGCGCTGGCCTTGACGACGTCTTCCAGCGATTTGCCGGCCAGCGCATGGCCGTCCAGCAGCTTGTTGAGATTGGTGACATAGGCGGCGTGGTGCTTGCCGTGGTGGAAGTCGAGCGTCTCGGCGGAGATGTGCGGCGCCAGGGCGTCCTGGGCATAGGGCAGGGCAGGAAGGGTGAAGCTCATGGGATTTCTCCGTCGATAGCGTGTGTGACAAAACAGGTGCGCGCGGGGCGGGCGTCAGCGCCGCTCAATGCTATGAATGCATATGGCCCCCGGGCCACCAATGTCCACCGGAGGAGCGCATGAGCGCCGAGGATTTGTCGGTTTTACTGCAAAAATCCGATCCCGACCGGCGTCTGGCGGCCCTGTTTGCCCCGGCGCAGCTGCGCGTGCGTCTGTTCGCGCTCTACGCGCTGAACCATGAAATCGCCCGTATCGCCGACGCCACGAGCGAGAGTCTGATCGGCGAGATGAAGCTGACCTGGTGGCGCGAGGCGGTCAGTGACCTCTATCTCGAGACGCCCAAAGTGCGCCGCCATGCCGTCACCGAGGCGATGGCACCGCTGACGGACCGGCTGCCGCAGGCTGAACTGATCGATCTGATCGATGCCCGTTTCGACGATATCAGCGCTGCGCCGCATGCCGATCTCGATGCCCTGATGGATTATGTCGACCGCACCTCGGTGCGGCTGATCCGCCTGGCCCTGATCCTGACCGGGGGCGAACTGCCGCAGCAGCAGATCATCGATGCCGGCCGTGCCTGGGGGCTGACGGGCCTGATGCGCGCCTTCGCCTGGCGCGCCCGCATCGGCCGCGCCCCGGTCGCCGGCGATTATCTCACCGAGCTCGGCGGCACCCCCGCCATGCTCGCCCAGGGCCTCGGCTCCGGCAAGGCGAAGGCCGCGCTCCAGCCCGTGCGGGCGATCGCCGAGGATGCCGCGCGCGCCTTCCGGGCGGCCGGCGCGCTGCCAGTCGAGGCTGTGCCGGCGGCCGGCTATGCCGTGCTGACCCCAGGCTATCTGAAAAGCCTGCCGAAAAACCCGTTCGAAGTCCCGCCCGAACGCGCTTTGCTGGCGCGGCAGGCGCGGCTCAGCTGGCTGTCGCTGACGGGGCGCTAGTCTCCTATATGCTCGTCCAGGAAGCTTTCCAATTCGGTGAGAACCTGTGTGCGCATCTCGGCACTGCTCAGCCAGTGATCGGTATCGCTCATTTCAATGTATTCGAGATCGCCCCGGTTGCGGCGCAGGGCATCGCGCATGTCGCGGCTCTGCTCGATCGGGACGACGCTGTCGTCACGGCCATGCATCAACAGCACCGGGATATGGATGCGGTCGCCGTGATAAGCCGGTGAGACGGCCCGAAGCCGGGCCGTGCGACGGGTTTCATCGAGGCCATTCATGGCCTCATCCCAATAGGCGACGGTCCAGTGATCGCTGCCATGGCGGTCGCGGTCATAGCGCACCAGTGCGGCCAGGTCAGTGACAGGGGCAATCGCGGCGGCACAGCGATAGAGGTCGGGGGTGAAGGCGGCTCCGGCCAGGGCGGCATAACCGCCATAGCTCAGGCCGACAATGCAGATCCGGTCGGGGTCCGCGATATTGGCCTGGACCAGGGCGAGGGCGCCATCGCTGACATCATGCTGCATCAGCCCTGTGCCCCACTCGCCATAACCCGCCACTTCCCACTCCCGGCCATACCCGTCCGAGCCGCGGAATTGCGGCTGCATCACGGCATAGCCGCGCGAGGCGAGGAAATGCGCGAGATAGTCGAACCCGCCCGTGTCGCGGCTGCCCGGGCCGCCATGCGGCAGGATGACGGTCGGAAACGGGCCCTCGCCGTCCGGGGTGGTCAGATAGCCGGGTATCTGTGTGCCATCGCGCGCCGGATAGTGGATGTGCAGGCGCGGGCGCAATCCACCCAGGGCCAGATTGCCATAGGCGCTGCCGATCGCGGCGACATTATTGCTGGCGACGTCATAGAGATAATAGACCCGCGGCCGGGCGTCGCCCTCGGTCGAGACCACGAACCGGCTGCGATCACGCGACCAGCTCTCGATCCGCACCGATGCGCCACCGAAACCGGCCTCCAGCATGTCCTGTCGCGCCGTCAATTCCTCATCAAACCAGACATGCTCGTCGAACACATCGCTATAGGCCACGCCGACGACCAGATTGGTGTAGGGGTCGGTCAGCACGGCGCCGATATCATAGTCGTCATGGCGAAACAGCCGCCGGGTGATCTCACCGGTTTCGAGCGAGACAGCATAGAGGCCGCTGGTCGTTGCCCGGTCATTGCGGTTATAGGTCACCCGGACCGCCAGCGAGCCGTCCTCGATCAGCCCCCAGGTGGAATAGACCGGGCGGTCGGCATCTTCCTCCTCCAGGATGGGCGTCCAGCCATTGCCATCGCGCACCAAGATGCGCTGCGTGTCGCGGGCATTGGAGTAATCGACCCGGGCGACGGCCTCGCCATTGCGGTCGATGACCCAGTCGCGGGTGACGGTGCTGCCGCCGGCCTCGACGCGTGAGCCTCGCCGGGACGGGTCTGCGGCGAGCAGGTCGTAATTGCCGCCCTCATCCCTGGCCGGGATCAGGACATAGCCGTCCTCTGCGCTGATGCCGAGGACGCGCCCCATCCGGATATTGACCCCGGTCCGCCGCGACCCGCGCAGCAATTGACGAAAATCCAGTCCGTCCTCGACATCGAAGGCCAGAACGGCGGAAAAATCGACCACGCCGCGAACCCGCTGGGTATTGGCCGCTTCACTGGCCGAGAGCAGCAGGGTGCGATCATTGGCCCAGAGCATGCCTTCCGGCCTGATGCCGCTGACATTGGCGAGCTGGTCCTCGCCGCTCGCCAGATCGCGCACGACCAGGATGCGGCGGCCTTCGTAATTGCTGAGAAAAGCGATCCGCTGCCCGTTCGGCGACAGGGTCACCATGTCCATATGCGGCATTTGCGCAAACAGCTCGAGCGCCGGTGGCGCCTCGGTTTGGGCCGGGCTGGTGCTGCAGGCGAACAGCGCGACAGCAAGGCCGGCCAAAGCTGATCTGAACATGTAATTCCCCCGATTTTCCGGGAGTTCACACGCTTTGTCTGGCTATTTCAAGTTGAAATGAGGCGCTAGCCCAGCCAGACCGCCAGATCTTCCAGCGCCCGGGCCGACAGTGCTGTCTTGCGGGCCGGGGTCTTGGCCTTGCCGCGGATGCGGTTGCCCTCTGCGTCCTGGGTTGGCTGGGTGATGGGCGGGAAGAGGCCGAAATTGACATTCATCGGCTGGAAACTGCCCTTGCCGGCGTCGAGATGGCCGCCGGTGATGTGGCGGATCAGGGCGCCCATCGCCGTCGTCTCGGGCGGCGGGGGCAGCGTCTTGCCGAGGCGTTCGGCGGCGGCATAGCGCCCGGCCAAAAGCCCCATCGAGGCGCTTTCGACATAGCCTTCAACGCCGATCAATTGCCCGGCAAAGCGCAGGCGCGGCTGCGATTTCAGGCGCAGCTGATGATCCAGCAGGCGCGGCGAATTGAGGAAGGTATTGCGGTGAATGCCGCCGAGGCGGGCAAATTGCGCCGCTTCCAGGCCGGGGATCAGGCGGAAGATCTCGGTCTGGACGCCGTATTTCAGCTTGGTCTGGAAACCGACCATGTTGAACAGCGTGCCCAGCGCATTGTCCTGGCGCAATTGCACGATGGCATAGGCCTTGACGGTGGGATTGTGCGGATTGGTCAGCCCGACCGGTTTCATCGGACCGTGCCGCAGCGTCTCGCGACCGCGCTCGGCCATCACTTCAATCGGCAGGCAGCCCTCGAAATAGGGCGTGCCTTCCCAGTCCTTGAACTCGGTCTTCTCGCCGGCGATCAACGCGTCGATGAAGGCGTCATACTGGTCCTTGTCCATCGGGCAATTGAGATAGGCGGTCTGGTCGGCCAGGGTTTCGCCCTTGTCGTAGCGCGACTGGAACCAGGCCTTGTCCATATTGACGCTGTCGCGATGGATCACCGGGGCGATGGCATCGAAGAAAGCCAGCTCGTCCTCGCCGGTCTCTTTCAGGATCGCTTCCGACAGGCTCTCCGAGGTCAGCGGACCGGTGGCGATGATGACGCTGTCCCAGTCTTCCGGCGGCAGGCCGGTGATTTCCTCGCGCGAGATCGTCACCAGCGGGTGCTCGCTCAGGCGCTTGGTGACGGCGGCGGAGAAGGCGTCGCGATCAACGGCGAGGGCGCCGCCGGCCGGCAGGCGATGATTATCGCCCTCGGCCAGGATGATCGAATTGCAGCGCCGCATCTCCTCATGCAACAGCCCGACCGCATTGGTCCGGGCATCATCCGAGCGGAAGGAGTTGGAACAGACCAGCTCGGCCAGCTCGTCCGTCTTGTGGGCCTCGGTGCCCTTCACGCCGCGCATCTCGTGCAGGATGACGGGCACGCCTTGCGACACGAGTTGCCAGGCAGCCTCGGAGCCGGCCATGCCGCCGCCGATAATATGGACAGGTTTGGGAGCGCTTTGGGTCATGCGCGGCATATCGAGCGCGGGCGGCGGCAAGTCAAGCATTTGGGGGCAGTGGGGCGTTGACAGCGGCGCTCCGGGCGGCGAATGATCGCGTGAAGGGGGAGTTTGGTCATGAAGCAGTTCATAGTTGCGCTAGGCTTGGTGGTGCTGGTCACCCTTGCGGCCAGCGCCCAGGACGATCCCCTGCCGGATAGCGTGTCCCAGGCCTATCTGGCGTATGAAACCGCGATGGCAGCCCAGGATTATGTGGCGGCCAGTGAAGCCGCCGAGACGGCCTGGCGGGCGGCGCGGTCCGAGCGGATCGATGCCGAGCTGATTGGTATCCTGGCGGAAAATTACGGCAATCTCGCGCTCAGTCGCGGCCTTCCAGAACAGGCCTATCCCGCCTGGCGCAGTGCGGCGGAAATCTCCGACCGCTTGCGGGGCCCGCAGACTGAACGCGCGACGCGCTGGTATCAGGCATCCCTGTCGGCCTTTGCCACTGGCGATATCAGCGACGCGCGGCAATGTTCGCTGCGGGCATCGCGTTCGATAGGCGGGCGCGAGGATAGCGTGGCCCCGTCGCTGGCCGGAGACATCCATTACATGGTCGCGCTCAGCAGCGGCCAGCTGGGCCGACTGCGCACGATGTCCAGGCATGCCGCTCTCGCGCTGGAATTCTTTGAGGCAAGCGGGCGCAGTCCGGACATGGTCTTCGCCAATGCGCACTATCTCGCTGGCGTCGGTCAGTATTTCGAGCGTGAGCGGCTGGACGCCCTCTACAATTTCCATATCTCGCGCAGCATGTTCGCCTCAGTCGAGACCGCGGGGACGGATACCGACAATGTCCGCACGACCACGGCATGGATCCAGCTGGCGCGCGGCGATGCGACGGCCGAGGATCGTGCACTGGTCGATGCCCGGATCGCGGCTTCCGCCTATCCCGAAACCGGCGAGCACTCATCGTGGAGCGATGGTGAAGGGGCGAATATTTATGATGTCGACGCGGAGGTCACTGGCATGCGGGCGCAGCCACGCTATCCGGAGTGGGCCGCCGAAGCCGGCATCGACGGGATTGTTGTCGTCCGGTTCGATGTGACCGAGAGCGGGCGAACGGACTCGGCGACCATTGTCGCCGCCGCACCGGGCGGCGTGTTCGATGATGATGTGCTACGGGCTCTCGGCAGCTGGCGCTATGAGCCGGCGCAGATTGGCGGCCAGGCCGTACGGCGTATCGGACTCTTGACGCAATTCCGGTTCACCCTGTGCGAATTGCCGACGGAGTGGCAATGCCGGCGGCAGAGCGAGGCCGAAGCCGACGCCGACGCGGAATGATGCTTCGGCTGCAGCGCGGAACTTGCCTTCGCGGCGCGGCGCGTCCAGATCGGGGGCCTCGAACACAGCCCCCGTCACGGAGCCTGGCATGAACCCGACACCCACCACGACGTCTGTCCCGATCCTGCGCAGCACGCTGGCCGGCTATGCCTTCCTGATTTCGCACTGGCAGCGCGCCCTGGTCGCGGCGGCGCCCTATACGCTGGCCTATATCGCGCAGCTGGTGCTGATGCAGAGCCTGGGCGGTGCGACGGGCAATCCGGTGTTGTCGATGGGCTTCTTCCTGCTGTCGCTGGTCACGGTTGTCGCCAGCCTGGCGCTGTCGGCGGCCTGTCTGCGCATGGCGGTGCTGGGCGATTACAGCGGCTGGCATTCTTTGAAGGCCGGGGCTGATGAGGGGCGGATCTTCATCGTCGGCCTGCTGGTCTCGGCACTGACCCTTTTGGTCTTCATCATGGCCTTCATGTTCTGGGCCGTGGTGCTGGGCTCGATTGCCGCCGGTGCGATGAGCCGGGCCGGGATCGACCCCGAGGCGGAAGGTCTCGAGCTGGCCGATGCGATGGCCTATCTCGGCACGGCCGACTGGGTGGTCGCCATCGTCGTCGGGCTGGCGGCAGCGGCGCTGCTGGTCTGGCTCTCGGCGCGGCTGGTGCTGGCGCTGCCGGCGACGATCGCCAATCGCAAGATCATGGTGCTGAGCGCCTGGTCGCTGAGCAATGGCAATGCCCTGCGCATCGCGGCGGCCCTGCTGCTGACCTCACTGCCGCTGCTGGCGCTGGAAGCGGGACTGTATGAACTGATCTGCGCCGTGCTCGGCTCGCGGCCGCTCTATGTGCCCGTCCCGGTCGGGGCCGACCAGCTCAATGCACCGGCCCTGGCCGCGGCCGAGGAATATCTGCGCTGGAACGGGCTGATGGCCTTCATCAACATCCCGGTCTTCTCAGGCCTGTATGCCTATATCTACCGCAATCGCACCGCCACGCCGGCGGCGGGGGACGCTGCCGCCTAGCTTCCCTCTGGTGTTTGATTGCCAATTCGTCATGATGTGCGCCTAACATGCGACCAGTCGCAGAGGGGAATGACATGACAGGCAAGGCTTTCGATATCGGGGAATGCATATTCTATTTTTTCAAGCGCTTCGGCGAGAATCCGGTTGGCGTGATCTGGATTGCCGTCTGCCAGGCCCTGGTGGTCGGCGCGCTGGCGGCGCTGGCCGTCTCGCTGGTCGGCCCGGCCTATATGAGCCTGTTCGAGCTGGCGATGCAGGACGCATCCGGCAGCCTCAGCGAGGCCGAAATCGAGCAGGAAGTCCTGGCGATGATGGGGCCCTTCCTCGCCTCCATCCCGTTGATCGGTTTGCTGGGCATCGTCTCGGCCCTGATGTTCCAGGGCGCCTGGCTGCGTCTGCTGACCCGCGGTGAGGTGGCTCCGGTGATTCCCTTCCGCTTCGGCGGCGATGAATTGCGCCTGCTTGGCGTCAACCTGCTCTATATCGTCGTCGGGATTGCCGCCTATATCGGCATCGTGATCGCGGCCGTCGTGGTCGGACTGGTCGCGGCCGGCGTGTTCGCGGCTGGCGATGGTTCGATGGCCGGCGGCATGGCGACCGGGCTGATCGCCTTTCTCGGTGTGCTGGCGGTGAGCATCATCGTGGTCGTGTTCTGTATCCGCCTCGCATCGGCGCCGGGCCTGACCATGGTCGATCGCAAGGTCCGCTTCTTCGAGAGCTGGACGGCGAGCAAGGGTGTGTTCTGGCACCTGGCGCTGAGCTATCTGGTCGTCGCCGGCCTGATCCTTGTGCTCACCACCGTGCTCGGCACCTTGATCCAGCTGGTCTTCCTGGGCGCGCTGATGCCGCTGGTGATGGAGTTCGCACAAATGGCCGAGGGCGGTGCCGACCTGATGCCCGAGGAAGTCTTTGCCACGCTGCAGGCGACGCTCGGCAATCCCGGTGTTGTCGTGGGTCTGGTGACCGGCCTGGTGCTGGGCTATGCGATGCAGATCGTGTTTGAAGGCATGTGGCACGGCGTCGGCGCCTATAATGCCGTGCGCTATCGCGCCGGCGGCGATGTCGAGGAAACCGATTCCCCGACCCTGACGACCGACCATCCGGCCGGCGCCTCGCCCAGCGAGGGCTAGGCACTATCCCGGCTGAATGACAATGCGGCCCGCCGGTGCAGACCTGCGGGCCGTTTTGCGTTCGCTTGCGGTGCGGCGCTGCACTGGGCACGCTGCCAGTCCGAGTGAGTCGGAATCAGGGGGGCTGACATGGCCGGACGTGAAATCTACGCAGATCGACAGGCGCGCCATCGCCGCACATGGACACTCGCCGCCATCGTGCTGCTGGTGGTCTTCATGGTCGGCGGCCAGATCCTGGGCGTGATCCCGGGCGTGATGCTGGGCCTGGTCAGCATGGACCCGGCGGCGATGGACTGGGCCGGCATGGCTTATGTCCTGTTTGCGGCCTTTGGGGTCTCTGCGATCCTGCTCTTGCTGTGGACGACGTTGTTCGAGCGCCGCGGCCCGGCGACGCTGGGGCTCAACGGCGCTTTCGCCAAACGTTTCGCGCGCGGCTATGGCCTCGGTCTCGGCTTTCTGGTCGTGGTGGTTGCGATCATCTGGCTCGCCGGTGGTTACCGCATCGAGGCGGGCGGCAGTCTCGCCATCGCCAGCCTGATCCCGGTCGCCTGGCTCCTGGCCGGTTTCATTGTCCAGGGCTCGACCGAGGAATTGATGTTCCGCGGCTGGCTGATGGGCCTGATCGCCTCGCGCCATGGCATCTGGCTGGCGATCGCCATCAATTCGATCCTGTTCGGCCTGGTCCATGGCGGCAATATCGCCTGGTCGCAGGAATTGATGTTCGGCCTCGCCAATATCGTGCTGGTCGGCGTTTTCCTCAGCCTCTATGCGGCCAAGGAAGGCTCGCTCTGGGGCGTGTGCGGCTGGCATGCGGCCTGGAACTGGCTGCTGGCCTCGGGCTTCGGCCTGCCGGTCAGCGGCCAGGACGTGCTGGTCGACCCTTTCATCATCGATCTGGCCGACACGGCCGAGGCCCCCTGGTGGCTGACCGGCGGCGTGTTCGGGCCGGAAGCGAGCGTGGTGACGAGCCTGGTCCTCACCGCCGGCATTGTGGCGCTCTTGCTGCGCGGCCGGTTCGCGAGCTTTGCTCAGGCTGCCGGCAGCAGGTCCTCGAGGAAGAAGGCGGAGAGTTCCGTCCGTCCGGAGAGGCCGGATTTGCGATAGATCGTCCGGGCCTGTTCGCGCACGGTGCGTTCACTGGTGCCGCGTAGCGCCGCGATTTCGGTATGGCTGAAACCTTTCAGCAGACACAGACCGATATCCGACTCCGCCGGTGTGAAGGCCCAGCGGTCGAATTGTTCCACGATGGCGGCCCCGAGGCCGCGCACGAGGGCGCGATTCTCGTCCTGCCAACGCCGGGCTTCGGCGCGTGCCAGCGCGAGGTCGCTGCGGGTGCGCTGGAAATTGACGAGCAGGGCGAGCGCGCCCGTGGCGGCCGAAACGAGCGCGACACATTCCAGCACCAGGTGGAACCAGGAGACGCCTTCGCCGCGGTCGGTGGCAAGATCCGTCGCGATGAAGACGGCAATCAGGGCAAAGAGCACCCCGCCGGCGCGTATTGTCCAGCGTTTCTGGTCATCGTCATTCATGGCGCGACTCCCTTTGAAGGCTTGGTCTATGTCATATGACAGATGGCGCCGGCGCGCCTGCGGCATGACGTTCCAGTCCACAGGAACGGAGGTGTGCCATGAAGGCATCAAATGAAACGGCTACAGACGCCCAGCCCCGCGAGGTGAAAGTCTGGGACCCGCTTGTCCGGATCGGACACTGGGTGATCGTCATTGGCGTTCTGACGGCCTATTTCACCGGCGATGAGCAACTCGGCCTGCATGTATGGGCCGGCTATGTCGTCGCCGCAGCGGTTGTGATCCGCATCCTGTGGGGCTTTGTCGGAACGCGCTATGCCCGCTTTTCCAGCTTCGTACGCGGACCCGGGGCAGCCGTGGGCTATGTGCGCGGTCTGGCGGACGGTTCGGCGAAGCGGACCCTCGGCCACAACCCGGCCGGGGCGGTGATGATTATTCTCCTGCTGGTCAGCCTCGCAGGCACAACCGGTACCGGCATGGCGCTGTATGCCGTTGAAGACGGCGCCGGACCGCTGGCCGGGATCATCGCGCAATCACCGGAGGAGGGCGTGGCTGCGCCCGTGTCCCCGGGTCTGACCCGTTCAGGTGATGATGACGATGATGATGACGGGCCCGGCGAGCGCCGGGAGCACGCGGCGGGCGGCGAAGCGGGTGATGAAGAGGGCGGCGCCGGAGAATGGCTGGAGGATTGGCACAAAATCTTTGTCTATCTGACGCTGGGCCTGGCGGCGCTGCATGTCATTGGCGTCATCGTTTCGAGCCTCGCCCACGGCGAGAACCTGGTGCGGTCGATGGTGAATGGCCGCAAACGGGCGGAGTGAGAATGGAGGGGGGCCCTTGCGGGCCCGCCGCTTCGCCTGTTCCCTAAACCCGCGCCGCCTTCAGCCGCGCGGCCTCTTTCTCCAGCATGGGTGCCAGATAGCGCCCGGTCCAGCTCGCCTCGACCTTGGCGACCTGTTCCGGCGTTCCGACAGCGACGATTTCGCCGCCGCCATCGCCGCCCTCGGGGCCAAGGTCAATCAGCCAGTCGGCGGTCTTGATGACGTCGAGATTATGCTCGATCACGACGACGGTATTGCCGGTCTCGACCAGCTCGTGCAGCACTTCGAGAAGCTTGCGGATATCCTCGAAATGCAGACCCGTGGTCGGCTCGTCGAGGATGTAGAGCGTCTTGCCGGTGGCACGCTTGGCCAGTTCCTTGGAGAGCTTGACGCGCTGGGCCTCGCCGCCGGAGAGCTGGGTCGCGGGCTGGCCGATCTTGACATAGCCGAGCCCGACGCGCTTGAGCGTTTCCATCTTGTCGCGCACGGCGGGCACGGCCTTGAAGAAGTCGGCGCCTTCCTCGACCGTCATGTCGAGGACATCGGCGATGGATTTGCCCTTGAATTTCACTTCCAGCGTCTCGCGATTGAAGCGGGCGCCATGGCAGACATCGCAGGGCACATAGACGTCGGGCAGGAAGTGCATCTCGATCTTCACCACGCCATCGCCCTGGCAGGCCTCGCAGCGCCCGCCCTTGACGTTGAAGGAGAAGCGGCCGGGCTTGTAGCCGCGGGTCTTCGAGTCCGGGAGCTGGGCGAACCACTCGCGGATCGGCGTGAAGGCGCCGGTGTAGGTGGCCGGATTGGAGCGCGGCGTGCGCCCGATCGGCGACTGGTCGATATCGATGATCTTGTCGAGCTGATCCAGCCCCTCGATGCGCTCATGCGGGCCCGGCACGGTCTGCGCCTTGGCCAGCTTGCGGGCGGCGGCCTTGTACAGCGTCTCGATCGTCAGCGTCGACTTGCCGCCGCCGGAGACGCCGGTGACACAGGTCATGACGCCGAGCGGGAAATCGGCTGAGATCTTCTTGAGATTATTGCCGGTCGCATCGACGACGCGAACGATACGCTTCCTGTCGATCTTGCGCCGTTTGACCGGAATCTCGATCCGCCGTGTGCCGCGCAGATACTGGCCGGTCAGGCTGGCTTCGCTGGCGAGGATATCGGCGGGCGTGCCCTCGGCGATGATCTCGCCGCCATGCACGCCGGCGGCCGGGCCAAGATCGACGACGTGGTCGGCGGTCAGGATCGCCTCTTCATCATGCTCGACGATGATCACCGTATTGCCCAGGTCACGCAGGCCGCGCAGGCTTTCCAGCAGGCGGGTATTGTCGCGCTGGTGCAGGCCGATCGAGGGCTCGTCGAGGACATAGAGCACGCCGGTCAGGCCGGAACCGATCTGGCTGGCGAGGCGGATGCGCTGGCTCTCGCCGCCGGACAGCGTGCCCGAGGCGCGGTCGAGGGTGAGATAGTCGAGCCCGACATCGACGAGGAATTTCAGCCGCTCGCGGATTTCCTTGAGGATGCGCTCGGCGATCTGCTGGTCCTTGGCCGAGAGCGTCTTCTCGATGGCGCCGAACCAGTCGCGCGCGACGCGGATCGGCATGGTGCCGGCCTGGGCGATATCATGATCGGCGATCTTGACGCACAGGGCTTCCGGCTTCAGGCGGCGGCCATGGCAGGTCTCGCACGGCTGCGACGACTGGAAGCGCCCCAGATCCTCGCGGACCCAGCTTGAATCGGTCTCGCGCCAGCGCCGCTCCAGATTGGGGATGACGCCCTCGAACGGCTTCTTGGTCTCGAATTTTCTGAGGCCGTCCTCATAGACGAAGGTGATGTCTTCCCTGGTGCCAAACAGGATCACCTTGCGGAAGGCCTCCGGCAATTCGCGCCAGGGCTTGAACATGTCACCGCCGAAATGCTCCGCCAGCGCCTGCAGGGTCTGCTGGTAGAGTTTCGAGGTCGCCCGGCTCCACGGCGCGATGGCGCCATTGGTTAGCGATTTGTCGCGGTCGGGGACGACGAGATCCTCGTCGAATTTCAGCGACTGGCCGAGCCCGTCACAGGCCGGACAGGCGCCGAAGGGATTGTTGAAGGAGAACAGCCGCGGCTCGATCTCGGCAATGGTGAAGCCGGAGACCGGACAGGCGAATTTCTCGGAGAAGACCAGCCGCTCCGGATTGCCCTTTTCGTCGCTCTGGTCGGCGAATTCGGCAATCGCGAGACCATCGGCGAGCCGCAGGGCGGTTTCCAGACTGTCGGCGAGGCGGTCTTCCAGGCCCGGCTTGATCACCAGCCGGTCGACCACGACATCGATATCGTGCTTGAATTTCTTGTCGAGGACCGGCGCTTCTTCCAGCGTATAAAACTCGCCATTGACCTTGACGCGCTGGAAGCCGGCCTTGAGCCATTCGGCGAATTCCTTGCGGTATTCACCCTTGCGGCCACGCACGACGGGCGCCAGCAGATAGAGCCGGGCGCCATCCTCGAGCGCCATCAGCTTGTCGACCATCTGGCTGACGGTCTGGGAGCGGATCGGCAGGCCGGTCGCGGGCGAATAGGGCACGCCGACGCGGGCCCATAACAGGCGCATATAGTCGTAAATCTCGGTGACGGTGCCGACGGTGGAGCGCGGATTTTTCGAGGTTGTCTTCTGTTCGATCGAGATCGCCGGCGACAGGCCCTCGATCGAATCCATGTCCGGCTTCGACATCAGCTCAAGAAACTGCCGCGCATAGGCCGACAGGCTCTCGACATAGCGCCGCTGGCCCTCTGCATAAATCGTGTCAAACGCCAGCGAGGACTTGCCCGAGCCCGAAAGCCCTGTGAACACGATCAGCTTGTCGCGCGGCAGATCGACCGAGACATTCTTGAGATTATGTTCGCGCGCACCGCGCACGCGGATGGTGTCGAGGGCCATGAAATGTCTTTCGTCTGCGAGTTCGCGGGCGGGACCGGTCTAGGGGTGAGTCATGTTGAACAATTAGAGAACAAGGCGCGCTGCGTCCAGCGGCGAGTTGCGGGTCTGCTGACACCATGTAGGCAGGATGGCGGAGGCGGCAAGCGGGCGGCCTGTCTTCCATCCACCGTGTGCCGCGCGCCTGACTGGACTCTGGCCCGCCACTCCGTTCAAATCCCCCCGACTCGCGGGCGCAATTGACCTGCGGAACAGAATGTGAACAAATTGGCGCGGCGGCAGGCCGTGCAACAAGAAACATGGAGAATGGGCGATGGCGGGATCTGTGAACAAGGTCATCCTGGTTGGTAATCTGGGCAAGGATCCGGAGACGCGGCGTCTGCCGAACGGCGATCCGGTGTGCAATCTGCGCATCGCGACCTCGGAGAGCTGGCGCGACAAGACCTCCGGCGAGCGCCGCGAGAAGACCGAATGGCACAGCGTCGTGATCTTTAATGACCAGCTGGCCAAGGTCGCGGACAATTATCTCAAGAAGGGCGCCAAGGTTTATATCGAGGGCGCACTGCAGACCCGCAAATGGACCGACCAGAACGGCGTCGACAAGTACAATACCGAGATCGTGCTCCAGAAATATCGCGGCGAATTGCAAATGCTCGATTCCAAGGGCGAGAGCGGTGGCTCCTATGGCGGCGGTGGCGGCAGTTTTGACTCCAGCGAGCGCTCGCCGCAACGCTCGGTCGATGCGCCGAAGGAAGACTTCCGCAGTGCCGACATGGATGACGAAATCCCGTTCTAGGCGGGAACGCTGCGGCCGGGGGGCGAGGAGATGAAAATGCTTCACATGGTTCTGTTTCTGGTCAGCCTCGTGCTGACCGCGCCCGCCTGGGCGCAGGGCGATGATGCCAATATGCGCCACCCCGAAATCATGGCCGTGGAGGGTGACGGTACACAAGCCCGCTACATCATCGGTGATGCGGCCTGGGGCAATGTGCTGGTGACACTGGCGGCCCTGCGTGGTGTCGACCCGGAGCAGGCGCCGGCCATCGCGCAGCAATTATGGGAGCGGCGTGATACCAATCAGCCGATTTTCCTGTTCGAATATGCGCGCCTGGTCGTCGACACGGAACCGGACCGCGCGCTGCACGCCTATTTCCTCGCCCGGGCACGTTCGATCTATGACGCATCGCGTTGTGTCGACCCGACGGCGCTCGGCGTCGTGGCCGCAGCCTCCGAACAGGCGGGGCCGGTCGTGCACGAGCTGATGAGTTCGGACCCGGCACGGCTCGAGGCCGCGCTGGCCTCGGTGATCGCGTCAGACGAGATCTTCACTAGCCAGGCATCGCCCTGGTGGGCCTGTTCCTATGGCAATGCGGCCTATCTTGCCGCGGTCAATTCGGCCGACATGCCGGGGGAGGAATGGCTGAAGGTCGAGGGCGTCTGGCCGTCACTGCGCGCAGCGATCAGCAATAATATGAATGCCAATCTGGCGCGCTTGCGCGAGGGCCTGCAGGCCGCACAGCAATAGGCGGGGCACAGCGGCGATCCGCAGGCGGCCGAGGGGGAGTCCGGGGCGATGAAGATCCTGATCACGGGGGCGTCCGGATTTATCGGATCGCATCTTGCCGCGCAGCTGCACGCATCCGGCCATCATGTGCTGGCCGCCGGGCGTGATATCACCCGGGCGGCCCGCCGTGCGCCTGACCTCGACTGGATCGCCTGCGATTTCCGCCATGACAGCGATGCCGACTGGTTCCCGCGGCTGGCCGGCATCGATGCGGTGATCAATTGCGTCGGCGTGTTGCAGGACGGGCTCGGCGACAATAGCCGCGCCGCCCATGTCGATGGCGCTGCCGCCCTGTTTGCCGCCTGTGAGCAGGCCGGGGTGCGGCGGGTGATCCATGTCTCCGCTGTCGGCGCCGATGCGGCCTCCGGCTCGGCCTATGCCCGCGACAAGCAGGATGGCGAGGCGGCGCTGACGGCACTCGATCTCGACTGGGTTATCCTGCGGCCTTCGCTGGTGATCGCGCGCAATGTCTATGGCGGCACGGCGCTGGTGCGGGCGCTTTGTGGCATCCCCTGGCTGACGCCGCTGGTCGGCGGCGAGCAGGTCTTCCGCCCGATCGCCGCCGAGGATTTGAGCGCCGCAATCCATGACCTGCTGCAGCCGGGCGCGCCGTCGCGGGTGAGCTGGGATGTTGGCGGGCCGCAGCGCGTCACCATGGACGAACTGGTGCGCGGCTATCGCCGCTGGCTCGGCTTCGGCAAGACGCGGATCTGGCATGTGCCGCGCTGGCTCGCCGCGCCGGCTTTTGCCGCCGGCGATCTGCTCGGCTGGATCGGCGTGCGCACCTCGATGCGCACAACGGCACTGAAACAGCTCGATTTCGACGTCGAAGGCGATCCCGCCGACTGGCGCGCCGCCACCGGTGCGTCACCGCGCGGCTTCGATGATTATCTCGCCAGCGCTCCGGCCGGGCTGCAGGATCGCTGGCATGCCCGGCTCGGCTTTGCCCGCCCGCTCGCGCGCTGGGTGCTGGGCCTCTATTGGCTGGCGACCGGCATCCTCTCGCTGACGATTGCCAGCGACCATGCCTATGCCGTGCTGCAGGCCGCCGGCTACAGCCCCGCGATGCAGGCTTTCCTGCTCTGGTTCGGCTCGGCCTTCGACATCGCCATGGGCGCGGCGATGGTCGCCAAATGGCGGGTGCGCTGGATCGCCGCGACCATGATCGCCGGCACCTTCGCCTATGTCCTGGCGCTCAGCCTGACCCTGCCCGGCCTGTGGGCCGATGCGCTCGGACCGATCCTGAAAGTCTTCCCGATGATGGCGCTCGCCCTGATGATCGCGGCAACCGAGGATGAGCGCTGATGGAGCTGTACTGGATCGTCAAGACCACCCATATCCTCTCCTCCGGCGTCTTGTTCGGCTCCGGTGCGGCGATTGCCTTTTTCATGCTGATGGCCTGGCGTTCCGGCGATGCGCCCGGCTTTGCCCTGGCCTCGAAACATGTCGTGCTCGCCGACTGGGTCTTCACCACCAGCGCCGTCATCGCCCAGCCGCTGACCGGCATCGCGCTGGCGCATCTGGCGGGCTGGCCGCTGACGGCGCCCTGGCTCCTGATCAGCTATGGCCTCTACATCTTCATCGGCGCCTGCTGGCTACCCGTGGTGTGGATCCAGCTGGAAGTGCGGCGGCTGATGACACAAGCGGTTGCGGCCGGGGAGGCTGTCCCCGACCGCGTTCACCGCCTGATGCGGATCTGGTTTGTGCTCGGCTGGCCGGCCTTTATCGCATTGATCGCGATCTTTGGCCTGATGGTGGCGCGGCCGAGCTGGAGCTAGCCGAGCAGCAGGCCGTTGACCAGGCCATCGCCGGTATACTCGATCACGACCGGGATCACTTCCCCGGACAGTGGATCGCGCAGGCCCAGCCGGATCTCGTTTTCGCTTTCGAACACCGCGACGATCGCGGCATTGCCGAAGTCCCGGTGCAGCTGGCGCATCATGTCCAGATGTCCCTCGATCGGTGCGAAGGCGCGCAAGTCATCGCTCATCCGGTTGAGGACATACTCGCGCCAGACAGCCTCATCATCGCTGGCGATCATGGCGAGGAAACCGGCAGCAATGTTTCCGCCAGCCGTCTCGGGCAGGGCGACGGGATCGATACTGGCCTCGAGCGGGCGCCGCAGCTCGAAGTCCT
Source organism: Maricaulis sp. (assembly GCF_048269565.1). Lineage (GTDB taxonomy): Bacteria > Pseudomonadota > Alphaproteobacteria > Caulobacterales > Maricaulaceae > Maricaulis. The sequence goes on along the minus strand of NZ_JBLXIK010000005.1, from coordinate 67,428 downwards.
GACCCATCAAGGCCGCAACCAGCGCCTCGATGGCGCTGTCGGCCGAGACGGCGCGCTGGTTGGTGGTGGCGAACAGCTCATAGCCCTGGTCCGCCAGCACGCGCCAATGCGAGTTGAAGGAGCGATTGCCGCCATTATGCCAGTAGATGCGTCCGACCAGCGGATCATCCTCGACCACCAGACCATAGCCATAGAAGGACGGCGCGCCTTCACCTTCACGGACCAGAGGCGCATGGGCCATGTCGCGCGCGGCCGGCGAGACGATGGTCGCGTTCCAGTAGGCGTGTTCCCAGGCGAGCATGTCGCGCGGTGTCGAGACCAGACCGCCATTGCCCATCAGGTTCCAGTTCGGATCATGGCCGCCCCAGGAGGCGTCGATCACCGGCTCGCCATGGCTGTTGCGGGCCGCGAGGCCGTTGTCATAGACCGATTGATAGCCGGTATGCTCGATGCCGGCCGGCACCAGCAGGTCATTGACCAGATAGTCCTCATAGGTGCGGCCGGTCACGCTTTCGATGATGGCGGCGAGGATGGTGAAGCCGACATTGGAGTAGCGATAGGCCGAGCCCGGCGCGTGCAGCAGATCGGCGGTGAAGGCCTTGTCGCGGACGCTGTCCCAGCCCTCGTCCGAGAAGTCATCACCGACCGCATCGGGCAGGCCCGCCGTGTGGGTGAGCAATTGCTGCACCGTGATCGCGGCCTTGTCATCGGGCACGTCGGGGAAGAAATCGGCCAGCGTCGCGTCGGGCGAGAGGCGGCCGGCGTCGATCAGACTGGCAATGGCCATGCCGGTGAAACTCTTGGTGATCGAACCGGTATCCACCTGAGTGTCGAGCGTGAAGGGGCGGTTTGTCTCCGGGTCGGCGAGGCCGGCGCCGCGGGCGAAGATGATCTCGCCGTCACGGGCGATGGCGGCAAAGCCGGTGAAGCCGGCCTCGGCAAGCTCGTCGAAACGGGCATCGAGCCGCGCCTGCTGTGCGGGGTCCGTCTGGGCGCCGGCGACGGGGGCGATCAAGGGCGATGCGAATGTCACCGCGAGGGCGAAGCGCGCTATCGCGAGGGGAGATGAAAAAGCTTTCATGGGCAGGACCTTCCTGTTCTGTGGTAGGAGGTGAGGCTTAGGAAAACCGCGCCAGACTGTCCTGACGAAAACATTTTCGAAAGATGATGATGAATATTGCCAGCTCCGTTTCTACCCGTCGCTCGCCCTCGGCCTCGATTGTACAGATCGGTGATGCGGTCTGTGATCTGCGCAGTTGTGTGCTGGAAGTGGGCGGCCGCAGTCACCGGCTCGAACCGCGTCTGGCCGGGGTGCTCGACCTTCTGGTGCGCCGCGGCGGGGCGCCGGTGACGCGCGATGAATTTCTCGACAGCGTCTGGGACGAGGATGGATCGGACGAGGCGCTCAACCAGGCGATCTCGCGCCTGCGCCGCCTGCTTGGCCGCGCCGACCTGATTCAGACCCTGCCGCGCGTCGGCTACCGGTTGGCGATCGATCCGGCACCGGCGGCCCTGGCCGGATTGCCGGCGCGCGCCCGGCCGGGCGTGTCCATCGGCGATGTCGTAGCCGGCATTGATCGTGGCAGTTTCATCGCTGGATTCATTGTCGCAGCGCTTCTGGCCGGTGCGCTTTATGCGATGTTCGGCACGCGGGTCATCGAGCGTGAATTTCAGATCCTGGACCTCAACGGTGCCTCCGCGATCGAGGCGGCGGGCCTGCCAGCGACGGATCACTGACAGGCACTCGCCTCGTCAACGCTCCTTGGGCGTCGGGCCTTCCTGCGGGCCGAAGCTGTCATAGTCGAAATTATCGTCGAGACGGCCATTCCAGCTTTGCGCCGGTTCCTCGAAACAGGACCCGATCCGTGCGTCCCACTCGGTCGGGAAGCCGGGGCGCAGGAAGTCAATCTCGACGCGGCCCCAATGGCGGGTCGCCGTACCGAATTCGTCGATGATGGTGACGTCGCAGGCCGGGCTGGTCGAGCCGACATCTTCCTGCTCGCTCCAATAGCCGGTGAAATGGCCGCGATCGCTAAAATTCCCGGCGAGGCCGCGAATGAAGGTGTGGTGCGGGACGGCGCCATCATAGTGGAGGAGGATCGCGTATTCGCCGATCTCGTCATCATAGATGACCGGGCCAAGATTGCTGGTCCAGGCCTCATCGGCAAGGGCGGGCGCGGCGGCCAGTGCCAGCAGGGCTGCGCCCAGGCAGACAGTTTTGTACATGATGATTTCCCCCGATTTGAACAGACGGCCAGTGTGCGGTGTTTTGCGGCTGCACGCTAGGGTGCGGTGATAACGGCACAGGCAATGCGAGCGCCGGCACCGCCGATGGGCTGGCTGGTCTGGTCATCGCTGCCGGCATGGATCACCAGGGCCGAGCCGTCAGCATCGAGCAGGGCGGGCAGGGCGTCGGTGCCGCCAAGGCTGACGCGTGTCGTGTAGACCTCGGCGCGGATCGAACCGGTCGCATCGACCCAGAGATTGGGCAGATCGGCATTGTCGGGACCTTCAGGATTCAGGAGGCCGTGCTGGCGTCCCGACGGATTGATATGGCCGGCCGAAGAGGTGAAGTCCTCCGACGAGCAATCGCCGATGCTGTGCAGATGCGCGCCATGCCACTGACTGCGCGCGTCTTCGGGCAGTCCGTCGGCCTCGATGCGGATGACAACGCCCTCGGCGCCCTGGCGCAGGCTGACATGGCCGGCGGTGGAGCGGTCACGGATGATCAGCTCGCCGCTGGCGGTGTCGACGGCCTGGGGCTGTGCGGGGGCTTCGTCCTGGGCGCAGGCGGCGACGGGCAGGAGGAGAAGGGCGGTCAAGGACAGGGTGCGTGACAACATGATGGGCTCCTTGGGGGCAAACAGTTCGGCCCCAGCTTCTACGCCCGATGACCGCGTCCGGCCAGTTCCCTGCGCGATCCGGCCTGCGCATCGTGCAGGCCCTGCGAGGAGCGTGTGGAAATTAAACTCAATCCTTTCGGCGATTTAACGCTGTCCGGACACGGTTTTGCGTGCATCGGGACGCGGGATTTGTTTTCATGGCGCGGGAAATCCGTTCGGGTTCGGGCCGGGCCGACGCGCCGGCCCTGCAACAGGAAAAGCGTGACACATGACGACAGACCGCCACGAAAAACGTTCAGAATCACTGGAAGTCCGGCTCGGCCATACTGCCAAGCAAGCCTTCATGGCGGCCTGCCGCGAACGCGGCATCACCGCCAGTGAAGCGGTGCGGCAATTCGTGGAGGCCTATCCCGTGCGTCCCGTCCGGCGCCCCTGGGCCCGTTTGCCCCTCAAGCTCACGGAGTTCCCCATGATGATGACAATTCCAGCTGCCCTTGCAGCCGCCCTGGCGCTCACCACAGCTACGGCCATCCTGCCGGTCCAGACGGCGACCGCTGACCGCGACGATCCGGAACAGCAATTCGCCAGTGTCGACACCGACGCCGACGGGTATTTCAACCGCGTCGATCTCTATCATGTCGCCGGCCTGACCGATGACGGACGGCTCGGCGAGGGCCTTCGCAGTGAGGCGATGGCCTCGATCACCGAGGCGATGGCCGAATTCGGTCCGGCGGCGCAGGAAACCCTGCTCGACCCCGCCTATATCGAGCGCGTGCTCAGCGATGCCGAGGCGGGCGCACGCAGCGGTGTCGATGACGTGTTCGACGCGATGGACGCGGACAGCGATGGCCGTATCAGCCGCGCCGAATTCATCGCCCATCGCGACTGAGCCGAACGCCCGGCTCAGTTCGCCGGGCACCGCCCCCCGGTGATCCGCGCCACTTCGGCCGGATCACCATCGGTGGCGGCGGGCTCGAGGCCAAGCGCACAGGCGATCATCAGATAGACATTGACGTTCTCGAAGGCGTCCGGACGCGTGCCCGCCGGGAAGATCGGACCGGCGCCGATAAAGGTCGCGCCCATGCTCTCGGCGCGATTGTCATAGCCATGGGTACCGTGCATGCCGGCCGGCCAGGCGCCGGAAAGATCGGCATCGCTGCGCGTCAGCAGCCAGCCCGGTTCGGCATGGATGAACAGGTCGGGGCCGCGATCGGGATGGTCGAAATGCCAGGTGTCGGGCATGGCGCCGCGCCGGTAGACGGTGACATGCTCATTGGCGCCATCGAGTGCGGCATAGGCGCGGTCAACGGCCTCCGGCTCGCCATAGGCCATCACGAACGGCTCGAGACCGGGGCCGTAGCGTCCGGAAAATTCCGGGATGAAGAGCCCGTCCAGATCGGCCAGCGTGTCGATGGCGACGGAGCGCTCCATCGAGACGTCCACCATGCCGTGATCGGAGACGATGATGATATTGGTGCGGTCAATCAGGCCGCGCTCGGTCAACCCGTCCACCAGCTCGCCGACCAGGGCATCGACGCGGGCGACGGCCTCGCCTTCCTCGGGCGTGAACGGACCGGCGCCGTGGGTGATGGTGTCGACATGGTCGAAATAGACCGCAGCCAGGCGCGGCTGTTCATCGGCCGGGGCGTCAAACCAGGACAGGACTTCGGCGACGCGGTCCTCATAGGGCATTTCGTGGACATAGGGATGCCAGACCGTCGGACGGATGCCGTTATGGGCCACTTCCGAGCCGAGCCAGAACATGATGCCTGAGCGCACGCCCTGCTCCTCGGCCGTCGTCCAGATCGGCTCGCCGCCCCACCAGCGCGGATCCTGCGGGCCGCCATTCCGGCTCGAGAAAACCTCGTCAAAGACGCGATCATAGGGCGCGTTGGAGATCATACCGTGGTGTTCGGGATAAAGCCCGGTCGCCAAGGAGTAGAAATTGACGAAGGTCTTGGACGGCATCACCGGAAGCATGCGCTGCGGCCGGGTGCCGCGTGCCGCCAGCGCCTGCAGATTGGGGGCATCCCAGCGGTCGATCGCGTCATAGCGCAGCCCGTCGAGCCCGATCATCAGCACGATCGGTTCATCGCTGGCCGCAGGCGGCGCCGGCGTGTGGGCGCAGGCGGCGAGGGCAAGCAAGGCGAGGCCGGTGATGGCCCTGGCGAGCAGGCGTGGATTGGTCATGTTCATCATCCCGTGTGGACCGGCGACTCGCGTCCGGTCGAACAGTTGAGGCTGCAGGTTTCGACACCGTGCAGACTGTGGGCAGGCTTTGGCAAGTTGTCCCTGACTAGCCGCCCTGCGAGACAGTTTCTTGTCAGCGTGCCGATCGTCTGCAGCAGGCCGCCGCTACCGCCCAGCGCATTTGCCCTTCGGGCCTGTGCTTGTTAAGTGTTGGTGACAGGAAAGCCGCCTGATTCACGCACCGATTCTGTGTGCCGGATACAAGGCGGCATTTTGCATTGCGCAGCGGGGTTTCACCCGGCAGCGACGCGAATGAGAGAGGACCGCCTTGAGCGATCACGATGATGTTCTGACCCCGCCACCCGGTCTGCCGGAAGGCGTTGGCAATATTTCCATCGAAGACGAGATGCGCACCTCCTATCTCGATTACGCGATGAGCGTGATCGTGAGCCGTGCCATCCCGGATTCGCGTGACGGTCTCAAGCCGGTGCACCGCCGTATTCTCTGGTCGATGCATGAAAACGGCTACACGCCCGACAAGCCCTATCGCAAGTCGGCGCGGGTCGTCGGTGATGTGATCGGTAAGTATCACCCGCATGGCGACCAGGCCGTCTATGATTCGCTGGTGCGCATGGCCCAGCCTTGGTCGATGCGTCTGCCGCTGCTCGACGGGCAGGGCAATTTCGGTTCGGTCGATGGCGATCCGCCGGCCGCGATGCGTTATACCGAAGTTCGCATGGACAAGCCGGCCAGTGCGCTGCTGGCCGATATCGACAAGTCCACTGTCGATTTCCGCGACAATTATGATGGCCAGGAACATGAACCCGCGGTTCTGCCGGCGCGTTTCCCCAATCTTCTGGTCAATGGTGCCGGCGGTATTGCCGTCGGCATGGCGACCAATATCCCGCCGCACAATCTGGTCGAAGTGATCAATGGCACGCTGGCCCTGCTCGACGATCCGCAGCTCGGCGAAAATGAATTGCTCGAATACATCCCCGGCCCCGATTTCCCGACCGGGGCGCAAATCCTCGGCCGCGCCGGTGCGCGCAGTGCCGTGGCGACCGGGCGTGGCTCGATCATCATGCGGGCCCTCACCACGGTCGAGGAAGTGCGCAAGGATCGCATGGCGATCATCGTTCACGAGATCCCGTTCCAGGTGAACAAGGCGACGATGATCGAGAAGATCGCCGACCTTGTCCGCGAGAAGAAGATCGAGGGCATTGCCGATCTGCGCGACGAATCCGATCGCACCGGCATGCGCGTTGTCATCGAGCTCAAGCGCGATGCCAATGCCGATGTCATCCTCAACCAGCTCTATCGCTGGTCACCGATGCAGACGAGTTTCGGCGCCAATATGCTCTCCTTGGTGCGCGGCCGCCCGCAATTGCTCGGCGTCATGGATATCCTCAAGGAGTTCCTGCGCTTCCGCGAGGAAGTCGTCGCCCGCCGTGCCAAGCATGATCTCGCCAAGGCGCGTGACCGCGCGCATGTGATCGTCGGTCTGGCACTCGCCGTCGCCAATATCGATGAAGTCATCGCCCTGATCCGTGCGGCGCCGAATCCGGCCGCGGCGCGCGAAGGCCTGATGGCCCGCGCCTGGCCGGCGCATGATGTTGCGCCGCTGGTCTCCCTGGTCGCGGATCCGCGATCGGTGCTGCAGCCGGACGGCACGTTGAAGCTGACCGAGGAGCAGGCCCGCGCCATCCTCGAACTGCGCCTCAACCGCCTGACCGGCCTGGGCCGTGACGAACTCGGCAATGAGGCCGGCACGCTGGCCGAACAGATCGCCGATCTGCTCGATATCCTGCGTTCGCGCGATCGTGTGATCGAGATCATTCGCGATGAGCTGGTCGAGGTTCGCGAGAATTTCGGCACGCCGCGCCGTTCCGTCTTCATCGATGGCGAGTTCGATTTCGAGGACGAGGACCTCATCCCGCGCGAGGAAATGGTCGTCACCGTCACTCATGGCGGTTATGCCAAGCGTACGGCCCTGTCCGATTACCGGGCCCAGCGGCGCGGCGGCAAGGGCCGTTCGGGCATGGCGACCAAGGACGAGGATTTCATCACGACCCTGTTCGTGACCTCGACCCATGCGCCGCTGCTGTTCTTCTCCAATCGCGGCATGGTCTACAAGACCAAGGCCTGGCGTCTGCCGCTGGGCGCGCCGAATACGCGCGGCAAGGCAATGATCAATCTCCTGCCGCTTGACCAGGGCGAGACCATCACCTCGATCATGGCCCTGCCGGAGGACGAGGACAGCTGGAGCGAACTGAATGTGATGTTCGCGACGGGGCGCGGCACGGTGCGCCGCAACCGCCTGTCCGACTTCGTGCAGGTCAATCGCAACGGCAAGATTGCGATGAAGCTGGAAGACGATGACAGCATTGTCGCCGTACGCCTGTGCACCGAGGACAATGACGTCTTCCTCGTCTCCGACAAGGGCCGCGCCATTCGCTTCCCGGTGGATGATGTCCGCATCTTTGCCGGCCGTTCCTCGGTCGGTGTGCGTGGTATCCGTCTGGCCGAGGGCGATCATCTGATCTCGATGGCCATTCTCAACCATGTCGATGTCACCTCACCGGAAGCGCGCGCCTATCTCAAGCACGCCACCGCAATGCGGCTGGCGGCGGGCGATGAGGGCGAGGACGCGGTCACGGCTGACGCCGGTGATGGCGAGGATGACGGCGAGATCGCTGCGCTGTCGCCGGAACGGATTGCCGAGCTTGGCGCCGCCGAGGAATTCCTCCTCACCGTCGGTGTCGATGGCATGGGCAAGCGCTCCAGCGCCTATGATTACCGTGTCATGGGACGCGGCAATCAGGGTGTCGCGGCGACCGATCTCAAGCGCGGGGTTGAGCTCGCCGCCAGCTTCGCCGTCGAGGACAGCGACCAGATCATGGCCGTCACCGATGGCGGGCAGCTGATCCGCTTCCCGGTCGAGACTGTACGCATTGCCGGGCGGTCGACGCGCGGTGTGCGCCTGATCCGTCTCAATGAAGGCGAGAATGTTGTCGCCGTCGTACGCATTCAGGATGCGGGCGATGAGGACGGGCATGACGGGGACGGGCATGACGGGCATGACGGGGCTGACGGCCTGTCGCCTGACCTTGATAACGGCAGTGAGGGACCGGGCAACGAGACGGAGAGCTGATCATGGAAACTCGCACCGCGCTTTATCCCGGCACGTTTGACCCGCTCACCAATGGGCATCTCGATATTATCGGGCGCGCGGTGAAACTGGTTGATCATCTGATCATCGGTGTCGCCATCAATGCGGCGAAGCAACCGCTGTTCTCGCTCGAGGAACGGGTCGAGATGCTTCAGTCGCAAGTGGCTGATATCGCCGGCAACACCATCGTCGAGGTGCGGCCGTTCGAGGGGTTGTTGATGCATTTCGCCGAGCAGGTCGGGGCCCAGTCGATCGTGCGCGGACTGCGGGCCGTGTCCGATTTCGAGTATGAATTCCAGATGGTGGCGATGAATCAGCAGCTCAATGATGATATCGAGACTGTCTTCCTGATGGCGGATCCGCGCCACCAGGCCATTTCGTCCCGGCTGGTGAAGGAAATCGCTTCGCTGGGCGGTGAAATCTCGGCTTTCGTGCCCCCGGTGATCGAACGCCGTTTGAAGGAGCGTCTCGCGTGATCAAACATCTTACACTCTCCCTTGTCCTCTCGCTCGGTCTGGCGACCGCTGCCTGCGCGCGCGAGGCCGATACCGGCCAGGCCGCCGATGCCGACATCGTCACCCTCGTCCAGGACGATACCGGTGCGGCCGGCGGCGCGGCGACGTTCGATTTCCCCGAAGACGCCTGGCGCGAGCTCGATCCGGAAAACACGCTCTATATCGAAACGCCGCGTGGCCGTGTGATTGTCGAGCTGGCGCCGGAATTTGCGCCCAATCATGTCGAGCGGATGAAGACCCTGGCGCGGGAGCAATTCTATGATTTCCTGGTCTGGCACCGTGTCCTCGACGGCTTCATGGCCCAGGGCGGCGGCGCGCGCGGCAATCCCAATCACCGCACCGAATTGCCGGCGATGGACTCTGAATTCACCGTGCGCCGTGGTGCCGAACTTCCAGTCAGCGAGTTGCAGGACCGTGTGATCAACCCCTCCAATATTCCGCAATCGGCCAAGGCCGGTTTCTGGCACGGTTTCCCGGTTGGCACCCAGACGCTGGCCGCCGCCGCCCTGACCGGCGATGGCCGCATCAATAGCTGGCTCCTGCATTGCACCGGCGCTGCTGCTGCTGCTCGCACCAATGACCCCAACAGCGCCGGCAGCCAGTTCTACATCACGCGCGGCAATGCCGAGCACCTCAACGCGATCTACACCGTCTGGGGCCGCGTCCGCGCCGGCCAGGACGCCGTCAACGCGCTGCGCACCGGAACGCTGGGGCAGGATCCGGGCTTTGTGCCGGACACGATCGATTCGATGCGCGTCGCCGCTGACCTGCCCGAATCCGAACGCACCCATATCCAGGTTGTCGACACCGAGTCGGCTGCTTTTACCGCCTATCTCGATTCACTGCGCAATGCCGCCGGCGCCCTGCCGGATGTTTGCGAAATTCCCGTGCCGACACGAATTCTGGAGTAAATTCAATGGCTGAAGAACAACTCGTATTCACCCTCGAAACGGGTGATGTGACGATCAAACTGCGCCCCGACCTGGCGCCCAAACACGTCGCCCGCATCACCGAGCTGGTGAAGGAAGGCTTTTATGACGGCCTGACCTTTCACCGCGTGATCGACGGCTTCGTCGCCCAGGGCGGTTGCCCCAACGGCAATGGCATGGGCGGTTCGGGCACCAAGATCCCGGCCGAATTCAACGCCGAGAAACACGTCCGCGGCACCATGTCGATGGCCCGCTCGTCCGATCCGAACAGCGGCGACAGCCAGTTCTTCATCTGCCTGGATGCCGTGCCCTATCTCGACAACCAGTACACTGTCTGGGGCGAAGTCATCGACGGCATGGACCATGTCGACGCCATCCCGAAGGGCGAGCCACCGGCAAACCCCGGCAAGATCATCAAGGCGAGCATTGTCGAGGTTTAGGCTCCGACGTATGTGCTGAAATGGAGAGCCGCGATGCCTTTGGGTGTCGCGGCTTTTTGTTGGGTGGGGGCGAGGTGGGTTGGCTTGAGGCGGGAATGGGTTGGGGCGGCATCACTTCGCCAACGCCGCTGAACGGCGGCTATTGGTACGTCGCATCCAACTCAGCCTGTGACAGTGTTTCAGCTTCCAGCTCACCGGAAATGAAGTCCGCCAGCACGCGGATCAACTCGGGCACTTGATCGGGCGTGATCGTGGAACCTACCGATTGTCCTCTAGCAGATCGCTGAAATTTGACAAAAACACCACGATAATACGCGTAACCAAAGCCGTAACTGTTCGCCCGATCCAGCTCGCACTGCCGTCGAGCATCTTGTGCCATTCGCTGGTTTGATCGGTTGTGCTCCCTTTCGTCGAGATATTCCGCGTGGCGACAACGGGCGTCGCTGTCGACTGAAATGTCCCGCTCGAACACGTCGCCACGGGCTGCCGCTATAGCGTGCCAACGTAGGAATGTTTGCAGGTCATCGATCAGCTCGGGTGCGTCGTCGAGGCGCACAGCAAAGCGACTATACCCAGTCCCTCCATAGGTATCGATTTCGAACAATACGAAGTCGCCATCAGGCACACTACCATCACTAAGGCATAGGCTCGCGAATGTGGGCCGTAAGTCGTAGCTTGATGTAATCGAATTGTGGTCTGCTGCTCTAAAGGTGGTTGCAACGCTGCGCTCTTCTGTGATGTCACTACGCACGCAGTCTGCGAGTGCTGGGCCCGCAAGCGCCAAAGCGGCTAATGCGCTGCCAATTAGAATGCCGATGGTTCGTTTCATGGTGTCCGCTCCTCGTTTCGGTGCATGCGCTAGCGATCCACATGATATCGAATAGCTTGGATTGACTATACTCAAGATTTCTTTGGATCGACCTGTCGTGTCTCGGAGTGTCCGCAGGCTTCGTCGTCGCATTTCAGGGTGTGAATTTGCAGCCCAGCGAACGCGAATTGCGGATCTGGTTTGATGTCTATGGTCTTGAGCCGTCCGGACCGACAGATCGGGCAGAGCGGAAGCGACGGATCGCCCGGCGCACGCGTCAGTCGCGACTCGACCGCCTTCAACCGGCGCTCCAATTCATCGACGCGATCGGGCGTCGCCCGCATACGTTTCCATTCATCCCAACGATCGAGGGCCGAGAGCATGTCCTGCAGCAATCCCATCACAATCTCCCAGATTACTAGTGCAATGCTCAACCTTTGCTCGGCGAACGTAAAGGAATTGATTGTCGACCGCTAGGCCGAGGCGATCTGCCTCGATCGAACAGCAGGGGCGAACACCACTTTCCCTGGCCAAAAATCTCGGGGCGCTTGACGTTTTTCAAATCTTCGCCCGCGCCGGGCGGAGCGATCCCTGAAACCCTTGCCAAGCAGGGCGCCAGACTGGACTTGTCTCGTCAAGGGTGAAACCGCGAAGCGGCGCCTCCGGCGCCCTTGACGAGACAAGTCCAGTCTGGCCGGATCCCGGCATGGTTTTCAGGGCGGGGTGTGGGCCGGCGCGGGGCAAGCTATTCCAAAACTTACAACGCACTCTTCCCCCGCACTTGTTGCGGGGCCTGCCGGAGGGGAATCCAGCCAGCTGGCCAACGCATGGCAGGCCCCGGAATTCGCTGTGCTCCTCCGGGGGAAGGTTTGTGGTGTTATGAGATAGAGCGCCTTGCGCCGGGCAGCCGAGCGCCGCCACCGGCGCAACGACATCCCCTGATTTCCCCTCCCAATCCGCCAATCTTCCACTACACTGCCCCGATCATGCCACCGCCCGGAGCCCTGACATGCGACGCCATTCACTTCCCTTGCTCATCATCGCCGCCACGCTTTGCCAGCCCGCCGCAGCCCTGGCGCAACCGGCCAGCGAGGCCCGCGAGACGGTGGAAGCCGTCTGTTCCGCCTGCCATGCGATCAGCACGGTCGAGCGCACATCGGGCTATTCGCGCGAGGACTGGAGCGCGCTGACCGCGATGATGATCGACCTGTCGGGCGCGCCGGAAATGCAGGCGGAAATCCTTGACTATCTTGCCGAACATTACCCGCGCAATGACAGCCGCGCCGCGACACCGGTCGATGGTCCGATGTCGATCCGTTTCGAGGAATGGCAGGTGCCGACCCTGGGGCAGCGCTCGCGCGATCCGGTCGAGGCGGCCGATGGCAGTATCTGGTGGGTCGGGCAATGGCTCGACATTCTCGGCCGGCTCGACCCGGTAACGGGCGAGATGGAGGAATTTGATCTGCCCGCCGGTGCGGGGCCGCATTCGGTGACGATCGGCCCGGATGGCGATGCCTGGTATACCGGCAATCGCAACGCCACGATTGGCCGCTTCAACCCGGCGACCGGCGAGATCACCGAATATCCGATGCCCGATGAGGCCGCCCGCGACCCGCATACGGCCGAGTTCGACGCCGATGGCATCATGTGGTTCTCGCTGCAGGGCAGCAATATGATCGGCCGCCTCGATCCGCAAAGCGGCGAGGTTCGCCTGGTCGACAGTCCACGCGCGCGCTCGAGGCCCTATGGCGTCAAGATCGCGGAAGATGGCACGGTCTGGGTCGCCTGCAATGGCGCCAATTGCCTGCTGCGCGTCGACCCGGAAACGATGGATGTCGAGGAAATCACCCTGCCGGATGCCGGCACCACGGTGCGCCGGCTCGATATCGATAGCGATGGCATTATCTGGTGGGTCAATTCGCGGCTGGGGCGGCTCGGCCGCTATGACCCGCAAAGCGGCGAGATCCGCGAATGGGATTCGCCCAGCGGCCCCAATTCGCATCCCTATGCCATCGCCGTTTTTGATGGCGCGATCTGGTATAATGAGAGCGGGGTGCGCCCCGACATGCTGGTCCGCTTCGACCCGCAGGCCGAGACCTTCCAGAGCTGGCCCATCCCCTCCGGCCCGGTCCATGCCGGGATATTGCGCCATATGCGTACGACCCGCGATGGCCAGGCCCTGCTGATCCATCAGAGCGGGACCAATCATCTTGCGCGGGTGACGGTGGAGGGGCGTTGAGGCGGGGCATTGGTTTCCCGGCGCAATCGCCTGAGGAAAACAATCTCCTTCAAAACTCGCCCACGCAGGGCGCAGCGGTCCCTGAAATCCTTGCCAAGCAGAGCGCCAGACAGGACTCGGCATGGTGTTCAGGGCGAGGTGTGGCCCCGCGCGGGGCCTCCTCGGGACCAAACACAGCATAGGTTTTCCCCCGGAAGTCGCTGCGCTCCTCCGGGGGAAGAGCTTGAGACAGTTCATTCTCAAGAGTTCAAAAACCTAGTGAGCATGACGTCTGATTGAGGCGCGTTGATCGGGACGGCAGGTGGAGAACGGGTCTCACGGCTGATCAGCCAGCGCCCCGCGCAGCCGCAGCGTCGCCAGTAGCGGCCGGTGATCAGACCCCGTATTCGGTCCCGCCTCAATGGCGACCGTCTCCCAATCCTCCCCGGCGAAGATATGGTCGATCCCGAGCAACATCGGCGGGACGGGCGGTGTGCCCAGGCCGGCTTGCTGGAAACGGCCCTCGGCGGGGAAGGTGGCGATGCCGATCGAGCGGCGCTCAAGACCGAGATCGCGGTCGAGGCGGGCGAGGGCGAAGGCGGGGGCGGCGGCGTTGAAATCGCCCATCACCACCAGCCGGTCCTGTGGCCATTGTGCCAGGGCGCGGCTGAGGCCGCGGCGCTGGCAGTCCTGGGTCGCGCCGGGGAAGGGCCAGGTCAGGTGCACCGAGACGAAAACCGCCTCGCTGCCATCGGGCAATTGCAGGCGCGCCCACACGGCGGGCGGAATTTCCCAGTCACACGGGATCGTCGCGGCCTCAAGCACGGCCGGCGGCAGTTCGACACAGCCGGAGGCGAGCATGGGCAGATTGCTCAGCAGGCGGTTGGAGCGGCAGCGGGCGCCATGGGCATAATGCGCCACCAGCGCTTCGCCGGCCTCGCTGGCCTTGCCGAAGCTCTCCTGCAAGGCCAGCACATCCGGCGCGCGCACCGGCAACAGGCTGGCGGCATCCATCGGCGAGGCATTGCGGCCCCACAGATTATGCGTGCCGATGGCGATCTCATAGGCGTCGGGGGTCGGCTCCGCCGGTGTCTGGCGCCAGGCCCGGACCGTCTCGCCGACGCCCGGCAGCAGGATCACCGCGAAAGCCACCAGCGCGAGCAGGCGGGCGCCGCGATGCCGGTTGGCCTGGACGCTGAGGGCGGCGAGGGCGCCGATCACGATCAGGATGGGCCAGATCTCGCGCGCGGCGTCAAAGCCGCGCCAGAGCGGCGCCAGCATCAGTATCAGGGCCAGCCCACACAGCAGGCCGGTGGCGAGAAGGGCGGTAATGGTGTGACGCAAGTCGAATATCCGTTTGACCGTCGGCAGCCTCTCATACACAGCAAAGATTGCGAAGCGGTGTGTCCGACGGATGCAAGTGCCGCATTTTCGAACCGCAAAACCGGTTCCCACTTTTGCTGAAAATGCTGAATCCCGTGTGGTCGCATTTTCGAACCGCAAAACCGGTTCCCACTTTTGCTGAAAATGCTCTAGACCCCACCAGATGCGAGTAGATGATTTCGATTTCGACCTCCCCGAGGCCAGCATTGCCCTGCGTCCGGCGCGTCCGCGCGATGGCGCGCGGCTGCTGCATGTCGATGCCTCCGGCGCGCTGGCCGACAAGCAAGTGCTCGACCTGCCCGATCTGCTGCGCGCCGGTGATTTGCTGGTGTTCAACGATACCCGGGTGATCCCGGCGGCCCTGACCGGCACCCGCGCCGCGCGCGCGGTCGGTGGTGGCGGCGCGGTGAGTGCCGAGATCAATCTGCACAAGCGCATCGGCGCCGATCGCTGGCGCGCCTTCGTGCGCCCGGCCAAGCGGCTGAAAGTCGGCGATGTGATCGAATTCGGCGCCTTCTCTGCCGAGGTGGTCGAAAAGGCCGAAGGGGGCGACACCCTGCTGGCCTTTGACAAGAGCGGCGCTGCGCTCGACGAGGCCATCGCCGCCACCGGCGTGCCGCCTTTGCCGCCCTATATCGCGCGCAAGCGTGAGGTCGATGCCGCCGATATCGAGGATTACCAGACCCTGTTCGCCCGCGAGGACGGCAGCGTCGCCGCGCCGACCGCCGGGCTGCATTTCACCGAACGCCTGTTTGCGGCCCTGGCGGCGCGCGGTGTCGAGCGCTGTGATGTGACCCTGCATGTCGGCGCCGGCACATTCCTGCCGGTCAAGGCGGATGATACCGACGACCATCTCATGCATGGCGAATGGTGCACGATTTCGCAGGCATCGGCCGACGCGATCAATGCGGCGAAGGCTGAGGGCCGCCGCGTCATCGCGGTCGGCACCACGGCGCTGCGCACGCTGGAGAGCCTGGCACCTGAGGTCGGGCGTATCGAGGCCGGCAGCCGCGACACCGAGATTTTCATCACGCCCGGCTATGAGTTCCGCATCACCGACGCGCTTTTGACCAATTTCCACCTGCCGCGCTCGACGCTGTTCATGCTGGTCAGCGCCCTGGCCGGTCTGGAGACGATGCAGCGCGCCTATGCCCACGCGATTGCGGACGGCTATCGTTTCTATTCCTACGGGGATACCAGCCTGTTGGAGCGCGCCCGATGAGCGTCTTTGCCTACGAGATCCACGCCAGAGACGGCGCTGCGCGCACCGGCACGCTGAAAACCCCGCGCGGCGATATCCGCACCCCGGCCTTCATGCCTGTCGGCACGGCGGGCACGGTCAAGGCGCTGTATATGGACCAGGTCAAGGACACCGGCGCCGACATCATTCTGGGCAATACCTACCACCTCATGCTGCGCCCCGGTGCTGAACGGGTGAAGCGTCTGGGCGGTCTGCACAAATTCTCCACCTGGCGCGGCCCGATCCTGACCGATAGCGGTGGCTTCCAGGTCTGGTCGCTGTCGAAACTGCGCAAGATGACCGAGGAGGGCGTCACCTTTCAAAGTCATATCGATGGCTCGAAACATCATCTGACGCCGGAACGCTCGATCGAGATCCAGGCCGACCTGCTCGGCGCCGACATCTCGATGCAGCTCGATGAATGCACCGCCTTCGGCTGCACGCCCGCAGAAGCCAAGGCCTCGCTGGAACTTTCCCTGCGCTGGGGCCAGCGCTCGAAAGACGCGTTCGGAACCCGCGATGACCAGGTCTTGTTCGGCATTGTCCAGGGCTCGGTATTCGAAGATTTACGCCGTCAATCGGCTGAAGGGCTCAAGGAAATCGGCTTTGACGGCTATGCCATTGGCGGTCTCGCCGTTGGCGAAGGCTTCGAGCAGATGTGCGATGTGTTGGATTTCACCACGCCGCATTTGCCCGTGGAACGCCCGCGCTATCTGATGGGCGTCGGCAAGCCGATCGATCTGGTCGAGGCCGTCGCGCGCGGGGTCGACATGTTCGATTGCGTCCTGCCGACCCGCTCGGGCCGCCATGGCCAGGCCTGGTCGGATTATGGCCCGATCAATATCAAGCGCGCCGACTTCATCGAGGATGACACACCGCTGGCGCCCGAGATCGATTGCCCCGCCAGCCGGGATTATTCCAAGGCCTATCTCAACCACCTGTTCAAGTCCGGCGAATATCTCTCGGCGATGCTGATCTCCTGGCACAATATCGCCTATTTCGAACACTTGATGGCGCGCATCCGCGCCGCCATCGCGGCGGGTGAATACGAGGCCTTCCGGCGCGAATTCCGGGCGAAATGGGATCAGGGCGTCGCCGAGGCGGCAGCGCGCAGCGAATGAGCGACGCGCTCGTCATCCGCGCCCTGACGGCGCCGACTATCACCGCCCGGCTGGACGAATTCTGTGACCTGCTGCTCGACATCGTCGAGGGCGGCGCTTCGGTCGGCTTCATGGCACCGCTCTCGGCTGAGCGCGCGCGTGAGTTCTGGCAGGGGATTATCGCCGGCGTTGAGCGCGGCGAGCGTATCCTGCTCGCAGCGACAGACGGGCCTGACGGCCGCATCCTCGGCTCGGTGCAGCTGGTGACCGCCCAGCCCGACAATCAGCCGCATCGCGGCGATATCTCCAAAATGCTGGTGCATTCCAGCGCGCGCAAACAAGGCCTGGGCGCGGCTCTGTTGGCGGCTGTCGAGGCGGCGGCCATCGAGGCCGGCAAGACGCTGCTGGTGCTCGATACCGTGCCCGGCACGCCCGCCGACCGGCTCTATACGCGCGCCGGCTGGACGCCTGTCGGGATCATTCCCGGCTTTGCGCTGATGCCCGATGGTGCGCCCTGCGATACGCGGCTGTTCTGCAAGCAGCTCGGCCCCGCGCGTCACTCCGCCTCTTCAAGCAGTCCATAATCCTCGAATGCCCGCCGCATCTGGGCCGGGGGACAGCCGAAACCGTCATAGATGCCGCGCAGATAGGCGCGGCGGCGCTGGGCCATGTCGCGGCGTTCGCGGGCATCGTCCTCGATCCGGCTGGCGCCGCCGATGAACCGGATCACCGGGCGCACCGGATTGAGCCCGACAATGGTGGAGTGATACAGGCTGCGCGCGCCGTCGGAGGCGAGGTCCGGCGCCTGGGAGGCGAAATGGGCCCCCTGGTCGATCCAGCCCTCATGGTCATGATCCGCATCCGCCTCGGCTTCGCGGCGTTCGACTTCCTCGATGTCGGGGCCGAGCACGACGGTCAGGCGGGCGATGTCGCGCGCTACCGTCGAGCAACGCCGCGGCGAGCCTTCGCCGCCATAGGGGGTGGGGACGGTCTCATCGCCCTCATCGACCATGATCGGCCCGGGCCGCTCGCGCGGCAGGCCGATCGCATCTTCCACCGCGACGCTGGTCTCGTCGCGCGCAAAACTGCCGGCGCCCTGTCCGGTCGAGGAACATGCACTGACCGCTAACGCCGCCAGCACGCATGTCAGGAGACTGATCTTTCCACTCATGGATTCGATATTACCGCCAATTATGGCAAAACCGTATCGCAATTGCTGAAATCCATAGGCAAGCCACGATTGACCCACCGGAATCACCGCTATAGGTAGGGCCTTCCTCGAGAGGGGAGCCTGTAGCTCAGCTGGTAGAGCAACTGACTTTTAATCAGTAGGTCCCGGGTTCGAGCCCCGGCGGGCTCACCATTCCTTTTTTCTTTCAGTCCACGCGCACTGCACCGCTCCGCTCGTCGGCATGAGCGCCTTGGGCCTTCAGCGCTTCGGCGAGGAAATCGAACACGCGGCGTACGCGGCGGCTGGTCTTGAGTTCGGAATGGGCGGTGAGCCAGATCGGCAGTGAGGGCAGGGGGATGTCGGTCTCGATGCGTTGCACGCGCGGTTCGGCGAGACCGATCTCGAGCTGGTTGAAACCGATGCCGAAGCCGGCCACCACCATGCGCCAGCACACCACCTGGCTGTCGCAGCGAAAGCCGAAGAAATGGCGGTCGACCGGGCGGCCCAGCGCCGCGAACTCGCGCAGGATGAGATCGCTGCGGTCATAACCGATCATCACATGATCGCCGATATCGTCCAGGCCGGTCGGGACACCGTGGCGGGCGACATAATCGCGGGCGGCGAACATGGCGAGTTGCAGATCGCCGACCTTGCGGGTGAACACATCGGCCTGGGTTGGCCGGTACATGCGGATGGCGATATCGGCCTCGCGCTGCAGCAGGTTTTCGCTGCGGTCGGAGGCCACGAGTTCGATCTCGATCTCCGGCTCGGCCCGGTGCAGGGCGGTCAGGATGTCAGGCAGGATATAGGTCGAGACGATTTCGCTCGCCGTGATGCGGATCGTGCCGCCAATATGCTCGCTGCGGCCGCTGGCGGTCAGGGAAAGCCGGTTGGCCGCCGCCGACATCGAGCGCGCATGCTCGATCAGATCGCCACCGGTCGGCGTTAGCGTCAGCCCGTGCGCGGCGCGGTCGAACAGGCGCACGCCGAGCTGTTCCTCCAGCGCCGCGATATGCCGGCCCATCGTCGGCTGGCTGCCGCCGGTGGCGCGGGCGGCGGCGGAGAGCGTGCCGTGCTCGGCCACGGCGAGGAAGGTCTGCAGATGGGACCAGTCGAAATCGCGCGTCATCGTGTATCCAAAAATGATTGGCAAATAGCCAAAAATGTAAATTGTTCAATCAAAATTGAATGACGATAACCCGTCTGTCAATTCGAAACCGAAACCAGCAGAGGTCTTCCATGTCAGGACAAGCCATCATTCTCGGGGCCAGGGGCCGCTTTGGCCGTGCCGCCGTCACCGCCTTTCTCGCAGCGGGCTGGTCGGTGCGGGCATTGGCGCGCGACTGGACCGGGGCTGCGCCGGCCGGTGGCGAGACGCGTGTTACGGGCGATGCCTTCTCCGCCGCCAGCCTGGGTGCCGCGGCCGCCGGTTGTGATGTGATCGTCAATGCGGTCAATCCGCCCTATCCGAAATGGTCACGCGATCTGCCGCGTATCACCAGGGCCGTGATCGCCGCCGCGAAACAGACCGGCGCGACGGTCATGCTGCCGGGCAATGTCTATAATTTCGGGCGCAATATGCCGTCCCGTCTGGATGCCGCGACGCCGCAGCGCGCGCGGCACCGCAAGGGAGGGCTGCGCGTCGAGATGGAACGGGCCTATGCCGGTGCCGCGGCCGACGGCGTCCAGACCGTCATCCTGCGTGGCGGCGATTTCTTTGAGGGCGTGAAATCCGGCAACTGGTTCGAGGACCATATCACCGCGAATATCGCGCGCGGCCAGGTGATGTATCCCGGACCGCTCGACCGGGTTCACGCCTGGGCCTTCCTGCCCGATATGGCGCGGGCCATGGCGGCGCTGGCCGGGCAACGCGCTGCGCTCCCAAGCTTCGAGACTATCGGCTTTGCCGGCTATGCATTGACCGGTCGCGAGCTGGTGGATGCGCTTGAGGGCGTGGCCGGACGCCGGCTGAAAATCACCGGCATGCCCTGGACGTTCCTGCGCCTGCTGGGCCTGGTCAACGCCCAGATGCGCGAGGTCTGCGAGATGGAATATCTGTGGCATGTGCCACACGCGATTGACGGCGCACGGCTGGCGCAACTCCTGCCGGACTTCCAGCCGACGCCACTGGCGCAGGCGCTGGCTATCGGGATTGGCCGGGCGCGCTGAACTACCGCTCCGCCAGCCCCGCCTCGGCCAGCGCGACCAGCAGGGCGATCTGGATCGCCTCGTGGGACTGTTCGTCCTGCCAGCTTTCATTGGGTGCGTGGGCATTGCGGGAAATGCCGCCGCGGCTCAGCGTGACCGCCGGGACGCCGCGCGAGATCGCGATATTGGCGTCGGTGGAGGAGGCGGCCAGTTCGGGGTCGAGGCCGAGGGCGCGCATCGCGGCCATGGCGTTTTGCACCAGCGGCGCGGAGAGATCGCCTTCGCCCGGTGGCCGGTTGCCGACGGCATCGAGTTCGACCGTCATCGCCTCGCCCTGGCGGCGGCGTGCATTGGCAGCCTCGAGCGCCGCATCGACCGCGCCAAGAAAGGCTTCGTGCAATGCGGCGAGCTTGGGCGGATTGGCCGAGCGCATATCGACTTCCATCCAGCTTTCGAACGGAATCGAATTGACCGAGGTGCCGCCACCGACACGGCCGAAGGAGAAGGTCGCCTTGGGCCCGGATTCGGTGATCGGTGTCGCCGCTTCGGTGAAGCGCAGGATCGCCTCGGCCAGCGCCTGGTGCGGCTGGGCGCGACCGAAGGCGCCATAGGAATGCCCGCCCGGTCCGCGGAAGGTGACGCGGTAGCGGATCGAGCCGACGGCGGTGACGACCAGCCGCGCCGCCTCTCCGCCATCAATGGCAATGAAACTGTCAAACGGCGAGGCCCCGTTGGCGTAGAGGTGGCGCACGCCGCGCAGATCGCCGAGGCCTTCCTCGCCGACCGAGGCGATGAAGACGAGATCATCGCGGGTCTCGATCCCGGCCTGTTGCATCGCATCGATCAGGCTGAGCAGGACCACCAGTCCGCGCGAATTATCGCCAATCCCCGGCGCGGTGAACAGGTCCCCCTCGCGGTGAACGGTGACGTCGGTGCCCTCCGGAAACACGGTGTCGAGATGGGCGACGATGGCGATGCGGCGCGCCTCGCTGCCGGCGGTGCCGGGGCGGCGGCCGATGACATTGCCGACGGCGTCGATGCTGACATCATCCAGCCCGAGCGCGCGCATGCGGGCCGCCATTTCTGTGCCGCGTGCCTGCTCTGCGAAGGGCGGGGCGGGGATTTCGGTCAGTTCGACCAGGCGCTCATTATTGAGCGTGCGCATCGCCTCGATCTCACTGAACGCGGCCTGCACCCGCGCGTCGGCCATAAGGCCTGTGATGCGGCCATCATCGGCAGGCCGCGCGGATGCGGCCGGTTCAGCCATTGCCGGCTGCGGCGCCGGCCAGCTGGTGCTCGCACAACCGCCCAGCAGGGCGAGGCCCGCGAGGCTGGCGATCATCATTTTCGCGCGCATGTTCACTCCTGATGTAGCTCGATTTGGCGGTGACTATAGGCGGATCGGCTCCGCCGGCCAGCCCCGGGCCGGCACAGCTAGGCGCCCAGCCAGACCGACACGCCGAGCAGGAGACAGGCGATGACGATGAAGCCGGCCCAGAGCGGCGCGATGAATTTGGCCCAGTCGAGCCAGTCGATGCGGCCGGCGGCGAGATAGGCGAGCAATGTGCCCGAGGTCGGGGTCAGCATATTGGTGATGCCATTGCCGAACAGGAAGGCGATGACGGTGGTTTGCGGCCCGACATCGGCCAGCTGCGCCAGGGGCGCCAGGATTGGCATGGTGACGGCGGCCTGGCCGGAGGTCGAGGGGATCAGGAAATCGAGCACCAGCTGCGAGCCGAACATCGAGATCGCGGTGACATAGGACCCGTGTTCGCCGACGGCGCCATTGAGGGCGTGGACAATCGTGTCGAGGATGCGGCCATCCTCCAGCACCACGGTGACCGCCATGGCGACCCCGATCAGGGCGCTGGCGAGCAGGACTTTCTTCATGCCCGAAATGAAGGCGTCGGCGCTTTCATTGGGCGTGAGGCCGCTGGCGAATGCGAGGGCGAGGCTCATGGCGATATAGCAGGCCGAAAGCTCGTGATGCGACCATTCCCAGCGCGTCGATCCGGTCAGGATAATGCCGATGCCGATCACCAGGATCGCCAGCATCGCGCCTTCACGCCAGGTCATGTCGGGCACGGGATGGTCGGTGATGGTGATGGCTTCGCCCTTGTTCATGCCGCGCACGCGGTAGAGCAGAAAGCCGATCCCGGCCGCCAGAAACACCGCATAGAAGGCGAGGCGTAATCCGGCGCCGGAAAAGATCGGCACCCCGACCAGCGGCTGGGCGATGGTCAGCGGGATCGGATTGGTGACCGAGGCGAGATAGCCGACCTTGACCGCGATGGTGACGATGGCGAAGCCGATGATCGGCGACAGGCCGATGCGCGTCGCCAACGCTGTCATCACAGGGATGACGATCAGGTATTCCGAGGCAAGGCCCAAAAAGGCGCTGCCGGCCGAGAAGATCGTCATCAGGGCGGCGACCAGCACCATGACATTGCCCTTCACGGCGTGCAGCAGCCGGTTGATGCCATTCTCGACCACGCCGGCGCGGTCGAGAATACCGAACAGGCCGCCAATGATCAGCACCATGAAGATCAGATTGGCGGCGCGCTGCAGGCCTTCGGGAATCGCGCGCAGGGTTTCGGTCAGGCTGACCGGCGTCGCCATACCCTCGCGCGCCTCGACCGGCAGGAAGACCCCGGTCAGCGACCCGTCCTTGCCCATTGGCGCATAGCTGTCAGGCACGATCAGACGTCCGGCACGCTCATAGCTGCCGGAACCGACCAGCCAGGTCATCAGTGTCGCCAGCAGCAATATCCCCAGCAGGATGATGACCGGGTTCATCGGACGGGCCGGTTTGGTGGTGCTTGTCATCGGGTCTGTCCTGGCTGGGTGCGCGCGCGCAGGTCGTTGGCGATGGCCCGGGCGAGGCCTGTGAGATTGCGTTGCAGGGCGTCAAATCCGGGGGATGGCTCGAAACGGGCCTCATCCATGTAGAGGGCGCGGTTGATCTCGATCTGCAGGCTGTGGCGCCCGCGGGCAGGATGGCCATGGCGTCGCACAATATCGCCGCCCTTATAGGGCTGGTTGCGCGCGACCGAATAACCGCAGGCGCGCAATTCGCGCTCGACCAGATCGGTGAAGTCCGCCGCTGCACTGGTCCCGTCGAGATCGCCGAGCACCATGTCGGGCCGCGCCTGGCCGAGATCGATATTCATCGCATTGGGCTGGGACTTCATCGAATGGGCATTGATATGCCAGACCCCTCCGAAGCGGGCGTGCAGGGCATCAAGCCGGTCGGCGAGGGCGCAGTGATAGGGCGTGTAGAGCGTGTCGATCCGCCGGTGGATCTCCTGCGGCGTCAGCGGGCCGGCATACATCGGCAGGCCGGGTAGGATCAGCTTGCGGATCAGCCCCATCCCGCGCGCGCTATAGCGTGTCGGTGCCAGCTTGCCCCAGGCGAGCGGCCATGCCCCGTCGACCATCTCCGGATCGATATCGTCGGCGGCCCGATTGGGGTCGATCACGATGCGCGGGAACTCCGCCTCGAGCAGGCTGGCGCCGGCCTCGACCGCGCCGCGCCACAGGTCGGGAATGAAGGCGTCCCAGGCGGTGAGCTGCTGCTCTCGCGTCGCCAGTGTCTCGAAGCCGGGCGGCAGGGCCGTGCCGCTATGCGGCGAATCCAGCACCAGCGGAACCGCCGTGTCCCCGTCCGGCAGGGAGAGGCGGAACGCGGGCGCGGTTGCAGGATCGGGTGTGGCCACGAAATACTCCGGACGCCGTGGATTCGGCGTCGGGATTCAGTGTTCCGGGAAATGCTGCGGCCTGACCAGAAAAATCTGTCGGGACGACGGGATTATCCGCTCTGACCCGCGCCGTCGGCACGCTGGCCGTCAGCATCGATGATGATCTCGCCATCCTCCTTGGTGAAGGGGCCTTGCGGCCAGTTGTCGAGCAGGTCGAGCACGGCCTCGCTGGGGCGGCAGAGCCGGACGCCCTTGCCGGTGCAGACGATGGGGCGATTGACCAGAACCGGGTGCTCGAGCATGGCGTCGAGGATGCGCGCCTCGCTGACGCCGGGCTCGAGCAGGCCGAGCTCGGCGGCGGGCGACTTGGTTTCGCGCAGCGCGGTGCGCGGGGTCAGGCCGGCGGCGGCGAACAGGCCGAGCAATTGCGGCCGGGTCCAGCCCTCGGTCAGATACTCGACCACCACCGGCGCATAGCCGGCCGCCTCGATCGTCTGCAGCACATTGCGCGAGGTGGCGCAGGCGGGGTTGTGGTGGACGACGATCATGGATTGGCCCCGGGGAAGCGGGCGCGCGTCGCATTGGCGATCGCGACCAGGGAGAGCATCACCGGCACCTCGACCAGCACGCCGACCACGGTCGCCAGCGCCGCGCCGGAATTCAATCCGAACAGGCTGATCGAGACGGCGACCGCGAGCTCGAAGAAATTCGAGGTCGAGATCATGGCGCAGGGCGCGGCGACCGCATGCGGCAGTTTCCAGGCCCAGGCGGCGCCATAGGCGAGCGCGAAGATGGCGTAGGATTGCAGGATGATCGGCACCGCGATCAGGGCGATGATCAGCGGCCGTGCCAGGATGACCTGACCCTGAAAGCCGAACAGCAGAACCACGGTGGCCAGCAGCGCGATCATCGAGACCGGTTTGATGCGGTCGGTGAAGGCGGTGATCGCCGCTTCGCCGCCGCGGCGGATCAGGATGCGCCGGGTGAGCATTCCGGCGATCAGCGGAATGACGACATAGAGCCCGACCGAGATCAGCAGGGTCTCCCACGGCACGGCAATATCGGTCACGCCGAGCAGCAGCGCCACGATCGGCGCGAAGGCGAAGACCATGATGGTGTCATTGACGCTGACCTGGACCAGTGTGTAGGCGGCATCGCCGCGCGTCAGCTGTGACCAGACAAACACCATGGCGGTGCAGGGTGCGGCGCCGAGCAGGATCAGGCCGGCGAGATAGCCCTGCGCATCGGCGGGGGGGATCAGTCCGGCGAAGACGTGTTTGAAAAACAGGACGCCGAGGGCGGCCATGGTGAAGGGCTTGATCAGCCAGTTGACCACCAGGGTGATGATCAGGCCCTTGGGTTGTTTGCCGACTTCTTTCACACTGGCCAGATCAATCCCGATCATCATCGGCCAGACCATGGCCCAGATCAGCAGCGCAACCGGCAGGTTGACGTGCGCGATTTCGAGCGCGGCCAGGGCGCCCAGAAGGTCGGGCGCCAGCTGGCCGAGGGCGATCCCGACGATGATTGCAAGCGCAACCCAGCCGGAGAGATAGCGTTCGAACGTGCCCATCAGCAGCAGGCGCCGTCGCGCTTGACCGTCGGGGTGCAGCAGGCTTGCGCTTCGCTGCCGGCCCGGGCGGAGGGCGGCAAATCGGCGCCGGCAGCGGCGCCGCCATAGGTGACCGCTTCGCCGGTGGTGTGAAACACCTCCCAGGCGATGCCGCTGGGATCATTGACCCAGCTCTTTTCGGACTTGGCGTAGCAGCAGGTCGTTTCGCCCTCTTCAAGCACGGCGGCGTCGGCGCTGGCGAGGCGTTGATAGACCTCGGCCAGTTCCGCGCCGTCTTCGGCCTGGATGCCGAGATGTTCGATCCCGGTCTTGGCGCCGCGGGCGCTGATGGCGAAATTGACGCGTGGATCCTCGAGCATCCATTTGGCGTAGTCGGATTTTTCGACGCTCGGTTCGCTGGCAAACAGGGTCGAGTAGAATTTGATCGAGCCGGGCAGATCGTCGACGGCGACGTGGATGTGCAGGCGTTTCATGAGCAGGCTCCTTTGGATGAGGGGGTGCAGGCGATGCGCTGGGCTGCGTCCATCACCGGCGTGCAGACGCCGGCATCGCCCTGGCAGCAATCCTCGACCAGATAGACGAGCAGATCGCCCATCTGTTCGAAGGCGGCGGTATAGATGATCGAGCGGCCCTCGCGGCGGCTGTCGACCAGGCCGGCATTGGCCAGCACGGTCAGCTGCGCCGAGAGCGTATTGGGGGCGATGTCGAGCTGGCGCGCGATCTCGCCGGCGGCAAGGCCGGTCTTGCCGGCCCGAACCAGCAGGCGGAAGACCGACAGGCGGTTGGCCTGGGCCAGGGCGGAGAGACGAAGGACTGCGAGTGATGTTTCCATAATTCAACGATTATAGAAATAATATCCGCCGTCAAGCCGGATTTTCACGCGGCTCAGCGCCGGCCCATATTCCACAACACCGCGATGAAGACGCCTTTCACCCGCGGCAGCGCCAGCAATACGATGCCGATGGCGCCGAGCAGCATCAGCGGCAGGGTCAGCCAGATCGGTGCCCCGCTCATCGAGACCATGAAGGCAATCGGCACCAGAAACGGCCCGAGGCCGAGAATCGTCCAGGCGGCGGGACCATCCTCGGCGCGGATCAGCCCGATCGGTTCGCCGCAGACCTCACACACCTCGACCGGTTTGAGATAGCGCGCATAGAGCTTGCCCTTGCCGCAGGCCGGACAGCGCAGGTTGAAGGCGCGCCAGACCGGCAGGAGCTTATTCATGATGCCCGTCGATCCAGCTGCGCGCCGCGGCCATCGCCGGTTCCAGCGCCGGCTCATAGCTCGCCAGCGGCGCGGTAATCTCCAGCGCCGTCAGCTTTTGCTGCACGACTGTCGAGGCGCCCGATATGATCACCGGCAGGCCGCGTTGCCGGGCCCGTTGCGCCAGGCCGAGGATCATGTTCGCCGCAGTGGAGTCGACGAAGGGCACGGCGGCAAAATCGATGATCAGGACGCGATGGGTGTCGGCGATTCGCTCC
This sequence comes from Maricaulis sp., assembly GCF_048269565.1. GTDB lineage: Bacteria > Pseudomonadota > Alphaproteobacteria > Caulobacterales > Maricaulaceae > Maricaulis. The sequence continues at coordinate 40,522 of NZ_JBLXIK010000005.1, read as the reverse complement.
AGCACCGAGCCGATCGAGGCGGCGGCGCCGAAGAAGAAGGCACCGCTGATGCGGTAGACCAGGATGTCGGCATCCTGCTCGGTCGGCCCGGCCTTGGCGTCGGCCGGCGCGGTGACACGGTCGGGCCGGTCCTCGTCGACAAAGGGCGTCAGGCTCTCGATTGCGGTGGTCTGCGACATGCGGTGGATGAAGACGACCGAGCCGATGGCGAAGCCGACGATGATGGCTTCCGTCAGATCGCGGAAAATCGTCAGGCCGAAGGTTGCCAGCAGGATCACCGCATCGGCGCGCGAGGCGCGCAGCAGGATCATGAAAGCGTGTTTCTCGACCATGTTCCACGCCACCAGGGCCAGCACCCCGGCCAGGCAGGCGAGCGGGATGAAGCTGGCCAGCGGGGCCGCAATCAGGATGAAGAGCAGCAGAAAGCCGGCATGCATCATGCCGGCGACGGGGCCGTGGGCCCCGGCGCGGACATTGGTCGCGGTGCGCGCAATCGTGCCGGTCACGCAGATGCCGCCAAACAGGGACGAGCCGATATTGGCGACGCCCTGGGCGACGAGCTCGCTATTGGAGCGGTGATGCCGCCCGGTCATGCCATCGGCGACCACAGCCGAGAGCAGGGATTCAATCGAACCCAGCAGCGCAAAGGCGAAGGCGCTCGGCAAAAGCGCCATCAGGCGCGGGCCGGAGATATCGGGCAGGGAAGGCCAGGGCAGGCTGGACGGAATACCGCCAAAGCGCGAGCCGATGGTCTCCAGCGGCAGCGAGAAGGCGGCGGTGGCGCCGGCGGCGAGCGCGACAGCGATCAGCATGCCCGGCCAGTGTGGTCTGACATGACGGATGCCGATGATCACCAGCACCGTCGCCGCCGAGACCGCTATGGTCAGTGCATCGGTCGTCGGCAGGGCCTGCCAGAGCACCGGCAGTTTTTCCAGCAGCGGGCCCGGTTCGGGCACGGCGAGTTGCAGGCCGAGCAATTCCTTGACCTGGCTGGCGAAAATGATCACCGCGATGCCGGCGGTGAAACCGACCGTGACCGGGTAGGGGATAAATTTGATATAGGTGCCGAGCTTGAAGAAGCCGATCGCCATCAGGATGGCGCCCGACATCAGCGTCGCCAGGATCAGCCCGTCCATGCCGAAGGTCTGGGCTGTTGTTGCCATCAGCACGATGAAGGCCCCGGCCGGACCACCGATCTGGAACCGGCTGCCGCCGAGCAGGGAAACGAAGAAACCGCCGATGATTGCCGTGATGATGCCCTGGGCCGGCGAGGCGCCGGCGGCAATCGCGATTGCCATCGACAGCGGCAGGGCGACAATCGCCACCGTGAGACCGGCGACGGCATCGCTGCGCAAATGCGCCAGGGTATAGCCCTCGCGCAGCACGGTGATCAGCTTGGGCAGGAAGAGTTCGCCGAGGACAGGCGGTTCCTGACTTGCGGCTTTGCGGGTCTGCTTCTGGGTCGTCTGGGTCATGTCCACCTGCCTTCAAGAGGGGCGGGATCGTCGGCATCAGTCGGCGGTCGCCGTCGCGAAAGAAAATTCAGTCTGCTGTTGAGATCTCATCGGTCGCCGCATCGGGCGGTGCCTTCAGGCGCACGCCGCGCCCTGTCCCCTGGCTGGGCGCATGATCGCCGATCAACTCGACGCCGAGGCCTTCAAGCGCCTCGACCACACGCACCAGCGATCCGACCACGCCGCGCACATTGCCATCGCTGGCTTCCATCCGCTGGATCGTCGGGACCGAGACGCCGGCCCTGGCCGCCAGTGTCTTCTGGTCGATTCCGAGCAGGGCGCGCGCCGCGCGCATCTGGGCCGAGGTGATCATGATCGCGTTTTCCGTTTGCGATTCGAGCATACGCATTAATGATGATATATGAAACATCATTATTGCTGCTTGAGCTGCGATTTTCTGCCGCAGCCTCCTGCCCACTTGTACAAACCGCCGGTCTCGCCCAAGCTGGCCGGAATATTCAGGTTTTTCAGGCCAATGGGGGAAATCATGTCCAGTTCTGACCGCTTCGCAAACTGTCTGCCTGCGGGCTCGCTTTTGCTCGCATCCGCATTGCTCGTGTCCTGTGGCGGCGAGGAGGCCCCTGCGGCCCCGGACGCCGCCGCACCGGCCGAGATGGCCGCACCGGCCGAGATGGCCGCACCGGCCACCGAAGTGGACAGCCAGATGGCGAGCGAGCCGTCAGCTGCCACTGAGCCCGACCCGGCCGAGCCCGCTGCCACCGAGCCTGCCGCGGCCGTGCCTGGCAAGGGGCCTGCTCCATCTGCGTCGGTCGCCGCGCCTGCCTATGTCGGCACCTGGGGCGTCGATCTGGCGCAATGCGCCGTCGGACAGGAATACGAGCAACCGCCGATGATCCTGCGCGCCGACGGCTATGACCAGCATGAGGCCCATTGCGAGTTCGACAGCGTCACCGAGACCGGCCCGTCACAATGGCGTGTCACCGGCCTGTGCAGCGTCGAGGGCGATGAGCAACCGATCGACTACAATCTCGCGGTGATCGATGGCAATCTGGTCCACTGGGCCGATGGCGGCCGCAAGGACGCCTGGACGCTGGTGCGCTGTCCGGAGTAGCGGCGCCCCGTATCGATCCGTGCCGTCCTGATCGCTATTGCGTGAAGCCGATTCACCGCTAGGGTTGCAATGGCAATGGGGAAACCGGTCTTGGCGTGCAGATTGAAACTCGCAGGCAGGTCCGCACCTGCCCGCCGCATCGCTGGCGGCGGGGCTTGAACCCGTTCGCCCCGCTTCCTGTCCCGCTCGGCGCCGGCTTTGCCGGGCTGTTGGCGCTTTTGCTCGCCGGCAGTCTGGCCGCGATCATCCTGCCGCGCCTGCAGCAGGGCCGATGGAGCGACCTCGGTCCGCGCATGCGCAGCTGGTGGCTGATCTGCGGCGTGATCGGCGGTGCCCTCCTGGCCGGCTGGCAGGCCTTCACGATTGTCTTCGCCTTCGTCAGTTTCGTCGCCCTGCGGGAATTTCTCACCCTGGCGCCCACGCGGCGCGAGGACCGGCTGGTGGTGCTGGTGGTCTATGCCTCGATCCTGATCAGCTATTGGGCGATCTGGATCGACAATTACGCCTATTTCCTGGTGATCGTGCCGATCTATGTCTTCGTCGCCACGGCGGTGATGATGACCTTGCTCGGCCGGACCGACGGGTTTCTCGCGACGATCGGGGTGATGCACTGGGGCGTGATTGTCTGCGTCTACAATCTCGGCCATGTCGCCTTCCTGATGCGCACACCGGCGGCAGAGGTGCCGCAGGCGGGCGCAGCCGGTCTGGTCTTCTTCCTGATCTTCATCACCCAGTTCAATGATGTCGCCCAATACGTTTGGGGCAAGGCCTTCGGCCGTCACAAGATCATCCCCACCGTCAGCCCCAACAAGACCTGGGAAGGCGCGATCGGCGGCTTCGCGACAACGGCGATCGTGTTTGTCGTGCTGGCGCCCTTCTTCACGCCGCTGGCCTTCTGGCCGAGCGTGCTGATCGGGACGGTCCTGCCGGTGCTGGGCTTTTTCGGTGATATCACCATGTCGGCGATCAAGCGCGATCTCGGGGTCAAGGATACCAGCCTCTTCCTGCCGGGCCATGGCGGTGTCCTCGACCGGCTCGACAGTTTGATGTTCACCGCGCCCTGGTATTTCCACATGCTGGCGATCTTCGCCCTGGAGCGCTTCTAGATGCTGCAGCTGGTGCGCCGACTGATTCTGGTCCTGCTCGTGAAGCCCTTTGCCTGGCTGATCATAGGGTTTGATGTGCGAGGGGCGCGCAATCTGCCGACCCAGGGGCCGGCGATGATTGCGGCCAATCACAACAGCCATATCGACACGCTATTGCTGATCTGCCTGTTTCCCTCCGCCAGCCTGGCGGAAATCCGGCCGGTCGCGGCGGCCGATCATTTCCTCAAGACGCCATTCTCCAGCTGGTTCTACCAGCGCGTCGTCGGCATTCTGCCCATCACCCGCACGGGCGCCGGCCGCAGCGATGTCCTGGCGGGCTGCAAGGCGGCGCTGGCGCGCGGCGAGATATTGCTGATCTTCCCGGAGGGCACGCGCGGCAAGGCCGAGGAGATGGGGGATTTCAAGGCCGGCATTGCCCGCCTCGCCGAGGAATTTCCCAAAGCTCCCATCACCCCGGTCTATCTTCAGGGCGCCGGGCGGGTGCTGCCGCGCGGCGCGCGTATTCTCGTGCCCTTCAATTGCAGCGCCATTATCGGTGCGCCCTTCACCTGGTCGGGCAACCGGGCCGCTTTCATGGACCAGCTCAAGACGACGATCGAAACCCTGCGCAAGGATGCGCCGCCGCTGCGCTGGCTGTGAGTGCGCCGCGACGCCGCATCGAATGGAGACTGCGATGATTTCCAATACCGTCACCCTGTTCCGGATGGGCCTGGTCCTGCCGCTTTTCATCCTGCTGGCGATGAGTGGTCCGGGCTGGATCGCGCTGGCGCTCTATCTCGGCTCGGGCCTGCTCGATGTCGTTGATGGCAAGATCGCGCGTGGGCTCGGCGAAAGCTCGGCTCTGGGCGCGATGCTCGACCTGGTCGCCGACCGGTTGCTCACCCTGGCCGCCGTCGCCGGTCTTCTGGTCCATGGCGATCTCGGCCTGCTCGCGGCCTGCGCCGCCGTCATCCTGGTTGCGCGCTGCAATATCGTCGCCTCCTTCGGTGAGGCCCTGGCTGCACGGGCGGCGCTGACAGCCTCGCCCCTGGAATCCGTCAAGATCATCGCCAGCTTTGCGGGGCTGGGCCTGGCGATGATGCCGCTGGCGCGGGTGCCCGGCACCCAGATCGCACTCGCCCCGGTCGCCGAAACCGTGATCGTGCTCGCCGCCGCGCTGACCCTGGTGACACTGATAGGCTATACCCGCCAGGCTGTGCGGGCGCTGGCGGGGTAGGGGCGTCCGCCTATCCCCACCATCCGAAAATTATCCCACGTCATCCCGGCGAAGGCCGGGACCTCGACATGGCAGGGTCGGAGCCCGGTCGTTCGAGGTCCTGACTGGCGTTCACCCCCGCGCAGGGGGGCGGGATGACGAAAATTGAGCCAACTTATCCCGGTGCAGAGGGACGTGTCCCTCTGGTACGCGTCCCACGGGAAAAGTGAGTCCTCCCCGGGACAGGCACCAGAGGTGCCAGTCCCTCGCTGCCGCTCACTTATCCCCCACCGCCGACAATTATCCCACGTCATCCCGGCGAAGGCCGGGACCTCGACATGGCAGGGTCGGAGCCCGGTCGTTCGAGGTCCTGACTGGCGTTCACCCCCGCGCAGGGGGG
>NZ_JBLXIK010000005.1:0-35008 GCF_048269565.1 Maricaulis sp. | reverse complement strand
CCACGTGCGGGACGTTTCGAATGTCTCACTTAACTATTGCGCTAAACGGCATTCGCCGCGTCCCGCACACCTCCCAACACGGGGAGGGCAACCCAAACCTCCAGCGGCGAGCCGCGTGGAGATTTTTCTGCTGGGATCTGGCGCCAGACCGCCCGGGCCCCGTCAATCGAGGCCCGGGCGTTTGAGGTTTCGCTTATTGTGCCGCCGTTACATTCGGCACTTCCGTAAACGGCCGGATGCCGAATTCCGGATAGATCTCGGTCGGGAAGTAGATCACCCCGTCGGAGGCGACCATGGAGATGGTCTTGATCTCACGCAGGTCTTGCGTGGGGTCGCCGGGGACGAGGTAGAAATCGGCCAGCATGCCGGGGGCGATGGTGCCGAGTTCATCATCGACGCCGAGATAGGCGGCCATGCCCTGGCTGGCCCAGGCGAGGATTTCCGGCGCTGTCATGCCGGTGCGCTGATACAGTTCCAGCTCGCGGTGGTAGGCGAAGGAACCGCCCAGATCGGTGCCGGGCACGAGGAAGATGCCGGCCTCGCGCATCATCGAGATGGTGGCGAGGATCTGGTCGAAAGCGCCGCGATAATTGGCGTCATCCTCGGCATTGGCGATATCGGCCCAGGCGCTGCGGGCGCTGCGCTGCTCTTCCACCGGCATGTGGTCGATATAATCGACAGCACCGGGGGTCAGCTCGCCATTGCGCGACAGCAGCAGGGCTTCGTGGATCGCCAGGGTTGGGTCAATCGCGACGCCGCGTGCGGCCATGGCATTGATCGTGTTCTGGACTGGCTCGCTTTGCAGGTCGAGTGCGGGCAGGCGGCGAAGCGCCGTCAGGCGCAGCAGCTCACGTGTGTCCTCGCCCTCTTCGAGCACCCAGCCGAGCATGACCTGGTTGATATGGGTCATCTCGTCATAGCCGGCGGCGATCATGGTGTCGGCATTGGTGAAGGCGGGCACATGGCCGGCGACGCGCAGGCCGCGCTCATGGGCGCGTTCGATCATCGCGGGCACCCAGTCGGGATTCATCGAGTTGTAGATCTTGATCTGGATGTAATCGCCGGTATCGGCATAGGTGTCGACAGCGGCGACCGCCTCTTCCTGGCTGGCAACCAGAATGCCGTTATTGGCGCTGAACGGGCTTTGCCCCTCTATGAAACCGCTGCGGAAGACGCGGGGGCCGGCCAGTTCGCCGCCCTCGATACGCTCGATCAGGGCCGAGAGGACCTCGTTATTATTGCCCATATCGCGCACGCTGGTGACGCCGGCGGCGATATTGAGCAGGGCATCGGCCTCGCCCATATGGCCGTGCATCTCGAACATGCCGGGCAGAAGGGAGCCACCGGCACCATCGATCTCGACTTCGCCGGAGCGGGTCGGCACGTCAAGCGCGTCGATGGCGGCAATGCGGTCCCCCTCGATCACGACCGAGACCGGGGCGCCGAGCGCCTGGCTTGCCGGATCGAAGACGCGGACATTGCGGATACGCACCGGGGTGCCGTAATCATGCGCCGTGCGGGCCTGGATGTTTTCGAGCCGCGCCGCGCCATAGGCGGCGGCGATGCCGCGCAGGCGTTCATCCTCGGCCTCAAAACCTGTTTCGAGAATCGCGAAGCCGGGCGTGACCAGGCCGAAGAAGGCGCGGTCATGCATCAGGATATAGGTCGGTTCCAGGCTGGTGCCGGTGAGGGCATAGCTGGTGACCGTGCGCTCATGGCTGCCGTCGGAAACGCTGAGCTGTTCAATCTCGTTGAGCTGCAGGGCGCCGCCGGGAATGGCGTTGAGCGCGCCATCCTCGCTGTCCATCAGGGCGCGCGCCGCGATCGCCAGCCAGTAGGGGCTGCCATCCTGGGGCACGTAGAAGGCCTCGCCGTCGATCAGCGCCGCGTCACTGCCGGTCGCATCGCTCCAGCTCGCCTGGTCGTCCTCGAACTCGAAGCTCTCGTCGATCGGATTGCCGAAGGTCGAGGCGCCATCAATCGTCCAGCTGGTCGGCAGGCCGGCGGCATCGAGTGTCACGCTTTCGGATATCGTCGGGCCGCGGCCATTATTACGATATTCGAATTCAACACCATAGCCGGTATCGGTGGGGGTGATCTCGAGGGCGCCGATTTCGGTGTTGCCATAAATGACGGTGAAACGCGTCGCCTCGGCGGCGCTGGTGTCCGGCGCGTCGGTCGCGCTCTGCGAGGCCGGCGGATTGCCGCAAGCGGCCAGGCTCGCGGCCAGCATCATTGCCAGGCCGGTCTTGATCGAAACATGCATGGATATTCCCCCATTCCCACAGATTGGCGGCAAGGAGTAGCATCGATCCCGGCGGCTGTCAGCGGCCGGGCTGGCGAGGCAGAGCCGCGCACGATCCCCGATCTGAAAACGGCCGGACAAAAATGTGATTTTTATCGGGAATTCGCGCCTGTACCGATTGAGGTTTTCCCGTCGCGCGTGCACTATATCCGGCATGGAAACATTTCTGCTGCAGGCGGCCATCTATCTCGGAGCCGGCGTCATCGCTGTGCTGATCGCGCACCGGCTCGGGCTCGGCTCGGTGCTGGGCTATCTGCTGGCCGGGGTCGCGATCGCGCCCTTGCTGGAAATGGTCGGTTCGCACACGCAGGACGTGCAGCATTTTGCCGAGTTCGGTGTCGTCATCATGCTCTTCCTGGTCGGGCTGGAGCTGCAGCCACGCCTGCTGTGGGACATGCGGGTGCGATTGATCGGGCTGGGCGGTCTCCAGGTTCTGGTCACGGCGCTGGCGCTGGGCGGCGGCCTTGCGGTCGGCATGGACTGGCGCGTCGCCGTCGCGCTCGGTCTGATCCTGTCGCTCTCCTCGACGGCGATCGTGTTGCAGACGCTGGGCGAAAAGGGCTGGCTGCGCAGCGAGGGCGGGCAATCGGCCTTCTCCGTGCTGTTGTTCCAGGATGTCGCCGTGATCCCGATGCTGGCTCTGATGCCCTTGCTGGCGCTGAGCACGGGGACGGGCGAAGTGCCTGTGGCCGGCAGCCTGGCGATGGAGGGTGCCGATGCGCATGGCGGCGAGGAAAGCCTGATCATGCACCTGCCGGCCTGGGGACAGGCCCTGATGACCCTCGGGGCGGTCGTGCTGGTCATACTGGTCGGGCGCTATCTCACCCGGCCGATGTTTCGCGCCATCGGCCGCACCGGCCTGCACGAGATCTTCTTCGCCGCCTCGCTGCTGCTGGTGATATCCATCTCGCTGCTGATGGGCTGGGTTGGCCTTTCGGCTGCGCTGGGCACGTTTCTCGCCGGCGTGGTTCTCGCCGACAGCGAATACCGCCACGAGCTCGTCAGCGTGCTCGAACCCTTCAAGGGCCTGTTGCTGGGGGTCTTCTTCATTACGGTGGGCGCCGGCATGCAGTTCAGCCTGCTGGCCCAGTCACCGGGCCTGATCCTCGGCCTGGTGCTGGCGCTGATCCTGGTCAAGGGCGTGATCCTGTGGGGGCTCGCAGTGGCCTTTCGCATTCACGGACATGCGCGCTGGCTGTTCACATTTTCACTGGCCCAGAGCGGCGAGTTCGGTTTCGTGCTGCTGACCTATGCTGTCGGCGTGCGTGTCCTGCCAGACCATATCGCCAATATCACCGGCCTGGTGGTGGCCTTGTCCATGATGGCGACGCCGCTGATCATGATCGTGTTCGAGCGCTGGGTCTCGCCGCATGTCACCCGCAGCCGCGGCGCGCCGCGCGAGGCCGACGATATCGAGGAAGAGGCGCCGGTCATCATCGCCGGGATGGGACGCTTCGGCCAGATCGTGCAGCGCCTGCTGGTGATGGACGGCCAGCGCCCGGTCGTGCTCGACAATTCGCCGGCCCATATCGAGAGCCTGCGCAAATTCGGCATCCGCGTCTATTATGGCGACGCGCTGCGCCCGGGCCTCCTCGAGGCGGCGGGGATCAGCAAGGCGCGCCTGCTGATTGTCGCCACCGACAACCAGGAGCGCGCCATCGAACTGGTGCGCCACGTCAAGCAGCGCTATCCGCAGATCCGCGTTATTGCCCGCGCCGCCAGCCGGGAACATGTCTACAGGCTGCGCGCTGCCGGTGCCGACAGCGCCGTTCGAGAGCTGTTCGGCTCCTCGCTCGAGGTTGGACGGCAGGCGCTGGAATATCTCGGCCGCTCCTCGGCCCAGGCCGAGCGCAAGATCAGGGCCTTCGCCGCGCATGATGAGGAAAGCCTGCAGCAATTGTTCGAGGTCTGGGATGCCGATACCGACCTGTTCGACAATGAGGCCTATATGGAGCGCGCCCGCTCCCGCGTCGTTTCGCTCGCCGAGCTGATGGCCGACGATGCCGAGGAGCAGCTGGAGAGCTGAGCCGGCGCGCATTCCGGCCGCTCTGCCGCACCGGGGTGGATTGGACTTTCGGCAATGGACGAATATCGTTAACCTGCATGAATGGGTTCGGGGAGGGGCCGGTCGTGCTTCGGGTTTTGGGTTTTCTGATATTGTTCTGGCTGGGTGCGGCTGGCCGCCTCGAGGCGGGAAATGACGACGCGCAAGACGTGGTCGCAGCACCGGCGCCGTCAGGTGTCTCAACCCGTGTCCGTGTCCAGGCCGGGTGGACTGACGCCGCGATCGAGCAGCTCGCGATCAGCCTGTTCGACGCGCCAGGGCACGGCCTGCCCAGTCTCGATTCGACCGCCGAGATTCTGCTCGACCCTTCACTGCCACGCGAGCGCCGCGCGGCGCTGGCGACCGAGGCGTTCTTCCGTTTTGGCGGCTGGCTGCGTTTCGGCCTGACCGATGCGGAGACGCATGCCCTCAATGTGCTGGACGAGGCCGAGCGGGCCGAGCTGGGTGCTGTGCTCAATCGGGCGCTGACCGAGGGCCGGGTCGGTGACGCGCTGGGCGCGCTTGCGCCCGATCTTGGCGGCTACCAGATTCTGCGCGCTGAAATGTTGCGCCTGATGGCCCTGCGGCCGATCTGGCCCGGGATTGATCCCGGGTCTTCGCTGGCGCTCGGTGATCAGGGGCCGCGGGTCGACCAGCTCCGCGCCCGCCTGGCGGCGGCCGGCCTCTATCGCCAGAGCTGGCAGGCCGGGGATGTCTTTGACTTGCGGCTCGAGACAGCCGTGCGTCGCTATCAGGGCCGGGCCAATCTCTCGCCGACGGGCCAGATGGATCAACCGACATTGCGCCACCTGAATATCACGCCGCAGCAGCGGCTGGCGCAGCTGCGGGTCAATCTCGAGCAGCGCCGCTGGCAGTCCCGCCAGCCCGGCGAGCGGCATATACGGGTCAATCTCGCCGACTTTGCTCTCGAGGCCTGGGAGGGCGGGCAGGTGGCGCGGCGCCATCAGGTGATGGTCGGTCGCCAGGTCAGTTCGACGCCAGAGTTTTCGGAGGACATGCAGTATATCGTCCTCAATCCCTGGTGGGGAATTCCCGGCGGGCTGGCACGGACCCGTTTCCAGTCCTTCCGCCGCAATCCCGGCCTTGCGGCGCAGCAGGGCTTCCGGATCTATGACGCCGGCGGCAACCAGATTTCTGTCTATGAAATTGACTGGAGCCGGTGGGGCCGGGACTGGCCCTATCGCATGTCGCAACCACCGGGCAGCACCAATCCGATGGGCGAGGTAAAGTTCATCTTCCCCAACAGCCACAATGTCTACATCCACGATACCACCGAGCGTGACCGCTTCTCCGAGACCCGCCGCGACTTCTCGGCGGCCTGTGTCCGGGTGCGCGACCCGCTGGTTCTGGCCGAATGGGTGCTCAGCCGGCAGGAGGGCTGGGATGGCGACGAAATCGAGCGCGTCGCGGCCGGCAATACGCCAACGGTGATCTGGCTCGAGGACAGGATCCCGGTCCATATCAATTACTGGACGGTGGTGGGGGATGCCGATGGCGATGTCCGCTATCTCAATGACCTCTACCACCGCGACGCCGCCGTCATCCGGCAGTTCGAGCTGGCCTGGGCGCAAGCTGCCGGCCCGGCCGGCGAACGATTCGCCGGTCAAAGTGGTGCGGCCGCATCGCTGCAGTGAGGGATCGCCGTGAAAATCACCGGAGTGTGGCGTCAGGAGCGACGTCGCGGCACCCCCACACGCTCCGGGTGTGGGTGCGGTGCAGCATTCGCACCTGCGGCGGATGGCGCGCCGGCCGCCGGCCATGATGGGCGCGGAAGCGTTGCTGTGACAGGCCACAGGGCAGGTCAGTGGCGGTAGCGGCCCCGGTTGTCGCGCCCAGCTTCTGCCGCAAAGGTGTAGCGTCTCTGCAACGGCGTCAGAAATTTGCACCGATTGCGTGTTTTTTCGGACTTCGCGGTGGCGAAGCGAGACGGTTTGTTATATTGAATTGAATGGGAAATATCCGGAGTGGGTGTTTTCGAATTTTCCGGAACGATTCCGGGAATACACTTTCACACCAAGGAGGCGAAAGCCTCCGGAGGGGGTATGATGAAAAAACGGCTTTTTACGGCGGTTGCCGTCGGAGCCTTCCTGGCAGCGGCTCCTGCGTCGTTCGCTGACGAAGGCTGGTATGGTCGCGGTGCTGTCGGTTACGGCGGCCCAGGCGACACCGATGTTTCTGGTTCGTTGAATGGCGAAATCAATGGCGAAGGCAATTGGCGCGAAGCCGTTGCAATCGGCTATGAGTGGGCCGATGGCTTTCGCTTCGAAGGCGAACTGGCTCACCGCTACAATGATACCGGCGCTGTCGGTTCCTTTGAGAACAGCAGCAGCAAGTTCCAGATCTGGTCGCTGATGGCGAACGCCATTTTCGATTTTAATCCAAATGGCTCTTACCATCCTTACGTGGGTGTTGGTGTCGGCGTTGCCGAAACCAATGGCACTCTCTCTGGCTGGTCTGCCGGCACGAAGCCTGTTGGTGCGACAGCCGCTGACTATATCGTGTCGACCGACAGCGACAGCCCGTTCGCCTGGCAGGTTATGGCCGGTATTGGTTGGGATCTGACCGAGCGCCTGACCCTGGATACCGAGTACCGGTATTTCTCGGCCGGCGGTTCGGATTATGACCCAGGTGTAAGCGTCGATGCGCTCGCCGGTCATGAGGCTTGGATCGGTCTGCGTTATGCTTTCGCAGCTCCACCACCGCCACCACCGCCACCACCACCGCCACCACCGCCACCACCGCCGCCACCGCCACCGCCACCACCACCGCCACCAGCGGTCGTGTGTAACGATGTGCAGTTCCCGGTCTACTTCGAGTGGGATCGTGCGGACCTGACGGATCAAGCGCGTGCGGTTATCGCACAAGCTTCGAACCAGCGCGGTTCCTGTGGCGTGACCCGCGTGTCGGTTGCCGGCTTTACGGACCGTTCCGGTGCAGCATCCTACAATGTGGGTCTGTCCGAGCGCCGTGCCCGCGTTGTTCGTGATGAACTGGTTCGCCTCGGCGTCCCGGCCAGCACGATCTCGCTGGAAGCCTTCGGCGAAACCCGCAATGCGGTTCAGACGCCAGACGGTGTGCGCGAGCCGCTCAACCGTCGTGCAGAAGTGATCATCGTCCTCAACTAATACTGAGGCTGATGTCAGAAATCGGGCGGTCCGGCATATTGCCGGGCCGCCCTTTTTCTTGGAAAAATCATGCCGCGAACTCGGGGAATCGGGGCTGGAAAGCAGGCATTTTTCGGGGGTGTGAGGGCAGACTTGACCCGGGCCACAAGCTGGTTCTAATCGCCCGGATACGCAGCGGGGCGGCCCCGCCACGCGCGATTTCGAGGACCTTCCGATGAGCAAACCCGACAAGCCCTACCGCAAACATTCCGTGGCCGGCCACACGCTGAGCCCCGAAACCCAGATGATGAGCTATGGCTATGACCCAAGGCTCTCGGAAATGTCCATCAAACCCCCCGTCTTCCTGACCTCGACCTTTGCGTTCGAGTCAGCCGAGGCCGGTGCTTCCTTCTTCCGTGTGGCACTCGGGCAGGCCGAGGCCGGTGATCCGGAATCCGGCGGCCTGATGTATTCGCGCTTCAACAATCCGAATATGGAAGTGCTCGAGGACCGGCTGGCCCTCTATGACGGCGCCGAGGAAGCCGCAGTCTTCTCTTCGGGCATGGCGGCGATCTCGACCACGCTGATGGGCCTGGCCCATGCCGGCTCGGTAATCCTGCAGTCGACGCCGCTCTATGGTGGCACCGAAAGCCTGTTGCGCAAATTCCTGCCCAATTACGGCATCAAGACAGTCGATTTCTTCGCTGCCGCGACGGAAGACGAAATCCGCGACGCGGCCGAGGCCGCGATGGCGTTGGGCCCTGTCTCTGTAATCTATACCGAGACCCCGACCAATCCGACCAATGACCTCGTGGATCTGGCGGCCTGCAACCGCGTCGCCGACATGATCGCCGAAAAGCAGGGCACACGCCCCTGGATTGTCGTCGACAACACCTTCCTCGGTCCGGTCGGCCAGGCACCGCTGAAGCTCGGGGCCGATGTGCTGGTCTACTCGCTGACCAAATATGTCGGCGGCCACAGCGACCTGATCGCCGGCTCGGCCCTGGGCAAGTCGGAACCGATGGCATTGGTGCGCGGCCTGCGCGGCTATCTCGGCACCAATCTCGACCCGCATACCTGCTGGATGCTGTTGCGCTCGCTCGAAACCGTGAAGATCCGCATGGACGCCGCCGCGCTTGGCGCCGCTAAAGTCGCCGCCTTCCTGCGCGATCACCCCAAGGTCAGTCGTGTGCGCTATCTCGGCTTCCTCGGTGAGGGCAATCGTGATGCCGATGTCTTCAAGGCGCAGTGCACTTCGGCCGGCTCGACCTTCGCCTTCGACCTCGCCGATGAGGCGAGCGCTTTCCGCATGCTCAATGCGCTGCAGGTGATGAAGCTCGCCGTCAGCCTTGGTGGCACCGAAACGCTGATCTGCCATCCCGGTTCGACGACCCATCGCGGTGTCGACCCGGAATTGCGCAAACGCCAGGGCTTCTCGGACGGTCTGGTCCGGGTCTCCGTTGGGATCGAGAATCCTGACGATCTTATCGCCGATCTGAAGCAGGCGCTCGACAAGGTCTGAGCCGCCATCACGGTCCAGCTCCGGCGCACATGTTCGCCGGGGCTGGACCGGCCAATTTAAACAAGTATCACTGGGTCATGCAAAATCCACTGGAGCTCAATGCCGACGAGCGCGCCGTCCTCGATTGGGTCGATACGCGCAGCGATTCCATGATCGAGACCGTCAAGACCTGGTCCGCGATCAATTCGGGTAGCCGCAATCCGGAGGGGCTTGAGCGCATGCGCGCCTGCCTCGAGACGGCCTTTGGCGAGCTGGATGATGCCAGTATCGAGGCCGTGGAGCTGAAGCCGTCGACAGTGGTGGAGCCTGATGGCCGGGTCCACGAACAGCCCTACACCCCGTCCTTTCGCTGCCGCATCCGGCCGCAGGCGCCGATCCGCATCGCCATGACCGGGCATCACGATACGGTCTTCCCGGTCTCCAGCGCCTTCCAGTCCACGAGCTTGTGGGACGCCGACACGCTCAACGGGCCCGGCGTGGCCGACATGAAGGGCGGCATCCTGGTGATGTTGCACGGCCTGCTCGCCCTGCAGCGCTCGCCCTGGAAGGACCAGATCGGCGTCGACGTGCTGATCAGTCCTGACGAGGAGATCGGCTCGCTCGGCTCGGCGCCGGTGCTGGCGGAGATCGGCGCCCGTGCCGATATCGGCATGACCTATGAGCCGGCGCTGGCCGATGGCTCGCTGGCCGGTGCCCGCAAGGGCTCGGGCAACTGGTCGCTCAAGCTGACGGGGCGCGCTGCCCATGCCGGGCGCGAACATCATCTCGGACGCAATGCGCTGGCCGCGGCCTGTGCCTTCGGCCTTGAACTCGACAGCCTCAATGGCCGGCGCGAGGACGTGACCTTCAACCTCGCCCGCATCGATGGTGGCGGCCCGCCCAATGTCGTGCCCGACAATGCGGTCGTGCGCTTCAATATCCGGGTCAAGACCGATAATGACCGCATCTGGGTGCTGGCCGAACTCGAGCGCCTGCTCGACATGGTGCGTATCCGCGACGGCATCGCTGCCGAGCTCCATGGCGGTTTTACCCGTCCGCCCAAGCCGATGAGCCCGGCCAACGCCAGGATGTTCGAATGGACCCGTGCCGCCGGTTCAAGCCTCGGCCTGGATATTCGCTGGCAGGATACGGGCGGGGTCTGCGAGGGCAATAATCTGTGGGCGGCGGGCTGTCCGAATGTCGATACGCTCGGCGTGCGCGGCGCCGATATCCATTCGGACCGCGAGATCGTCAAGCTGTCCAGCTTTGCCGAACGCGCCAAGCTTTCGGCCGTGATGCTGATGAAATTTGCCCAGGGCCGGTTTGATGCGCGCGAGGCGCGGGCCCTGGTTCAACAACAAGACTGACAGGTCGGGGGATACCATGCTGATCGTACGCGCCGCCAAGGCGACTGATATTGATGCGCTGAGCCGCCTCGCCGACGAGGCCGGCACCGGCTTCACCAGTCTGGCCGTGTCGCGCGATGTGCTGGCAGAGCGGCTGGAAAAGTCCGAAGCCGCCTATCACGCCGCTGCGGCGGGTCAGACCGAAGACACCTACCAGCTGATGCTGGAAGACACCGAAAGCGGCCATATCGTCGGCTGTTCGGCGGTCAAGGCGATGGTCGGCGTGTCAAAGCCCTATTGGGACTTCAAGATCATCACCATTGCCCAGCACTCGGTCGATGCCCAGCGGCGCTTCGATATGGATGCGATGCTGCTGGTCAATGATTTCGCCGGCTCGACCGAAGTTGGCACGTTGTTCGTCTCCGAGGCCGGGCGCGGCGGCGGGGCCGGGCGCCTGGTGGCCCAGTCGCGCTATCTGCTGATGGCCGCCGCACCGGAGCGATTTGGTGAGAAAGTGCTGGCTGAATTGCGCGGTGTCGTGCTCGATGACGGCTCCTCGCCTTTCTTCGACCATGTCTCGCGGCCCTTCTTCCACATGGATTTCGATGAGGCCGACCGTCTGAGCGCCTCGACCGA
The DNA here is from genome assembly GCF_048269565.1 of Maricaulis sp. Taxonomy (GTDB): domain Bacteria; phylum Pseudomonadota; class Alphaproteobacteria; order Caulobacterales; family Maricaulaceae; genus Maricaulis. Next base: position 24,051 of record NZ_JBLXIK010000005.1, on the reverse strand, counting down.
CAACCAGTTCATCCTCGATCTCGGTCCGCAGCATTTGATCTATGTCGATCTGTTGCCGCCCGCCGTGCGCGAGGTGATCGGCCAGACCCATCGTGATGGCGCCGGGGCGATGAATCTGTTGCGTTGGGAAGGCTTTCACTACGACAAGTATGTCGACATTTTCGATGGGGGCCCGCTGGTCTCGACCTGGACGGAGAATATCCGCACCCTGCGCGAGAGCCGTGTGGTGACCGTGCGCGCCGCGACTACGGCCGGCGGCGTCGAGGGCATATTGTCGACCGACCGGCTGGAGGATTTTCGCACCTGTCCGGTCGAGGCCGTCGATGATGGCGACGTGCTGGGCATCTCTTATGAGGTGATGCAGGCAATGGATTTGCGAGACGGAGAGCGCGCCCGTTTCTGGCGCCGGCAGAGGTAGAATCATGAATTTCATCAATGGAAACTGGAGCGACGGCCAGGGCGCCGCCTTCACCTCGACCAATCCGGCCGACGAAAGCCTGGTCTGGAAGGGCGCTGCCGCCAGTGCCGCCGAGGTCTCCGAGGCCTTCGCCGCCGCACGCGCGGCCTTCCCGGCCTGGGGCCGGGCCGCACTGTCGGAGCGGATTGAAGCGGTCCAGCGCTACAAGGCCGAGCTGGAGAGCCGCAAGGACGAGCTTGCCGATCTGATCGCCCGTGAAACCGGCAAGCCCCTGTGGGAAACCGCCGGTGAAGTCGGCGCCATGATGGGCAAGGTCGATATCTCGATCGCCGCCCATGCCGACCGGACCGGCGGCTATGAAGCCGACACCGCTTTCGGCTTTGCCCGCATGGCCCACAAGCCGCTCGGTGTGATGTTTGTGCTCGGGCCGTATAATTTCCCCGGCCATCTGCCCAATGGCCATATCATCCCCGCCCTGATCGCCGGCAATACCATCGTGTTCAAACCGTCTGAGATCACGCCCGCAGTGGGTGAGGCCATGGTCCGCGCCTGGGACGCCGCCGGCCTGCCGGCCGGGGTGCTGAACATGGTCCAGGGCGCGCGTGAAACCGGCGCCGCGGCGCTGGACAATGCCGAACTCGACGGCGTCTTGTTCACCGGCTCCTGGGGCACGGGCAAGTTCATCCACGAGAAATTCGCCGGCCGCACCGGCATCCAGCTGGCGCTTGAGATGGGCGGCAATAATCCGCTGGTGATCTGGGATGCGGCCGATGCCCGCACCGCCGCCAGCATCGCCGTGCATTCCGCTTTCATCACCGCTGGCCAGCGTTGCTCCTGTGCCCGCCGCCTGATCGTGCCGCGTGGTGAGCACGGCGATGCCGTCATCGCCGCCATCGTCGATTTCGCCGACCGGCTGACGATCGGCAAATGGAATGACGCGGTTCAGCCTTTCATCGGCCCGCTGGTCTCCGCCCGTGCCGCCCAGGGCGTGCTCGATGCCCAGCAGGCGCTGATCGCGCTGGGCGCCAAGCCGTTGCGCAAGATCGAGCGCACCGCCCTTGGCGATGCCTTCCTGCGCCCCGGCCTGCTTGATGTCACCGGCATCGACGTGCCTGACGAGGAAGTGTTCGGCCCCATGCTCCAGGTGACGCGTGTGGCCAGCTTCGAGGATGCTGTGCTGGCGGCCAACAATACCGCCTATGGCCTCTCCGCAGGCCTGGTGTCTGACAGCCGCGATCTGTGGGAGCGTTTCTGGGTTGAGAGCCGCGCCGGCATCGTCAACTGGAACCGGCCGACCTGCGGCGCGGCCTCCAACATGCCGTTCGGCGGACCGGGCCAGTCGGGCAATCTGCGTCCGAGCGCCTATTACGCCGCCGATTATTGCGCCTTCCCGGTCGCGACCCAGGCCGCACCGGAGCCGGAGTTCATGGCGATCAAGGGCGTCGACTGACGTCAGAAGGGGCCTTGGCCATGACTGCGATTGAAGCCAATTTCGACGGGCTTGTCGGGCCGACGCACAATTATGGCGGCCTGTCCGAGGGCAATCTCGCCAGCGCCCGTAGCGAGGGGCTGGCCTCTTCGCCGCGTGAAGCAGTGCTGGAGGGCATCGCCAAGATGAAGGCGCTGGCCGATCTCGGTCTGGTCCAGGGTGTGATGCCGCCGCATGAACGGCCCTTCCTGCCGCTCCTGAAGACGCTCGGCTTCTCCGGCAGCGATGCCGCGATCATCGAACAGGTCGGGCGCGAGGCACCGCATCTGCTGCGCCGGGCGAGCTCGGCCTCGGCGATGTGGGCGGCCAATGCCGCCATGGTCTCCCCCTCGGCCGACAGCGGCGATGGACGCGTGCATTTCTCGCCGGCCAATCTGATGACCACAGGCCACCGCGCCATCGAGGCGCCGCAGACGCGCCGCGCCCTGGCGCGAATTTTCGCTGACAGCGAGCGCTTCTGCGTCCACGACCCCTTGCCCTACCAGTCGGACTTCGCTGACGAAGGCGCGGCCAATCATGTCCGCCTGTGCGAAAACCATGGCGCTGCCGGGGTTGAATTGCTGGTCTGGGGCCGTGATGCCGCGACGAGTTATGACGGCCGCTTCCCGGCGCGCCAGACGCGCCAGTCCTGCGAGGCGATCGCCCGCCGTCACCGCCTCGACCCGGCCCGCACCGTGCTGGTGCAACAGGCACGCACTGCCATCGAGGCCGGCGCTTTCCATAACGATGTGGTTTGCGTCGGGACCGGGACCTGCCTGTTCTATCACGAGCAGGCTTTCGAGGATCGCGACGGCGCCCTTGCCGCGATCCGGCAGGCCGCCGAGGGGCTGTTTGAGCCGGCCTTCGTGGAAGTGCCGGCCAGCGAGGTCTCGCTGGACGATGCCATCACCTCCTACCTGTTCAATTCGCAATTGCTGCAAATCCCGGGCGAAGATCGGCTTGTCCTGCTGGCGCCCGAAGAGACGCGCGAGAATGCCGCCACCCGGGCCTATTGCGACCGGCTGGTCGCGGGCAATGGTCCGATCGGTGCCGTGCGTTTCGCTTCGGTGCGGCAATCGATGCGCAATGGCGGCGGCCCCGCCTGTCTGCGGCTGCGCGTGGTGCTGACCGACGCCGAACGACACGCTCTGTCAGGCAATGTGCTGATGACACCGGCCCTGTTCGAGGCACTGAACGCCTGGGGCAACAAGCATTATCGCGACACCCTGTTGCCGGCGGATCTGGCTGATCCGAACCTGCTGGTCGAGAGTCGCGAGGCGCTTGATGCCCTCACGGCATTGCTCGGTCTGGGCGCAGACTTCTATCCGTTCCAGCGTGGCTGACCGATTGTTCGCAAAGATATAGGCACAGCAGCCCCGAATCAGGTTGTCATCCCGGCGCGTCAATCACGGTCGGGACGGGGAGTGTTTGTGAGCCAGGTGATTCCATTCATATTGCTTGATGATGATCCCGATGAGCATTTCCTGTTCCGGACCGATCTCGAGGATGCCGGCTTTGATCTCGACATTCACTGTTTCACCCGGCCGGACGACGCGCTCGGGCACTTGTCGGCTCATCCTGGCGGTCCGGTGATTGTGCTGACCGATATCGGCTTGTCGGGCGCTGATGCCATCGACTTCATTCGCCGGATTGCCACGGGCATTCCCGAAGCGGTGATCGGTGTTTATTCCGGGGCGCAAAACCCGGATACGGACGCAGCCTGCCGTAAGGCCGGGGCCAGCTTCTACATCGTCAAACCGATCTCCGGCAGCAAGCTGGAGGACGTCATTGCGGGACATGCGACGCTTGCGATCGAAACCCTGGCTGATGGCCGTCGCCGGCTAGTTCCTGCCTAGAGTGCCTTGGCCTTGCCCAGCAGGCCGCCGGCGAGGGCATATTCCTGGGTGCCGCGGCTATAGACCTTGTCACCTTCGACAATTTCGGTCGGCTTGAGTTCCGGCTGGCCACGCAGGCGTTGATAGATCGACTCGAAATCCTGATAGGTCGCCTCCATCAACTCCTGGAAACTGTCGATCACGAAATAGCTCTGCTGGAAATCATCATAGCGATAGTCCGTGCGCATGATCCGCTCGATATCGAAATGGATGCGATTGGGCGAACGGGCCTCGAGACTGAAGATCGACTCGGCGCGCGAGGAGACAATGCCGGCCCCGTAGATGCGCCGTCCCTCGGGCGTGTTGATCAGGCCAAACTCGACTGTGTACCAGTAAAGGCGCGTGATCTGCTGGATGGCGTCAAAGCCGATCGAGCGCAGCCCGCCGCGGCCATAGGCGGCCATATAATCGGCAAAGACCGGCAGGCTGAGCAGTGGCACATGGCCGAAGACATCATGGAAGATGTCGGGCTCGGGTAGATAGTCGAGCTTTTCGCCATCACGTATGAAACGGCCGGAAACGAAGCGCCGGTTGGCGAGGTGCTCGAAGAACTCCTTCTCAGGGATCAGGCCGGGCACGGTGACCACAGTCCAGCCGGTGAGCTTCTCCAGACGTTCATTGACGCGCCGGAAATCGGGAATGCCGCCTTCATTCAGGTTGAGCAATTCCAGACCCTTGAAGAATTCCGGCACCGCGCGTCCGCCGAGGATCTTCATCTGGCGCTCGTACAACGTCGTCCAGATGGCGTGTTCCTCGCTGGTATAGCGATCCCATTTCTGTTCGATCGTGAAGTCTGCGGCCGGAGTCTGTTCGGCGACGACCGGGTCGTTGACGGGCATGGCGGTTGTCCTGATCGCGAGTAGTTTCGTTTGTAACCAAATATACGCCGCATTGCCCGCCGGTGAAATGCCTGATTTGCACCGCGCACCAGATCGCAAAACGCCGCCCCCGGTGACGGGGACGGCGTTGTCGCAATTCAGCTCTGGCAGGGATGGATCAGTCAGTGCAGAGCAGGTCGACCAGCGGCGCACACTGGCCGTCCCGGCATTCCTGGCCGGCACCGATATACCAGGTGCGGGCGCGGGAATAGCGGTCAACCGAGAAGTGGGCAGCGCGGCTATAGCCGGCAGACCGGCAGACCCGCCGCGCCACTTCCTCGTCACAAAAGCGGCCACCGGCGCCGAGGCAGTGATCGACGCCCATGCCGTTCACTTCCGGACGCGCGAAGAATGCCGCGTCAACACCGCGGATGCCGCCGCGCACATTCATGCCGCGGTCACCGCCTGGTCCGGGATAGCCGGCGCCGCCGCCCGGGCCAGGATAGCCGCTGCCCGGCTGGCCATAGGTGCCATCGACCCGGCGCAGCGAGGAAATCGTGTTGCGCAGATAGTAGCGCGTCAGGTCCTCGACACTGTCGCCTTCGAAATACTCGCAGCGACCGCGATAGTCGGCATGCTCGCACGCCTGCCAGGTTTCGCCGCGGGCAACGGCGAGACTGTCGGCGCGGTCATTGAAACCGATCCGGTCGAGATCAGGATTGCTCTGCTGGATGTCGACGCGCTGGCCGGTGAAGTTCTGGCCATCAAACAGCCAGACCCCGTTTCGTGGCTGCGGTCCGTAACTACCGCCTGAGCCGCCTGGATAGCCGTTATAGTCAGGCGCGGCCGACGAGATCCGGCCGGCCAGGCCGCCGCGGATCGTGGGGAGGTCGCCATCGACCTGCATGCAGGGGGCGCCGTAATTGGCGTCGTCACAGATGCGCCAGCTACTGCGGCCGCTGTGGCGGATCGACTGTGTGGCGTCGTTGAAACCAAGGCGTGAAAGATCGGCCTGGGCTTCGTTGAGCACGACCGCGCGGCCTGTGAAGTTGGGGCCGGAATAGAGGGTCAGGCTATTGCCGCCCGGCCGGCCGCCATGCCCGGATTGCACCGCGACCGGACGCAACGCGGTATAGATATTGTCGTAGCGGCCCAGACCGGCTTCATTGCCCGTATAGGTGAAGCAGCCACCATTATAATTGGAGTCGACGCACAATTCCCATTGCCCCGAGACGATGCGGATGGAGCTGGTGCGGTCATTGAAACGCATTGCGGACAGGTCGCTGACCGCGCGATTGATGGTCAGGCTCTGGCCCTGGAAATTCGGCTGATCGTAGAGAATAATTTCCTGGGCGCTCGCGGCGCCAGCCGTGCCTGCAAGCACGAGGGCGGCCATGGCAGCCAGTCGGTAACGTATCGTCATCGTTGGTCTCCGTCGGATAGGAATGACAAGTGTACTGCGAGAAGCTTGCCGCAGGGAAGCTGAACCCCGTTTCACCGGGCGATTCATTTGGGGTTCAGGGGCGCAGGCCGCATGGTCGGGTGACGCGGGCGGCGCCGATGCACCGCCCGCGCACCCTGCTACCGCCCGTCATTTCCGTCATCGCTGCCATCGTCCGGCTCCGGATCCCGGGTCTGACGTCCGCGATCGAACAGGCTGCGCAGCAATTGCTCCGCTGGGTCCTCAGCGGTTGCCGGCGCGTCGGGATCCGTGCCGGAGCCGGTATCGGTTTCGACACCCAGCGCGTTCAGCAGAGTATTGCGGATCGCATCCTCCGGGGACGAGGCCTCGCCTGATGAGCCGCCCAGTGCATTGCTGATCGCACCGGTCAGCAGGGCCTGGCCGACCGCTTCTGTATCGACGCCGACCGAGACATTGTTGAAGGTGCCGCGAATCCGCACCGGCACGGTGATGCCCTGCAGGTCGCGATCACCGCCCTGGCCCTGGATCGAGGCGACGGCGCGTGGCTGCAGCCGGTAATCGATCGTCTGGTCAGGCAGATTGGCCCAGCCGGAGCCGGTAACGCGCAGCAGGGGGCTGAGCAGCAAGAGGTCCTGATTGCTCAATCGGCCAGCTGTGGCGGTGAAGGTGCCGGTCAGTGCCGAGAAGTCGGTTTCAGCGCTCTCGCCCGTCGCGGCCGGCGTTTCCGAATCGGTGGAGGTGGCATTGCTGCTGCCCGACAGGAAGCTGCTCACATTGCGAATGGTCTGGGCGATATTGATCCCGGTGATCGCGCCCTCGGCGAAGCTGAACTCGCCGCTTCCGGCGAGACTCTGCATGATCGCAGCCTGGCTCCGGCCCGAGGCATTGAAGGCGAAGTCCACAGCCCCGGTCCCGCGCAGGCGGTCAAAACCGGCGACGGCGTCAAGGAAGGGCTGGGCGTCGAGCCCGCTCAGGTCGGCACGCAATGAATAACTCGGCGTTGAACGGCGGGCATTGACCACGACCGAGGCCGAGCCACTGCCCTCATACAGCGAGATTTGCGTCAGATTCGCTTCCATCCGGCTGTTGACCAGTTGCAGGCGCAGGCTGGCATCGCTGACCTCGATATCGCGGAATTTGAGCAGACCCACGGTCAGACGCAGATCGGCATCAACCAGGCCAAGTCCGGCGAAATCGAACGGGGCCTCGCTCCAGGGCTGGAGGCCGGCTGCATTGGCCGGCGTCTCGGCCGGAGTTTCCGGCAGGAACGGGGTCACATCAACGGTCGCAAGTGTGAGCGCGCCGCTCAGCGCCGGGCGTGCCGCGTCGAGATTTATCGCTACATTGCCGGACCCGGACACGTCATCGAGCCGGATGGCATCGGCGGTCAGGGCAATGTGTTGCGGGTCTCCGGCGATCTGGCCCGAGGCGCTGAAGCGGCGCAGGCTGTCGCCTGCGGGCATGTCGACGCCGGCGAAGGCGGCCAGATTGCGGATCGATGGCACCGTCGTGCTGAAGCCACCTTCCATAGACAGGTCGGAGGACTCACGGAAATGGCCGTCGAAATGTGCAGTGACCAGATTGCCGCCGAGATCGACCAGAAGCCCGGTCTGCCGGCCTTCGAAGAAATCGCGCAGCGAGGCGATGCGGGTGCTGAAGACGATACGCTCGCCATCGGCATTGAGCGAGCCGTCAAGCTGGATAGGCCCGTCCAGTGACGGCATGCTGGTTACGAGATTGAGGCCCGAAATGTCGTGGCTCTCGCTGCCATCGCTATAGCTGATATAGCCATTCTCGATCCGGACATCGCCGAAGCTGGCTTCCAGGGGCAGGGCACCGGGGCGGCGGAAGCCGTCCGAACTGGCTGGTGCGGGTGCCGGTGCCTCGGTCAGCGTCCAGTTATTGCGCGTGCCGCGTTGTTGCAGGCGGATGGTCGGGTCGATCAGCACGAATTCGGCGATCTCGATCCGGCGCTGGAGCAGGGGTTGTAATTTCACCGCAACCCGCATCTCGCCCATTTCCGCCAGTGGCGCATCACCGAAACCCTCGGCATTGGCGATTGAGACCGTGCTGGCGCGAACCTCGATCCGTGGCAGCAGGCTGAGATGCAGCTCGCCGTCCAGGGTGATGTCGCGATGCAGGGCCTCGCTCGCCGCCAGCTGAACGCGCTCGCGATAGACCGAGGCCGGGATGACGAAGGGCAGAATGATCGCTGCGCCGATGACGAGAACGATCAGCACGAAGATGACTTGCAGCAGGCGTGTCATGGGACGGGACTCCGGACCGGGTTGTACTGGGCGCCAGCCCGCCGGTCCGAAGTGCGATTTCGGGCAAGACGGTGGCAAGCGACTGGGATAGTCTTACGGTTAATTGGCCAAAAACCGAAGAGGGAGTTGGGGGTGATGACCGGAAAATCCATGACATTGATGCGACGCCGCGAGATTCTGATCGGACTGGCGGCCGGGACCATGATCCCGTTCGTCTCCGGCTGCGCCGAAAATGCGGCGCTCGGGCGCACACAATTGATGCTCATTTCAGACAGTCAGCTCATGCAACTGTCGGCCCAGGCCTGGCAGGAAAGCGTGCAGCGCGAGCGCGTCTCGCGTGATCCGGCCTATACCCGGCGGCTGCAGCGCGTCGGCGAGCGCATTGTTCGTGCTTCCGGCCAAACCCATCTCGACTGGGAATTCGTGGTGTTCGATAGTGACACCGTCAATGCTTGGGTGCTGCCCAATGGCAAGGTCGGCTTCTACAAGGGTATTCTCGACCTGATGGAAACAGACGACCATGTCGCGACCGTGATGGGGCATGAAATCGGCCATATAGCCGGACGCCACTCGGCCGAGCGTGCGAGCCAGCAAATGGCGGCCCAGGTCGGGCTCAGCCTCGTCACATCGGCGCTGAACAGCAATGCCGACATCGCCTATAGCGACCAGCTCGGGGCAGCGCTGGGCATGGGGGTCAGTCTCGGGATTATCCTGCCCTATTCGCGTCAGCACGAGTATGAGGCCGACCGGCTGGGGATCGATTACATGGTCGCTGCCGGCTATGATCCGCGCCAGGCCATCGATTTCTGGCTCGCCATGTCGGCCACACACCAGGGCGGTCAGCTGGAATTTGCCTCGACCCACCCCTCCGACGAGCATCGCATTGCCGCGATGCGTGAACACATGGCCGCGCGAGGCTATGTCTGAGGCTGGCTGAAGCGCGCCTGTAAATGGGCTGATTGCATGGTTGCCACCGCCCGGCGGTGGCGCTAGTTTCCCGCGCCTTACGCCCTGTCCAACAGGTGCGTACCCGGTGCCGCCTTAGCTCAGTTGGTTAGAGCGCTAGAATGTGGATCTAGAGGTCCCCCGTTCAATTCGGGGAGGCGGTACCATTTTCCTCCAGGCATGGTTTTGCTTCAGCCGCGGGTCGTCCCTCTCGCCGCCGGGTAACCTGTCTGGCTGCGCACTTCGTCGGTGATCTCCGGAGAGACGACCTTGTCGGCATTGGCCTCCAGGAATGTGATCAGCGCGGGCAGAGGCATAGCCTTGGCGAGGACATAGCCCTGGGCCCAGTCGCAACCCATCAGTTTCAGCAAGGCGAGGGAATCGAGCGTCTCGACGCCTTCGGCGGTCATTTCCAGACCCAGCCCGTGCGCGAGGTCAGAGGTCGACTTGACCAGCATCCGGTCGCGTTGCGAGGAGGCCATGTCGGTGACAAAGGCGCGATCCAGCTTCAGCTCATGGCTCGGCAGGGTCTTGAGATAGGCGAGCGAAGACAGGCCGGATCCGTAGTCATCAATAGCCAGCTTGATTCCGGCCGCCGCCCATTTTCCGAGATTCTCCAGCGCCCGTTCCGGGTTCTGCATCGCCGCGGTTTCCGTCACCTCGAAGGAAATACGACCGGCGCGCCGGCTGGCAATACGCAGGGCCAGGGTCGCGAAATCGGGATCGGAGATCAATGAGCCGGATATATTCACCGCCAGGCTGATATCATGCCCGGCCTTGCGCAGGATTTCCTGGTCGCGGACAACCTGCTCGATCGACCACAGCGTGAATTCACGAATATGTCCGGTCTCTTCGGCCAGCGGAATGAAGGTGTCGGGCGCGCGGGGGCCGTGGTCTGAATCGGTCCAGCGGCACAGGGCTTCGGCCGCGTGGTAGCGCCCCGATGCCAGGTGTAGTTTCGGCTGGTACTGCATCGCCATGTCGCCATTGCGCGTGGCGGCGATCATGCGGCTCATCAGCGTCAGATTCTGGTCCGGGTCGCCAAAGCGGACGGCGTCGAAGATCGCCGCTGTGCTTGAGGTTTCGCGCGCCTGGTCGACGGCGATGATCGCATTCTTGACGCAGTCCTCGCCGACCGTGCCGGCATACAGCCCAGCGGTGACCGCGACGTCGATATCGACGCCATCCACGGTCACCGGGTTGTTGAAGCAGCGTCGAATCCGCTCCGCCGCCGGCAGAACCGCATTGGCGTCGGAAACCGCAATGACGATGCCGAGCGTATCCGGACCGAGCGAGGCGACCATCTCTGCACCCAGATTGGCGCGAATCCGCTCGGCCATGGCCAGTTTCAGCTGCGCAGAGCGGGCGAAACCGAGCGCGATCTTGAGGTGCTTGAACCGTTCGATGCCGAGGGCAATCAGCGTCACCGGATGACCGGCATCCATCGCCAGTCCGGCGATCGCACGCTCGACCGCCGGGCGCGAGGGCAGGCCGGTCTCGATATCTTCGTAGAGCGCCTTTTCGAGCACCAGCTGGCGCTCGCGCGATGTGCGGTGGCGGACATAGATCAGCAGCAGCACAACGAGGGCGCAAACCAGCATGGCACTGACGCCAGTCAGGCGTTGCCGGGCCTGGGAATTGGCCAGCTGCAGGTCCTGCTGCGAGCCCTCCAGGCGCAATTGCTCGATGCGCATGTTCTGCTCGGCATAGTCGAACTGGGCCGCCAGCAGGCTGGTATTGGCAGAGGCCGCCACCTCGCGGGCCTCGTCATCGAGACGCTTGAAGGCATGCAGGTGTGGAACGGCTTCGCTCCACAGCGTCAGCGCCTGGTAGATGGCGGCTGCGGTCGCATGGAACTCCCTGAAGCTCTGGGTCGTATCGCTGAGGGAAACGCCGTCGAATGTGTGCGCAATTTCCTCGCGTGCGCGCTGCAGGTTGCCGCGCTCATAGGAAATCTGCGCCCGCGTACCCCACAGGAACCGGCTCCATTCATTGCTGGTCGAATCGCCGATGATGGCGAAGGCTTCGTCAATCGTGCCGCTGGCCGCTTCAAGCTCGCCGAGCGCGACCTGGAGCGAAGCGGTATTGTTCAGAATCCGGGCCTGCAAGGTTGAGCTGCCCATGTCTTGCGCCAGCCGGCGCGCGCGCTCGAAGTGCTCGAGCGAAACCCGATACTGGCCGAGCTCGCGATAGGTATTGCCGAGATTATTGTTGGCCGACAGGTCGAGCGCCGGGTCGCCGGGATGGCGGTTCATGGCATCGATATAATAGCTTTCGGCGCGCCGGTAGCGGTGGGCGTCATTGTAAATCGATCCGATGGACTGCAGCACGATCGACTCGCTGCGCGTATCACCGATTGCGCGGTAGACCTGGTAGGCCCGCTGGTAGTTTTCGAACGCCCGACCGTATTCGCTGGTGACCTTGTCGATGCGGCCCAGGGATACCAGAATGTCGGCGAACAACTTGGTCGGTGCAGGATCGGGCCCGAGGCGTTCCAGGGCTTGTTGCGCGATCGGCCTGGCCTCAATCGGCCGTCCGAGCCGGGTTACGGCTTCCGCGTGCAACCAGCCGACGGTCGCGAGGTCCAGGTCGGATTCGCTGGAGGGCGGGCGCGCTGCGAGCAGGGCCTCGGCCGTGGCGATATGCGACAGCGCCAGGTTCGGATTGGCCATCATATTGGCGCGTGCGGCGGCGATTTCGGAGTCGAAGGTAATGAGCTCGACGCTCGCCGTCTCGATCTCGGGTTCGAGTGTCTGTACCGCCGCGGCCGGGCTGGCCAGGAGGACGAGGGCACTGAGTGCGCTTGCCGGAAGACGCCAGATGATCATGACGTCACATCCCGGGCCGGGGTGATTGCGGGGCAGCTGGTTTCGTTGACGCGGGGCATTTCCAATCCTGACAACGGCTGGTTCGATCTCGTTTCGCTATCAAGTTGCAGGAAAAAGATTAAATTCGCGCGAATATGCCGGCGCGCTGACCGGCAGACGCAGACGATCGGCCGGCAGCTCCCCTTTGTGGCTGCCAGGCAAGTGCCGCCGCCCCCGTAGCGGGCGCGGCGGCAGGATGCGCAAATTGTGGGCTCGCGTTGGCGACGGTCAGAATTCGAGACGGAACCGCGCGCCCGTGGCCATGCCAGCCACGTCCTGGGCCGAAGTCTCGCCCGCCAGTTCTGCCCGGGTGAAGAGGCTCATGTCCGCACGCCCGTCAAACAGTGGCATGGCATAGAGGAGCTCCGCATAGAGCGGACGCTGGCCCCCGAGTTCCCACAGCTGCAGATCGGTCCCCAGTTCCCCGGTGGTGCGATCGACGACCATGGTCGAGCTGTATTGGAGCGCGCCGGACTCCACGTGCAGCGGCTGGATCAGACTGAAGCGGATCGCGTCCCGGGCACCCAGAACACCATCGCGCCGGGCCGTCAGCTGGAAGGCGCTCGAAACGGTGCCGTCGGGCAGGCTCAACAGGGAATCGTCGAAACCGGCAGCACGCGTTCGGGCCAGCGTGGCCGAACTGCTCAGGGTCACCGCGAGGGGCAGACGCGCCTCGGCGCCGACCGTCAGCGCGTCGGTCGTGGCGCCGCCTTCCAGGCCGAGAGCATCGCTGCCTTGCGCGCCGAGCAGGCCGGTGGCCTCCTGCAGCGCGGTATAGCTCAGTTGCAGGGTCAGATCCCGGTGGACCTCATGGCTGACGCTGGCGAGGATGGCGGTGGCCTGGTAGCTGGCTATACCCTCGACCAGGGCCTGTTCCTCGCCGCTGAACGGATTGATGAACACATGCTCGTCCTGTGAGGTCGTGACCCCGAGGGCAAGGCGGGTGCGGCTGCCGAGCGAAACGGTCGACATGGCGTAGGCACCGCCTGAGGCAAAGCCGAGCACGGGATTGACGCCGCCGGTTTCCGGGCGGTGATCGGAGAACAGACCGAAGCCGTCCTGTCCGTTCAGCGCCATCGCGCCTTCGCCGGAACCGATGCGCATTTCGCGTCCGGTTTCAGTGTCGCGAAAGCTGAGGCTGATCTGGTAGGGCAGGGCGCTGGTGGTGACCGGCGCGCGCGGATCAGACGCTGCAGCAATGCTGGTGATCTGGAAGCGGCCATCGGGCGAAAGCTGCTGGACCGTTTCGCCGGCATCATTGAACCGCCGCCCATTGACCAGCCACCAGGTGCGTTCTCGCAAATAGGTTTCGGCATTGGCGCGCGCGTTCCGGTCGCGGCTGGAATCGTCGAACATCAGGTCGGCAACCGAAATTTCGAAATCGCGATAGGTGTCGCCGATCGGCTCGAACACCGTGACGGTGTTGTCGTCCGGCGAGCGGAATGACAGCCGGCCGCTGGCCAGAGAAAGCACGTCAATCGAGCGTTCGCGGTAATGCCTGCTGCGTCCCCGGCCGCGATGCGAGCGTTCCAGGTGCACCAGATCCGACATGTCGAGCGGCGACATGGCGGCATCGATATCCAGCAGGCCCCAGCCATAGACCTCATCCACCCCGGGGGCGCCGAGGTCCTCGGCCGAGAACAGCAAAAGGTCTGCCACGTTTTCTGCTTCGAGCCAGCTCCAGCGACCGAGCACAAGCGCGGCCGCGCCGGTGACCAGCGGTGCCGAGAAGGACGTGCCTGTAACCCGCGTCACATCGCCCTCGCCATCAGAGGCGAGCAGGAGTTCTCCGGGGGCGACCAGGAAGCGGTCCATCAGCCGGTAGCCGCTCTCGCAACGTCCGCGCACGGTCAGGCACGCTGTGCCGGGGCGGTTGGAGAAGGACGAGATTTCACCATTGGGGTCGACCGATCCGACGATCAGAAGGTTCTCCACCGTCCGGACCCCGGTCCAGTCGAGGTCCGTGGTTTGGGCCTGCCCGTCATTGCCGGCGGCTACGACCAGAAGGGTGTCACGGGTGGCGCGCGCGACCTCCCGGTCGCTGAAAACGCGGCCCCACTCCTGGTGCAGGGTCCAGCCGGGAATGCCCAGTGACAGATTGATGATGTCGGGGTTGGATTCGGCGAGGCTCAACAGACCGGTGCGCACTTCATCCCAGTTTGTGCTCATCGTCTCGTCGAAGGGATCATAGGTGCTGAAGTCAGCGTTTGGAGCGACTCCCATGATGCCCTGGCCATCATGAGCAGCGCCGATCAGGCTGGCGACAGCGGCGCCATGATTGAAGACAGGATTGCGGACCGCCAGCGAGCGGACACCCAGGACCTCATCCTGCTGGAAGGAGAAGTCGAGCAATCCAACCATGACGCCATCGCCACCGCCGGTCGCCTGGGACAGGGCCGGAGACCAGTTGACTGCCGCCATCCAGTGGTCGACCCGGTCGGTGCCGGAGAAATTCATCAGGCCATCATAGAAGGCGAGGAAGAAGGCCGAGCGTTGTTGAGCGGAAACCCGTTCGAGCGAATCGGGATCGGTAGGGTCGATGCCGTAGCGTGCCAGAATCGCCTGCAGGAAGTCCCGGCGGAAGGACTGCCCGGTTTGCGCCTCCACGGCGGCCCCGAAGACCGCTTCGGCCTGCCCAAACAGGGTTTCCAGCTGGGCGGCGAGGGTGGCAGCGTCGCCGGTGAAGGGATCGATATCACCCCAGAAGGCATTGATGTCGCCCCACAGTGGCCCGACCTCACCCCAGAAGGCGCCGATATCGCCGTAGAATGGGTCGATGTCGCCATGGAAGGGGTCAATGTCGCCGTGGAAGGGGTCGATGTCGCCCCAGAAGGCGCTGATATCGCCGTTGAATGGATCGATATCGCCCCAGAAAGGGCTGATGTCGCCCCAGAAAGGTGAAATGTCGCCATAGAAGGGATTGATGTCCCCGTGGAACGGGTTGATGTCGCCGTGGAAAGGGTCGATGTCCCCGTGGAAGGGGTCAATATCGCCGCTATAGGGCAGGATGAATTCCGATTCCGTGCTCGCCGTCGTGTCGTCCCGATCACCCAAGGCGAAGGCGGCGGGGATGAGGAGCGAGCCCACGGAAGTCGTGAGCAGCAGCGTGGCGGATGTGCGCAGCAGGAAGTTCTTCATGTCGACCCCGTTCTGTAGATTGCCCCGTTCTGGACCGATCATGCCGGTTTATGTGTAACGTTCGCCTAACGAGGATGGTTAATGGGTGGTCAAGTCGCAGAGTGGTTTACCGGCACTTGTGTTGGGTGGGCAAATGCGCGCTTTTACGGAGGCGGCCGCCGGGCCAGGGAGCGGACAAATCCGGCTGAAGCCCCGGCCGCGGCGGTGATTGTCAGTCCTGCTCGTCCGGGGATGCGGCGCTGTCGCCTTCCTCCTCGGCGGCGCGTTCTTCGATCAGAACGCGCGCAGCCTCCACACTGTCGACGGGTTCAATCGTTTCAATGAAACAGCGACCATCGTCCCGCGTGTACACATATTCGAGGAAGGGTGTGTAGAGCGTCGTGGTGGAGGGGAAGCTCAGGCCGACCTCGACCCCGCTGCGCAGTCCATGGCAAGGATTGCGCAGGGTCACCAGATAGTGGTGCCGTGGCCCGCCCTCAAGGATCATGTGTTGGTTGTCGATCACGCTGTAGCCGCTGATATTGACCAGGCGGATGCGTTCGGCCGCGGATGGGGCGCTGAATGCCAGCGTTCCGGCCACGGCGGCCAAGACTGCAAAATGAAAACGACTCATCTCCTGCTTCCTTTTGAGTGACCTTCAATCCAGAGTAGCACGATTTCGCGACCCCGGAACTCAATTATCGTTAACGCGCGGTTAGGCGTGAAGCCCCGATGCTGGAAATCGATTCGATTCAGCAAAATTGCGGAGATCTGACGTGGTCAGCCCGATTGAAATTAGCCAGCAGGACTCCACGACGCGGTTGATCCGCCAGGCGGCGCAGGAAACCGGCACCGATTTCAACTTCCTGCTGCGCACCGCGGCACGGGAGAGCAATTTTGACGCGACCGCCCAGGCATCGACCTCGAGTGCCGCCGGCATGTACCAGTTCATCGAGCAGACCTGGCTGGGCGTCATGCAACGCCATGGTGCCGAACACGGCCATGGCGATGCGGCGCAATCCATTGTCCAGGGCGAGAATGGCCGCCTGACCGTTGCTGATCCGGCGGAGCGCGAGCGTATCCTCAATCTGCGATTCGAGCCGGAGACGGCGGCGCGCATGGCCGGCGAGCTTGCGGCGGAGAACGCGCAAGTTATTCAGTCGCGCCTGGGCCGGCCGGCCTCGGGAGGCGAGCTCTACGCGGCCCATTTCCTTGGTGCCAACGGTGCGGCAGGCCTGATCGCAGCGGCCGAACGATCGCCGGAAATCCGCGCCGACGAGTTATTCCCGCAGGCGGCCCAGGCCAATCGACCCATTTTTTTTGATGGCAACCGCGCCCGTTCTGCCAGCGAAGTCCTCGCCTCGCTGACCGGAGAGCGTCCGGTGGTCAACCTTGCTGCGGTCGTGTCCGACCCCTTGATGGCGTCCAGGCCGGCATCAGGCCTGCCCTCAGGCCGCTATTCAGGGGCCCTTAATCCGGGGAGCCATCGGGTCGGGGATGGCGAATTGTCACCGGCGCTGGTCGAGATTCTGGCATCGCTTGATGCGCCGGCCTCGGCGCGGACGCGCGAAACCTGAACCGGCGGGCGCGGCGGCAAGCTTTCATTAAGCATGTCGGCGTTAGATTTCATTAAGGTCTGAAAGAATTCGGGAAAACCATGAGTGTCGTCGCGCTGCGTAATCGCCTGACAGAAACCGATGTTCGCCGTCTGGTGCGCGGGGAGACGGCAGAGGACCGTGCCCTGGCCGCGCGCAAGATCTGTCACCGCATTGACGCGGCCAGCCTGACAGATGTCGAGCGCGCAGCGGCCCGGGACATTCTAGACGTAATTGCCCGCGATGCGGCCGAACTGGTGCGCCGCGCCATGGCCGTCACGCTGCGCCAGTCCCCGAACCTGCCTCACGATATCGCGCTGAAGCTGGCCGATGATGTCGACTCGGTGGCGGCACCTGTCCTGTTGTCATCGCCTGTCCTGACTGACGAAGATCTGATCGAGATCCTGCACTCGGCGAGCTCGGCCAAGCTTTGCGCCGTCGCGGCGCGCGATCAGGTCTCGGCCATTGTCGTGCATGAAATTCTGGATTCCATGGACGAGAAGGCCGTCGGGATTGCCGCCTCCAATGATGGGGCTGATTTTGATGAAGCCGCCTACCAGCGCGCGTTCAGCGAGTTTTGCGAGTGCCAGCCTGTCATGGACGCCTTCGTGGCCCGTTCGCACCTGCCGCTCGACATTACCGAGCGCCTGATTTCCCACGTTAGCGACCAGGCCCTGAACCGTCTGGTCAAGAACCATGCCCTGCCGCCACAAATGGCTGTCGAGATTGCGGAGGGCGCGCGCGAACGCGCGACCATCGATCTGGTCGACCAGGCCGGCCTTGCGCACGATCCCAAGCATTTCGTGCAGCAATTGCGCCTGAACAGCCGGCTGACGCCGTCACTGATCCTGCGTGCATTGTTTCGCGGGCATGTGGTGTTTGTCGAACATGCCTTTGCCGAATTGTCCGGCTTGCCACATGCCAAGGCCTGGCTGCTGGTCCATGATGCCGGTCCGCTGGGCTTGCGCGCGATTTATGATCGCACCGGCATGCCGCCACGGCTTTACCCGGCGATCCGGGCTGGTCTGGACGTTTATCATGCCACGGAAATGCCGCATGACGGCGAGAGCCGCGAGCATTTCCGCCGTGTCCTGGCCGAGCGGGCCATCACGCGGTTCCAGGGCATTCCTGAAGACGATCTGGATTACATGCTGCGGCGGTTCGCCGAGGACGCTCAGCCCCTGGCCGCTGCCGGCTGAGCCTCGTCCTTCCAGGGCGCCGCGAAGGCGGTCGCCATCACTTCGAGTTCATCAGCCAGTTCAGCCGCGACCGGATCGCTTGTGTCGCGGATATTCTGCACCAGTGCCGCGCGGATGGCATTTACATGCGCCAGAACCAGTGCGACCGGTGCCACCTGGCGTTTCTCCGGCATGTCGATGATTTTGGTCATCGATGAGGCCAAGCGGGTGATGATCGGGAACTCATAGGTCGAACCGAGGCCGCGCAGGTCATGGGCCCGGATGAAGAGGTCTTCGCCCTCCTGGCCCTTCAGGCCGGCCTTGCGGACGATCGCGGCCGATTCCTCGAGCTTCACCACTTCGTCCTCCAGCCAGAGCGCGAAGTCGGACCGCATGTCGTTGAGGGCATTCTCTGCCTTCTCGATCAGATGCAGGTCGGCCGCACCGATCGGGCCGCCGACCTTGATTTGCAGCATGTTGGGCGCTGCGATCATCTCGACGTCGGGATTGTGTTTGGCCATGGGTGAGATCCTCTTAATGGGAAGCTGTGAGTTGCGCGGCCGGAACTGTCTGGTCCGTGCGGTCGGCCATGCGGCGTTCGGGGCCGACATAGGTGTCGCATTCCACGATATTGTGCTCTCCGGTGAGCACGTCGCGCAGGCAGCCGGCGAGCGCCGCTGCGGTGACGGGTTTGATCAGGAAGGCATTGACGCCGGCCCGGCGGGCCTGGCGGATGCGGTCGGTATCGGCATAGGCGGTCAGCATGATCACGGGCAGGCCCGGGCAGGGGCTGGTGAGCGGCGAGCGAATGCTGCTCACGAGGTCAATGCCGTCACGCGGCTTCATCTTCCAGTCGGTGATGACCAGGTCGACCGGTTGCGATTTCAGAAGTTCGAGCGCCTGCGTCACGGTTCCGGTCTCCGTGACCCTGGCACAGCCGAAGGCCTGCAGCGAAACCCTGAGGACGCCGCGCAGTGCCGCGTTGTCGTCGACGACGAGGACGCGGGTTTGGGACAGGATGTCTTCGAGCGCCATAGTCATTGTCTCGCGGAGAGAGGTCCGAACTCAATTACCATGCGTCACTGTAGCGCGGGGTGCTTAACGGCCCCCTAAGCAGGCCTAACTTTCGAACTGTTCCGTGAGGATGCGCTCGGCCAGGTCGCGCCCGCGATCGAACAGGATTGTAAGGGTCACATCGCTGGCTTCCACGACATCGACGCGGACAATTTCACGAAATTCCTGGTTGTCGGCGACGGCATGAACCGGTCGCAAGCGCGGTTCGACGATTTCGAAACCGACCTTGGCGGTGTGCGGCAGCAGGGCGCCGCGCCAGCGCCGCGGCCGGAAGGCGCTGATCGGCGTCAGCGCCAGAACCTTGGAGTCGAGGGGCAGAATCGGGCCGTGCGCGGAGAGATTATAAGCGGTTGAGCCCGCCGGGGTGGCGACGAGCACGCCGTCTGCCTGCAACTCGCCCATACGGTCGCGGCCATCGATCTTGATGCGGATTTTCGCGGTCTGGCGCGTTCCGCGCAGCAGCGAGACCTCATTGATCGCCAGGGCCTGGAAGGGATGACCGTAGACATCTTCGCCGGTGGCGCGCAGCGGGTGAAGCCGGGCTTGTTCCGCATCGGCGAGCCGGGCAAGCAGGTCATCCTGCCGGAACTCATTCATCAGGAAGCCGACCGAGCCGAAATTCATGCCGTAGACGCTGGCGCCGGTCCGCAGTGCCGCGTGCAGGGCGTCGAGCATCAGGCCGTCGCCGCCAAGGGCGACGATAATGTCCGCCTCGTTGAGCGGAACATGACCATATTGCGCTTCAAGCCGTGCCTTGGCGGCCTTGGCGTCAGGTCTTGGGCTGGCGAGAAATGCAAGGGAAGGGGGCAAGGGAGCGTCCGTTATGACCGGCGCCCATTCAAGACCTGCTTCCGAGCTGACGCAAGACTGTGGCAGCTTTATCCGGACCGTACATCCGGAACACATTGGCGGCCGCGTTCATGGCCTCGCCTTCGAGCTGTTGATGCATGCGCCCGGTCCGCTGCAAGGCCCGGTGGACGGTCGGGTAATCGGTCCGGTCCAGGCCGCTGGCCTGGCAGGCCATGGCCGCAGCGCGCACACCGCCCATGGTCAGCGCGACGCGCCATTGAGCTGGCGTCAGGCCGCACAGACGGGCGACCGCATGGTCGAAGATCGCGAATTTTCCGGCGCGCAGCGCGGTCAGGGCATAATTGCCCGTGAGGGCCCCCGACTGTTCTGCAGCATCCACGGCCTCGGAGGCTTCGCTGTCGACGCCGGCCGGGGTCGCGTTGAGCGCCGCCTCGACGGCCAGGCCCTCGACATGTTCCTTGTCGAGGCCGAAACGGCGGTACAGGTCCTCGCGCCAGTTCTCCGGCAGCATGATGCATAACTGGGTCGCATAGTCGGCCGAGAGGTCATGCCGGCGCGCGAGGGCCTCGCGCAGCTTCATGTGCTCCCGGGCGACGCCGAGACAGATGTCCAGTGCGGATTCGCTGATCTGGGCCGTGCAGTTGTTGGCCAGCGCCCGCAGGATCACCGCCTCAGCCGGTTTGGCGAGGGCGTCGGTGATGGCGGGGCAGAGATTGGGGCGACTGGCGAGATGCCGCCGGTGGTCTACGGAACCGGTTTCTGCAAGGCTGATCATATCCCGCTGCGTCAGACGCGGGCTCTTGCGGATGACGATGCAAGCCACCTCGATTTCATCGAAGGCGAAGTGCCGGATGGCCGCATGCGGGGCCCATTCGGACGCTGACAGCTTCTCGACCATGGCGATCTTGGTAGGCAGGTCGAGCGTGCCCGAAAGCGTCACCAGCAATTCGCCTGCGACCGGCTCGGCCGTTGGCGACAGCGGTTGCGCCAGGCACATTTCCGTGACGCCCAGCGCAAGCTGACTGCGCTTGGTGGGGTCCCGCAATTGTGCGAGTTGGGCTATAGCTTGTGCAGAGTTGCTGACCATGGACCTGGCATGTGTTGGCTTATTGTTCTGGGTCATTAAGACTGGTTGGCCTTGAAAACTTGTTAATGAGGCTGAGGCCGGAGGCGACTGGCAGTGAAGGATATGTCTGGGCCAATACTCACGGTTGAATATTCGCGGGTGAGAGCTGATACACAAGCAATGGTAGAGTTGCTCGACTGCGAGGACATGCTCATCCAGACCATGGAGGATGTCAGCCCGACCAAATGGCATCTCGCGCATACCAGCTGGTTCTGGGAGACATTCCTGTTGCAGGAGATGCTCACCGGTTATCGGGTGTATGATCCGACCTACAACTTCCTTTTCAACTCGTACTACAACGCGATCGGGGACCGGCATCCGCGTGGGCAGCGAGGGTTTCTGTCGCGGCCAGGCCTGGAGGCAGTGCTGGCCTATCGCCACCATGTCGACGCGGCGATGATGACCCTGCTCGGCGGGCTAGACGAGGCGGAACAGGCGCGCCTGGAACCGGTCGTGCGGCTGGGGCTCGCGCACGAACAACAGCATCAGGAACTCATTCTCACCGACATCAAACATGTGCTCTCTCACCACCCCTTCGCCCCGGCTGCCTGGCCGGCACTGGCTGGTGACACAATGTCTGACGGGGAGCCGGGGGCGTCCTGGGTCGCCTTTGATGGCGGCGTGTTCGAGTTCGGGGCCGAGGGCCTGCCCTTTCAGTTCGACAATGAAGGACCGCGCCACCAGGCCGTCCTGACGCCCTTCGCGCTTGCAGACCGGCCGGTGACCAATGGCGAGTACGCGGCCTTCATCCAGGATGATGGTTATCGCACACCCTCGCTCTGGCTGTCGGATGGCTGGGCTGCGCTCAACGCCGAAGGCTGGCAGGCGCCGCTCTATTGGCGCCGCGACGGGGCCGGGTGGCGCGAATTTACCCTTCATGGCGAGGACACGCCGCATCCGGACGCGCCAGTGGTGCATCTCAGCTTCTACGAGGCGGCGGCCTATGCGGAATGGGCCGGAGCCCGACTGCCCGAGGAGCGCGAGTGGGAATATGCCGCCCGGCAGGCGGCCGGGACGGACGGGCGGTTTGCCGTGCCGGGCCAGGCGGCGCATCCCGGTGTCTCTGCGCCGCAGGACGGCAGGCTGCGCCAGATGTATGGTGGCGTCTGGGAGTGGACGCGCTCGGACTATGCGCCCTATCCACGCTATCGCCCGGCGCCCGGCGCGGTGGGCGAATACAATGGCAAGTTCATGAGCGGCCAATACGTTTTGCGCGGCGGATCGTGTGCAACAGCGGCCGGGCATGTCCGCCCGACCTACCGGAACTTCTTTCCGCCCCGGGCGCGCTGGCAGTTTTCCGGCCTGCGGCTGGCAAAGGACATTTGACCCCGCCGCACAGGCGGCGGATGATTGGAACCATAAAATCGAAAAACCTTGCGGGAGGTAAGAATGGACGACCAAGCGACAATCTCGGTTCAGGACCAGGTTTCGGCCGAGGAATGGAAAGCGCGCTGCGATCTCGCGGCATTGTACCGGCTGGTGCGCATGCACGGGTGGGACGATCTGTTCTTCACCCACATCTCGATGCGGGTGCCCGGCCCGGACGAGCATTTCCTGCTCAATCCTTTTGGCCTGCTCTATGAGGACGTGACCGCGTCCAACCTGGTGAAGGTCGATCTGGAAGGCAATGTCCTGCCGCCGGCGCGCTATGGCATCAATCCGGCTGGCTTCACCATCCACTCGGCCATCCACGCGGCACGCGAGGACGTGCAGGTTGCGCTTCACCTGCATTCCGACGCCGGCGTTGCCGTCGCGGCGCAGAAGGGCGGGCTGCGGCCCATCTCCCAGCTGGCGATGAATGTCTTCAATGATGTGGCCTATCACGGCTATGAGGGCATTGCGCTGGAAGCGGATGAAAAACAACGCCTTGTCGCCGACCTTGGCAGCAAGAACCTGATGATTCTGTCCAGCCATGGAACCTTGTCGGTTGGCGATCACCCGTTTAGCGCGTATATTCGGATTTACCTACTTGAGCGCGCGTGCCGTATTCAGGTCATGGCACAGGCCGGCGGAGAGCTGATCGAATGGGATCAGAAGATGCAGGATCGGGTATTTGGACAATCCTCGGAGATCTCGAGCAACGAGTTCTTCAAGGAAATCGCCTGGGCTGCCTTGCTCGACCGCGTTCGCCGCGAAAGCCCCGGTTTCGATACCTGATCGCGCCGCTGGTGCTGGCTGCAGTCACCGCCCCGGTCGATGCCGGGGCCTGGCCGCAGCCGCGCGGCGAGGGTCTGCTGATCTCCACGACATTGCTTGACCGGGCCGAAGCGGCATTCGACGCTGCTGGTGACCGGCGCGAGGATGGCTATTTCTACAAGGACGAACTGGCGCTGTATCTCGAGTACGGGCTGAGCGAGCGCCTCACCCTGGTCTCGCGCCTGGCCTGGCAGACCGTCGAACGCCGCAGTGGTCCCGATTTCGACAGCGCTCAGGGGTTTGCGGCCACCGAGCTGGGGCTGCGTGGTCTTCTGATGACCGGGGAGCATCAGGTCCTGTCGCTGCAGGCGATGGCCATCTTGCCGGGGGCAGGGGAGAATATCTCCGACCAGCCACTCGGCGATGGCGGCAATGCCTGGGAAGGGCGTCTGCTGTGGGGCACCAGTCTGGGCCGCGACGTCTTCGCCGATGCCCAGCTCGCCTATCGGCGGCGCGAGGATGAGTTTTCCGATGAAGCACGGCTGGATCTGACGCTGGGCTGGCAGCCGCGCCCGCGATGGCACCTGTTTGCCCAGTCGTTTTCAGTCTGGAGCCTCGACGACCCGCGTCCGGGTGTGCGCGAGTTCGAGCAACACAAGCTGCAAGTCTCGATCGGGCGCGAAATCGGCCAGCTGGAATATCATCTCGGCGCCGCCCTGACGCCGGCCGGCCGCAATTCGATCGAGGAACGCTCGGTATTCCTGTCCGTCTGGCGGCGCTTCTAGGTCATGGACTCATAATGTCTGAGCCAGAGTCTGACTGAGACGATGGCGACTGCTGCGAGGAAGTTTCTGGCGAGCTTGTCGAAGCGTGTGGCGACACGTCGGAAGTGTTTGATCTTGCAGAAGTAGCGT